>JADFZV010000032.1 GCA_015232335.1 Alphaproteobacteria bacterium | reverse complement strand
CGCCCATGGTTTCGCCCCTGGCCATGCGAACCGAGCTTTCCAACCGATTGGCCATGCTGTCGCCCCGGTCGATCATGAAGGCTAGGTCGTCCTTCAGGCTGACGGCCTTTTCAATGCGTTCTTCCAACTGGTTCTTCACCTCGTCGGCGGCCTTGCGCAGGCGGGGAATGCTGGCTTCCGCCCGCTGGGTGGCTTCGTTGAAGGAATTGATGACGCGGGCCAGCTCTTCCTTATTGGCGCGCAATTGGGTCAGCCGCTTGTTCAGAATGACCGCATAGGCCAGGACAGCGCCCAGGACGAGAACGAGCAGCAGATCGAGGACAATACTCAGGGTGCCCATGGTTTACGACCCTCCTCCGGCCTTTTTCTTCTCGGACTCGGCTGCCGAGCCCCGGCCTTCGATACGGATGGCCATATGATGGCTTTTGCGCCCCATGCGGCCAAAGAACATCTCGACATCGCCGCAATGGAGATTGACCAGCGAGTCTGGCGTCGCATTCAGCATGATGCGGTCGCCGATTCTCAAGTTCAGGACTTCGCGCAGGCGCATGGTCTGAACGTCGAGAACGGCGTCCAGGTCAACATCGGTCATCCACAGCTCTTCTGCCAAGTGGGTTTCCCAGATCGAGTCGCGTCCGAACTTCTCGCCCATGAACATCTGAAGCAGAAGCTCGCGCACCGGCTCCAGGGTGGCGTAGGGAATCAGCAGTTCAAGCCGCCCGCCGCGGTCTTCCATGTCGATGCGCAGCTTGGCGACGATGGCGGCGTTCGAGGGGCGCGAGATGGTGGCGAAGCGCGGATTGGTCTCCAGGCGGTCGAAGCGGAAGGTGACCGGGGAGAGCGGATCGAAGGCGGCCGACAGGTCCGAGAAGACGACATGGACCATGCGCTCGACCAGATTGCGCTCGATTGTGGTGTAGGGGCGACCCTCGATGCGCATGGCGGCCGTACCGCGTCTGCCGCCCAGCAGCACGTCGACGATCGAATAGATCAGCGACGAATCGACGGTCAAGAGGCCGTAATTGTCCCATTCCTCGGCCTTGAACACGGCCAGCATGGCTGGCAGGGGAATCGAATTCAGGTAATCGCCGAATCGGATACTGACGATGTTGTCCAAAGAAACTTCGACGTTGTCGGAGGTGAAGTTGCGAAGGCTGGTGCTCATCATGCGGACCAGGCGGTCGAAGACCACTTCCAGCATGGGCAGGCGCTCATAAGAGACCAGCGCCGAGTTCAGGATGGCCTGAATGCCCGATTTCTCGTTCGATGCCTCGTGAACATCGTCGAAACCGAGCAGACTGTCGATTTCGTCCTGATTAAGGACGCGTGTCGATTCGCGCCCGCCGCCTCCCTCAGCGCCACCGGCATCGTCGCCCAGCATGGCTTCCCATTCGGCGGCGGCTGCGGCGTCGCCTTCGCCCCCTCCTTCGCCCCCTCCTTCGGCAGGCTTGTCGCCACCGCCATCGTCGTCACCGGCCATGGCGGCCCATTCGGCCATCAGGGCTTCTTCATCCTTGTCGGTGCGCGCTTCTTCTTCTGCCATGAGGGTTCAGGTCCGGCTTACTGGACCAGCATCTCCTTGAAGAGGACGTCATTGACCTTGGTCGGCTTAACGGCCCCGTTGACGCGGCTTAACAGTTCTTCGCGCAGGCGATAAACCCCTGCGGCACCTTGCAGATCCTCGACCCTAAGCTCGCGCAGATAGACCTGAAAATTATCGACGATACGCGGCATCATCTGCTCGATGCGGGGCTGGTCCATGGGGTTGGACAATTCCAGGCTGACGCGAATTTTCAGGTAGCTCTGACGCCGTCCCGGCGAATTCAGGTTCACCAGCATGTCGGGCAGGTCGTAGAAAACAGACTGAACCACGGGCTGAGCGCCGCCCGGCGCCGGGGCACCTTCATGCGGCTTCTCTTCCTTGCTGCCAATGCCCACCAAACCCAGAATGGGGTCGGCCAGTCCGGTAAAGTAGGCTCCGGCCGCCAGGCCCATGACGAGGACCAGGGGAATGGCCACGAACAGGATCAGCTTCTTGGAGCCGCCCTTTTTCGCAGGTGCGCCGCCGCCCCCTTCTTCGCCGCCGCCGTCGTCATGTTCTTCCAGATCCTGGACCATATCGTCTCCCATGGGGGCAAGCGCTCTTGACCTTGCCCAATGCTAAGGCCGAGCGGGTTAATAAGAGGTAAGTTTCTCCAGGCACCTTAGCAATTGAAGCGCTAAAGCGGCAAGAACTGCCCGGCAAGCGGGGCTCGACCTTGCAAGCTCTGCCGCCCTGCCAGGGGGTGTGTGATAAAAAAGCAATACAAAACAGGTGGATAGGCGTTGGCACGGGGTGTGCAAATCAACCTGCGCAAGTTTCTAACCGTCATTGGGACACTCTGGATATGGAAACCACCTCTTACATCGCCCTGTCGCGCCAGGCAGCTCTTTGGCGGCAGATGGACACGGTGGCCAACAATCTGGCCAATATGAACACGCCCTCCTTCAAGGGCGAGCATATGATGTTTCGCGACTATGTGATCAAGGCCAGGGCTGCGGATCGCCCCTTTGGCGACAAAATGTCCTTTGTCCAGGACGTGTCGGTCTATCGCGACATGAGCGAAGGCGCCATGACGCATACCGGCAATCCTCTGGATGTCGCGGTTCGCGGCGACGGCTTCATGGTGATCGATACGCCCCAGGGTGCTCGCTATACCCGTAATGGACATTTTAAGCTGGATGAAAGCGGCCAAATGGTCACGGCGGACGGCTTTCCCGCTCTGTCCAACTCCGACCAGCCCTTCTTCTTCGCCCCCAACGAGCAGAATGTGACGATTGCCGCCGACGGTACGGTTTCGACTGAAAACGGACAGGTGGGCAAGCTGCGTGTGGTGCGGTTCGAAAATCCGCAGGATCTGCGCAAAACCTCGGGCGGCCTTTTTCAGACCGAGGCCCAGCCCCAGGATGTCGACAAGCCTCAGGTGGTGCAGGGCATGATCGAGGAATCGAACGTCAAGCCCATCGTTGAAGTAACCAAGATGATTGAAGTGCAGCGCAGCTACGATGCCGTGCAGCGCATGATCGATTCCGAAAGCGATCGTGTGCGCAAGGCCATCGACGTGCTGGGCCGCACCTCGCGTTAACGACTTTCAGGGAAAGGATTCTCGCCATGAGATCGCTCAATATCGCCGCTACGGGCATGCTGGCCCAGCAAACCAATGTCGAGGTGATCTCGAACAACATCGCCAACATGAACACCACGGCCTATTCGCGAAGAAGGCCCGAGTTCAACGACCTTCTTTATCAGAATCTGCGCCGCGTCGGCGCCAACTCGTCGGATACCGGCACCATCGTTCCCGCCGGTGTGCAGCTTGGCCTGGGCGTGCGAACGGCGGCTGTCTACCGGATCGCCGAGCAGGGAAGCATGTTGAACACCGACAATTCGCTCGATCTGGCCGTGCAGGGCAAAGGCTACTTTCGTGTCCGCCTGCCCAATGGCGACTACGGCTATTCGCGCGACGGTTCGTTTCAATTGTCCGCCGATCGTCAGATCGTGACCCATAACGGCTATTCGGTGACGCCCGGCATGACCATTCCGGCCAATGCCGTCAGCGTTTCCATCAATGCTTCTGGCCAGGTTCTGGTCAAGATCGATGGCCAGGTGACGCCGCAGAATATCGGCCAGTTCGACCTGGCCACCTTTGCCAACGAATCGGGCCTGGAAGCCATCGGCGACAACATGTTCCTGGAAACCCCCGCTTCGGGGCAGGCCACGGTGTCTACGCCGGGGCAGCTTGGCTACGGCACGTTGTTGCAGGGCTTTTTGGAAACGTCGAACGTCAATGTGGTGTCCGAAGTCACCAACCTGATCAGCGCACAGCGGGCCTATGAAATGAACTCCAAGGTCATCAAGACCTCGGACGAGATGATGGGCTCGGTAACGCAGCTCAAATAGTGGGGACTGGTTATGATTAGCCTTCGTATCCTTATTCTGGGTTCAGCGCTTCTGCTGGCTGTGGCTTCCGCCAAGGCCGAGGATGCCAAGCTGGCCCTGTTATCGCCGCCGGTGGCCTTGAAGGACCAAGCCCTGGTCGAAGGCGACGTGGTGATGTTGGGCGATCTTTTCGACAATCTCGATGACGCCAGGGCCAAGAAACCCATCGCCTACGCGCCTAAGCCCGGAACCAGATCGACGCTCGACGTCAACTGGCTCTACGCCATGGCAAAATCGCAAGGCGTCAACTGGCGTCCGGCCTCGCAGTATGACCGCATCGTGGTCGAGCGCGCCGGACAGACCGTGGGGCGCGAGACGATCGAGAACGCGCTTCTGTCCGCCCTGGCGCCCTATGGAATCGCCGCCGATTCAGCGATCGAACTGGCCAATCGCTCGATTGCCCTGGTCATTCCCGTCGAAGTCAAGCCGACGGTGGCCGTGCGCGCACTGACCTATGACGAACGTTCGCGGCGCTTCACGGCGACGCTGGAAACCCCGGCGGGTGTTCCGAATGCGCTGATGGTCAAGGTCAGCGGGCGCGTCGTCACGCAGGTCGGCATTCCCGTTCTGGCCCGCAGCATCGCCCAGAACGAGCCGATTTCAGCCGACGATCTCAAATTCGTGCAGATCAGCGCCGACGCCGTGCGCGCCGACACGCTGACCGAGACCTCCCAGATCGTGGGCAAGGCGCCCCGGCGCCTGCTGAAGGTCGGCCAGATGGTCAGCAAGCAAGACATTCAGCGCCCCATCATGGTGCCCAAGAACAGCACCGTCACCATGATCGTGCGCAACAGCGCCATGACGCTGACCGCCCAGGGCCGCGCCAACGAGGATGGATCGGAAGGCGACATCATCCACGTCACCAACGCCCAAAGCCGGAATGTCGTGGAAGCCACGGTCATCAGTCAGGGCGTCGTATCGGTTCGCCCGCAAGGGGCGCGTCAGGTCAATTGAAAGCTTGGAGGACATCATGAAAAACACATTCAGAACATCGCTCCTTCTGGCTGCGGCAGGCTTGGCGCTTTCGGGCTGCAATGCGATCAACCGCTTAAGCGAGGTGGGCGAAGCGCCCAAGACCTCGAAGATCACCGATCCGACGCAGAATCCGCTGTATCGTCCAGTCAGCCTGCCCATGCCCGCCCCCAAGACGACCAGCACGAATCCCAATTCTCTGTGGCGTCCGGGCGCCAGGGCCTTCTTCAAGGATAACCGCGCAGGCGAGGTTGGCGACATCCTGACCGTCAAGGTCAGCATCTCGGACAAGGGGACGCTGAACAACAAGACCACGGAAGCGCGTGACAACAACGAAACCACGGATGCCCTGACCCTTCTGGGCTATGAAACCCAGTTGAGCCGCTTGTTCCCCTCGGCGGCCAATGCAGCCAATCTGGGGGCCATGGGCAGCACCCACGCCGTTACTGGTGATGGCAAGATCGACCGCAAGGAAGAAATCAGCGTCACCATGGCCGCTGTGATCATTCAAGTCTTGCCGAATGGCAATCTGGTGCTGGCGGGCAAGCAGGAAATCCGGGTCAACAACGAGATGCGCGAACTGACCGTTTCCGGCATCATCCGGCCCTCGGACATCGATTCGACCAACTCGATCACCTACGAAAAGATCGCCGAGGCACGCATTACCTATGGCGGGCGGGGCACCCTGTCGGACCTGCAGCAGCCGCGCTACGGCCAGCAGTTGTTCGATATTATCTTCCCCTTCTGATTTAAACAGGTCTAAACTGACTGGGCGTGGGGTTATAGCCTCACGCCCACATCCGTATCACCAGAGTCATTCAGAATTCACAAGCCCCTGGAATCTTGATAGTCTAGAGTTTCTCGTCCGGGGGTATCTTTGACGCAACTGCACTTTTTGGGAGATCAAGAGATGGCCAAGATTGAGATCGACAGTCTGTCCCGTGGTGAAGAGGATGCGCTGGCCTTGGCCCGCTCTGCCGTTCAGATCGCGACGGCTCGCCAAAAGGGCGGGGCGGATCTGACGAGTGCCTTGGACAGCAATCTTCAGCTCTGGGTGGCTATCCGCACTCTGATGCAGCGGCCCGAGTGCCAGTTGCCCAAGGACATCCGCAACAATCTGATCAAGCTTTCGCAATTTGCCGCCCAGAAAACCTTTGAGGTGGCCAATGGCGTGACCGACGACATTCTGGACAGTCTGATCAACCTCAATCTGCAGATCGCCGAGGGCTTGCTTGAGGGTACGACCGGGCATCGTATCCGCGAACTGGCCTATAAGATGTGGGAAAAGGCGGGTTGCCCACCGGGGCGCGACCTCGATCACTGGCTGAAGGCCGAGTATGAGATCACCCAGGCTGCCGACTATGCCAATGCGCTGAAGGAATTCGCTAAGATCATGGGTTCGGACCCGATCAAGGCACACAAGACGGTTCAGGCTAAGGCTCCGGCCAAAAAGGCGGCTGCGGCTCCGGTCAAGAAACCGGCCGCCAAGGCAGCAACCCCGGCCAAGAAAGCGGCTGCTCCGGCCAAAAAGCCAGTCGTGGCGCCTGCCAAAAAGGCGGCCGCTCCGGCCAAGAAGCCTGCCGCCAAGGCACCCGCCAAGAAGAAAAAATAGGCCGGAGTTCCAGGCCGAAGGACAAAGGGCCGGGGATTTCCCCGGCCCTTTTCATTTATGAGCTTACGCCCTAATCCTCGCGATGGGTGCGCTCCATGCGCTCGTGGCGTTCCTGGGCCTCGATCGACAGGGTGGCGATTGGGCGGGCTTCCAGGCGGCGGATGCCGATCGGCTCACCCGTCTCCTCGCAGTAACCATAGCTTCCGTCGTCGATTCGCTTGGTTGCGGCATCGATTTTCGAGATCAGTTTGCGTGCCCGGTCGCGGGTACGCAGTTCCAGGGCGCGGTCGGTCTCGGCCGAGGCGCGGTCGGCAATATCGGGTTCTTGCAATCCGCCTTCCTGCAGATGCATCAGCGTTTCATTCGATTCTTCCAGCAACTCGTGGCGCCAACGGATCAGCTTTTGGCGAAAATATTCGCGCATCCGTTCGTTCATGAACGGCTCTTTTTCCGTAGGTCGATAGTCGGGCGGCAGCGTGACGTTCATCCCTGGTCCTCGTTTCTTCCATGGGGGACGTTTCGTGGCTCGGCACTATATGAATCGAATGCCGCTCCCGCAAGCGGGAATTGCGAATGTTAGATCATTGAATTTTAAGGATTCTGCTAGCCGCGGGGGGCCAGCTTGGCCAATTCGACCTCGGCCCTCAGCTCTATTTCGTCCAAAACCTGGGCCAGCAGGGGGTCATCGACTTGGTCGCGCTTACCCCTAACCAACTGAGCTAGCTCGATCAAACGCTCTTTGGGGAGATGTCCCATCAGAAGCCCGTGCCGCAACTCGTCAAGATGCGCCAGAATGCTTTCGCCGCGTTCGTACAGGCGCTTGCGGGCCTTGCGCCTTGCATCATCGTCGGTGGCGTCGGTGGCCGCCTGGACGGCTAGAAGCGCATCCACCCCGCTGACCGCCACCGGAGATTCCACGACTCCGGCCTCTTGGGGTCCGGCAATCGCTTCGTTCAAATGCTGCGCGAAGTCAGCCCCGCCCTTGGCGCTGGGCTTGGCGGCAGCGCGGGCCTTGGTCGTGGGGTTGGCCGGGCCGACGCCGGAAACCTTCATATCAATACGATCCTGAACAACGACTCGTTTTCCCGCCCTTTAGAGAACGGCTCAGTCTCAACCTTAAGCATCAGGGGGTTAAGGAGCCGTAAACAAATTGAATTCTGCGCTTTTTCGCGGTCTTGCGCACTGGGCAGTTTTTGCCGCTCGACTAGGGCCATTATTGCCCAAGGGGACACGTCTCGCTGTGGAAACATCATTAATTTCAAAGGGGATAGCTTGGCACGAGCTTCGCATGAGGCTTGGCGGATGAATTTGTTTCCGTCACGGGATGACGACCATGGCCTCGCTCTTCGCACCTTGCCGCAATTCGCTTCGCGCTCTCCTCCTGGCTTTTGCCATGATGGGGAGCGCAGCGCCCGCATGGGCCGACTCGCGCATCAAGGATATCGCCGATTTCGAGGGCGTTCGCGACAATATGCTGGTCGGTTATGGTCTGGTCGTGGGGCTGAACGGCACGGGCGACGCCTCGGACATGGCCTTCACCCAGCAGAGCATGATCGCCATGCTGGAGCGCTTGGGCGTCAATACAAGGGATTTGACCGACAAGCTGAAGGCCAAGAACGTGGCCGCCGTGATGGTGACCGCCAAGCTGCCCGGCTTTACCCGCCAGGGCTCGCGCATCGATGTTCAGGTAAGCGCCATGGGTGATTCGAAAAGCCTGTCCGGCGGCACGCTGCTGGTAACGCCGCTTCTGGGCGCCGACGGCGAGATTTATGCCGTGGCGCAGGGCTCGGTGGCCAGCGGCTACAGCGCCTCGGGAGCTGCCGCCAGCGTTACAAAGAACATTCCGACCAGCGGACGCGTAGCCAACGGAGCTATCGTCGAGCGCGAAATCAACTTCGACATGGGCAAGATGGAGCGGGTGCGCATTTCTCTGCGCAATCCCGATCTGACCACGTCGCGCCGTGTCGCCGAAGCCGTCAACTCCTTCCTGGGCCAGGCGGCGGCGCGCTCGACCGATCCCACCACCATCGAGGTCGGCGTTCCGCCTACCTATAAGGGTAATGTCGTCGGCCTGCTGACCGATATCGAAGGTCTTCGCGTTCAGCCCGATCAGCAGGCCCGCGTTCTGATCGACGAGCAGAACGGCGTTATCGTCATGGGTCAGAATGTGCGCATCGATCCGGTGGCCATCGCCCAGGGCAATCTGACCATCCGCATTACCGAAACGCCCCAGGTCTCGCAGCCCTCGCCCTTCGCCACGGCGGGCACGACGACCACCGTCAACCGCACCGACATTCAGGTGGATGAAGGGGCCGACAAGAAGCTGACCGAACTGAAGACCGGCGTCACCATGCAAGACCTGATCAAGGGTCTGAATGAACTGGGCGTTGGCCCCAGGGACATGATCGCCATCTTGCAGGCCATCAAGGCGGCGGGTGCGCTTCAGGCCGATATCGAGGTGATGTGATGAGCGCCCAAGCCGCCTTCGACAGCCTTTCAGCCAGCGCCAATCTGGGACTTGAGCAGGCGCGTTCTCAACGCCCCGCCGTCAACCAGGGCAAGGTCTCGCCCGAGCAGATCAAGAAGACGGCGCTGGAGTTCGAAACGCACTTTATGGCCGAGATGTACAAGCACATGTTTGAAGGCGTTGGCACTGACGAAGTGTTCGGCGGCGGCGCTGGCGAGGAGACCTTCCGTTCCTTCATGGTGGACGAATACGCCAAGCTGACGGCCAAGACGGGCCGCATCGGGCTGGCCCGCCAGATCGAGGAACATATGCTGAAGATGCAAGAGGTGAGGTCATGAACGCTCCACAATCCTTTCAGCGCGCCGCGGTAACGCGCCAGGCTGATGCTCCCGGCTCAGGCGGCGAAGCCAAGCCTAAGGAAAGCGGCAAGGAAATCTCGCAGGCCCTGATTTCCGTGGTCGAGGCCGCCCAGCATCTGTGTGCACTTCTGGAAGCCGAGAACGAGGCGCTTCGTACGCACAAATTTGCGGAAATTGAAGCGATTCAGGAGCGCAAGACCGCGCTCACCAGGCTTTACGAACATGGCATGAAGCAGATATCGACGGGTGGCAGCGAAGCTCTGAAAAGCCTCTCCAAGCCGGTGCGCGATCAGGTGATGGCCCTGGCCAAAAGGCTTGATGAACTGGTTGGCTCCAACGGGCGGCTGTTGAAGGCCTCGATCGAGGCTAATCAGCGGGTTCTGAAGGCAGTGGTCGACGCCACCCGCAAGCATCAGGCGGGCGGCGTGGCTTATGACCGCGAAGGCAGTATCGGGTCGGGGCGGCGCAAAGGCATGCCCTCCGTTGCCGTTTCAGTGAACAAGACCCTCTAGCAGGGACGGGAGAAACCCATGTCGCTGACCCTTGGATTAAGTACGGCCATCAGCGGACTTCTGGTGTCGCAGCGCAGCCTCGACCTCATTTCGCACAACATCGCCAACGTCAATACCGAAGGTTTCTCGCGAAAAACGGTCAATGCCGAATCGCGCGTCCTGGCAGGCCATGGCGCGGGTGTGCAGATATCTTCTGTCACCAGAACGGTGGATGACAATCTTCGCAAGGATTTGCGGACTGAAACCAGCAACTGGTCGATGTCCGACAGCCTAAGTGGCTACTACGACCGCATCCAGGATCTGTTCGGAAGGCCCGGCGACAATTCGACTTTCAGCCACCTGATCGCCTCGTTCGGTCAGTCGTTGGAGAGCCTGGCGGCATCGCCCGACAATACCAGCGTCCAATGGGGGGCCGTCAGCGCCGCCGAGGACATGACCTTGAACCTGAACAGCATGTCGGCGCAATTGCAGACGCTGCGCCTCAATGCCGACAAGGAGATCGCCAACGCGGTCACGATCATCAATTCCAAGCTTTCCGACATTCTGAACTTGAACGATACCATCGTGCGCGAGCAGGCGGTCGGCCACGAGATCGGCGATCTCGAGGATCAGCGGGATGTGGCGCTGTCAGATATCAGCGAATACATTGACATCCACACCTTCAAGCGCGACGACAACACGGTCGTTGTCTACTCCGGCGGGGGACGGACGCTCCTGGACAGCGCCACCGTCAACATGTCCCATACGCCAGCCAATACGATGTTGTCTTCCATGTCCAAGCTGGGCGGAGACATCGCCGGGCTCTATGTCGGCGTGAATGACATCACGTCCGAGCTTTCCAGCGGACGCATGAAGGCGCTGATCGATATGCGTGATACGATCATTCCCAATCTTCAGGCGGAACTGGACGAGACAACATATCAGCTCAAGAGCGAGATTAACCGCATCCACAACCAGGGCACCTCATTTCCTAACCTGAAGGCCGAGTTCAACGGCACGCGCATCTTCGTCGATTCTTCGGTTCAGACCATGACGGTCACGGACGGGGATACCATCTTATCCATCTACGATTCGGACGGAACTGAAACGGCGCGCACGTCGCTGAATGCGCTGATGGTGGCAGGCGGCGCTTCGGTGAATGGGGCTTGGGTGGTCGATACGGTTGCCACGCGCATCCAGGCATGGCTTCAGGCAAACGGGGCCGCCTCGGCGACAGTGGCCGTGAGTGCCACGGACGGCCAGTTCGACATCAATCTTAAATCAACCACGCTTGGTTTGGTCATGCGCGACGAGTCGGCGGACCAGCTTGAATCTCGCATTTTCACGGGGTCGACCAGCATTCCGGGGCAGGCGGGCAACCTGGCCATCTACGATTCTACGGGTGCCCTTGTCGGTTCGCCCGTCGCCGTCCTGGCCACCGACAGCCTGGCCACGATCACGACCAATCTGAATGCCCTGGCCGGGGTCGTCGCCAACATCGTCTCGGACGGCGATGGTGTGCGCATCCGCGTCACCCATGCCACCACGGGCAACGATCTGCTGATCGTGCCTAGCAGCACAGCACTTCGCGATTCGCTGGGTTTCCATGGCGCGGCACAGGATTCCACCCTCTCTTTCGACAAAGACGGCAGCGGCACCAACGACGAAACGGGGCTTAAGGGGTTCTCGAATTTTCTGGGCCTCAACGATTTCCTCGTTACCAACGAGCCCCAGGATCTCTATGAATCGGCGATTCAATCCAGGGGGTGGACGGCCGCCGCCGGCGGAACCTGGAGCTTGGGCGATCTCACCAACGGCATCGGCGGTCTGGGATCGATCACCATCGCCGCCGGGGCCACGATGACGCAGATCGTCAGCGCCATCAACAATGCCCAGGTCAATTCAGGCGTCACCGCAACGACCGTGACCGGTGTTACCGCCAGCATGGTGCCCGAGGGTGCGGGCTACCGCTTGCGCTTGATATCGGATACCGGCGAAGAGCTGCAATTGACCCAGACGGCGGGAACGCTGCTGACTTCGCTTTCGATGCAGGCGGGGGCCACCACCCTGGCCTCGGTCATCGAAGTGCGTGACGATATCAAGGCGGCCCCCAGCATGATGTCCAGGGGTGCTTTGCAGTACAACAGCGATACCGGTGTGTATTATCTGGGAACGGGCGACAACACGACGGCCCTGGCCTTTACCGAGCGGATGACCACGACCCTGTCCTTCCGGACTGCGGGAAATGTTTCCGTTCAGACGCTTACCTTCGAGGGCTATGCCGCGAACGTGGTGTCGGATACGGCCACCCGAGCCGACAACAACTCACAAACACTTGATTATTTGAAGAATTTGAAGGAGAGTCTCTATGTCAAGGACGCGGCGGTCAGCGCCGTCAATCTCGACGAGGAAATGGCGCAGTTGATCATCTTCCAGCAGTCCTACACGGCTGCGGCAAAAGTGATCAGCACCACACAGAACCTCTTCGAAGTTCTTAACAACCTGATCCGCTAAGCGAAGGAGGCAAGAAATGTCTCGCGTTGGAAGCCTTGCATCGGACAACATGCTGCTATCGCAGCTCCTGAGCTCGCAGAAGCGTCTTCAGGACCTCAATACGATGCTCAACACCGAGAAGAAGTCGCAGAATTACGCAGGTATCTCCCGCGATTCCTTCAATCTTGTTTCTTTGGAAAACCAGCACGACCAGACTGTCCGGCTGATCGGCACCAACACGACACAAAAGACCAAGCTGAAGATCATGTCGGATTCGCTAAAGACCGTCATGGACATCGCTGGCAGATATCGTACGGAACTTGGCGCCTTCCTGTCCAAGGGGGCGGACGATCCCGATGCACTGGGCTTGGTTCAGCAATTGTCCTGGACGCATTTGACCGAGATTCAGTCGCTCATGAACGAGAAGATGAACGGCAACTTCATCTTCTCCGGCGGCAAGACCAATACCAAGCCCATCGATATCACCTGGGGATCGCTGACGCAATTCCAGTCCACCTACAAGCAGGCCACCGTCTCCTCGATCACCGGGCAGTTGACTTTCAACAACGCCGCCAGCACCATCACCGCGGCCAATGCGGGCACCTTCACAGGCATCGCCGCCGGCGATTCGATTTTGATCTCGGGCACGGCCTCGAACGACGCCACCTATACAGTCGCCTCGATCGACAGCACGAAGACCATCCTGACCCTGACCACGGCCCCGGTCAACGAAGTGGCGTCGAGCGGTGCCACGATGCAGCCGCCTCCGGCGGCCAACACCGGCAACCTCACCTTCAGCAGTGCCGGCAGCACGATCACGGCGGCGAATGCCGGGGCTTTCTCGGGCTATTCGGCGGGGGACAGGGTTACCTTCTCAGGCACGAACTCGAACAACACCGCCTACACAATCGCTTCGATCGACGGAACGAATACGATTCTAACCTTGACGGCGGCTCCCGTCACGGAAGTCGCCACGCCAGGCGTCATGATCAGGCCGCAAAGCCAGTTTCCCACCACGCGTTCCGGCCATGTCGCCCTGGGAACGAGCTATTACTACAAGGGCGACAACATGCAGATCGATCATCGGATCGACGAGAACCGCACGGTGACGACGGGCATTACCGCCAACGACCCGGCCATCGAGAAGCTCATGCGGGCCATGTTCATCATGGCCCAGGGCAATATGAGCCAGGTGGAAACCTCCAATCCCACGCTGATCGGCGATGTCATCCAGTTGGTGAATGATGCGATCCAGCACGATCAGTCCTCGAGCGAGTTGGACAGCGATCTGCTGACCATGCAATACACCATCGAAACCCATGTCACCTCGATTCAGCGGGCGATCGACCTGCAGACCAACTTCAAGGCCACTTCGGAATCGCGCCTGTCGGACCTGGAAAACATCGAGAAGACTGAGATCGTCACCCTTCTCAACAGCCAGCAGAACGCGCTGGAAGTTTCCTATACGGCTTTTGGCCGGATTCAGCAGCTTAGCCTGGCCGACTATATTTAATCCCGGCCAGTAAGGAAGTTTTAAGCCTCCAGGGTGAAACTTGGAGTTAGTTCAGGAAAGGCCCCAACACACGTCTATTACTAGTGGTATTTTCAAATCAAGCCACAGTATCTAGACGTAGGTTGGGAAATGTTTCCCCGGTTAGCAGACCCCCAGAAAAGATTGACTCTGGCCTGGGGGGTGTTAACATAGCAAGCGATAGGGGAAGTCCGTGTTATTTTCTCGGTGGCAGTGCCGCATCCCCTAGGCAGGCAGAACCGCCTACCGAATTGACCTAGAACAGGAGAACGATCATGGCTACAGACATCACACTTACATCATCGATCCGCACAAACCTGCTGTCCCTGCAGAACACGGCATCGTTGATCGGGCGCACTCAGAACCGCCTCTCGACCGGCAAAAACGTCAACAGCTCGCTGGATAACGCTCAGGCCTTCTTCACGGCGGCCGGACTGTCCAACCGCGGTACCGACCTTGCCAACCTCAAGAACACGATGGACCAGTCCATCAGCCAGTTGACATCGGCCACCAAGGGCATCGACAGCATCACCAAGATGGTCGAGCAGGCCAAGGCGCTTGCCACTGCGGCCCAGTCAACCACCGATACCGCCCAACAGACCAAGCTGGCCAGCCAGTACAACACGCTGGTCACCGCGATCAACCAGTTGGCCTATGACGCCAGCTACGGCGGTAAGAACCTCGTCAACGGCACCAGCGCCTCGCTGGTCGTCACCTTCGACGAATTCGCCAGCCACAAGCTGACCATCTCCGGCGTCCGTCTCGACGCTTCGGGCCTCACCATGCAGACGATTACGGCCGCCAACTGGACCGACTCGGCGACTGTCGAATCGGGCATCGCCCAGGTCGACGCCGGCTTGAAGTCGCTGCGCGCACAGGCCAGCACCTTCGGTTCGAACAACTCGGTGCTGCAGATTCGCTTGGACTTCACCAAGAACCTGGTCATGACCTTGGAAGAAGGCGCTGCCAAGCTGGTCAACGCCGACATCAACGAGGAATCGGCCAACCTGCTCGCTCTGCAGACCCGCCAACAGTTGGGTATTACCTCGCTGTCGCTGGCCAACCAGTCCGAACAGTCGATTCTGAAGCTCTTCTAGTCGCTTCTCGCGATTGGATAAATGAGGGGGGCGTCCTTGGGCGCCCCCTTTCGTTTGTCCTCCGCATTCCCCCTGGTCCCCTGAAAAGAAATCGAGATTACCCCAGCATCTTCCATTGACGTTGCCTCCTGCTTTGCCGACATTGCATAAACAACCATTTGATTGCTCGTGTGGTTTCCGGTTTCGACGTTCCTGAAAGCGGTGCCGCATGATCGCAGGAACGTTGAAACCACCACACGAGTCACCGGGTCCGTCTTGGAAGAGTTCACACAATTCGTCCGCAGCTTTCTTGAAAGCTACCACTACCTCCTTTACGCGGTGGTGGTGATCTGGACCTTTCTCGAAGGCGAGACCTTTATTATCGTCCTGGGGTATTTGGCCCAGGAAGGCAATTACAACATCAATATCTGGTTGGTTATGGGGTTCGCCCTGCTGGGCAGTTTCGTCGGCGATCAGTTCTACTTCTATATTGGGCGTATCTATGGGCAGCCCTTGCTGCAGCGCTGGCCGGGCATGGAAAAGAAGATTGCCTGGGCTTTTCACATGGTGCGCGACCATCAGACGATCTTCATTCTCACCTTTCGCTTCATCTATGGGGTGCGCAACATCAGCCCCTTCGTGATCGGGATGAGCGGCGTTTCGCGCCTGAAGTATTTCGTGCTCAATCTGATCGCGGCGACCGTTTGGGCCAATTCCTTTGCCTGGGGTGGCTATTTCCTGGGGGTCGCCATGGGCGAGTGGCTGGGTGCCTATAAGTTCCACATCCTGGGCGGCTTCGTTGGGCTTTTTGTGCTGTTATGGTTTCTTAGCACTATGAAGCGCAGAAAGGCGCAGGAAGTGGCCATTCAAGCCGCCGAGAACGAGCGTTCGAAGACACACCCCTGATCAAACTCCGCCGCGGGCCGCCTTGCGGCTTTTGTACTCGGCCAGTCTGGCGTCTCGCCAAGCCTGGGCGAAGGACCGCGCCTCGGCGCGCACAGTTTCGCTGGGCACGGGGGCGGGCAGAGAGGGGGGGGGCTTAACCTTGAGGCCGGGCTTGGAATTGGCTTGTCTGTGCAAGGGCTGTTCCTGAGCCGCCGGGGGGGTTGCCCTGGCCGGGGCCGAGGCGGGCTGGGCCAAGGTCCAATTGGCCGTTTGGGTCCAGGCGGTTGACAGCGTCTCGTCCTGGCCGTTCCAGGCCGCCAGAACCTTCAAGCGGTAGCGCGCGCCAAGCTCCGGGGTGGCCGAGTGGTAATGACTGGCCGCCGTCATCCAATCTTGATGCGTATCGTGCAGCGAGCGCAGGAAGCGGGCGGCATAGGCCGCGTTGGTGGCGGGATCGAAGGCCTCGTCCAGGCTGTCGAAGGCCTCGGCGTGGTGGTGCAGATTGATCTGCATGCAGCCGACATCGATATTGCGGATGCCCTGGCCTTTCATGCGCCGGACCTCAGCGATGGCCTCGGCCTTAGTGGCGAAAAATTGCCCATTGCCCCCCGAAGTAACGGTCCAGGGCCAGGCAAGTGTTGCCCGCCTGTCCTTGTCCCAACGTCCCGATTCGACGGTCGAAATGGCCGTCAGCAGCCCCTGGGGAACGCCCTCGGTCTTCTCGGCCCTGGCGACGTTCTGGGCGCAAACAGCATAAGGATCAGCCTCTGCCCTGGCTTGAAGCGTTGCAAACGAGCCCAAAAGGGCCGTGGAGAGGGAAAGGAAGAGGGCAAAGCGGGGCGTCATGGCTGTCATCCTGTTTGTGTATGCCATGCAACCGGCGGGCCAAGGTGTGTAAGGCTTGAGATGATTTCGCTAACCCCCTCTCAGGGCTGCTGTTTATCAGCTATGCAAAAACGCTCTTGCGCTGCAGCATAATCGCTTATATATTTCGCACTGCAGCAAACGGACGTCCCTGACGTTCCCTTGTCTGCTTTTCTTGGACGTTTCCTCCCTAGACTTGGGCCGTGGTTTTCCACGGCCCTTTTTTTGTGTGGTTATCCAACCACCCGGTCATATTCGGAGTGCGAGCCGATCCAGAACCAGATCATCTCTGGCCCGCTTTTCGTGCCCAGGGCTCGCCAGTGGATGCCGATGCGCACCGACCACACATCCTCGCCCGCCGATGGGACCGGCTTGAAATGCAGGCTGGGGTGATGGGAATCAGCCGCCCATAAAGCGTAAGCCGCTTTCGCGTGGGCCTGGATGCGGGGTGGCAATTTCTCGAAACACGCCCAGAATTCCGGCGTGGCGTGCGAGATCATTTATCCGCCGGGAAAACGAGCGGCGTCGTCTCGCCCTTGGCGTGGCGCTCCTTGGCCTGCCTTGCCATCGCCGCCAGCTTTGATTCCGACTTGGCGAAGCTGTCGTCCCACGCTCTTTCGCTTTCCATCTCTTCCAGCATCAGAGAGGCAAGGGTTTCCTGTTCGTCCTCGGGCAGACGAACAGCTTGGGCGATGGCGCGTTCGAGCATCTTGTTCATGGGCCGATCTTAACGCATTGCGGGCAAATCAGGAAGAACGGCTTTGGCCCAAAAGTATGCTACCAAAGTATGCTACCTCCCGGTAAAAACCGTTTAATATCAACGATATTAGCGACTTATGTGCGCTGGGGAATTACTCCCTAGACTTGGGCCGCTGTCAAAAGCGGCCCTTTTTTTGTTCAAGGAGAAGAGGGCGCGGGAATCCAATCTGGCTCCCGGTCAATTTCCTGGCCGGTTCCAAGGAAAGCCGTCGCCACAGCAAGCAACTTTAGTTCAGGTGATCAATCCCGAGTGAGTGCGCCTCAGCCCCTCATTCTCACATCTTCTGATGCCACCCAGATCGTTGCGTCATCCCCTCGATGACTGCTTGTTCTCGCACTGCAGCCAGCGTCATAGCGCATCAAGTAAAATCATCAATTCCGAGCAGTCTGCGGCGTCCAATTCCTATGCGTGAGACGTGCCTGGGCCATGCGTTTTCTGCCTCCTAAAGGAAGCGCATACCCACAAAAATCTTGCTAGAATAAGACAACAGTTCCTCAAGGAACGGATTATCGGGAATGCCTATGCCAAACCCCTTGCGGTTTGATCTTCTTCGGTTTGCCGCCGCTCTGCTTCTCGCCCTAAGCATGGTGCAGGGGGCTTTTGCATCCGAGGCAAAGCTCAACATCCTGGTCATTTCGAGCTTCGGCAAGGACCCGCCGGCGCAGGCCGCCTTTGAGCAGGGCCTCGAGAAAGAGTTGGGCTACAAGAGCGGGCGCAGCAATGTCTATTTCGAATTTCTCGATTCGCCGCGCTTGTCCACGGAAAACGCGATTGCGGGCGTGGCTGCGCTGATCGAAAAGAAATATCGGGGTGTCAAATTCGATGCCGTGGTGGCCTGGGCCTTGCCTGCGGCCCGGCTGGTCAGTCAGAATCGGCATGTCTTTGCCGATTGCCCTGTGATCTTTCTGGAATTGACTGACCAACAAATCGCCTCGTTGGGGCCAAGATCGGCGCGAGATTTCGATCTGGCGGTCAGGGTAAGCCACGAGGAATCGCTGAAGGAAGCGCTGCGGCTCAGTCGGCCCAAGCGGATTGTTCTTATCGGCGAGGCGGAAAATCCAACCGGCGCTGCTCGCTTCGAGCAGGCCCGCCGCGCGGTGGCGACCACGGCGCCCAGTCTGGTTGTCGAGGAAATCGCCGACCGTCCGCTTGATGAGGTGATCGAGCGCGCCTCGAACCTTCCCCCGCAAAGCATGATCTATTACCTGCTTATGTTTTCCGATGGACGCGGCACCAATCTTGTTCCCTTCGAGGTCGCCCGGCGCATCACGGAAAAAGCCAACGCGCCGCTTTTCACCCAGTGGGAGAGCCTGTTGGGCAGCGGGTCGGTCGGCGGCTATCAGCTCAGCATCGAGGAAGTGGGTCGGAATATCGGCAAAGCAGTCCAGGCGCTTTCCAGGGGCGAGCCCGTTTTATCCTCGTCCCACATGCGCTTTGCTTTCGACTGGAGGCAGTTGACGAAATGGGGTTGGGACGATGTCGCTAACTTTCCGCCCGAGACGATTTTTCTGAACCGCCCGCCCGACCTTTTGAAGGAATATCGCTGGCAGATTGCCACGATTCTGGCCTTCATCCTGGCTTTGCTGGCCTTGTCCGTTTCTTTGGCGCGCGCCCTTCATGCCCGCCATCAGGCCTTGGCCGCCTTGGCGTCCGAACGCAAATCGCTGGCCGAAAAGGTGCAAGAGCGCACGGCAGAGCTGGCGCGTTCGAATCAGGAGTTGGAAAGCTTCGCCTATGCCGTCTCGCACGATCTAAGAGCGCCGGTGCGCAGCATCAACAGCTTTGCACAATTGTTGGAACGCCGCTTTGGCGAGGTTCTGACCGGGGATGGTGCTGACTTCCTCAGTCATATCATGACGAGTGCGCGGGGCATGGATGCGATGATTCTGGGGCTGCTTGACTTCTCGCGGGCCGGGCATCAGACGGCCAAGGCTTTCGAGCCAGCGGATTTGTCGGTCGTGGCCGAGGAGGTGGTTGAGCTTCTGCAAGGCGAGGCCCTGGCTTTGGGCGGCAGGATCGAGCTTTCGGTTGCGCAAGATTTGCCGCCTTGTCGCTGCAACCGCGATCAGATTCGCCGATTGCTGCAGAATCTGGTTGAGAATGCCCTGAAATACCGCTCGCCCGAGCGTCCTCCTTTGGTCCGCATCATGATGAGCGCATCGAAAGACGGCATTGCTGCCGAGATACACGACAATGGAATCGGCATTCCCGAGAACAGGCGGGAAAAGGTTTTTGGCCTCTTTCAACGCGACGCCCCGGCATCGGTCCCCGGCTATGGCATTGGTTTGGCTCTGTGCAAGCGGATCGTGGAAGTTCACGGCGGAAAAATATGGCTGGTTTCCGAGCCCGGCGGGGGCTGCTGCTTTAACTTTTCCCTGCCTTTGAATGCCGGATAGATTCTATCTGGCTCTTCGCGTTTGAAGTGGAATTGAGCCAGATGGCCGACATGAGTTTTACCTCGTCCTGAGGAGGGCCGAAGGCCCGTCTCGAAGGATGAGTATCTGTCAATGCTCGGTTTTTTTCCCCTCGCCCACCCTTCGAGACAGCCGCTTCGCGGCTTCCTCAGGGTGAGGAATCATGTTTGCCCTTTTCCACTCGTCGCTTCGATGAGCCTTAAATCTCAACACTACCCAGTTGCCTGAAAAGTTCCCCCAGATGGCTTGCCAATTCAGGCAAAGCGGGCGAGGGCTCGAAACGTTGCTCGTTCATGTAAAGACCCCGGCGGATTTCGATCTGCAAGGCATGAACGCCCAGATTGGGCTGTCCGTAATGGCGGGTGGTGAAGCCACCGGCATAGGGCTTGTTGCGAATGACGCGAAAGCCCAGCCGTTTGAAAAAAAGTTCCGCAAGTGAGACCAGGCGGTTATCGCAGGCAGATCCAAAACTATCCCCCAGGACGATATCGGGGGGATCGCTCTCGCGGCTGGTGGGCATGCTGTGGCAGTCGATCAGGATGCAGTGCTTGAAACGCTGCCTCGTTTCTTCGACCAAGGCCTTAAGGGTCTCATGGTAAGGCCGCCAGCCCAGAGCCAGACGGCTTTCTATTTCCGCCAAGGACAGTAGGGTCGAATAGATCGGTCGCCCCCCGGTCAGCAGTCGGGGAACCACGCCCAGACCGGCCCGGACATTGGCGGTGGTGGGCAGGCTGCCTGCTGGCAACTCATCCCTGATCAGCAAAGGGTCCAACTCGCGTTGGTCTCGATTGACATCCAGCCAGATGCGCGGAAACAGGGCTCGTAGCAGCGGAGCCCCCCTTTCAGGGGCAAGGGCGGCCAGTTCATCGGCAAAGGCATCCTCGGTTATCCGCCGCTTATCCGCGCCAAGGAGGATGGAGGCGGTAAAGTGCGGCCCATAATCGCGCCCGGCATGGGGCACGGCCACCACCAAAGGCAGGCTTTGGCTGGCTGGCAATGTCAGCAGGGCAAGGCTGGGGTCAAGCGGGCTCATGGATTAGAGTAACGTGAAATGCGTGAGCGTTGCCAGTCCGCACCGCCAGAGGGTACTGTCAGGGCCACAAAAGAGGGACGGGGCATGGACCAGCTGCAAAGTCTGGCAGGATTGTTGGGATTGGCGGGCGTGGCCTGGCTGTTCAGCGAAAAGCGCGGCAAGGTTTCGCTGAGGCTGATTCTGGCGGGCCTGGGCGTTCAGATCGCCCTTGCCGCCCTGTTGCTTAAGTTTCCGGGCGTGAAATCCGTCTTCGCGGCGCTGGGATCGGGAGTATCTGCCCTGCAGGCAGCGACAAGGGCCGGCACCTCATTCGTTTTCGGCTATCTGGGGGGTGGTGGGCTGCCCTTTGCGGAAAGCCAGGCGGGCTCCAGCTTCGTTCTGGCCTTTCAGGCCCTGCCTCTGGTGCTGTTGATGAGCGCGCTTTCCGCCTTGCTGTATCACTGGCGGATCCTGCCTCTGGTGGTGAAGGGGTTCTCCTTTCTTCTCGAGAAAAGCTTAAGAATAGGCGGCGCCGTTGGCGTCAGTTCGGCCGCCAACGCCTTTCTCGGCATGGTTGAGGCTCCGCTGCTCATCCGGCCCTATATCGACCGTTTAAGCCGGGGCGAGTTGTTCGTCGTCATGACCGGCGGCATGGCCACCATCGCCGGAACCGTGATGGTTCTTTATGCCACCTTTCTTGAATCCGTCATTCCAGATCCCATCGGTCATCTGCTGGTGGCTTCTCTGATCAGCGTTCCGGCGGCCGTGCTGGTGGCTAAGATCATGGTGCCGGACGAGAGCAAGACGGAAGATATCGCGGGCCCGCCCGAACGCTTGTATGCGGGATCGATGGACGCCATTTCCAAGGGAACGCAGGATGGCATCGGCCTTTTGCTGAACATCACCGCCATGCTGATCGTGTTGGTGGGATTGGTGCATCTGGCCAATGCCGTTCTGGCTTTGCTGCCTGATATGGCCGGATCTGCTCTGTCGCTCGAGCGCATCTTCTCCTGGCCGATGGTGCCTTTGGTCTGGCTGATGGGCATTCCTGCGTCCGACGTCATGCAGGCGGCCAAGCTGATGGGCGTCAAGACCGTCTTGAATGAATTGCTGGCCTATCTGCAAATGGCCCATCTGCCTGTGGGGGCTTTGAGTGAGCGCTCGAAACTGCTGATGACCTATGGCATGTGCGGATTTGCCAATTTCGGAAGTCTTGGCATCATGATCGGCGGCTTGGGAGCGTTGGCGCCGACGAGGCGCGGCGAGATCGTCGAGCTGGGCATGAAATCGATTCTCTCCGGCACACTGGCCAGTCTGATGACAGGTGCCGTGGTCGGACTATTGATTTAGGAGTGACGCGCATGGACAAACCTCTTCGCCGTAAGGCGCCGCCAGAGCTGATCGCGGAATTGAAAACGCTGCTGGGTGATCGACTTTCCGTCTCCACGGCTGTCTGTGATCAGCATGGGCACGACGAGTCCTATCACGACTCTGCGCCGCCCGATGCCGTCGCCTTTGCCCGCTCGACCGAGGAGGTCAGCGCCATCGTGACCGCTTGCCATCGCTTCAACGTGCCGGTGATCGCGTTCGGCACCGGCACCTCGCTGGAAGGCCATGTGGCGGCCCTGGAAGGCGGCGTCTGCATCGATCTCATGCAGATGAACAACATCATCGCCGTGCGACCGGAAGACCTGGACGTTACGGTCGAGGCTGGCGTTACGCGCAAGCAGTTGAACGAATTCCTGCGCGATCAGGGGCTGTTCTTTCCGGTCGATCCGGGGGCGGATGCCAGTTTGGGCGGCATGGCAGCGACAAGGGCTTCCGGCACCAATGCCGTGCGCTATGGCACCATGCGCGAAGCGGTGTTGTCGGCCAAGGTGGTGCTGCCCGACGGGCAGGTCATCACCACGGCCTCCAGGGCCAAGAAATCGGCGGCTGGCTATGATCTGACCCATCTATTCGTGGGCTGTGAGGGAACGCTGGGCATCATCACCGAGCTGACGCTGCGCCTGTTCGGCATTCCCGAGGCCATCTCGGCGGCGGTCTGCGCTTTTCCCAGTGTTGAAGCGGCGGTGAAGACGGTTATCCTGACCATTCAAAGCGGCATTCCGGTGGCGCGGATCGAGCTTTTGGACGACATGTCGGTGCGGGCGGTCAATCGCTTTGCCAAGCTTGAGCTTTTGGAAAAACCAACCTTGTTTTTCGAGTTTCACGGATCATCGCAGAGTGTTACCGAGCAGGCGGAAATGGTTGGCGCCATCGCTGAAGAAGAGGGCGGCGAGCGTTTCACCTGGGCAACGCGCCCCGAAGACCGTACGAAGATGTGGCAGGCCCGTCATGACGCCTATTATGCGGCCCTGGCGCTGAAGCCGGGCTCGAAGGGGCTGACCACCGATGTCTGCGTACCCATTTCGCGTCTGGCCGATGCGATCGGGGAAACCCGCAAGGAAATTTCCGAATCTCACCTGACAGCCGCCATCGTTGGCCATGTCGGCGATGGAAATTTCCATACAATCTTTCTGATCGAACCGGGTAACGAGAGGGATCTAGCCGAGGCCAAGCGTTTGTCATCGCGCATGGTCGAACGCACTCTTGAGATGGGTGGAACCTGTACCGGCGAACACGGCATAGGCCTTGGAAAAATGCAGTATCTTGAACGCGAATTCGGCCCCGCCGCCGATGTCATGCGCACCTTGAAGCGGGCGATCGATCCCAAGAACATCATGAATCCCGGCAAGGTTGTCCGAGTATGAGTCACGTCGTGGGTCAACGGCAGCGCTTTCGAAGGCCGCTGATCGGTTTTGGCGCCGTCGCACTTGTCGTGCTGGCCTTGGGTCTGATCGCGCCGATGTTCGTCGATGCCGACCGTTTCAAGCCCGAGATCGAGACGAAACTGTCGGCGGCTCTGGGCCATGCCGTCCGGATCGAGGAAGGAATCAGTTTCAGGCTTCTGCCTTCGCCTGCGGCAACCGTACGAGGCATCAGGATTTCGGCGCCGCCAGGGGCTGCGTCGCCGCATTTGGCGTCTCTTCGCAAGCTGCGCGCCGAATTGTCCTTGTTGAAACTGGTGCAGGGCCGCATTTCCTTCCAGACCATTCTGGTCGATGAATTGGCCGTCACGATGGAAACGCTGCCTGATGGCAAATTGAACTGGCTGGCCCGGGGGGAACCCCCAGCGCCAAAGAGCGCGACGGAACCGGCAGCTTCCAAGCCTTCTCAGACGCCTGCCACAAACAGCTCGCCGGATATCGAAATCAACCAGCTAGCCTTGAACAATGCCTACGTTATTTTTCGCGACGCGGCCAGTGGAACCGAGCGCAAAATCGAAGGCATCAATCTCGATGTCGAGGCCCAGTCGCTTATGGGGCCCTATAAATTCAATGGCGCTGCGCAACTGGATGGACAGCCCATTCAACTGGCGGGCGGCCTTGAATCCCTAAGAGCCGAGCGCGCTTCACCGCTGGATGTCGAATTTTCCCTTCCCGGTCCCGGTTTCAAGGCCCGCTTCGGCGGCCTTCTAAGCCTTCTTTCCGGTGGATATGCAGTGCGGGGAAAATTGATTGTCGAGGCTCCCAGCCTGGAAGGGCTGATGGGCTCGCTGGGCCTGGCCCAGGGGCTGGCGCCCGATCCCATCCGGCTTGAATCCACGCTGACGGCTTCTGCCAATACCTTGTCCCTGGACGAGGCCAGAATCGAAGTGGCGGGCGGCAAGGGTTTCGGACGGCTGAAGGTTGCGATGGGGGCCGAGACGCGCTTCGAGGCGCGTCTTGACATGGATCGCCTCGATCTCGACCGTTTGACCCCGAAGGCTGGCACGTCGGTGCCGGGGGCTTCGAAAGCGGCGCCAGCCGCCAGAAGTGAAACCGACAAGGCGTCGGAATCCCTTCCTTCCGCGCCAGCGCAGGCCAAACCATTCCAGTTGCCCAAGGCCGTGGCGGGCCTGTTCGATATCAAGGTGGGTACCATCGCCTGGAACGGCGCCTCGGCCAAAAATCTGCGCCTCGATGCCGATCTTGCTGCGGGCGAGTTGACGGTCAGTCAGGCCTCGATCCAATTGCCGGGCGGCGGCGAGACGGCCTTCTTCGGCTTCGTCAACAATGTGCCTCAGGGGGTGAAGTTCGAAGGAACGTTGGAAACCGGGGCTCCGAAATTGCGCGAGGTTCTGGCCTGGATGGGAGCCACGCCGAAATCGGTGCATCCAGGAAGGCTTCAGAATTTCCGTCTGAAGGCCAGTGTGCAGGGAACGTCAGCCGAGGTCCGGCTGGTCAATCTCGACGCAACCTTGGACGAGACGCGTCTTTTAGGGGCCGCCGTGCTGAAGCCCGGGCCGCGTCCTGCCTTGGGTCTGGCGCTTGATCTCAATCGCCTCGATCTCGATTCCTATTTTGCGCCCCCTGTTGGCGGAACGGCGCAAAAGGGCGAAACGACAGCGCCTACATCGGACAAATCCGCTTCAACGATGTCGCAGGCTGCGGGCGCCAAATCAGCCCCCTCGATGGGCGTGCTTCCCGCCATCGATGCCAATTTTCGCCTGACCGCCCATAATGTGATCTGGAGGAAGGCGACAGCGAACAAGATTCTGATCGATGGTTCGCTTCTTGGCGGCGTCCTGACTTTCAAGGAAGCAGGCGTTGGCGATATCGCGGGTTCGGCTCTTAGCCTCAAAGGAACGGTCCAGGGGCTCGACAAGGGCATTCCCGAATTGCGAAAACTGGCGCTGGGCATCTCCTCGCGCCAACCCTCGGCCCTGGCGGCATTGGCCGGAATTTCCGGCCAGGGTTTGGACGGGCTGGGTCCCGTCTCGGCGCAATTGATGTTGGATGGCGGGATCGAGGGGCTGGATATAGCGCTTTCTGCCGACGCCCAGGGCGGTCAGTTGCGTCTGGACGGCAAGACATCGCATCTGATCAGCCTTGACCCGCGTTTCGAGGGACGCGCCGAGATCAAGCACCCCAACCTCGCCCAACTGCTTAACCAGCCGGGAAATTGGGGGCCGCTGCATGCGGTCTCTCCGCTTTCTGCCGATCCTTCCAGGATCGAGCTTAAAGACCTGCAACTGACCTTCGGCAAGGGCAGAGCTTCGGGCAGCGTGCAGGCTCTTCTGAGCGGGGCGCGCCCGCTGATCACGGCTAGGCTGAGTGGTGACGATATCGACCTTGACGCCTATCTGCCGCGCAAGAATGCGGCGTTGGATTCTCCTGGACGTTACGGCTTGCCACGGCACTCGTCCCAAACTTTTCAAACCGTGGCCCTGGCTTCAAGCGGCGGTCACTGGTCGCAGACGCCTCTCAATCTCGATGGCTTGAAAGCCGTCGATGTCAAGGCGGACTTATCGCTGACGGGGCTTCGCGTCTCAGGCGTGCGTTTGTCCAAGCCGGTTGCGGCACTTGACCTTAAAGATAGCGTTTTGACTCTTCAGAAATTGACTGCGACGCTGTGGGGCGGGGCACTTGATGCTCAGGCGCGTTTGGTCGCGGGCAGCCAGACGCAGATTGAAAGCAAGGCAAGCCTGGCTGGCGCCGATCTGAAATCCACGTTAAGTGACTTGTCGGGCCTATCGCAGGCGGCGGGCAAATACGACGCGCAATTCAGAATGACCGCTTCGGGCAGAAGCCAGGCCGAGCTGGTGGCGCATTTGAACGGTGATGGCGGATTTGCTGCCAGGGATGGCGTGGTTGAAGGCATCGATTTGCCCTCGATCAACCGCCAGCTTGCCAATATCAACAATGTGGCGGCCCTGGCGGGTCTGGCCGCCAGTGTTTCCGGCGGCGGCAAGACAGCCTTCAGCCAGATGTCGGCCAGTTTCAAGGCGGTCAACGGTGTCGTGACCAGCAACGACATCAAGCTGGTGGCCGATGGGGGCACGGGCTCGGGTACGATAGAGGCGGATTTGCCGCAATGGACGCAGGATGCGCGCCTCACATTCCGGCTGTCCGGCACCACCAACGGTCCCGCCCTGGGAATGCGCCTGCAAGGCCCGTTGGATCAGCCGCGTAAATTCGTCGATATCAACGATCTTCAGCGCTGGGCTGTCGAGCGCGGTCTTACCAAGGGCCTGAAGGTCAAGGGTCTTGAAGGCCTGCTGGGGGGAGGGACGGCGCAACCGACGCCGCAGACGGGCGATCCTGCATCACCGCCCGCTGATCCATCCACGCCGCCCATCAAGGAAAAGCCTTCGAAGATTCTCAAGAACCTTCTGAAGGGACTATGACGGGTTTCTCTGTCGGTAATGGGCCAGGGCCAGCAGGCGAAGCTGGCTGGACAGGCTGGTCTCGCCCCTGCCTTCGTCGGCTTCGGCCACTAGGCGGCTGAGCGCGATCTTGCGCTCTTGCGAAATTTCCTCCAGCGCCTCCCAGAATTCGGGCTCCAGGGCGATGCTGGTGCGATGCCCCGCAATGGTCAGCGAGCGCTTGCGCAACCTTTTGTATGTCATCCTTCTTCCTTTTGGCTGATTCTATTGGCACAATGGAGGTCCGGCATTGGAGAAGCAAGTGAGAGTTCTCGTTCTGGGTGCCAATGGATTTATTGGCCGTCATTTGACGGCGGCTCTGCTGTCGGCTGGCCACAAGGTGGTTGCCGCCGTCCGTAGGCCCGATGAAATACGGCGCAGATTCCCAGGCATTCATACCGTTAAGGCCGATCTGAATCAGGACATAGCCCCTGATATCTGGATGCATCGCCTGGAAGGCATCGATGCTGTCGTCAATGCTGCGGGCATTCTTCGCGCCACGCCAGGCCAGTCACTCGATGCCGTACATATCGAAGGTCCTTTGGCATTGTATGAGGCCTGTCAGGCTCAGGGCGTGCGCCGGATCATTCATATTTCAGCTACAGGGGCAGACACCGGAGCGGGAACTGGTTTTGCGACAAGCAAGCACGAGGCAGAGGAACGCTTGAAAGCCTTTGATCTTGATTGGATGGTATTGCGACCTTCATTGGTTTATGCCCAAGGAAGCTATGGGGGAACCTCCCTGATGCGGGGCTTGTCGGCACTGCCATTCGTCATTCCTCTGCCGGGTAAAGGGGATCAGCCCTTCCAGCCTTTGCATGCCGACGATTTGGCGCAAGTTGTGATCAGTCTTCTGGAAAGCCGCCAGATCAACCGTTGTACGCTGGAGCCCTGCGGGCCTGAACGTCTTTTCTTGAAGGATATTTTGATCCGCTGGCGGGCTTGGTTGGGGTTGCCCGAGGCGACGATCCTTAGCATCCCTTTACCTATGCTTCGTCTTGCTTGCAAGATGGGAGACGTGCTGGGGCGTGGCCCTTTCTCGACCACGGCACTCAATCAGCTTCTTTATGGCAATGCCGCCGATCCAGAGGCCTTCTCCAAGGCAACAGGGATGCAATTTGATAGCTTGGACAGATGGCTTGCCCGTTCGCCGTCGCACGTCCAAGATCGTTGGCATGCCCGTCTATATTTCATAAAACCTCTTCTGCGCGCCGTATTAGCCTTTTTGTGGCTGGGTTCCGGCTTGATGGGGCTATTCCTGCCGCCAGGAAGCTGGTCAGAGATACCGGTTTCCCCCTTCCTTGCTCGCCTTGCCGGTGGGGTAGATCTGGTCTTTGCAGCAAGCCTGATTCTGGGGCAGGGGCTTAGATGGAGTCTTCCCTTGCAGGCGTTGGTCATCGCCGGATATACGGCAATCCTGTCCTTCTTGGTTCCGGGGCTGTGGCTGGAACCGCTCGGGCCGCTCTTGAAAAACCTTCCGGCCCTGGCAGCGGTATTGGTTCTCATGGCAATGGAGGACGAACGATGATCGAACCTTTCTTTCTGATCAAGATCGTCCATATCCTCTCGGCAACATTGCTGTTCGGCACAGGATTGGGAACAGCGTTCCATATGTGGTTTGCATATCGGCGGGGCGACGCCTCAACCCTTGCAACAGTAACTTCAAATGTTGTAATGGCCGACTGGCTGTTTACCGCAACCTCTGGTGTGATGCAGGTCGCAACGGGCATTGCCTTGATCATTCTTGGGGGACATCACCCCCATGCCTTGTGGCTGGTGATTGTCTATGTCTTGTATTTTCTGGCCCTGGTTTGCTGGCTACCGGTGGTGGCGATACAATACAAGGTTCGAGACCTAGCCAAAGCGGCAGCAAATGCCGGTCAACCACTCCCCTCAAAAGCGCGTCGCCTGATGCTGATTTGGTTTGCGTTGGGCTGGCCGGCCTTTCTGGCCTTGGTCGGGATTTTTGCTCTGATGGTGATCCGCCCTACTTGAACGCGACGGTGGCGGCGGCTTCGGCCTGGCGCTCGGGCGTCCAGACCTTAGGCGCCTCCGGCGCCTTTCCGGCTTCCAGCGCCGAGCCCTGGCCCGGCCCGGTCAGTTCAACCTTGCCCTCCTTGTTCTCCACCACCACGCCTTTGCCTTCCAGCACCAGCACGTTATAGCCGCTATTCAGCGCGCCGCCCCAGAAGGTGGTGCCGCGAATGCCGATGGTGGCAAGCTGGGTGCGCACCTGATAGGGCCGGTCCTCAAGCTTGGCGATAGCCGCTGTGGTGGCCTTGAAGGCGCCATCGACAATGGAGAGCAAACTCTTGCCCGTGACCTTGACCGGATCATGAGCATAGTCATTGATGACCAGCTTGGCATTCTCGCCCAGCACCAGCGTGCCGCCGTCGGTAAAGCGGACTTCGAGGCGCGAGCCTGCGCCCGTGGCCAGCGTGTCGCCAACATGAACCAGGGCGCCTGTTTTCTTCAAGGCCTCGCCGTTTTGCGTGGCGAATTCCTGAACACGCGCCACATGGCCCGCGATCACCGGCTTTTTCGGTTTGTCGGCAGCGCAGGCGGGTAGGGTCATGACCAGAAGGGCGAACAACAAAAAGGTGCGGCGAAACATCAGGCTTTCCTCCGTGAAGGCGGTTTGGGCGGGCGCTTATAGCTTCTCGAAGAAGTCGTTGCCCTTGTCATCGACGATGATGAAGGCGGGGAAGTTTTCGACCTCGATCTTCCACACCGCTTCCATGCCCAGTTCGGGATATTCCAGAACCTCGACCTTTCGGATGCAATCCTGGGCCAGACGCGCCGCCGAGCCGCCGATCGAGCCCAGATAGAAGCCGCCATGCTTCTTGCAGGCCTCGGTCACCGATTTCGAGCGGTTGCCCTTGGCCAGCATGACCATGCTGCCGCCATGGGCCTGGAATAGATCGACATAGCTGTCCATCCTTCCTGCCGTGGTGGGGCCGAACGAGCCCGAGGCCATGCCGGAAGGTGTCTTGGCGGGTCCGGCGTAATAGACCGGATGGTCCTTGAAATATTGCGGCAGTCCCTGGCCGCTATCCAGGCGCTCCTTCAGTTTCGCGTGTGCGATATCGCGGGCCACGATCAGGGTGCCGGTGAGCGACAGGCGTGTTTTGATGGGATATTGCGAGAGTGTCTTGCGAATTTCACTCATCGGCTTTGACAAGTCGATTTTCACCACCTCGCCGCCCATCTTGCTCTCGTCGATATCGGGCAAATACTTCGAGGGATCGGTTTCCAAAGCCTCCAGGAACAAGCCGTCCTTGGTGATCTTGGCCACGGCCTGACGGTCGGCAGAGCAGGAGACGCCGATGCCCACGGGCAACGAGGCGCCGTGGCGGGGCAGGCGGATCACGCGCACGTCATGGCAGAAATACTTGCCGCCGAACTGCGCCCCCAGGCCCATATTCTGGGTCATCTTGTGGACGATGGCTTCCAGTTCGGGATCGCGAATGGCATGCGCAGCCTTCGAACCCTTGGTGGGAAGTCCGTCGAGATAGCGCGCCGAGGCCAGTTTCACCGTCTTCAAGCACATCTCGGCCGAGGTGCCGCCGATGACGATGGCCAGATGATAGGGCGGGCAGGCTGCGGTGCCCAGCGTGCGAATCTGGATATCCAGGAACTTCAGCAAGCTGTCGGGATTTAAAAGCGCCTTGGTCTGCTGATAGAGATAGGTCTTGTTGGCCGAGCCGCCGCCCTTGGCCATGAACAGGAATTTATAGGCATCGCCATCCACGGCGGAGATATCGATCTGTGCTGGAAGATTGTTGCCGGTATTCACTTCCTCATACATCGAGACCGGCGCCACCTGGCTGTAGCGCAGATTGAGTTCCGTATAGGCGCGACTGATCCCTGCCGATAGGGCGGCTTCGTCGCCGCCGCCGGTCCAGACCTGTCCGCCCTTTTTGGCGGTCACGATGGCGGTGCCGGTATCTTGGCACATGGGCAGTTTCATGCCTGCCGCGATATTGGCGTTCTTCAGCATGTCGAAGGCGACGAAACGGTCGTTCTCGGAGGCCTCTGGGTCTTTCAGAATGGCTGCCAGTTGCGCCAGATGGCTGGGGCGCAGAAGATGCGAAATATCCTTGAAGCCTTCGAAGGCCAGAATCTCCAGCGCCTTGGGCTCGACGATCAGAACATCCCTGCCCTTGAATTTCTCGACACCCACATGATCCTTGGCGATCTGGCGATAGCCCGTGGTTTCAGGGGTAAGCGGGAACATTTCACAAAAGGCTGTTTCGGCCATGATTACCCCGTTTTGGAAAAGTCATTTCTTGCGAAAGGCGTCCAGCGCCACCACCTTGCTTTCGCCGTCCTTGGCAGGGGCCGGACTTAAAGGGGCGGGCTCGGTCTTGGCTTCAGGATCGCTTACGATCTCGGTTTGGAATTGCAAACCGAATTTGCAGGACGGATCGGCGAAGGCGGTGATGGCGGCATAAGGCACCACCAGGGTTTCCTGCTTGCCGCCAAACGACAGCCCGACCGAGAAACCTTCCTCGCCCACGTCCAGATTCCAGAACTGGTGCTGCAGCACGATGGTGATCTCTTCGGGGTAGCGTTCGCGCAGATGCACCGGAAGTGCAACACCGGAATGGCGCGTACGATAGGTGATGTAGAAGTGATGCTGGCCGGGAAGCATGCCCCGCTTGGCCACCTGTGTCAGGCACTGGCGCACGACGCCCTTCAGCGCGTCTTCGACCATCTTGTCGTATCTGAAGACGCTTTCGTTCATGCCGCCCCATCGCCAAAAGAAGAACCAGGTACCAGTCAAAATAAGTGGGGGGCTTCTGTTGCCCGGTGCCCCCCGGACCGCGCTAAAGCTTATAACCATGCCCCGTTAGGGGCGTCGGTTACGCAGCAATGGCGAGAGCCTCGTTGTCGTTGGCTCTTGTGAAACGGCCCGATAACGGCGGAACCATGCCGAGCACAAACCATGCCTTTACCACACGCGTCGATCCTGTTTCGCCCCCGAAACCGGCCCAGGGGCCGGAAAATGGTGGAGGCGCCGGGTACCGCCCCCGGGTCCGCAATGTTTATTCTGCAGGGCGTTTAGCGCCATAGCCGGTTGCCCGGCACTTCCGAATATAAGGCCTTCGAGAGGTCTTGGGAAGGGCTTGGGAGGGAGATATAGTCAAGGCATGGCCGATCCCTATCTTCTTTCCGCAAAACGCTTTCTGGACCTTGGTGACGCCAGGGGGGCCGAGGAATTGGCCCGGCAATCCCTGGCCGCCGGGGGCGAGGGGGCTGAGGCCCTGCATTTGCTGGCCGAGAGTTTGCGCCGCCAGGGGCGCTTGGAGGAAGCCGGGCAGGCTTTCAAGGATGTCCTGAAAGCCCAGCCAGAAAACGGTGGCGCCTGGTTGGGGCTGGGGCTGGTGGCGGAAGCCGGTCAGGACACCCAGCGGGCGGGCGAGGCTTTTGCGAAGGCGGTACAATTTCTTCCGGACAGCCTGGAAGCGCGTCTTGGCCTAGCCTCGGCCCATCAGGCCCAAGGGCGGGGAATCGCGGCGGCCGAGGCCTGGCTGGAAGCCTGGCTGCTCAAGCCTAAGGATTTTCGCCTTCACAACATCCTCTGGCAGGCTCTGAACGAGATTGCCGAACTTGGAGAGGGCTATGTTGGTGCCATCGCCAAGGGCAACGAGGCGCGTGCCATGGGCATGAGTGATGAGGCCTTGGCGGCCTATCGCTCGGCCCAAGCACTTCGTCCCGATCTTCCCTTCGCCCATTCCCGGGCCGGATGCCTGCTGGCTACGGCAGGGGAGTTGCAGGGTGCCGAAGCGGAATTTCTAAAGGCCCGCGAGCGTGCCGACTGGGTGGAGACGGGCATTCGCCTGTCCCCCGGATTCTTTCAGAGCCTGGAAGAACATCGTCCTGCGCTGGAGATTCTGAATTTGTCCCCTGTTTCCGGGCCGGTGGTGGTGGTGGGCTGTGATGCGGGCTATTTCTCCCGGTATGCGGCAACGCTGCATCAGTCTCTTGTCCGTTGCGAGGATGGAAAGACCGGCCTGCATGTGCATTTAGTCCATCCCGATGCCGCCTGTCTTAAAGCCGCCAGGGCCATGGGGGCTGGGATCAGCGTGGAGACCCCTGAATTCGACGGCTGCTCGCGCAATTTCGTCAACACCTACTATGCTTCGGCGCGATTTCTGGCCCTGCCCCGCCTGCTCGATGCCTATGGGCGTCCGCTTCTGGTGATGGATATCGACGCCGTCTTGCTGAAACCGCTGACTCCCCTCTGGGCGGCGATGTCAGGGGCGGACATGGCGATCCGGCGCTTGAAAGGGCGGATGGTCGATCCCTGGAATCAGCCGCAGGCCAATCTGGTGGGGGTTAGTCCAACGCCGGGCGGAAAGAGCTTTACCGATTTGCTGGCGCGCTATCTGGCGCATTTCGTGGCCAAACGGCAAATGTTCGGCTTTTTCGATCAGACAGCGCTTTATTCGGTGCTGGCCGCCGCAGGCCTCGCGCTGAAAGAGGGGGCGTTTCCCGATGATGCCTACGGCTATCCAAGCAATCGCGGCGCTCTTTCCGAAGAGCTTGTCTATCCGCCCAATCTGATCGTAGGTGAGGTCAAGACGCCTGTAACAGAAGCGCCGAATCTCGTTTGTCGTGAGACATGATATGCGCCACCATCCACTGGCGCAGAAAGGCCGCCGTGGCGCTGTCCAACTCCTTGCCGCCTTCCCTCAGCAGCCGCTTGCAGATGGTTTCCAGCTCTGCGAACAGGCGGATATGTTCTGCTTGGTGATGAGTACTGGCAGTGGGGCTTTGGCTGTGCAGATAAGCCTCCTCATGGGCGAAATGGGCCAGCGTGTGCGCCATCAGGCGCGCCACCGCTTTTTCCATATCCAGGGGCGGCCCCTCTGAAAAGGCATTTTCAAACAGGACGTTGACAAGATCAATCAGACGCCTGTGCCCCTCATCAAGTTCCTGTATGCCGATACTTAGGGCATCTGTCCAGACAATGGGTATTGGTTTCACGCCACAGCCCCGCTTCAAAAGTGTTGTTCTGCTCATGAAGAAGGGGTGCCATGGCCTTTGAATCAAGGCCCGGAAAAAAAGTTATCGCTTGTGAAATGGTCAAGGGCCTGTGGCAGATCACCGAAGACGTCGATCAGCGCATCGGCTCCCAGTTGGGCTGGTTCAGAGCGGGCATAGCCGTAGGTCACGACGATGACGGGAATGCCCAGAGCCCTGGCGGCGGCGACGTCGTTGGCGTTGTCGCCCACCATGATGGCTTGATCGGGGCTTGCCTGCATGAGGTCGAGGGCCGCCTTCAAGGGTGCCGGATCGGGTTTCAATGCGGGCGAGGCACCCGCCCCCACGACGGCATCGAAGAATTGGGAGAGCCCAAGCCCTGCCAGCACCTTCAAGCTGGCGTTCTGCGGCTTGTTGGTGACGACGGCAAGATGCAGGCCCGCCTGCCTGAGGTCCGCCAGGGTTTCGAGGACGCCGGGATAGACCGTTGTGCGCTGGGCGGGGCCGTTTTCGTAAAGCTCGATAAAGCGGGCGATGGCGGGGGCGGGATCGGACGGCAAAGGGCGCCCGGTGGCAGCAAAGGCCCTTTCCACCAGCTTTTTAGCCCCGTCGCCGATCATCAGGCGCACTTCGGATTCGTCCAGGGCTCGAAGACCCGCCTCCGCCAGTTGCAGATTAAGCGCATGGGCCAGATCGGGCAGGCTGTTGACCAGCGTGCCATCCAGATCGAACAGGATGAAGGGGCGTTTCATGCGGGAAAGCTAGCCCCAAATCCCCAGACCTTCAAGGGTTGCCCTGGCTGGGGCTAAGAGGCTAGACTCGGGGCATGCGTTTAGATCTGATCGACAAATACGACCTGCGCCTGCCGCGCTATACCTCTTACCCCACGGCGCCTCATTTCGGCCCGAAGGTGGATGCGAAGGTCTATGAGGGCTGGCTGGCGGCGTTGCCCCAGGAGTTGCCGCTCTCGCTTTATCTGCACATCGCCTATTGCGCAGAGATGTGCTGGTTCTGCGGCTGCCACACCAAGATCACCCAGCGCTATCAGCCGGTGGCCGATTACCTTGAGGTGTTGCTAGCCGAGGTCGAGATGGTGGCCCAGCGTCTGGGAGGCAAGCGCAAGGCACGTCATGTCCATTTCGGCGGCGGCAGCCCGACCATCCTGTCGCCCGATGATCTGATGCGCACGCTCGATATCTTGCGCGCCCGTTTCGACGTGGTGGCGGATGCCGAGGTGGCGGTGGAGCTTGATCCCCGCACCGCCGACGAAGCCTATGTGCAAGCCATGGCCAAGGCTGGGGTCAATCGGGCCAGCATCGGGGTTCAGGATTTCGACGAGCGTGTGCAAAAGGCGATCAACCGTATTCAGCCCTACGAGGTCAGCCAGCGCGTCATCGGCTGGCTCAAGAGCGCGGGCATCCACGAGATCAATATCGATCTGGTCTACGGCCTGCCGCATCAGACCGAAGCCAGTGTGGTGCATCTGGTGGAGAAGGCGGCGGGACTGAAGCCTCAGCGCGTAGCCCTGTTCGGCTATGCCCATGTGCCCTGGATGAAGAAGCATCAGCGCCTGATCGATACGAAGGCTCTGCCCGATGTGCCCGAGCGCTGGCGGCAATATCTGTCCGCCACCAAGCGCCTGGTCGAACTGGGCTATGTTGCCGTGGGGCTCGACCATTTCGCCGCCCCCGATGATGCCCTGGCGGTAGCACTTCGCGAAAAACGTCTTTACCGCAATTTCCAGGGCTATACCACCGACAGCGCCTCGGCCCTGATCGGTTTCGGCGCCTCGTCGATCGGGGCGCTGCCGCAGGGATATGTTGGCAACGAAGGCAGCATCGACGCTTATAAGCGCATCATCCGCGAAGGCCATCTGGCCGTCATGCGCGGTGTTGGCGTCTCCGATGAAGACAAGCTGCGCCGTGCCGTGATCGAGCGGTTGATGTGCGATCTGGCGGTGGATCTGGACGGCGTGACGGCGCCCTTTGGAAAGACGGCGGCGCATTTCGCGTCCGAGTTGTCGGCCTTGAAACCCCTGGCCGAAGATGGCATCTGCACCCTGGCGGGCAACATCATCACCGTTACCGATGATGGCAGGCCCTTGGTGCGCGCCGTCTGCGCCGCCTTTGATCAATATCTGAAGGCTGGCGAGCAACGCCACGCCAAAGCGGTTTAAGACCGGCTCAGTTCGTCGCGCAATTCCGCCAGACGGGCGCGAAAGCCCTCGGCATCGCCGTAATCGACGAAGCGGCCATAGCGGGCATGGGCGTTCTTGATGCGCCTTGCATGCTTGATCGGACACCAATATTGCTCGGTGCGGCTGGCCACTTCCGTCACCAGGGCCGCCAAGCCATTGGCATAGCCGCAATAGACGCAGTTCAGCTTCTCGACCAGATTGAGATAGGCCAGCTTGTGGCGGTCGATGACGATATAGTCGGAGCGCGGGACGGATTTGATGCCCCAGATCGGAAAGCAGACGGCCTGATAGAGGATGATCGACAGGTCGAGCATCAGGAAGGGCAGAATCAGCGAATAGATCACCGGCGAAGTGATCAGGCGCGACAGTTTCGACTGGCGCAGGAAGGTGAGCAGCCCGGTCTTGAAGCGCTTGTGACGTTCGCGGATTTCCGTCTCGAAAACGACCTTGCCTTGCTCGACGCGGTAATTGAATTCGACCCGCTTGGCTTCCAGCCTTTGCTCCAAGGCTTCCTCCACCTCTCTCAGTTTGGAAAGGAGCAGTTCCGTTTCGCGGTCGAGCATGAAAAATCCTTATCGGGAATCCGCCTCAAGATAGTCAGGCGCATGATGGATAGCACGGATTGAAGGACAGCGGGGGTAAAGAGGGGGGCAAACTCCTCGGCTGTCCGGTTTAGATTGCAAACCAGCCCTTTTGCCTCATCCTGAGGGCGGCCCTGAAAGGGACGCGTCTCGAAGGATGAGGCAAAGCAAGACCATTAGCGTTTTTCATCCTTCGAGACGCCCCTTCGGGGCTCCTCAGAATGAGGCGAAGAAAGCTACAGCAGAATTATACCGTCACCCCGAGCTTGACCCGGGGCCCATTCACCACCCTGACGCTTGGGTTGAACCCGCCACAACCCATTGTTCCCGCCATGACTTGCGTGTAGGGTTTTGCGAGGCAGCGCAGGGGGGAATGGGAATGGCTGAAGAAGATGATTATTTGAATGATTTCCCTGACCTGGATTTAGGCCCTACATCACCTTTACCTGACCTCACGCTCCTCGATTTTGAAGAGGCTGTTGAGGCAATTACAAATTTGTTCTTTAAGAACTTTGAAGACCCGGCGAACAGTACCTCCTATGAAAGCCGTGAAGGC
>JADFZV010000031.1 GCA_015232335.1 Alphaproteobacteria bacterium | reverse complement strand
GGAACGATGATCAGGCTCTTTGCATCTTTCCAGCCATCCTTGACCGGCTCCAGCAACAACTTATAGAGCTTGTCAGCTGAGGCCATGTCGAAGGCCGGGATACTTCCGACGCTGTCACCTTGAAACTCGACGGACTTGCGGACAGAGGTGACAAGTTTGGAAAGCTCGGCACTTCCCGCATCGATTATTGCATACGCGGGGGCTCCGGTTTCGGGAACAGCCCATACGCTTGAACGCCGGTCCCCTGCAAAGAATAAGATCAGGGTTTCTCCCGTCCGAAGCTCCTTTTGTGTATGCTCGATGGTGGGCGGAGATGGCGAGAGTAGTTGGGAATAGGAGGGAAAACGCTTGGCGATCTGAGTGTGAACGGTCTTCTGTGCCTCTTTGGATTCTTCAAGTTTACGCGTTAGTTCTTTGGGATTGACTTCTTTCTGATCATCTTCCGACAATTGGGCCAACCCACCAACCAAAGCCTGATAAGCCGCGATTTGCTGAGACAGATCCTGCTCTTGCCGGGCCAATTCCGCCAGTTCCGGGGCACCACTGTTACTTCTGGCCGCATTGGCAACGATGGCGCGCTGGATTAATGTGCTACGTGTCCCTTCGACAGCTGTGAAGACCTGAAGTGACACGGCGTTTTCGTTTAACCGGTAAAGAACGTCAAGGTATCCCTCGACTATGACACGAGCCCACATGTTCGCTCTAAAATTCTCGCCGCCCAGCCGTTTGACCTCATCGACCACTTCCGGAATGGATGCCTGAAATAACTTCTTCGCTTCTTGTAAATCGCCCTTTCCAGCCGTCACAATCCCCAAGAGGCCTCTTGCTCTTGCTGAAAAATAATTTTTCTCACCATATATTTGGATGTTAGAGGCCAAAAGCCTTTTGGCAATAACTTCGGCCTTATCCCATTGCCCTTGCTTGGCTAGTGTCAAGGAAAAATCCTTGTTTCTGGATAAATACAAATCGTTCAATGCAGGGTCAGCGTTGACTTGAGAAGAAATTTTTTCAAACTCAGCGTTTGCTTCTTCCCAGCGCAGCAATGAGGTAAAATGTGAGGCTAACTGCGAACGCGACCCTACGATAGCCAGGGAACTTGGAGACGCGCCGATTTCAGTGTAAATCTTAATTGCTTCCTCATAAAGGCGGGAAGCTTCATTACCAGCACTCTTTTGGGCAGTTATATTGGCTAAATTTTTTAGAGATACTGCACTTATTGGCGAGCGGTAAGAGTACTCCCTTAGAGAGGCCAATAATGCGTGGCGAGCCTCCACTTCTGCCTCTAAAAGGTTTCCCTGAGCCGCGTGTACACGAGAAAGCAGGCGCAGCGCTGAAATAAAGTTCTTCTTTCTGAAACCCATTGATTCATCATCACCAACCCAGCCATTTGCATGTTCAACAGAAATATTTGCATATTTTTCAGCCTCTAGATAATTCCCACTAAATAGAGAGTACTCTCCTTGTTGTCTGGACATATTTGTTATCCAATTGTTTTGAAAATTTTTCCAGCCAATGCTGTTAACAATCGAAGCGGAATTGAATTTTTCAACAGCATCAGCGAGCATAACTTTTGCGCGTTCGACTTCTCCAAGACTTAGCAATTCAATTGCTAGAGACGCTTGCGCAAGAAATCCCCGTCCGTAACCGACCTTGTTGTCGGATAAGTTAATTAGTTCATTTAATCCATCAATAAACTGTCGGTAGCTGCCGACAGCAATCCATGAATAAGCTAATTTCTGGATAATATAAATGTATCTGGTTTTATTAACTGCTGAGGAACGTTGAGCATAATTTTTAGATAGTACGAAATCACTGTTTGCTTGCCGCAATTCACCAACACTCTCAGCGGCATTTCCTCTTTTATAATAAAAATCTGAAAGCGCGGCGTCATCGCTGGTCTCAGGAGGGGGGCTTTTTACTAGCTGCAATGCTGCCGCACGATTTCCAACCTCGGGGTCTGTTTGGTTTTTGTATTTATTAATAATTTCCAAGATATCGTTGACCTTGCGTGGAGGAAGCAAAGTCTCGGCGCCAGTCGAGGTTGGGGTGCCAGCCAACAGAAAGGCCGCCAGCGAGCCGGCCAGGAGAAGCGGTGACAGCTGACTATTTCTCATTTCTGTTTTCCCCTATGAACCAAATCTCCGTTTAACTTCATCCCCCATCCCCAAACAGCGCATAAGGCGCCCAGAACAAGGGGTGAGCGTAATACGCAACAACCTTATTGCCTATCGTAATCTGACCGTCATCCAAAAGCTTGGTCATAGATTGCTTGAGAGCCAGGCTTCTGGAAAGCCTTGACGTTTTCTCGGCCTGGAACGTTTGCTTGGTAAGTTGCTGAGCGGATTCGGTTTCCACTGCCCAATGGGTTGCCAGAACACTGCGGGCGCCAGCATAGAAGAAGGCGCGCCCCAATCCCGACAAGGCGTCTCCACCTGCACCATTAGCCGCAGCCGTATTGCAAGCCGAAAGCACCACCCAATCGGCATTGAGATGCAGGTCGAGTACTTCATCCATCGTTAACAAGCCGTCCCCATCGATACCTGCAATTTGAGGCGAGGTCAGGGCAAGAGCGGGTTGCATCAATCCATCCAGATCGCCGGGAACAAGCCCATGGGTTGCAAACACGACAACACGTCTGTCGGACAATGGCATCGTTTTGACAATGGCCTCGTTGGCCTGACGGCCAAGAAAAAGGTCTGTAGATGGATTGGCCCCCAGAGCCAAGGCAATGGATCTGACCTCGTCTGCGGTTTCCTCAAGTCGTTCCAGATCAGCCAGCTTCACCGAGCGCGCAGACAGTTGATCAATACCACTTGATTGCGCGCGCCTAACCGCCAATCTTGACATCCCACGGATCGGAAGTGCTTTCCTCTCTGTCGAAGCTTGGGGGGCTTCCTTGAAAAGTGGGTCCGCAAAGGCGATCAGGGGCTTCTCGGCAGGTGCCTTTCGTGTTTGTGTTCTTAATGCCATGAAAGCTGCAACAGATGGGGCATAGGACATGGCGTGCGATCTAGCGAGCCACGGCACCTGACGATAGCCAGAGAAAAGTGGAAGTGCCTGGGAATTTACCGCGACATCCTTGGTGGGAAGAAGTGAGAACGGAATCGAACTTAGGGCACCGTCATTGACGAAGGTAAGTTTTTCCGCTTCTTCCCAAACATGCCGGACTGGCGCAAGGAAAGAGGCATAAAGCTTGTAGGCACTCGCCATGTCGAATGGGCGAATATCATCTAAAGTCGTGAAGGGGGCTTCCAGGGAAGAGCGGATATTCTTCACAAGAAGATCGACCTCATTTTTTCCCAGCCTGACTTGGGAAAAGGCCGTATTCTTTTTGGACAGCGCCCAAACCCAGCTTGTCTCTTCGCCTATAAAACTGACAATCAAGGCTTCATCGTCCTTCACTTGATTTCTGACGTGCTCGATAGAGGGAGGGGCCGGATCAATAAGGGCTGCATAACTTGGGAACCTGCGGACGATTTCTTCGCGGAGTGCTGTTTTGGCCTTTTTCAACAGGGAAATCTTTTCCTTCAACGCATTTAGTGCCGCCAGATTCTCCCGATCCTGTGACCCGCTCATTTTTCCCGATATCAAGGAAACCAATGCCTCTATCTGATGATCGGTATCCTGCTCTTGGCGAACCAGTTCCTGAAGCTCGGTGTTTCCAACACCGCTTCTTGTGGCGGCGGCTGAAATGGATTTTCGAAGGATATGATTGCGCCCGATTTCAGAAGCCCAGAAGGATTCCGCTACTGGGTCAAAGCGTTTTTGCAGGGCTATATCATCTTTTCCCACACGAGATAGCAGATTGAGATATGACTCGATTATCGCCTTGATCCGATTGCTCCGGTCAACGGCAACCTCCAGACCTGCCCCCGCGCTGGGTTGATGGCTGACAAGAACGGGTAAGGCATGGCGAAATTCATCAAGAGCCAAGCTATCCTTACCTGCCGTAGCATGTACCATGGCGAGAACGCCGAGACTCTCTGCCGAATCAAAATGGTCGTCGCCAACCAGCTTCTGATTTCGCCTTAACGCTTCCTTGGAAACCTCTTCGGCCTCAGCACTCCGACCTGACTTGGAAAGTGCAATTGCACGGGTCAGGTTGGCGGCAAGAAATGATTCGTAAGACTGATTATCTTGAATCATTCCTCGTTTGGCTGCGTCAAACTCTGCCAGGGCATCGTTCCAGCGGCCAAGGGCTGCGAGTATTTCGGCCAATCTGTTTCTGGTCATGGCTATCGGCATGGCCTCGGGGGCAAAACCCAACTTCTCGATGACAGCAAGCGAAGCCCGACCGGTCCGTTCAGCCTCCAAAAACCGTCCCTCGGCCGCCAAAACTCTTTCAAAGCCAGCTAACGCTGCCAGCGCCTCGGTCGAGCCTGATCCAAACTTTTCTACAGCAAGGCGGACGGAGTTACGGGCCTCGAATTCAGCTTCAACCAATCTACCTTGCAGGCGAAGATTGGTAGCCGTCGCAACGGCATTCGTGGCGACGGCCTGACGGAAGTAGCCGACAATGGCCTTCGATGCTGGTTCGGGCACTGAAACACTTTGCTGGGCCAGTCGGCGAAACTGTTCCGCCTCCTGCGGTTTTCCCCGAAGCTCAAGAATACGGGCCTGAACGCTGCGGATATCGCTGTTCCAAAGAGGGCGCCATTGCTGAAAGTCGCTGGACGAAATTTGTATCGTTTCAAGCAGGCGGATGGCCTCATCCGCAGCAGCCATGGCTCCATCAAGATCGCCCTTGTCCGATAGTTTGAGTGCCTGATTGGCCCCGCCGCCTTGGGGTCCATCAACAGCACTCTCCATCAAGGCGATCCCCTTGGAGTAGTTTCCGGCTTTTATCTCCATGCGCCCCAGTTCAAGGCGTATCTTTGGCCCTGTCTTGGAGTCAGCTCTCTCAAGAGCCATTGTCATATCTCGCCTGGCCTGGCCGTATAAACCTACCTCCCAGGCAGCCAGGCCACGTGAGAGAAAGAAAGAGGAGAGTTCGTCGCCAGCGGCTGGTTCCGTCTCCGCCAACTTTCTTGCTGCAGCCCTTTTCATGGTATCTGCAGGATCAATGTTCTGATAAATATCCAGAATGTCGTCGATCGAGCGTGGAGGAGTGTGCTGCTGAACCTGGCCACGCATCGACACGGCAACCTGTCGCGCCTCGGAAAGCGTGAGCCTCTTTTCCTCATTGCAGCCCATCAGGAAAAACGCAATTGCTAACGCTACTGCCAACCGCATTCTCATCCCCCTACATTCTTGAACAACTCCCTAACCTGAATCGGCAAAAGGCAGGCAAAAACTATTTTCTTTTCGGCTTGTTATTCAATTCGACATTCTGCATCTCGTTCACAGGCGCAAAATCGTCGGTCAGTTCGCTTTCATGCAGATAGTCCATCACAGAGACGCCTGACATATGGCTTAGGATTTCCAGTGGATCATAGGGAAAGTTATAAGCTCGCTGAACCAACATGGCCTGCTTTTGCATCTCCTCCCAATTAAAAGTCCGACCTTCATAAGCCACCAGAATGCTGCTGCGATCCGTGTTGTAAACGTCAAACGACGGGAAAACGGCACTCGCCGTTTTGATGATCCTAAGGAAGAGTTGGTTGCCATTATGAAGATTGAACAGTACGGCGCCCCCCGGGGCCAATCGCTGACGCAGCAGTTGGAAAAATTCCTTGGTGAGGAGGTGAAATGGGATGTAGCCTGCGCGAAAAGCATCGACAAAAATCAGGTCGTACCTTTTTGAAGGATTCCTGCGAAGAAATACCCTTCCATCCGCTACGATTACCCGATTGCTGTCCGTTTCGGTAAAGCCGAAATAGGTTTTCGCGCAGTCCACAATCCCTTGATCGACCTCGATATTATCGAACGTTAGTTCAGGAAGATGACGAACCAGATACATGGTCGTCGTTCCCCCACCCAAGCCGATCATCAGCGCTTTTTTTGCCTCCGGTACGTATACGGGGGCCACTGTAAACATGCGTGTGTAATCGAAAACGAGGCCATTCGGATTGTTTAAATCCCTGGCAGATTGACCGAAGTCGGTTCCCCGCACTCTAAACTTCATGAAGAGCTTGTCATTAGATTTCTCTATAAAAACGCGCTGATATTCAGTTTCGCGCTCCTCCAAACCACCATCAGGACGCGCCTTGATCTGTGCGGCGGAAAGAGGTTGGCCGTTGCAGGCAAACGCAATGCTTGATCCAAATAGAATAACAATCACGGAAAGTGTTCTTATGATTGTCAAAGCAACCTGCCTGTTCAATGACGGAAGAACAAAGAAGCTTGCTCCGCATACGGCAGTCGAAGCCGCCATCACATAGGTTATTGTTTCCGTTCCTAAGTTGGGGATCAACATGAAGGTTGTTAGTAGAGTTCCGACAATGCTGCCCAGGGTCGAAATGCCGTAAATCCGACCGGCTACACGCCCCGACTCTTCAGTACTGATGAGGACTAGGCGGATGGCGAATGGCGAGTAGGTTCCCAGAAGGAATAATGGAGGGGTCAAGATGATGGTTGCGGCAATCAAGCTTCCAAAGGCGACGCTCTCGACATTATCGAACACCCAATTAAACAGCGGAGCAGCTTCCGCAGGCACTAGACAGAGAAAGATAGAGGAGATGAGGATCAGGGCACCCAGCATTCGAGCCGAGGCAAAACGGTCGGCAACCCATCCACCGCCGAAATATCCAAGCATCAGCGAAAGAAGAACCGTCGAGATCAGTGCGGCCCATGTATGAATGCCGCTGCCAAAGTACGGGTTAAGGTACCGGCTGCCCAGCATCTCGAAGGACATCACGATAAAGCCCGTCACAAAGGCATTTAGGAGAATAAGTGCAACAAAAATTGATGAATTGCCCCCTATTTTATTTGAATTATGCATTTGTCCAAACCTGTTCTTTTGTTGAAAAATCTAGCATTGACACATGCTACTTTAGTGTCAAGCCCCCTTCAAATCCAGTAGCAGATGATCTGCTCCGGACACAGGCCACCAGGAAGTTGTTGGCGCTAGAGTTTATGGTGATGTCGTGGCCAAGCCCGGAGATCGAAGTCGACGCTCTTATGAGCAACAGAAATGGGTCGCGGGCTTCCGTCAGGCTTCTGAGGTCCCGCCACCAGATTTGGCGGTAGGTGAAGACCCCCACGACCTTGCGGCTTCCAGATTTTTTAGTTGCGTTTCTGTCAAAGGAACAACAGGGCGCTTGAAACTGCGATAGGTATGACCGATGCGGCCTCTTGGGGCGCGAGGCGGCGAAGGATGAAAACGTCTATCGCGCTGTTGCTGAATTTGCGCGCCAAAGCTCTTTATCTATGGGCATTGGTGAACCAAGCTTGGTGACTCGAATGGTGCCGTCTTCGCTTGTTCTGGCGCGTCTATCAGCGGCCAGGGCCGTGCATAACTGTTCAGCCCGGTATATCGGGTATGTATTGGGTCAGTTGGGCAGAAACACAGAATTTCGCCATATGGAACAGCGCACAAAGAATATCGTTATCGCCTTGACATAATTAGATAATACGCCCCGCCCCTTGGGGGCCAAAGACATGAAATATGCCCCTACAAACCAATCCTCGCCGTCCTAGGCCGGGGGAGGGGCGAAATGCCTTTCCACCAACCGAACAAAGCGCCCGTCAGGCCATGGGCAATGAGGCTGCCCAATCTCTCCAGAACATGTCATCGCAGCGCATGCGAACGACGTCACCTCGAACGAGAAATCGGAATACAACCGAATGTCCATTTTTGACCAGCGATGCCCACCCGAGTCTGCCCCAATCCATAAAAATTGAGGGGAAAAATGATGGGATCGGCTTATTAGGTCATCCTAATAAAATATTGAAATCAAACAATTATTTCTATCTCATGGCGGAGGGAAGGGGGCAGGCGGCGAACCTTCTCCGAAATATTAAATAGAATCAATTGGTTATTCCACCTTGAATTCTGGCATTGAGCACAATGTCCTCGTAATTCCATTATTTTCATGGCGGCCTTCGTTTTTCCATCGTCATCACAGTGATAGTATTGGCCCCCTAGTCATCTTAGGGGGGGGCGAGCGCATGCTGACATACAGGTGCGAATTTAAGGTTTCCGGCGACTTGGTCTTGCCTGCCGGGACCGGGGAAGCCCGGATCGCTGTAGGCGGCTTGGAAATCTCATTTTGCAACGCGCCACTCGATAAACAAGGGCATACAGTTTTTATGATTGCGGTGGTAACGGGCGCTGCGTCGTCGTTCGACACGGCGCAGGATGAGCTGCGCAAAGGGCTTGCCGAGTATCTTGATCTTCTCGCGCTGGCAACGCTCTCCAGATACCAGATCGTGGAGGCGTTGCAGCTGATCGTGTGGGAGCCGCACAAGAGGGAGCGGCAAACCAGGATTTACAAGACAGTAGACGCACCGGTACCGGGGCTTGCGCAGGAATTTCTAGATACGGCCAGCATCCTTGCCGGAGCCAGTCCTCCGTCTTTTGCCAGAACGGCACTCAAATATTTCCGCTATGGCCTCGTCGACCCCAAGCAAGATGACCAATTCATGAGGTTGTGGCTCGCCCTCGAAATCGTCGCTGAGAATACCAAGGAAAATGTGCCGGTGCCCATTACGTGTTCATCGTGTGGCGCTCCGGCGAAGTGCCACGCGTGCGGAGATGAACCCACTCGAATACCTATGGCCAAAGACGCCATTCAAATCCTGATCGCCAAGATATTTAGAGAGAATGCGCCGGAAATAAGCAAAAAACTCTTCATTGCCCGGAATGGGCTTATGCATGGGCGTAGCGTCGAGTCGATTGAGCAGGAATGCAAGGTGAGATTTCCGCAGATGGTAGATGTGCTTGGGAATGTGGTGCGGAACGCGATAAGGTCTGTGATTCCACACACGGGAAAACGCCTCTCCTTTTGTCCCCCCGACAGTATTTCATCAGAGCCCTTGATTGCCGCTGTAGATTTAATGTTCGAGCACACTGGAGATGCCGCGCATCCGGCAGAAGACGCAATCCCAAACCCAAATGTAACGCTGGAATACGACTTTCGTGAAACCGACCCGCAGGAACACTGACCTCCTCGGTTAGCATAGGCGATCCACACGGGCAATGAACCAACCGCCATCAGGATAATGACTACCAGCCAGAAGGTTTTATCAATTCCGCTTCTCTTTTGACGAATGATTGATTGAATGCATGTTCCAGTAAGTCTGAAACCACGGCCACTGTTTGCAGCCGTGCGAGGATGCAAGGCGTCGCACAAAGGTCGGGATCAGGCTGAAATAGGCGGCCTTCATGGCGCGCTCTTCATACCAGGCATCGGTGCGCTTTCCATTCGGCTCAAGCCAAACGCCACGATGATCGAGAAACGGCTCGACCGGACTGAATGGCAGCCATTCCCCCTTACGCTCAATCCAGGCGCCGAATTGCCGATCCCACCTTCCATAGGCGATACGCCCGTGGTCTGTCAGTCCGATCAGCGCCAACGCCGTCATGCGCCAGCGTGGTTCCGCCTGGCGTATAATCTGAGGGGTTCTTCGTGCGGCGGTGTTCATTCTGGCAGCATGTCAGGCCATCATGACAGTTCCGGTCACTATTTGTTCTCGTGCCGGTGCTATGCGGCCAAGGATTCGCGACCTGTCAGTTGCGGCAGAATCGAAACCGTCAGCTCATAGCCGTTCTGTTCGGCGTTCTTGACCACTGCAAGAAACCGCTCTCCTCGATCCATTCGATCCGCCAGTTCAAGCGATTCGACTTTTGGCAAATAGCCAATCTTCGCGCCGCCAGCCAGATGGATGGCAACGACCCGATCGCTAAAGGGATGGTTTGGTTCCCGGCGCAACTCCAGCTCATCGCCCGAGCGTAACTTTGCCCGCCCATCACCTGCCGGACAGAAATAGGCGCCAGCCACATAGGTGTCGATGGGCGGTGGTGCAAGCTGCTCAGCCAAGACAGCCTTGATGGCGTCCAAAGTTTCCGGCTTGAGCGATTTGTTGCAATGACCCAAAGCATTGCACAGCATCCAGCGCTTGGTCGGGAAATGGAAAAATAGTTCAACGGTCGCTATTTCCTCGCCTATCCATCGATAGAAATAGCTTCTGCCGTCCAACGCCTGATTGACGTAATTGTCGTTTCCCACGCAATGGCACATCTGGCGGCCTTCTTTCTGAAGCTCATGGACGCTTCTGATGGGGCGCAGGTGTGAATTCCCCGGTATCGGCGGCCTTGGAAATCTGCGATCCGGATCCAGCTTTTCCAGCCAGCGATACAGCCGCTCTTCAACGTCATTCCAGTTTTTCGCCGTCGTCAACGAGCGCATCATCTGCGCCCGTAGGTTTTCATCGCAGTTGCGGATTTCTGGGGTCATCAGTTCTTCCACCCAATATCCTTCAACACAGTCTCTGGCGATGATTTGCGCCAGAACCGGGTGTTGCATCCAGGGCGGCAGTTCCAGCAATTCACCAACAAGACATTGGGTCATCTCTGTCAGGCTAAGCACAGCCTTTCTGGCCGTGGGGTCTGTCATCAGGCCTGTTAGACTTAAGATGAAATCAGTTCTGATATCCTCGGGCTTTGAGCGCATTATGACCCGCAGCACGCCCTTATCGATGTCGTCGCAGCCAGCCAGGTCGCGCAGCAAGACAACTCGTTCTTCCGTCATCATGCGCTTGTTAAGCTTTCGCCGCGCGGAATCCGACAAATCCACGGCCCCGCCCAATTCCCAAACGGCAAGAATGAAGTTGACGCCCGGACCCTTGATTTCCTGCGCTAGGAACCTGTCAAAGCCAGAAACATGACGCATCGCATCCAGCGCCAACCATTGCTTGTCTGGAATTTTTGCCGCGAGTTTTCGCAGACGTTCAGGGATACGGATATATAGCGACGCCAGCGCCCAATCCAGTTCAGGCAAAGGCATCCCGTATTCATCCAGGAAGCTCGTCTCAGGCACGTTGGGCCTGACAACCGTATAGTCGCCTTTGGGCTGAATCTGGCAATGGAAGCCGACCTCCCATTCGCCCTGGCGAATGGTGTGGCTTTCGTGATGCTCGATGACCTCAAGTGGCGCCTCTTCAATGCGGACCATGGCCTGCCTCCCTCAGATCCTATTCAAGACCTGACAGGTGACCGTTCCGGGCACGCTTTAATTATGGGCTGCGTCTGGCCTTCCGCCAGTCCCACGGATTTGTGAAAGTGCCTTTCCAGATGCCGATACCGGCGGCCCTGGCATGTTCTTCCTGGGGCAGGTAGGCCGTGCTGTAATGCTGATAAGCCAAAGCCCAGCCCTGGCCAACCATCCAGGCGCCAATATCCTCAATGCCGACCTGGCAAGTTGCGATCATGCGCTTGTAACGGTCGCGTCCATGCTCAGTGCAGACGACCGTTCTTCCCAGAAGGTTCCGGGACAATTCTGCTGTCGCCATCTGCCCGCAAGGCCAATCGCCATTGTCCGACTGGCAGCTTTGGCGCTTCTCCGGCGCGTCAATGCCAAACAGGCGAATGCGATGCAGGCCAATATCGATCGTGTCGCCATCAATGACCCTGGCCACGCCTTCTATCGTCCCCGCCTGTGCCTGAGACGATAAAGCAATGCCAAGAACGACAAGAATTGCCCGAAACATTGTGGCAGCCCATGGTTGATAATCCTGACTTTATCCAACCTGAGAACTGTGTCAGAATTGGTCACACAGTACGGCAATAGGGGGGTGTCGCGTGCGTTACGAAAAGGCCGACAATCTGTTGCAGCTAGCCATGGAAATGCAGGCGGCGCGCACCGGGCTGACCCTTGGCGACATTGAAAGCCGCTTTAGCGTGGGGCGGCGCACCGCCATGCGGATGCGCGACGCAGTCTTGCGCACCTTCCCCCAAGCCGAGGAAGTTGACAGCGACGAGCGCACCAAGCGCTGGCGCATTCCGCCGGGCACGCTGGATCGCTTGGCCACCTGCACCGCCGAGGAACTGGCCTCGCTTGAAGCCGCTGTTCAATTGATGGAACGCGACAACCGCGAGGACGAAGCGGCGGAACTGGCGACCCTGGCCGCCAAGCTGAAGGCGCTATTGAAGCCCGAGGTTGCGAGACGGGTTGAGCCCGACCTGGAAGCCCTGTTGGAGGCCGAGGGCCTCGCCATGCGGCCAGGGCCGCGCCCCAATATCGCGCCCATGGTCATCGAGGAATTGCGCCAAGCCATCAAGGCCTGCCGAAAGGTAACGCTCGCCTACCGCAATCGGACGACGGGCCGCGTCAACAAGCGGCTTGTGCATCCCTATGGATTCCTGCATGGGCATCGGCATTATCTGGTGGCGTGGCACGAGAACCCCAAGGCCAACAAGGTTGCGTTGTTCAGCTTGGCCCATATCGAAGAAGTGATGATCGAGGCCGAGCCCTTCACCCGCGATCCTGCGTTCAACTTGAAGGATTTCGCGGCGCGCTCTTTCGGCCTCTTCCAAGGCGACGAGCCGTTCGAAGTGGTCTGGCGCTTCAAGCCCGAGGCCGCCCCCTTCGCTGAAGATTTTGTTTTCCACCCCAATCAGACTGTCGAGCGGAAAAAGGACGGCAGCCTTGTCGTCCGCTTTACCGCCGGCAGCGACCTTGAAATGGCTTGGCATCTCTATGCCTGGGGCGACAAGGTCGAGGTGCTGGCGCCCAAGCGGCTGGCTGATCTCGTTCATCCCAGACGTGTAAATTGGCCAGCCATGCCGTGAGATATATTCTTTGCCTGCCATATAGGCAAGGTTTGCAAGAATGAAAATCGTGCCGAGAATCACCAGATTAATCGTGTCTCGCGTCGCCTGCTTTTCCTTGCACTCAGGAAGGCGGTTAAATGCGATGCCTTCAAGAATTTCCGTCACGTCGTGATCCGCGTATTTTGGGGCTGCGTTATCCCATCGCGCTTCCACCCACACGATCAAGGCACCTTTCAGCAAGGCATCTATCCCTTCCCTCGTTCGGTCTGGAACCGGCAACAGGGAATTGGAGATCTGCCGAATTTGGTAGCCCGTCAATTTTGGAAAGCAATTCCCAACGGCGTCCCGTGCGGCATCGCGCAACATTTGGCGCCGCTTAAACGCATTTGAAATGTCTGCAAAGCCATCCGTCTGGATGGCTTGAAAGTAAAGGCTTTCTGTCATGCTTAAATGATAAAGACCAGATGAGACAAAAATGGTCACATTTATTGTGACCGGATTTGTCATACATCAAAGAGATAATTAGGAAGCAGGATTTATCGCGCTGCCTTTGAAAGGGGCCTTACCAACATGAAGAAGCGAAATCAGGCGGATTTTGTGGAACAGGATGAATCTGGGTTTGAACTTCTAAGGCTTGGCCTTCAAAGCGAGGGAGAAGAAGCGTGGGAAAAGGCGGCCGGGTATTATCGGCAAGTTCTTGCCCTAAGTCCGCGTGATGTCGTTCTTCGCTATTTCGGAAACAACAATCTTGCCTACTCCCTGATCCAAATGAATCGGTTCGCAGAGGCTGAGAAATTCTGCCATCAAGCCATTGGCATTGATGGCCGACGCCACAATGCACATAAGAACCTTGGCTTGTCCTATCAGGGACAGGAGCGTTGGCTTGAAGCCACTTTCAGTTTTGCCAAAGCATCCCAGATTTATCCCAGCGACACCCGGGCCTGGCATCTTCTTTCGGCGCTGCTTGGGGCAAGACCGTATCTGCTTTCTCAATCCGAGGAGCTGCGCTGCGAGCTGACCCAGCTGAATGGGAGCCTGAACTGATTTTTGACTTGCCGCTGATAGAGGATGTCACCCATGACATATAACCTGCTGCCAAGACAAATGATTGCCGCCGTCGTAATCGGTGTGATGATGAGCGGGTGCGCTTCATTTGCACCAAGGGATGACACGGCCATCAGTGAAGCAAGCTTCGAGAAAGATAAAAGCGAGTGTTGGGAACAGGCCAACAGATTAAATGGATCCGCGGGCGATAGCGCCCTTGGTGGCTTGGTTGTGGGAGCCTTTGTTGGAGCAGGCGAAGGAGCCGTCGCCGGTTCGTACCAGGGTGCAGCAGGTGACGGTGCGTGGATCGGGGCAGCGGCAGGCGCAGGATTAGGCCTGTTTATCGGCCTTGGAAAATCAGTTGCGGATTACAATGCATCCTATCGGCAGTGCATGGAGGGCCGCCAATATGTTCATCAGCCCAGGGAGATATTTTGATCAGCCGATCCTCTGTGACCGAATCTGACACCTGATACTGTTTGTATGACGATGTCCAATCAGCAAGGGGAAATCGTCATGGTTCGCAAAACTCAGCTTCTATCCGTTCTCGCTCTCGGCCTGGCTTTACCCGGCTGTGCCAGCATCGTCAGCGACAATAATTCCGGCACCTATATCGAGACCGATCCTGAGAAGGCGCGCTGCGAACTGCACGGCCAGGATTTCACCCGCGTGGTGGAAACGCCCAACAGCGTCATGCTGCCATCCTCGGCAGCTCCCATCACTTTGGCCTGCAAGAAGGATGGCTACAAGAACACAACGGCAATGCTGGATACCAAGCTGGATGGCTGGATTTTTGGTAATCTTCTTTTTGGTGGAATCATTGGCGTTGCCGTGGATGCGGCGCGGGGTGCCGGGCAGAAATTCCCGCCGCGCTTCTCACTGGTCCTTGAGCCGGAACAGTTCAAAAGCCTGACCGAGCGAGATCAGTTCTACGACACCAGGCGCAAGGCGACCGAAGAGAAATGGGCGCGCATCCAGTCCGACCTGCAAACCCAATGCGGTTCCGGAGCCGATGCCGGACGTCCCGACTGCTCGCAGCGCGTGGACCAAGCCAAAATCGAACGCGACAAGGAAATGGCCCAGATCGAAGACATGAGAGCCAAGGCGAAAGTCGGGGGATAAGGCAAGCGCTCTGTTAATTCATGCTGCAGAAAGCTAAGATCATTCCATGACATCCAAGACGCCATATCTGACAAAATCGCGCTATGTCCAGGGGTTGACATGTCCGAAATGGCTGTGGCTTGGCTGGCATGAACCGGCACCCTATGCGGATCCCGAGCCGGGAACGCCGGCTTATGTCGGCATTGAGGTGGGTAAGAAGGCGCATCTGCTTTTTCCCGGCGGCGTGTTGGTTGACAGCGCGCCCTGGCAACATGCCGAGGCTGTTCAGCGAACCCGGACGCTGATGGCCGATCCAACCGTTCCTGCCATTTTCGAGGCGGCGCTTGAGTATCAAGGCGTTCGTATCCGAGTGGATATTCTGGAGCGTCTGTCTGGCGGCGTCTGGGGGATCAGGGAAGTCAAATCAAGCAGCGGCGTCAAGGATGATTACATCCACGATCTGGCCGTTCAGGTCTATGTGCTGTCTGGCTGCGGGCTTGACCTGCGTTCGATCGAGCTGATCCATATTGACACGTCATATGTTCGCGGCTCTGGTGGTATCGATTGGGCATCGTTTTTTGCCCGCAAAGACCTGTCCAAGGCCGTGAAGGAGCTGTTGCCAAACATTCCAGGGCTGACGGCAAAGTTGTTTGGCATTCTGGCGCGTCAGACCCATCCAGATATTCAGCCCGGCAAACACTGCCCGGATTACTGCCCCTTCTGGGATCGCTGCACCGAGGGTAAACCTAAGGACTGGGTTCTTACTCTGCCGCGTATTACCGAGGGTCAGCTTGAGAAACTGGCAGCACTTGGCATCGAAAGCATTTGCAACATTCCCGACGGATTCGAGCTGAATGAGAAACAGGCCAGGGTTCGCCAGGTCTTGAAGGCGGGCAAGCCCTGGCTGTCGCCTGACTTGGCAAAGGCCTTGCGCACTTTCGGCCCTCCTGCCGACTATCTCGATTTTGAAACCGTGGGTCCGGCCATTCCACTGTACGAAGGTACGCGCCCATTCCAGCCACTTCCTTTTCAATGGTCACTGCACAGGCTTGGGGCTGACGGCAATCTGACCCACGCTGAATTTCTGGCCCTCGGCGATATTGATCCCAGACGCGCGTTTACCGAATCCCTGATTGCAGCCTTGGACGGTTCCAACGAGCCGATCGTTGTCTATTCCCCCTACGAGCACACAACCATAAAAGCGATGGCGGCCCTCTTTCCGGAACATGCCAAGGCACTCGATAACATAGCCAAACGGCTGGCCGATCTGCTGCCGGTCGTGCGCAGCTATGTCTATTTTCCAGAATTCGAGGGTTCGTTCTCGATCAAGAAAGTCGGGCCGGCGCTCACAAAAAATATCGATTACGAGGCCCTCGATACCATCGCCGATGGCCAATCCGCCCAATCGGCCTTCGAACGCATCGCATCCGGTAACCTGGGGCCGGGCGAAGATGTCGCCTCACTCCGCGCCGCCCTGCTCAAATATTGCGAACTCGACACCCTCGCAATGGTCGAGGTGCATAAGTCAATCAGGGATATGACGGAAGATAAATTATGAAATCATCGCCAGAGACAAGAGGAATTGTTCGCTGCCAAATACGTCACAATACGCGTCAATGTCATGATCAATTTATGACGCGAGGAATTCATTTGTTCGTTAAGCCCATAATGGTGGCAGTTAATTCAAATGGCACCACTCCATCTGGTGTTCACATAATTCGTGATTTACATCACCAAGAAAACCACACCTTCATAAATACGATGCTATGTACTATTGCGAAACAAATCAAGGCGTTATGTTCGATTATATGTCCATATACTTTGAGCGTTCAAAGGCACAGATCTTGCGGGCAAAATTCCGCAAGTCGCGAGTGACAGGGGTGGTGCTCGCCGATATACTTCATAGTGGCTGTCATCTCGCAGAGACGACTAATGGGGGGGCCAATGTCAGAAGATACTCAGGATCTCATTGAGGAATTGGCCGTGAAAGTGGTCGAGATCGAGAAGAGGCATGCACATGACCTTGTGAACGCACAGACCGAACGTCGGCGCCGCATCCGGGACGCCATCGACGAGGTCGCGGGCCAAATCATTACCGCTGACGTCGTAACGGCTAACTGAGAACGGGCAGGAAGACGATGAAGCTCAAGAAAATCAAGCTGAAGAACTTTCGGCAGTTTTATGACGAGCAGGACATCGACATTTCCGATGATCCTGAGAAGAACGTTACGCTGATCCACGCTCAGAACGGAGTGGGCAAGACCACCATCCTGAACTCCGTCCTGTGGACCTTCTACAACCAGCCCACCAAAAAGTTCCTGGAGCCAGAGAAAATCATCAATTTTTCCTCCTATAAAGAAGGCAACCGGACTGCCTCCGTGGACATTGAGTTCAGCCACGATGGCAACGACTATCTGGCCCAACGCTTTCACCGCCAAGACCGAGGCTATGCGGAACAGGTGTTCAAGGTTCATAAGATCGTCAACGGCGACTTCCAGGAGCTTCGCACGCCCGACCCGTTCGTGCAGTCGGTGATGCCCCAGGCCATGGCGCCGTACTTCTTCTTTGATGGCGAACATGCCGAGACCTTTAGCGCCACCCATAACCATCGCGAGGTGGCCAAGGCAATCCGCAATATCCTCGGCTGCAATATCGCCGAGCTGGCCATCGAAGACCTGACCTCCTGCGCCAAGAAGCTGGCGAAGGATATTGCCGACATCCCCGACGCCAGCGACCTGAAGCAGGCCGAGCAGGAACTGAGCCGACTGGAGACTAACGCCCAGCAACTGGACCAGAAGATTGAGGTGTTGGAGGAACGCCGCTCCACCTTCCAGGAGACGGTTGACGAATTGAGCCGCCAGCTGGCGTCCCTGCAAATCGTCGCCGCCAAGCAGCAGACCCGCGCCACAAAGGAGAAGTCCCTCGCTGACGTCCGCAGGCGGATCGCGGATGCCCATGCATCCATTGTCAGCTGGGCGGGACGCCCCGATACTCTGCGCCTAGTCGCTGGGAAGCTGTCCGGCTCATCGCTCGATTTCATCGACGAGGAGACCCTGAAGGGCCGCATCCCCAGCCCGTACAACGAAACCTTCGTGAAGGGGCTGTTACAGGCCCACAGCTGCATCTGCGGCCGCCATCTGCCCGAGGGCTCCGATGAGTTCAAGGCGGTGGCCAAGCTCCTCGAATCGGCAGGTAACGCACTGGTGCTGGACCGGGTGGTGAAGGCCCGCTCCAAGTGCGTAGAGCTCCGCAAGGACAAGGCATCTTCTGTCCGCTACCTGCGCAAGCTGCAGGAGGAGATTGGCATGCTGCGCCAGGGCGAGCAGGACCTCGAGCAGGAAATCGCTGCCATCTCCAAGGAGATCGCCTCCATCGACGCGAGCGAGGTTAAAGAGAAGGAAGAGGCCCGGCGCAGGGCGCTGAACGAGATCCGCGCCATCACCGAGGCCATCGGTGCAGCCTTGCATCAGAAGCGAAACGCCGACTCCGATCTGGCTGAAGCCAAGCGGCGCTTCCAGAAGCTCTCGGGCGAAAACACTCGGGCCCGGCCCCTCAAGGTCCGCCAGAATCTTGCCGAAGAAGCCGCCGAGTTCCTGAACAACGAGCTCAAGGGCCACGAGAAGTCCGCTCGCCAGGTAATCCAGAGCGACGTCTCGAAGATCATCAAGGAGACCGCCCGCCGTGACTACAAGTACAAGCTCTGCGACGACTACCGAATGGAGCTGCTGTACGAGGACGGAAGCATGGTGCCGCGGAGTACCGGCGAAAGTCAACTGCTTAGCCTGGCATTCATCGCCGCGCTCGTCCGCTTCGCCAAAGTGCGCAGCAACGCCAATGGCCGCATCCTTATCCCCGGCATCGTCGCCCCACTGATTCTGGACTCACCGTTTGGTCAATTGGACGACGTCTACCGTGAGGCCACCGCGCGCTTCGTCCCCAAGCTCGCCGAACAAGTCGTGGTGCTGGTGTCGCGCTCCCAGGGTGACGAGAATGTGCTTGGGGCCATGCGGTCTAAGGTCGGTGCGGAGTACGTGCTGACGGCCGAGAACACGGTGCCCCGCGGAGGAAAGCGGGAAGAGGTCATTGCCATCAACGGTCGGACCTATCCCCTGACCAGCTATGAATGTGCGGTCGATAAGACCCGTGTCCAGCAGGTGAAGTGATGCGAACCATCCGCCGAAGTAAGAAGTATGATGACCTGGTTTCGCGACTGGCCGAGAAGCCGGTCAACGACCAACAAAAGATTTTTTCTACCTACAAGGCGCTGATGTGCTTTGCCGCCTGCCTGGGTTACGAACGCGGCGAGAAAGGCGAGGTCAGCGACCCCATCGACTTCGTTGACTCGCGCGTCATCGAGCGCGACGCAGACTGCATGGACCTCATCTACCTCGTTGCCTTAGCCAAGACTCGGGATGCCAACATTCTCAAGGACGGCAACGACAGCGAGGCCCAGATGGCCAGCGTCTTCGAGCGGTTTTCCGAGGGCGGCTTGGGCGTGCTGCAGAAGTGGATGAACGAGATGCCGTCCGACGCTTACGGCCACGAGGCCATTATCGTCGCGATGCAAAAATACGGCTACTTGCCCACGCCGGAAGCTAAAACCTCCCAGGAGGAGCCGACGTTTTGAGCCTGTCAGCCCTCTCGCTGAAGCCCGTCTACCGCACGGGCCGGGACGACCTGGTCAAGGACTTCTACATTCCCTGCCTCAAGGCATCGGTGAAGTATGACCGTGCTGTTGGCTTCTTCTCGGCCTCCATGCTCTCTCTGGCGGCCCAGGGCCTCAGTGCCCTAGTGGAACGCCAGGGTACCATGCGCCTCATCGTCGGCGGAGCTCTGACTGAGGATGAGGCCAAAGCCGTCATGCGCGGTTATACCGAGCGTGCCAAGGCCGACGCGGAGGAGCGCATCCATCATGAGGTCCAGACGCTGATCAAGGACATCTCAGACAGCCTGTTCGAGTGTCGCCTGCATGCGCTATCGAACCTCATTGCCTTCGGCAGGCTCGACATCAAGGTCGCGCTGACGCGCAAGGGCATGTACCACGAGAAAATCGGTATATTTTATGACGAGGGTGGCAACTCGGTGGTCTTCGCCGGGTCAGCTAACGAGTCGCAGAGCGCGCTGTCGCCTGACTTCAACTTCGAGTCCGTATCGGTGTACCCGTCCTGGAGCGAAGCCGTCCGTGATTATCACGATGAATTCGCCGGTGGCTTCCTGTCGCTGTGGGACAACAACGAGAACCGCGCCATCGTCATCGACTTCCCCACCGCTGCCAAGGAAGATCTCATCAAGTTCGCTACTACGCGGGCCGGAATGGTGACGCCAGATCTGGAACTAGCCATCTGGGACGAGATGCGTCGTAAATATGCCTCCAAGGAAGAATGCAAGCCCTCGTCCTCGCTGCCATGCCTGCCTAAAGTCTACAAGGGGATCGAATTCGACATAAGGCGCCACCAGCGCAAAGCGCTACAGAAGTGGCAAGCTGCCGACTACTTCGGCATCCTCGCCCTGGCCACGGGCGCCGGTAAGACAGTCACCGCCATCTACGCCGCCACCAAGATGCTGACGGCCAAGGGGCGCCTAGCCCTGGTCGTTGCTGTTCCTTACCAGAGTTTGGCCGAGCAGTGGATCGAGGAAATGTCGTTGTTCGGATGGCGAGCCATCCCCTGCTTCGGGGGATGGCAGAACTGGTTTGAGAAGGCCGGTGAGCTGTCGATGTCGTTCCAAAGCGGCGGCATCCAGGCGCTGTCCTTCGTGGTCGTCAATGCCACGCTGACCTCGGACAAGTTCCAGGACATCCTAAAGCGCCTGCCCGTCGGCGATCTTATGTGGGTAGGTGACGAGTGCCATCATCACGGCAGCGAGCGGGTAGCTAGCAGCATTCCTAAGGAGGCCCGGTACCGTCTCGGCCTGTCGGCGACACCCTTCGACTACATGTCGGAGAGCCGGAACGAGCGGGTCAGGGACAGCTACGGCTCGGTGGTCAGCACCTACGGCCTCAGGGAAGCGCTCGAGGACAGCGTCCTCACGCCCTACGACTACCATGTCCATGTCGTCGAGCTGACGGACAAAGAGACTCTGAGCTACATCGAGATATCGAACAAGATCCGCAACCTGATGCTCTCTGGCGCCGACGCCGAGGAAAACCAGGCGCTGACGGCGGCCCTGATGCTGCGCGCCCGCATCCTAGGCTCGGCCTACAACAAGATAGGCCTGCTGCGCGACTTGCTGGCCGACCGTGGCGTCGAGCCTATGACCCTGTTCTATTGCGGCGACGGTTCGGTGGAAGACGAGGACGATAACGAGTCTATGCGGCAAATTGACGCCGTCTCCCTGCTGGTGCGAGAATATGGTTGGCGCACCAGCCACTTCACCGCCCACGAGAGTCGCAAGGAGCGTCAAGCCATCTTGGACAACTTCCGCCACGGCATCATCGACGGTCTGGTGGCCATCCGATGCTTGGACGAGGGCGTCGATGTTCCGTCCTGCCGCACGGCGTACATCATTGCCAGCTCGCGCAACCCACGGCAGTTCATCCAGCGCCGAGGTCGTATCCTGCGCAGGTCGCCTGGCAAGGACTTCGCCGTCATCCACGATTTCCTGGTCCGCGTGCCGAAGATGGGCGATGATAGCTACTCGCTGGAGCGCAGCTTGGTGAGCGCAGAACTGAAGCGCGTCGCCGAGTTCGCTGGCCTAGCTCAGAATTTCAGCCAGGTGTTTGAGAAGGTGAAACCTCTGCTGGCCGAATACGATCTTCTGCATGAGCTCATCGCCGGATCCTTGCAGCATCTCGACTAAAATTCTACCACACCGAACCGCAGGAGCCGATATGACCAATTACGTTGACGATGTCGATGTTCTGCCGACAAAGTTCTTGATCGAGATGCTGACTCGCGACGTCTGACCTTGGTTCCTAGGACAGACCCTATTGACAAGCATCGGAACATGAGCACAATCACTGGTCCTGCAGCAATTGCTTGCCGCACGGGAGGTAAGATGAGTTTGTGCGAGACTGAAACAGGCGCAGTTGACAACCCCTGGGCGATGATCGGACGTCGACTTAAGCAGCCATGCCAGCAATATTCTTTTTATGTCGTTCTTATTTTGGGCATCGTTATTCTTGGCTATCTAGCAGTTTGGATCGAGGCTTGGCATGCCTGGAAGTTCACAGCCACGCCCACAAAGCCGGATATCGACCTTGACCCCCTCAAGCTTGCCTATGCAACCGCCATTCTAGCCGTTGGCGCGCCATGCTGCATGCAAATCGCCCTCACGTTGAATAAAATGGCGATCCTCACTGGCATCGTTCTTATATTTCTGATCCTCACGATCACCTATTCATTGGCCACCGTCAATTTCAGTCATATTTTTGTTCACCTACTCGGCGCACCAGGATTGCTGTTGGCCATTCTTTCTTGGTGGCTAGCCAATGGAGAGGATGAACTATTTCAGGATCGAGTGAAACCATACGCTGCATCTGGCGGTGACACGACCCGCGATCTTTCAGGTGGCAATAGTGGGGTGAAGATCTAATGACGTCGAACCTCCATCCAGACACATTTCCATTGCGCTTGAAGGCGTTGCGCGTCGATCAGCCGATCGGCAGTTTTTTCGCCGTTGTCATGACTGCCCGCATGCTGCTCAATTTGTCCTATACCAAGGCAGTGTCCGCCGAGCTCGACCCGAATACCGGCAGTTATAGGATTTCCGGGACCCAGCGATTGCAGGATCCCAAGCGACTTTCGGTCATCGCCGACTATATTGACCAAATCGATGCCACCTTTCCGAACTCAATCATTCTGGCCGCAAATTTCAAGCAGGACGAAGGACGTGTTGAGGGCGATATTGATTCGGACTTGGAAGATGAACCGAGCGAGGTCGAAGCGCAGGCGGAGTTCAGCCGCCGCTGGTCTATCGATGCGCAGCCTGTGCTCAATGCAGCCGGTGAAGCAATCGACGAAACTTACGAGCTGGTTATCCCAACCTGCGAACAGCTTGCCCGCGTAATCGACGGCCAGCACCGCCTTTTCGCGTTCGCTGAGGCCAATCCCTCTCGGCTCGACACTCAACTGCTGTGCGCAGTCTTCATGGATCTGCCGCTGCCGATGCAGGCCACTGTCTTCGCAACCATCAACTCCAATCAGAAACCGGTTGATAAGAGTCTCACGTATGAACTCTTCGGCTACAATGTTTCGGATGAGCGGGAGAGCGAGTGGTCGCCGGAGAAACTGGCCGTATTTCTAGCGCGCCGGCTAGCGACTGATCAGAAATCACGCATGGCGGGCCGGATCGCGGTTGCGCCGACCAATGACTTTTCTTCTCCAAAGCTAATTCCCAAGACGGAGATGAAAATTTCTTTCGCGACGATTGTTGGTGGAATCCTGCGACTGATCAGCTCCAATCCCAAGGCGGACGCCAATCAGCTCAAGAAATCCTTCTTCACAAAACGATCCTCACTTACGCTTGGTCGAGCCAACGGGCCGCCCTTTCGCCAGGTCTTCATCAATGGTGATGACGCGCTTATTTACGCGGCGACGCGCAATTTCGTGAACGTCGCTGACGATCTGTTTTGGCGCGATGCGGATACGAAGTCCTTCATACGCAAGACAGTTGGGGTTCAGGCACTCTTCGACATTTACCGTGAAATTGCCGGGCCCATGCTGGAGGTAGGTGACCTGAGCGAGGAAGCATTCCGTGCCAGGCTGGCGCCTGCCCACAAAGTCGATTTTGCCAATGTGCGCTTCCAGAACGCGTCGGGCTCCAATCGCACAGCAATCCGGCGTATCATGCGGGCCAACCTCGGCCTAATTTCAGCATCGGAATTGCCACCCGACGACAAGCAATTCATCACGCCAGAAGCGACGCTTATATAATGTTCTGAGACCGAAGTTTCCTCCAGTTAGCTATGGGTGGGGCCCGTCTGGTTTTGATGCCCGAAGCGGGCGGTGATGGCAAGCAGGGCGGGGGCAAGGTGATGGCTCAATGCCTGAAAGTGACCCCAACTAGTTCGCCAAGGTTTACCGGCCTGCACCCAACTTTGTCGCGACCGATATTTGAAAGCCTTGCAAGCGGCAGGATTTATGCCGGTCCTGTCGCCTGCTGACCTCCAGCAACGGCCGCGAAAGAGCCGATGCTCCTGATGTTGCGATCGGTAGCAAGGTAGCCGATACCCCGATGTAGATGCAGTCGGAACTGGGTCGCCACAGTCTCCTCATCGACATCTAGCCCGTCCTTGAGGCAGCGCTGGCGAACCAACGCCGTGAACAATTCGGCATACCGGCCGCCGAACACGCGCCAGGACATCTCGACATTGCTGTCGGCGGCAATCTTCACCAGCGGTGGCACGGTAGCCTCAGCTAGAGAGACGCAGAGAGCCCAACGACACAGGACGTTCCAGTGCTCGATGCCGGTGTGGCGCTTCAGGCGGATCAGTTGCTCGCGGGCCTGATGCGACAGCTTGACGTGCTCAATGGCCATGACGCGCCTCCCCGCCGAAATAGCCCTCGCGAATGGTTGTCGCTGACAACGTGTCGTCGAACTCGAGTTCGTAGCTCCGTCCAATCCACGGCTTCAGACTGTCGTAATAGCTGCCAAAGATTTCCTCATCTGTTGATAGCAGGATGACCTGGTGGCTCGCATGGGGGAAATACCGGGTAAGAAGCAGCTTGCGGTGGGTCGAATCCAGGCGGCCCAGCGGCGTGTCGATGATTGTCGGCAGCGGGCGCCGTGAAGTCCGCGCCAGCCCCCATAGGATAGCGACCGAAAGCAGTTGTCGTTCGCCCGCCGATAGCCTCTCTGGAGGCATCACATTGCCGTTCTTGTCGTTGAGGTCCAACGCGAAAGTGCCGGGATCGATCCGCACCGTCTTGACCAGACTGTCCTTGCGCAGGAGCTGCTTCAAGCTATCCAGCACCAAAGTTTCGATCCGCTCCACATGTCGCCGGACAATTTCCCCGCGAAACGTGACCAGCGTATTGCGAACTTTCTCTGAGTAGCTGATGACGCGCAAGGTTTCGCCAACGGCTACCTGCTCTTCGGTTGCCTCCCTGCGCAAGCGTTCCAGTTCGCGTGACCGGCGGTCGATATCGCGCGTCAGCACCTCTTCCTCAGTCTCGGCCTTTCGTAGGTCGACTTCAAGCGAAGCGACTTCGGCCAGCAAGTGTTTCCGCTGGGCAACGACAGCCGCCAGAGCGTCGGCCGTTGGGATGGCGACAACTGCCGCAGCAGCATCTTCCAGATGGGATTGCGCCAAAGTTTCCTGCTCCAGCAGGCCAAAAAGTTCCCTTTCGGTCCGCAGCAACACCTCGGCCCGCAGTTCGGCCAGTATGGCCCTGGCTTCTGGGCTCAGAGCAAACACTGGTTCTACGTAGGAACCCGCACGCCCCTCAATGTCCTGCTGCAAGTACTTCTTCAGCTTGGCGAGGGATTTGTCTCCGACACCCCATGAGCTGAGATTCTTGAGGATATCCTGGTCGCGTTCCTTCAGGATGGTGGCGGTGTCCCGTATCAGCAGCGTCTTGGCTTCATGCGCGTCCGCAGCGGCCACATCGGCAAGCAGATCCTTGATCAGTAACAGGGGCGCGGGGCCAGCGACAAACTCGAGCAGTTTCTTACTCACCTCGGTGTGATCTGTGCGGGCCCTGGCCTGAGATGCCTCCAGTTCTGTTCGGCGCTCATACAGGGCGCCGCCTTCCTGGCGGTATTTCTCTTCACACTCGTGCAGCCGCTTGCGGGCCTGACCGAGTTTGGTGCGCAGGCTGGCCTGACGCTGGTGGGAAGCGCGGCGTTCCTGCTCGACCTCGTAGAACTCGTTTTCCAGGGCCGTAATCCGTTCGCGGTCTACCGCATCCTTGGTCTCGGTCCGCTTCCGACGCTCGAGCAGCACTAGATCGGCCGACAGCTTCTCCACTAGGTTCAAGCCCAGCAGATTGTAGACCGCAGTGGCGATCATGCGCGCAGAGGACTGTGGGTCTGCGTAACCCTCGATTTTCTCGCCATCGTAAAGGAATAGCGGGGCAATGCGCGATGGTAGAAACTCTTCAACCTGTTCGCCCCAGTTCTCGGTCAGCAGGGGATCCAGACGACCGTTGACAATGACCTCAAGGCGCTCCGTGCACCCCTTGCCGGTCTTCGCCCAGGAGCGGTGGATCTGGTAACGGCTCTCACGTCCGTCGCGCATGTGTCTGAACGACAGCTCCACCGCCGCCTCGGGGACATCGGCTCCCCGGCTGATGGTTTGCAGCAGGTAGTCCTCATAGGAAAGGTTCTTGCGACCCGAACAGTTCGCGTGCGGCCCATATAAGCACAGTTGCAGGGCATCCAGGATAGTCGTCTTGCCAGCACCGTTCAGGCCGCCGAACAGCACCACCGGCTGGTTAGGGCAAGTCGGAGTCAGCACTGCCGACTGTCGCCCAAGATAGGTGCCAACGTTGTGGAGGGTCAGTTGGTCGAGGAGCATTCGTCAGTTTCCTGCGCGTCGGTCATGTCGGGGAATTCGCTGAAGGTGGCGTCATACGGCAATTCGCCGTCCTTGGCACGCCGACGTGATACCGCGTGGGCGAAGGCGTCCTCCTCGTTCTCGAAGAAGCCGCGACGGATGGACTCCTCAATTTCACGGAAGATACCTGACCGCTTCACCATCACCCGATGTTTGCGCTCAATGGAAAGCAGCTCGCGAACGAGCTGGAAGTGCAACAGATCGTCGCCGCACACATCCTTCAGCACGCCTACGTCAGCTTCCGTTAGCATCATGGCATCATCGACGCGGCCACCGGGGTAGGTCTGCCCCGTTTCCTCGAAGTAGATGCGCGGCAGGCTGTCCTCGATTTCGTGTTTTTCAACCACCCAGATGCGCCGGATCTCCTCGAGCTCCTCGATGGTGATAAGCTCAATCTCCTGCATGCCCACCGGGGCGGCCTCGCGGGCTTCGGTCTGGGCGCGAAGTAACTCGCGCAGCCAATCCTCGCGTATTGTTTGCGTGTAAGGTCCGTGTACCAGCTGCTCTTTGCCCTTGTGGTCAACGTACAGCTGCAGGCGGCCGTTCATACGGCGGAAGTCGCGCTTCTCGCGGTCGGGCTCGTCCAGCAGATCACGCAGACGCAGTAGCGGTCGCATCCATTCCTTATCGGAGTCGTTGACGATCATGGCCTGCATGGACCGGTCTTTCTCGACCAGGGTGCAGACCCAGCAACCAAAGCGACTGTCGCCGCAGCTGGGTGTCGAGCTGTCGATGACCAGGGGGCACTCGCCGTCAGGCGAAGCGCCTTGGTACAGGTTCATCAGCTCTTTGTTGCTACCGCCCCAGGGGTTAGGCACCTGGTTCAGGAACATCCAGACGTCATCGTTCGTCCAAACCTCAATGGGGCTGTAGATGTAGGAACTGGGCAGGGAATCGTTCGGGCTCAGGCGGCTGCGGACTCGCCTGGATTCCGCCCGGGCCATCACCCGGGCGCGAGCCTGGCTTTCCGCTTTGCGGGTGCCGAGGACGATAATAGCCTCGCCGTTCTCTCGCACCATGGTGCTGATGAACTTGTTCGACGGCGCGATCTTCATGCGCTCGGTACACCAACGGAACTTCGGCCGCGGCGCCGGATACCCGCGCCCAATGAGATTGGCCCAGAATGAATTCGTCGGGTCCGGGGTCAACCGGTGGACCGAAATTGGCAGGCCGGATTTTTCGGCCGCCACCCGCATCGTCTCGAGGGAGCGCAGCACCCACGCGGCGACGACCGGGTTTTCCACCAGGGTATCGGTGCTGATAACATGGACCTGCTTCTTGCGCTTATGTTCTGGCATGGCCGCCAAGATCATCCACACCAGCTGCAAAGTGGCAGTCGAGTCCTTGCCGCCGCTGTAGCCCACAACCCAGGGAATCTCATCGCTCTCGTAGAGCTCGGCAATTTCGTTCATCAATGCCGCGACGGCCTTTTTGAGCCCGACCTCGGAGAATGCAGAAGTGGGCCTAGTTTCACCGAACATAATCACCTCTACTAAAGCCGTCCTCGAGCCGCTGTTCTTCCGGCGAAAGTGGGAGAGACAGATGCTGTTTTATTACATTTGTAGTCAGAATTACATTTTGCTCGGCCTTGGACACGCGGCCACCAATGAGCGCCCGACCTTCCCACAAGGATGAGTTCTTTCGGTGCCAATCAATAGTCTCTAGGCCTTTAAGATGGGATTTCCAATCATCCGGATGAAGGTGCATAAGGTTGTTGCCCATACGGCCCAGAGCTTGGAGAATGACCGCGTGGGAGTGAATGAAGTCCTCGCGAACCTCCCCGGCGGAGATGATGCCTTGGCGAACCATTTCCCACTCTTTCATGTGCTTGGCTACCTCTTCCCAGTATTCAGCAGCCAGCTTGGCGCGCACCTCGGCCCCCTCGAGTTCCACATTGGTCAACAGCGCCGCCGTGGCCATGTAGATGGCGCTCAGGGTGAAAAGCCGCCGTGACCTCGGCGACAAATTCGTCCTTTCCATCTCGACAACTTCACGGAAGACTGGCGAGCGGGCCACAACCAGTTTGGCTAGCTTCGCCTTGTCGTCGCGATGGTCGTATAGCACGCCCAAGGACTTAGACGGCCGGAGGGCGTGCCGATTGAGGTCGGCGAACATCTGCTGGCAGCGCTCGAGCCCCAGGTCGAGGAAGAACACCACGGCGATACTTTCATCGGCGATGGCTGGGTTCTCCCGGATCGCCATCTCGATGGCAGCCCGACGGTGCTGGCCGTCATTGATGATAAACTTGGCGTTCATCGGCACCTTCAGGATACCAACGCTGCTGGCGTCCCCAGCCGTCCCCAGAGGCTCGAATTTGACCTCGGCGTCTATGGACGCTGTGATGGCCGAGAAGACGTAGTCGTCGGGGTTGTCGTTGATGTAGTGGGCCATTTCCGGAAGGCGCGCCTTGTTCAATTGGCGTTGCGCCCTAAGTTCGGGCACCATTTCCGCCTCGTTGAACAGAAAAACCTTCGGCACAAACCGCAGAGGACACATGGAAACGTAGTATTCCCGCCTAGCTTGAACGCCGCGAATGGCGGGGAATACATATTCGAAACCAGTGCTCATGAAGCGCCTTTGATATCTTAGCGAAGCTGTAAAAACATGCTATACATACGCCGTGTTTGTCAACTCGGAAACAAACAATGGCGCTAAACATAACCAACCCTACCTATCTGGATTGTAATGCGACGACACCGCTGGATCCTGATGTTCGAGAAGAAATGATGCGGTTCTTCGATATCGAATTCGGTAATCCCGGTAGTCGCACCCATGTTTACGGCACGAGGGCCAAAGTCGCTGTGAACGAGGCGCGGCGCCATATAGCCAAGGTCGTCCATGCGTTACCAGAGGACGTGATCTTCACCAGTGGTGCCACCGAGAGCAACAATATTGCCATCCTCGGCCTGGCCCACGATGGCCGGAAGAAGGGCCTGACCCACGTCGTCACCACACAGATTGAGCACAAGGCCGTCCTGGAACCTTGCCAACGCCTGGGCGAGGACGGTTTCGAGGTGACCGTGGTAGCGCCTAATGAACAGGGCTGGGTCGAGCCAACAGCCATCGCCGCCGCAGTCCGACCAGAGACCCTGCTGATGTCCGTGATGCAGGTGAACAATGAAACCGGCGTGGTCCAGCCCATCGCCGAGATCGCCGAGGCGCTGGCCGAGCATGCCTGCTATTTTCACATCGACGCCGCCCAGGGCTTCGGCAAAGAACTGGCTGGCTTGCGCTCGCCCCGCATCGACCTGATCAGCATCAGCGGCCACAAGATTTATGCGCCCAAGGGCATCGGCGCCCTTATTATGAAGCGCCGCCGCGGAATCCGGCCGCCTCTCCGCCCCATCATGGTCGGCGGCGGCCAGGAAGCTGGCCTGCGATCCGGTACGCTCCCGGCACCGCTTATCGTGGCCCTGGGCAAGGCGGCCGAGTTGGCACTGTGCGACCATGAAGCGCGGCGCAAGGCTTGCGAGGACTTCAAGGCCCGCGCCTTGGAGGCATTGGAACCGTTCGGCATCCAGATGAACGGTGACCTAGTGCGTACGCTGCCCAGTACGCTGAACTTCTCCATCCCCGGCATCGACTCCGAGGCCCTGATGGTGGCGCTCAAGGACGTGATCGCAGTATCGAATGGCTCGGCCTGCACCTCCAACAGCTACGAACTGAGCCATGTGCTCCTGGCCATGGGCTTGAGCGAGGAACGCGCCTCCGGCGCCCTACGTCTATCGTGGTGCCATATGACACCCAAACCCGACTGGAGTGCGGTTGCCGCGGGAATCCGCCAGATGCTTTGATGTTGTCGCCGCCGAGAGCACAGGGAGGCCGGGGGAATGGAGGCAACGGAGATCCACGCCAAAGGTAAAGTCGTCGGGCTGCGGCAGTATCTGCATGTCTCTGCAATCGACCAGGCCGCCCCCGAGACCCAGGCGGCCGTGGCAAAGGCCGCGCAACGGGCCCGCCTGGGCGTCGGCACCTACAACGTCGTCCGCCTAGACCTTCATGGCGGCTCGCTTTCACTCCTCGATTACCCGGGCTTCTTCGACCAGCCGTTTCCCGCGCTGGCCCGGTCCTGGAAGGTCGATACGGCCACCGGGCAGTTCACCTACCGCGATTATCGCGATTCCCAGAACCCGCCCATCCTGCACCGGAAGGAACTGTTTCTTCCTCCAGGGCACCAGGACGTCGAACGCTTCGCCAAACTGACCAGGGACCTTGAGGGCATGGGCCTGTTCGAGGACACCGTCAGGATCGGCTTCCGGCTGCAGTGGGAGGCCCTGCTGCGGGAGCGTGGCTACCGAGTAGTCGGCCACGACGTGGTGCCCGTCGGCAATGTGGAGGACGATGGCGATGGGGTATTCGAGGCTGACGATGGCCTGCCGGTATTTCGCCATCTGACGGCGCTCTCCCGCCAGAGCCTGTCGGCGCCGGTGTCGGCGATGCTCCGCCTGGGCCTCATCGACACCACGACCATGGTGTTTGACTTTGGCTGCGGCCGGGGCGACGACATTGCGGGGCTGCGGTCGGCTGGTATCACTGCGGCTGGTTGGGACCCGCATTACGCCCCTGACAACCCCATTCACCGGGCGCAGGTCGTCAACCTCGGCTTCGTCATCAACGTCATCGAGGACCCGGCCGAGCGCCGGGAGGCGCTACAGCGCGCCTATGAGCTTGCCGACGTCGCCCTCTGCGTCTCGGCAATGCTGGCCTCTGAAGACGAGGTGAAAGGCAAGCCCTACGCCGATGGCGTACTGACACGCCGCAACACCTTCCAGAAATACTACAACCAAGCCGAGCTTCGGCAGTACGTGGAGGGCACGCTGCGCACCGGCGCCATCGCCCTCGCGCCTGGCGTGTTCCTGGTGTTCAAAGACCCAGCGGCCGAGCAGCGTTTCCAGATTGGCAGATCACGCACCCGCATCAGGTTCCTGAGGCCGCCCGTCCCGCGCCTGCCGCGACCGCCCAAGCCACCAAAGGAACCCAAGGTCCGGGTGCCCAAGGTCAAGTTGCCACCGGCGCCATGGCCGCGGAATGAGCCGAAGCCATGTAAACCCGATCCGAGGGAGCTGTGTCCGGCCGAGTTTGACTTGCTATGCCGCCGCTGGGCTGAGCTGGGCCGCGAACCGGCCCAGGGTGAGTTTGACCACCACCAAGAGCTGGAGACGGCCTTCGGCAGCCTCGGCCGGGCCATGAAGGCCGCCTGGGAACGGCTGGACCATGAGGCCATGGAAGCCGCCCGAGCCCAGCGCATCGAGGACATCCAGGTTTACCTGGCGCTGCGGCGGTTCACTCGCCGCAAGCCTTATCGGCAGCTGGACATCACCCTGCAGCGGGACGTCCGGGTCTTCTGGGGCGGTTACGCAAGCGCGACAGCGGCCGCCGACGGGTTGATGGCCGAGGTAGCGGCGCCCGACGCCATTGCTCAGGCAGCCCAGCTGGCCGCCGAAAAGGGCCTGGGATGGCTCCTTGAAGGCAAGTCACTCCAACTGCACAGCTCACTGGTGGGGCGTCTGCCTGCCGTCCTTCGGGTCTATGTGGGTTGCGCAGCGATACTCTATGGCGACGTTTCCATGACCGACCTAGTGAAGATCCACCTGGCGTCCGGCAAGGTCACCATGATGCGCTGTGACGACTTCAACGCCCTCCTCCCCAAGGTCATCGAGCGCGTGAAGGTCAATCTTCGCACCCAGGATGTTCGGGTATTCAACTACGGGCCGGAGACCGAATTTGAGCCTCTCACCCTCTACCTCAAGACTCGGTACATGAACGAGGAAATGCCGGGTTTCGCCGAGCAGGCCGAATTCGACCGGCGCATTGAGGAATTGGTCGATGTCGATGAATTGTCCCGCGGCCCATCTGATGCGGAACTTGCTCAGGCGCTTCGAGAGGCCGGACTGAAAATCGACGGTCATGCCATCCTTGCCGACGACCAGCCACCCGCCCTCAGCGACCGCTGCGGCACCCACCTGACCTATCGTGACCTTATCGTTTGCGGTGAGACGGCATTAAGCACAGGGCTGCCTAACCTTCCCAAGCAGCTTGATAGCTACCGGGCGCTCAGAGCCCTTGCGGAAAACATCCTCGACCCCGTTATCAACTGGTATGGCAGCATCCAGCTAACTTACGGGTTCTCAGGGTCCGAGTTGGTCAAGATCATCCCAGCCCGCATTGCCCCCAATCTGGACCAGCACGCTGCTCACGAGCTGAACCGCTTGGGAAAGCCAGTCTGCCCGCGGCTTGGAGCAGCCTGCGATTTTATTGTCCAGCATGAGGATATGCTGGATGTAGCTCACTGGGTGGCCGCCAATACACCCTTCGATCGCCTGTACGTCTATGGCAGTGACCGGCCAATCCACGTCAGCTTTGGACCGGAGAAGAAGCGTGCGGTGTTCGAGATGGTGCTGACCGCTGACGGCAGACGGATGCCGAAGCGGATGAAGCTATAGGTTCACCACTGCCAATCGCCAACGAAACCGGCGCTGCAGACAATATGTTCTCTATGCCTCAACATACACCTTTGCTTCCGCCTTCCGCCGTCGAATCAATCCCGGCAGTTTACGCCCCCCACCCCATATCCATTTCAGAAATTCCCCCGGCACGTCGTCGTGTTCCTCGCGGTTGACCTTGCGACGCAGAGTCGAGCGCTGTAGCGCCCCGCCGCCCAGATTGAAAGCGAACGAGGTCAGGGCATCGAACCGCCCGTCGCTGAGCGGCACCGTGATCAGCCGCAGGACGGTCCTTTCGGCGACAGCGACGTCGCGCCGCAACAAGGTTTCGGCTTCCTCCTCGGTGACCGGCGGGGTGGCGGCGGTGACCGGCTGGCCGTCGAGGTTATGGATTGCGCCCCAGCCTATGGTCCACCATCCGGCCGGGCAGAGATAGGGCCTGGCGCTGAATCCCTCGAAGCGTTTGATCAGCGCCAGCCCTTCGCTGGTCATGCGGCGCATGGATCAGCCTTTCCGCATCTTCTGGAGGGTTCTGTTTCCAAACCAGAAGCTGAGGGTTGCGGCGAACAGGGCCTGGGTTTCTGAATCCCAGATTTGCGGCATGGCTTGCGCCAGCAGCATCACGCCCTCGATGGCGATCAGGCCGTAGAGGCCGGAGCCCTTCACGGCGGCGAACAGGAAGAAAAAGGCGTAGGTGATGACCGGGCGGACAGTGCCAGCCAGAGCATCGACCCAGGGAACACCAGAGGGGGCGGCAGAGCGGTACAACGCCTGGGATTCGGCGATATCGGCCTGGACGTTGATCTCCTCCAGCCGCTGGACATGCCCCAGCTTCTGCATTTCCATCTGGCGGTCCATGATCGCCAGTTCGTGCTTGCGGTCCTGGTTCTCTCGGAAAAGCTTCAAGAGGTCGGGAAACAGGCTGGTGAAAAAGCCCAGGGCGGAGCCCAGCAAAGTCAGCATGACGTTACCTCGAACGAAAAAGGCCGCCAAAAGGCGGCCAGGGATGGATGGAAAGGAGCAGGAAGAATCAGGAATCGGGATCGTCGATCCCGGCCTTGTGTTCGGCCCAGGTCTGAACGGCGGCGATGGTGCGGGGGCCGAGATAGGAAATGGCGGCGATGAACCCGGCCGCCGTCATGCCGGTGAGCTTGAGGTACTCGGCGGCACCTCCGGCGACCACACCCATGCCGATGGCGATCATCAATTCCCAAGCCAGTTGCAGCGACCAGAAGCGCCGTTGCCCCTTGCGGACCAGATCGGCGTGATAGAGGCTGCGCCCGATCAAGGCCCACCAGATCGCCCAGGCCAGACCGGCCAGGGTGTGCTGGATTTCCGGGGGAAGATTGCGCCACATGGATATGCTCCTTTAATTGACGTGAACCGCGTCATGCTCGCCAACACAGGCGATCTCGACCCGCTCGCCACGGGGCCGGATGGCCAGTACGCGGGCCTGCAGGCTCCAGGCATCGCCGGGGCCGAAGGCGTAATGGGTGCGCTCGGCCTCACCGCCCACATACGGGGTGAAGCCCAAAGGGGCCTGGGGAACGGCTTCGTACTCGTCCTCTCCTGGAAGCACCTGATAGGGTCCGGCGATGGAACCGTCAGAACGGCGCAAGGCGATGTAATGGCTCTCGCTCTCGGTCCATTCCAGCGGCTCCGATACAACAAGAACCTCGCCGTCCCAGCCGACGATCTCGCCGCCCTGGCCCCATTGCGGCATGTCATGAACCACCGCGACCAGATCGCCATAGGTGGGAATCAGCCCCTCCAACTCGGTCTGGAAGGTGATGAGCTTTCTCCGATAGCGGTTGGCGGCGGCCATATAAAGGCCCTCGCGCAGGGCGTGGTCCTTGCCGATGCAGCCCATGAGCTGAAGGCGGGCGGGTTTCTCCTCGGCGGAATCGGCCAGCTTGGCGGTCACCTCGTCGGGCCGCCAGGTGCGGGCCGAGAAATACTCCACCGTCACCGCGTCGGCGGTCTCCTGGCCGGGCATCACATAGCGGATGCGAAAACTGCCCTTGGCGATGTTGCGCGGCCCGAACAGGGCGACCGGCAGGCTTTGCGGCCCGTCGCGAACGATTCGCACGATGCCGCCCTGCTGGATGGGCACGGCGCGCCCGCAGCGGGCCAGGCGGGTCAGCGCCTCCCACACGGTCATGGAGGTGTCGAAGACGCCGTCGAAATGATCGCCCCGCTGCTCCCACAAAGCATCGAGGGCCAGCAGACAGGCGAGATCGATCCGTGCGTCAGCCAGTTCCCCGCCATAGCCAGCCCGCGCGGCATCGGCGAAAGCCCAGGCGATGGAGCGGGTGGGCAGCGGCGCCGACCAGCCGCCTTGCGACCACACCGGCAGCTTTCTGGTCACGATGCAGTTGACCATGCGCGACGTGCGCCCAGAAAGATTGTCGGTCGCCCGCATGCGGATGGCGAGCAGGGTCACCTGCCCATAATCCGGTTCATCCTGAAGCCAGGCCCTCAACCCCGCCCAGCGGATTTCATGTCCGGCGCGCGACGATGTGTCCTTGTTGTCGGTGCGCTTCATGCGCACCTCGTAGCGGCCAGGGGAGACAGCGTATTTGTAGCTGAGCCGGATCGGCGTGTTGCTGGCCGCCGACTTGCTTTCGGATGCCAGTTGAATCCAGCCACCCAAAGCCAGGCCTTCGTCGTCGATCAATCTGGCTTCAACCACCCAACTGATCGTGCGGCTATCAAGCCCACCGGAATCGTTGGCGTAATAAAGCCCGCGGGCGAAGACGATATCGATGCCGATATGGCTGGCGGTGGTTTCGGCACTTGCCGAAACGAAGGGGCCGATCCAACCCGTCTCGCCGCTCCCCAACTCGTTGGGTGCGGTCAGTTCCTGCCCGGAAACCTCGGGCGCTGTGGTGACCGAGGGATCAAACAGGGTGACGGCAGCGCCCGGCTCGATGATCTGGTATTGAACTTCCGCGAAATTGCCGATGTCGGTGTCTTCGATGCGCAAGGCTTCGAAGTCGTGAAAGCCCTGGCCGATCACATGAAGCTGGTGCAGATACTGCTCGTTGTCCTGATATTCGTACCAGGGTTCGGCGGCCAGATCGGGATAGACCAGATGGCGGCCATAGATGACCGGGATGGGCTGGCCCAGGCGCGCCTGATTGCCCTGGGCTTGCAGCGAATAGGTGGGGCGGGGGCTTGGCGGGCTGCCGATGCTGCCCAATCCCCAATCCGCCGAGGGGCGCGACGGGCTGGGGGCGGGCACCAGGGCGTTGATCAGGGCACCCCCCGCCAGATTGACCGCACCTGAGATGACGCCGCCGAAAATCTGCCCCCAGGTGACCGAGCCAAAGGCGGCACCGCCCGCTTCGAACCCAAAGGCCCCGGCCAGTGCGCCCCCGAAGGCGGCCCCGGCAGCCATGCCCGCCACCATGACGGCGACGGTCAGAACGGTGCGCAGCGGATTCTTGCCCCCGCCGCCGCCGCCACCGCCGCCGCCATGCGGCAGGGCCAGGAAGCAAACCACGTCGCCCGAGCGGATGACCAGCAGCGACCAATCGCCCCGCAGCACCGCCCGCCCGTTGACCAGGCAGATGGTGGGCTGAGGGAATTCGGCGATGCCCTGCCCATCCAGCCAGCCCCGGATGGTGACGGGGTGCTTCACCGCCAGCACCTGCCGATCACGTTCTGGGCGAAAGGCGTTGCGGACCATGACGACCACAGCCGGTCTGGTCATGCGCGATCACCCATGAATCGGTAATACCCCTCAACCCGCCAGCCATGGGCGGCAAGGCTGGCAGGCGATTGCGCCACCACACCCAGGCCTTGAATGGCATGCAGAACCTTGCCGCCGTCCACCGAAAGCCAAATGCCGACATGAACCGGATAGCGGGCCTGGCGCATCAGAACGCAGTCGCCTTCCTGGGGAGTTTCGGCCATCGCCCACCGCCTGCGCTCGGGATGGTCGCGAAAGTGTTTTGCGATGGCGAACAGGTCCTCGGGGTTCGGGATGGCGGGCAGATCGCGCCCGAACCGTTCTTTCTGCACATGGCGCACCAGCGCCCAGCAATGGAACGAGCCCGGCCCGTCCCCCGTGGCGGACCACGGCAGGCCGATATAGGCGAAAGCCCAGTGGGGCATGGTCAACCCATCCTTAAACCAAGGCTGAAAATCGGAATTTCGCGTGTATCAAGAAGCTTGCTACCCCCCCCGGTTGTGTAAGTCTTTTGCCCTGGGGAAAGCTATTTCAGGGGCTGGCGATGGACGACGATAAGCAAACCCTCTCCCTCGGGGAGAGGGTGGTGAGCGAAGCGAACCGGGTGAGGGATTGTTGGAATATGTTTCCCCCCCTTCGTCATTGCCGGGCTCGACCCGGCAATCCATGGACCCCCGGATCAAGTCCGGGGGTGACGGAGAAAGAAGGGTGCAACCGCCGCCGGTTCTTGATCGGAAGCGGCACCTTCGCCCTGGCGCTGCCCTTCGCGGGCAAAGCCCTGGCCGACGAAACCACCCCCGACATCAACATCGAAACGCCCGAGAATCTGTTCTGCGTTTATGTCGAGCGCGCCACCGGGCGCGTGGTGTCGGCCAAAAGCTTTATCGAGGTGAATCCGGAAATCATCAACGGCCCGCAGGCCCTGAACCCCTATATCGCGCCCACCAGAAACATTTCCCTGGGGACGCGCGCACCCACTTTGTTCAAGCTGGATGTGAAGCGCTTCGCCATTGTCGATATCGAGAAACGCAACGAGACGTTAAGCGCTTTCAACTCGTTGTATGACGCC
>JADFZV010000030.1 GCA_015232335.1 Alphaproteobacteria bacterium | reverse complement strand
GCCAGGAGAGCAGAAAACCGCCCGCCTGCTCGCGGGCATCGAACGCGGATTGGCTGGCGGCCTCGTGAATCTCTCCGCCCGCCTCGGCGGGGCGCGTGATGGTTCTCGTGGCAAAGACAAAGCGCGAATTGCCGGACAGACGATTGCGCGCCTCGGCGATCACGCTGTCCTTGCCCGCCCCCGATGGGCCGACAACCAGAACCAGCCTTCCCGCCAGACCGTTCATCAGGCAGGCTCGGTATCGAGCGCGTAGCCAGCCGCCCTCACGGTTCGGATCAGATCAATCTCGCTGGGGCCGTTGAGCGCCTTGCGCAAACGGCGGATATGCACATCCACCGTGCGCGGCTCGACATGAATATCGTGCCCCCAGACGGCATTCAAAAGCGCCTCCCTGGAAAAGACGCTGCCCGGATGCTGCATCAGAAACTGAAGCAGGCGAAACTCGGTAGGCCCCAGATGGATGTAACGGCCATTGCGGCTGACCCGATGACCGGCCAGATCGATCTCCAGATCGGCAAAGGTCAGAGATCCCTTGACCGGCATAGGCTGCTGGCGACGAAGGGCCGAGCGAATGCGGGCCAACAGTTCGGGCACCGAAAAAGGCTTGGTGATGTAATCGTCGGCCCCGGTATTGAGGGCGCGGACCTTGTCACCCTCCTCACCCCTTGCCGTCAGCATGATAACGGGCAGATCCCTTGTATCGTGCTTCCTGCGAATCTGTCGGCAAACCTCGATGCCTGAAAGAACGGGCAACATCCAATCCAACAGAACCAGATCGGGTTTGCGCTCATTGATCAGCATGATGGCCTCGTCGCCGTCACCCGCCTCGGTTACCTGATAGCCTTCCTTCTCCAGATTATAGCGCAAAAGCGTAACCAGGGGCGCTTCGTCCTCGACGATCAGAATTTGCGGCTTCATGTCTCCTCGCTCGAGAAGTCGTGGGTCGTGGTTGTCGTGTCCTTTTTGGGCCGCGCGCCCTTCAGGGGCTTGCCATGCACCAGGAAATAGATCAGCTCGGCGATATTGGTGGCATGGTCGCCGATGCGCTCGATATTCTTGGCGATGAACAGAAGATGTGTGCAGGCCGTGATGGTGCGCGGATCTTCCATCATATAGGTGATCAGTTCGCGAAAGATGCTGGTATACATGTCGTCGACTTCCTCGTCGCGCTTCCACACTTCCAGCGCCTTGTCGGCATCGCGTTCGACCAGGGCATCCAGCACTTCCTTGAAAATCTCTTGAACCAGGCGCCCCATGCGCGGCACCGCCGACACCGGCTTGACCGGGGGCATCGAGTTCAGAATCATGGCGCGCTTGGCGACGTTGGCCGCATAGTCAGCGATGCGCTCGATATCGCTGGCAATTTTGATGGATGAGACGATGGCGCGCAGATCGACCGCCACCGGCTGCCTAAGCGCCAGCATGCGCAGGCTTAGCGCATCGACTTCCTGTTCCAGTTCGTCAACCCGGGCATCCTGGCTGACCACGCGCGACGCCAAGTCGCTGTCGCGCTTGGCCACCGCCTGAATGGCGCTGGACAACTGTCCCTCGGCCAAGCCACCCATTTGGGCTATGGCCTTGGAAAGATGCTCCAGTTCCTCGTCGTACGACTTGATGCTGTGTTCGGTGACCATGGCAGCGTTTTCCTTTTAGCCGAAGCGGCCGGTGACATAATCTTGGGTGCGTGAAAGCTTGGGCGAGGTGAAAATTTCCTCGGTGTCCCCATATTCGATCAGGCGGCCCAGATACATGAAAGCGGTATTCTGCGACACGCGGGCCGCCTGCTGCATGTTATGGGTTACGATAACGATGGTGTAATGCCCCTTCAACTCGTCGATCAGTTCTTCGATCTTCGAGGTGGCGATGGGATCGAGCGCCGAACAGGGCTCGTCCATCAGCAGCACTTCGGGGTCAGAGGCGATGGCCCGGGCAATGCACAGGCGCTGTTGCTGCCCGCCTGAAAGCCCCAACGCATTATCATCAAGCCTATCCTTGACCTCGTCCCACAGGGCCGAGCCCTTCAGCGCCCGCTCGCAAGCTTCGGCCAGAACCGTTCTATCACGCACACCGTCAACCCGCAGGGGATAGATGACATTCTCGTAAATCGACTTGGGGAAGGGATTGGGCTTTTGGAACACCATGCCCATGCGCTTCCTAAGCCCGATCACATCGACCTTGGGCCCATAGATGGGCAAACCCTCAAGATGCATGCCGCCTGCGATGGTGAGATTCTCGATCAGATCGTTCATGCGGTTGAGCGAGCGGAGCAGGGTCGATTTGCCGCAGCCCGAGGGACCGATCAGCGCCGTCACCAGCCCCTTTTCGATATTCATGGTGACATTGAAAAGGGCCTGCGCCTTTCCATACCACAAATTGAAATCCTTGATCTCGATCACCGGGCCGTCAGAGCTGGCCGTGATATGGCAGACCGTGCTTTCGAACTCGCTCTGACCGGTATTCTTGACGATGGCATTCATATCTTAAGTCTCCAGGCCCTAGAAATGGCCGACCATGAATTTGCGCTTCAGTCTGTTGCGGATGATCACTGCCGAGGCGTTCATTAAGGCGATCAAGGCGATCAACAGCAGTGTGGTGACGAACACCATGGGCTTGCCAGCTTCGGAATTGCGCGACTGAAACCCGACATCGAAGATATGGAAGCCCAGATGCATGAAGCTGCGTTCGAGATGAACGAAGGGCCAGAAGCCATCGACCGGCAGTTCCGGCGCCAGCTTGACCACACCGACCAGCATCAAGGGCGCTACTTCGCCCGCCCCCCTGGCCATGGCCAGGATCAGACCAGTCATGATGCCGGGCATGGCCCTGGGCAGCACGATATTCTTGATGGTCTGCCATTTCGAGGCCCCGCAGGCCAGCGAGCCTTCGCGCATCGATTTTGGCACGGCGGCCAAGGCTTCCTCGGTGGCGACGATGACGACGGGCACGGTCAGCAAGGCCAGTGTCAGCGCTGACCAGAGCAGGCCGCCGGTGCCGAAGGTGGGATTGGGCAAGCGCTCGGGATAGAACAGCGCATCGATGCTGCCGCCCAGGATATAGGCAAAAAAACCAAGGCCGAACACGCCGTAAACGATTGACGGCACACCCGCCAGATTGTTGACCGAGATGCGCACGATGGAAACCAGCCGACCCTGCTTGGCATATTCGCGCAGATAAAGCGCGGTCACCACGCCGAAGGGAGCCACCACCACCACCATCAGCAACGTCATAACGAAGGTGCCGAAAATGGCGGGCAGCACGCCACCCTCTGTATTGGCCTCGCGGGGGTCGTCGGTGAGGAACTCGCTCCAGCGCGAGAGATATATGCCGACCTTGTCAAGAAGCGACAGATCGTTGGCCGGATAGAAGCGTACGATCTGCGAGAGCGGCGTCACCTTTTCCGTGCCCGTGATATCGGCAAGCGTCACCAGAATCTTCGAGTCCTGGCTCTTGATCTCCTGCGACTTGAGGGCCAGCGCTTCGAAACGCACCTTCATCGCCAGGGCGGCTTGCTCCACCTCGGCTTCGACGCGCTTGGTTTCAGGGGCTCCCTCGCCATGCTGGAGTACGGCCTTGCGTATCTTCAAGCGTTCCTGGTTCAGCTCGAAATTGACTTCGCCGATCTCGCCCTTTTCGATCGCCTTGATGGCCCTGAAGCGCTGGCGCGCCTCTTGCTGCTCGCTTGAGAGAAAAGCATAGGTCAGCTCGTCGCCAGAGATCACGGCGCCGTCCTTGGACAGCGATTTGATGCGCCCCACAAAGGCGCCCCATTCCTGGCGCTCGATGAAGAACAGGTTCGAAGGCGTCTCCACCTTCTCGATCTTGTAATCCTCGATCCAGCGATAATCGTCGTTGTAAAGGTCGAAATTGCCGGTGCGCAACAGAACACGCCTGGCAATGTGATCGTCGGCGATGATCCTGGCCTTCGCCGCCTCGGGCAGCGAAGCCAACCTTTCAGGGCCTACCTTGAAAGCTTCTCGGCGCGTAGGCTCGCCCGCCACCAGTTCGCCCGAGAGCAAGGTCACCACCTCGATCGGCTTGGGCCAGAAGGTGGTAATGCCGTTCCAGAACACCAGCACCAGAAAACCCACGACCAGAAGAACGCCAAAGCCCAGGGCGCCCCCCAGTCCCCACAAGAAGGGCTCGCCCCTGGCGCTGAGAGAGGATTCGTAGCTGCGCCTTGCGGTTATGGCGCCGGTCGTCGGTTTCACGGCAACAGCCTCCATCGTCTCGCCCGATTTCATAGCGCCACCGATTTCTTGCGGAATCGCTGGCGGATGATCTCGGCCATCGTATTGACCAGGAAGGTCATGGCGAACAGCGTCAACGCCGCCAGGAACAAGACCCGGTAAAGAGTGTCATCCTTCACGGCTTCGGGCAACTCGACGGCGATATTGGCCGACAATGCCCTGAGGCCATTGAAGATATTCCAGTCGATCAAGGCGGTGTTGCCCGCCGCCATGACCACGATCATGGTTTCGCCCACGGCCCGGCCCATGCCCACCATGACGGCGGCAAAGACGCCGCTGACCGCTGCCGGCAGAATCACCGAGATCGAGGTCTGCCAAGGTGTTGCGCCACAGGCCAGCGAAGCAGCGCGCAAATGTTCGGGCACGGCGTTCAGCGCATCCTCGGCCAGGGTGTAGATCAGCGGTATGACCGCAAAGCCCATGGCGAATCCCACCACCAGCGTATTGCGTTGAACATAGGTATCGACCACGCCGCCCCGAGCCTCGACGCCAAGGCTGGTCAAAAGACCGGCCATCACCCAGGCCAGCAGGCCGGAAGCCATGACCACCGCCCCCCAACGAAGGAACGACAACAACCCAGCCTTCAGATCGTGTCCCTGCGGCATCAGGCGCAGAATCCCTGCTTCCTCAAGACGTGAAAGTGCTAGCTCGACCAGAAAGAACGACAAGGGCCAAACGATCAGCGTTAGAAAGGGGACATCCGAGCCCAGTGTGCCGTTGGCCCATAATTTCATGTCGCCCGCAAAGAACAGGGCCTCGAAGGGACCCGAGAGCAGAAAGGACATCTGAAAGCCGATGCCCAGCACGACGAAGATGAACAGGAATTTCGCAACACCGCCCAAACGCCTGACCACCGGTCCCGGCACCAGTTGCCACAGATAGGCCGCGATCAGAAGGCATAGCGGCACCATAACGAAGCCTAGGAACACGGCGGCCAGCCAGGTTTCCACCAAAGGCGCCATGACCAGGGCGGCAATGAATCCCAGCACCACCGAGGGCAGCGAGGCCATCATCTCCATGCCCGGCTTGACCACGGCCCTGACCTTGAAATGCACGAATTCGGAGGTGTAGATGGCGCCCATGAGGGCGATAGGAACGGCAAACAGCAGGGAATAAACGGTCGCCTTCAGCGTGCCGAAGACCAGAGGAATCAGCGAAAGCTTCGGCTCGAAACTGTCGGTACCCGACGAGGACTGCCAAGTATAGGAAGGCGCTTCGTAGCCTTCGTACCAGACCTTGCTGAACAAGGAGTTGAAGGTGGTTTCTGGATGCGGTGCGTCAAAGCGCCACAGAATGGCCTTGCGATCCTCGGTGATCGCCAACACGCCGTCGGCCCTGGGCGCCATGGTCAAACCGGCCAGCGGGGCCGATCCTTCGGGCAGGCTCAGCTTCAGCAAAGTCTGTTCGCTGGTCGAATGGCGCAGCCATAAATGGCCATCCTTGTCGGCGGACAGGAACATCTTGTTGCGCTGGCTGGGCACCAGGGCAACGATGGCCGCCTTTTGCTTTTCAAGCGAGTGCGTCTTCACCAAGGTGAAATTGTCGCTCCCGCCCGTCTCGATGGCAGGCAGGCGGAAGAAGACATCGACCGAACCTTGGTCGTCGGTCACAACCAGCGACTGTTCACCGATCAGATAAGACAGTCCGGTCAGCTTGGCTTGGCCGGAAACCAGGTCGAAGGTTTCGGCCAGAACGGGGCTTTGAATCGAGCGCGCGTCATAGCGATAGACCGTCCCGTCCGTGCCCGCCACATAGACCTGATCGCCCCGGTCATTGACCAGAAGGCTGGCCGTGACAAACCCTTGGGGCAAGCCGGGAAGCGACACTTCCGTCACGTCGGTGGTCGTTTTCTGAGTCATCATGTTGGTGCGCGTCTCGGCCAGATTGAGATGCACCACGCCCTCTGTGTCGCGGATCACAAAGGCCTTGACCGGACGTTCGTCGGTGCCGCCGACGCGATAATCGATATCGACGACACCAATGCCGGGCGGGGCCACGGCCTGAGGCTCATCAGCGGAAAAGGAAAAGCTGGTTTTGCGGATCTGGTGGCCGGAAACCTTAGAATAGACGATCTTGCCGTCGGTCATGTCACGGTCGTTCAACTGCGTCAAACCCTCGGGCAGTTCGGATTCGGGCAGGATCAAGGATGAAAGCCTGAGTCTGGCAAAGCGAACCGTGCCGTCGGCAAATCCAAAGATCATCTCTTCGCCATCGAACGACGCGCCGTAAGCTGTGGCCGGTTGATCGAACAGCGGATCAAGCCCGCCCAGGCTTTTTCCGGTTCCCACATGCGACAGCTTGACCGCGCCGTCGGAACCGATCTCAGCCAGAACAGTATGGAATTCGTCTATCTGATGGGCTAGCGAAGGTGCTGAGGCGGGCGGAAGGGTAAATTCGGTTCTGGATTTTAATTCGGCCCCCGTGAACAGCGGCACCACCACCTGAACCAGAAAGATCATGATTCCGGCCACGGCCAGAATGACGAAAAGACCGCCGATGGTGATCGTCCAGTCGGCGATCTTGTCGGTCAGCAGCACCAACGTCTTGGTGCTCTTGTCCCGCTTCAAGGGAAGGATGGGGCCAGCCTTGGGCTTGGAAGAGGGGGGGGCGTTCATGACCAGCAGAGTCTCGCAAATATGTCGTTCAACGCAGTCTAACCGCAAACAACCGTTCCCCGCCAGATGCGGGAAACGGCTGCAGCGGATTAGCGAACCGGGTTATTTCAGGCCCAGCTTGCCCAGGTCTTCATCGGCAATCGCCTTGGTGACGGGGAAGAAACCGTCCTTCAGCACCACCGTCTGTCCCTGCTTGGAGAAAACGTAGCGAACGAATTCGCCACGCAGCGGGTCCATCGCCTGATTGGGATTCTTGTTCAGATAGACATACAGGAAGCGCGCGATCGGATAATTGCCCGAATAAGCACCCTCGGCATTGGCGTCATAGCACTTCTCGCCCGGCTTCTTGGAAATGGGCACCGTGCGCACGTCGGCGGTCTTGTAGCCCACGCCCGAATAGCCGATGGCATACTTGTCGGACGCGATGCCCTGAACCACGGCCGACGAACCAGGCTGTTCCTTGACGCTGTCGCTGTAGTCGCCGTTGAAAAGGGCTTCTTCCTTGAAGTAGCCGTAGGTGCCCGAAGCCGAATTACGGCCATAGAGCGAGATCGGCTTGTTGGCCCAATCGCCGGAGAGGCCGACATCGCCCCAGGTCGCGGCCTGCTTGGCGGCGCCGCCCTTGCGGGTCTTGGAGAAGATGGCGTCAACCTGTTGCAGACTTAAGCACTGAATGGGATTGTCCTTGTGGACGAACACAGCCAGGGCATCGACCGCCGAACGGATGGCCGAAGGCTTGTAGCCGTTCTTCTTTTCGAAATCCTCGATTTCCTTGGCCTTCATGGGGCGGCTCATGGGACCGAACTGCGAGGTGCCCGCGACCAGGGCGGGAGGCGCGGTCGATGAGCCCTTGCCCTCGATCTCGATCTTCACGTTAGGATACAGGGCATTGTAGCCTTCGGCCCACAGGGTCATCAGATTGTTCAGCGTGTCCGAGCCGATCGACTTCAGACTGCCGGAAACGCCGCTCACCTTCTTATAATCGGCAAGCTTGGCATCGACGGTCTGAGCCTGGGCGGCGAAGGAAGCCCCCATCAACAGGGCTGCCGCAAGGGCGGTCGTCTTCATCATGAGCTGAGGCTCCTTGGTTGATTCTGTCGAAACGAGCGCCCGATCAACCGACGGAAGCCGGGCGTTATGCAGCCCCGATCCTATGAAGAAGTGATGGCCGTTTAATTTCAGTTTTGTGAAGCTTTTATGACAATCGCGCCGGGCGCTTGTGTTTATGCATTATAAATCAACCACTTATCATGGAATCGGCAAACTCGACGGTGACACGTCGGTTATGTCGCCCCTTATTCTCGATTCGGGCTACCGACAAAGGGCCGATCTCGCCGGTGGCGCTGACATGCGTGCCCCCGCAGGGTTGCAGATCAAGTGCGCCAATGCGGATCAGCCGGACATGGCCGCTGCCCTTGGTCGGACGGATCGTGAAGGTTTTGATCAGATCGGGACGCGCCTCAAGCTCGTTGTCGTCGATCCATTCCGAGGTCACGGGAAGATCCTCGGCGACCAGTTGATTGAGCTTGAACTGCAAGCTGTCCTTGTCGAGCTTGGCTCCTTCATCGAGCGCAAAGTCGATGCGCCCCTTGTCGTCCCCGATCTGTGCCCCCGAAATCTGGCCGGGAACGAAGGCCGACAGCAAATGCAGCGCGGTATGCAGACGCATGAAACGGTGACGCCTGCGCCAATCGATGACGGCATCGACCAGCAGCCCAGGCTCGATATGGCCCGGCCCGGGGGCCAGGATGTGCAGAATTTCGTCGGAAGAAGTTCCCTTCTGGGTATCCACCACCAGCCGGATGGCGCCATCGGGCAGCCGGATGACCCCCGAATCCCCCGGTTGCCCCCCGCCCTGGGGATAAAAGACCGTGCGATCCAGGCACAGGCTGTCCCCCTCGACACGGGTGATTCGAGCCGCACAGGCGCGCATATAGGGATAATCGCGAAAGAGGGGAGTGCAGGCGGCCATGATGACCTCTCGAACCGGATGTTCCTACAGTCTAGATCAGAATCAGTCCGGATAGAACCACCCGTGAAACAGAAAAAGAGCCCAGCGGATTTCCCCGCCGGGCTCTTCATCCTGGTGCTTTGTTTTTTGTGCGCGGAAGAATGGCCGCGCAATAGATCAGAAGATCAAGCCGCGAGGGGCTTCATCATCTTGGAAACAGTGGCATTCAGACGCTCGTTCAAGGGCTCGAAAGCTTCCTCGGCCAGCTTGAAGTTGGTCTCGGAGAGCTTGCCGCCTTCGGCGACCGCGCGGTCGAAGCTGTTCTTCACCAGGACGGTCTGCATATCGACGACGTCCTTCAGGCTCTTGGCGCTCATAATGGCCTTGCTGGCGGCAACCGACTCTTCAATCGATTCCTGGGTCAGGGCGATGGCGGCCTTCGAGGCATCCTGCCAACCCTTGGCGAAAATGGTGCCCGAACGGACAAAGGCTTCCAGCGTTTCCTTGCCAAAGCTCATCACATCCTCATAGCTCTTGAAGGCGTTGGCACCGGCCTTGACGGCGGCTTCCACGTTTTCCTTGGTCATGGCAACGGCCTTTTCATAGCCCTTGTTGGCGGCTTCGGCACTGGCCTTGACCACATTCTCGACAGTCTCGCGGCCCACGGCCACGGCGGCTTCGATGCTCTTGGGGGTTTCGGTGGCGCTGCTGGCAGCGGCCTTCGTCTTGACAGAACTCATGATGGCACTCCTTCTAAAGCGGTTGACTGTTGCGTCCCACGCCGCCTTCCGCTTTTCGCGGGTTCCTGGGAGAAGGATTGACGGCTCGTAAAACTCGAATGCTGCAATGCAACATGACGAGAATATGTGAGTCCGGTCGATGAAAGTCAAGGGGGATTTTGTGCAGCGCAGCAAAGCCGCCGCGCCTCGGGTGTTTATTTAATTAAAACAGATTACTAACGCCCGTCAGGCCATTCTCCCCCACCTTCAGCATGAAGCGGGGATCGTTCTTCATGGTCATCTGTTGCGGCATGTGCGAAATGGGATGCCTGGGCGGATTGAAACGAACATTCGTGGCATCCTCGGCCAAAAGAGGCTTCACGAAGGAAAGTGTCGCCAGATCGGGCTGGGGGTGGCGCCAGGCTGAAAAATAGACGTTTCCCTCCTTGCAGCCGACGGCCAGCCACCAGAAGGCGTCCGAGGGCAGATCAAGCCCCCGAGGGGCTCCCTTGAACAGGCCTGCCTCGGCAAGGGAATCGGTCAGCGTCTTGAATTGCGCATCCTTAAGATAGCGCTCGCTGACGCTGGGGCGCCAGGGCGAGAGAAGGTCCTTAAGATCGATTTCCGCGACATTGGCCGGGCCGCTCACGCTGGCTTTGACGATATGCCCGTCGCGCGGCCCGCGAACCAACTCGTAAATCCGCACCTGCTCTTCATGCAGGCCGTTATAAACGACGCGGTAGCGCTCATAGCCTGGAACGGTCTTGCACTTATCCCGGATATCGTCGCCGTTCAGCATCGAGAAATAGGTGAATTTGCGCACCCCCGGCTCGTCCCCGCCCCCCCGGTAGGTGCAGGCGGCCATCGAGGCCAGAATGAGAACGGCGAAAGCAAGTCTGAACATGCCCCAGCATATCCTGCCCTCGCCCGGCGTCAAAGAGGCAAAACGCAAGCCTTGCCCGAAGCTGCGCCCCGTTCCATCATGTCCTGCCCAATGAACGAGAGGTGCCATGTCCGCCACTGCCGCCATCTGCCCACCCCCTGCCCTGCGCCCGAACCGGGCGGTTGCCTTCTGGCTGCTTTCGATGTGCGCCATGGTCTTCGTCATGGTCATTCTGGGCGGTCTGACCCGCCTGACCCATTCCGGCCTTTCCATCGTCGAATGGAAGCCGGTGACCGGAATCTTCCCCCCCATGAACGAGGCAGACTGGCAGCTTCTGTTCGATCAGTACCGGCAATTTCCCGAATATCAGAAGGTCAACCAAAGCATGACGGTTGACGAATTCAAGGGCATCTTCTGGCTGGAATTCATCCATCGCCTGTGGGGTCGCGCCATCGGGGTGGTCTTCCTGGTCCCCTTCCTGGCTTTTTTGGCCTTAAAGCAGATCGAGCGGCGCATGGCGCCGCGCCTGATCCTGATCTTCCTTTTGGGGGGCTTCCAGGGTTTTCTGGGCTGGTGGATGGTGAAAAGCGGCCTGGCCCACGAACCCGACGTCAGCCAATATCGCCTGACCTTGCATCTGGGAGCGGCCTTCCTGATCTTCGCGGTCATGGAATGGGTGGCCTTGGGCATGCTGTCGCCCAAACCGACTGAGGCAGGAGCAGGGTTGCGCCGTTTGACCAGCCTGGCCGTGGCCCTGGCCGCCGTTACCGTGCTGGCGGGCGGGCTGGTGGCGGGCACCGATGCCGGTTTCACCTACAACACTTTCCCCCTGATGGACGGCAGCCTGATTCCTTCGGAAATCCTTTTTCCGCTCGACCCCTGGTGGCTAAGCGCCTTCGAGGATCTGGCGACCGTCCAATTCCAGCACCGCGTTCTGGCGCTGACGACGCTGGGCGTAGCGCTTGCTGCCGGCTGGCTGGCTTTTGCCCAGAACATTGCCACCCAGGCAAAACGCGCCTTTCTCCTGGCGGGCGGAATGGCGCTGGTTCAGGTGGGATTGGGCATCGCAACCCTGCTGCTGATCGTTCCGGTCGCCCTGGGTTCGGCCCATCAGGCCGGTGCCATGGTGCTTTTGGGACTGCTGATCTGGGCGCGCCACGAAATCCGGGCGGGATAGTACTCGCCCATGTTCCCGCTCCAGCGCTATTTTTCATTGTTCAGTCTGTTAGGCGTCATCGCCGCCAGCTTAGCGCTTGGCTATTTCTTCCGTTCGATGGCCTTCGACCTAGCCTTGTCCTCCGCCAAGAAGCGCGCCCAGGAATATAATTTCCTGTTGCTGCATCTGGTGGAGCATCACCTCCCCGCCCTTGACCGTCAGATTCTGATCACGCCAGGCCAGTTGAGCGAGAGCGGAAGGGCACGGATGGACGAGGTGCTGAAAAGGGATGTCGAGCAACTGCCCCTGATGAAGCTGCGGCTTTACACGCTGGACGGCATTACCGCCTATTCGTCCGACTCGACTGAACTCGGCAAACCGGTCGACGACCACCCCCTGTTCCAGAAGGCTCTGTTGGGGCAAACGGTGATAAAATATCGCGCCGAAGGCCGGATGTGGCGGTTGGGCGATTCTGCCCAGTCGGATCATGTCATGGAAATCTATTCGCCCATCCGAAACCGTTCGGGCAACGTTGCCACCATCGCCGAATTCTATGTCGATGCCAGCGGCTCCTTCGATCAACTCGACCGCAATCAGGCCCGGATGATGTTGGGGACCGTCGGCATCATGCTGGGGCTCTATCTGCTCTTGTTCCTCCTGATCCGGCACGCCGGAAGAACCCTCAGGAACCAGCACGACACCATCCAGGAGGAAATGCGCGATCAGGCCCGCATGGCTCAGGCGCTGCTGGACAGCGAACATCGCCTCAGGCTGATTACCGACGCGCTTCCCGTCCTGATCGCCTATATCGACCGCGACCTGAAGTTCCGCTTCGTCAACCGGGCCTATCAGGACTGGTTTGGACATCCCCCCTGGGAACTGGCGGGAAAGCGGCTGGACGAAGTGCCGGGCATCGACGAATTGGCTCGCCTGACTGCCCACATTGGCCCCGACATGACCTTGGGCCAGGAATTATGCCTGGAAGCGCAGGTGAAAACCCAGGAAGGCAAGCGGCGCGACGTTCACGCCACCTTCCTTCCCCATATGAATCCCGAAGGCGACGTGCTTGGCTTCTTTTCTCTGGTGCATGACGTTACAGCGCAGAAAGAGGCGGAAAAGGCGCTAAGGCGCTCGAACGCGGAAATGGAAGCCAAGATTCTGGAGCGCACCCAGGAACTGAGCCTGGAAATTTCCGAACGCCGCTTGTCCGAGACCCGCATTCTGTCCAGTCAGACGGCGCTCAAGGCCATGTATAACATCACTTCAAGCCAAGAGATAAGCTTTGCCGACAAGGTCCGGGGGCTGATCGAATTCGGCACGCATCATTTCGAATTGCCTGTCGGATTTCTTGCCAGGATCGAGGAAAAGCGGCTGGAAATCCAATTCGCGACCAACGATGACTCCGATCTGTCTCCTGGTCATGTTTTCGACCTAGAAGAGCCACTCGACACGGCAACGGAGGAGCCGATTGTCCAAACGAGCGACGAGTCCGGAGACTTTATGGACCAAGCCTGCCATCATCTCTTTGGATTCAAAAGCTATCTGGGGGCGCGCGTCCAGGTCGGCGGCAGGCCCTACGGCATGCTGGCCTTCGCCTCACACGCCTCGCCCAGGCACGAACTGCGGCCGACCGACCGCGAGATCATCCGTCTGATGGCCCAGTGGATCGGTGGCGAAATCGCCCGTGTTCAAAGCGATGCCGAAATGCGCGCCGCCCGGGAAAAGGCCGAAGAAGCCAGCGTGGTCAAAAGTGAATTCCTGGCCACCATCAGCCACGAGTTGAGAACGCCGCTCAATGCCATCATCGGATTCTCCGAACTGATGACGATGAAGGCTTTCGGCCCCCTGGGACACAGTAATTACGAAGACTATCTGAAAAGCATTCACGATTCCGGCCAACATCTTTTGAAGATCATCAACGACATCCTCGACGTATCCAAGATCGAGGCGGGAAAGCTGGAGCTTCAAGACGATATTTTCGACCTTGTCGAAGCCGGGCACGAGGCGATGAGACTTATCGAGCACAAGGCGCGCGAGGGCCGTCTCAGGCTTTCCGAAGAGCTGCCGTCCACTGCCTTGAACATGTTGGGCGACCGCAGACGAATCCTGCAAATCCTGCTCAATCTTTTGTCGAACGCCATAAAATTCACCTCGGAAGGCGGCTTGGTCACCCTGTCCATGACCAGCCTCGACGACCAGCGCCTGCGCATCACCATATCCGACACCGGCATCGGCATGGCGCCCAAGGACATCGAAAAGGCCCTGACGCCCTTCGGGCAGATCGATTCGAAACTGTCGCGCAGCCATGAAGGCACCGGCCTTGGCCTTCCCTTGACGAAATCGCTGGTCGAGCTACACAGCGGCGTATTCGAGATCATCAGCACACCCTGGATCGGCACCAAGGTGCTGATCACCTTTCCAGCGGAACGGTCGAGATAGATAAAAGAGGATAGCGGACGAGAGCCTCGTAATAGGGTCCGGTGCCGCCCAGATGGCTTCGGAACAAAACAAAGTCTTTTACGGTCTGCTTGTTCAGAAGCAAAAGGCCGTTGGTCATCAGCCAGTCGCCCAACCTCTCCTTCGAGGGCTGCTCCTTAAAGCGGGCCAGCGAGACATGCGGCTTGAACTTGCGGGCCTCAAGCTTGATTTCCGCCCTTGCGCAGGCGGCGGCCACGCGGCCTTGCAGAAGTTCGAGCGGCTTTGACAGCGTCACCCCCGCCCAAATCGCTCTCAACTTGCCTTTGGTTTCAAAACTGCCGACGCCGGAAATTTCAAGGTCGAAGGAAGCGGCCTTGACCAGAGACAGTTCCCGATCGAGGTTTTGCGCCACCGCCGCATCGACCTCGCCGATGAAGGCAAGCGTTACGTGATAAGATGGCGGATCGACCCAACGAGCGCCTTGCAGGCCAGAAGCCAGCACAGCCAAACGCTCGCGAGCCGTTGGCGCAAGATCGAGGCCGACGAACAAGCGCAGCACGATGTCACCCGAAGGCCAGCATGACAGTGCTGTGGGACTGAAGACGGTTGCGCAGAATTTCGCCTCCGGCCAGAAATCCCACCATGGGACAACCGCCTAATGCCTTGGCGGCTAGTTCCATTTCTCGGTTCGGGCTTCCGAACAGGGCGGCCCCCCTTGCGATGCAGGAAATCATCACCACTCCCTTGGGCGCGCCGCCCAGGCGACGGCGCAGATCGGCAATCATGCGCAGAAGATCCTCTTCGGCCGCCTTCGTATCGCGGCGCACGAAGCGAACTCTTAAGCCCGGCTCGGCCATGAAACTTGCCGTCAGGCGGGCCCGCACGGGATCGATGCCGCCCAGATTCTGCACGACATAGGCCCCGGTATCGAGACCGGCATCGGGAACGGCCAGATGCACGAAGCCCAGCGCAGCTTGCACATCGCCCGCCTCTTCCTCCAGCACGTCGGTTGCCGGGCGACCGTCCAGGCGCAGAATGTGATTGCCTTCGCCATCCGTGATTTCATGCCAGTCGCCCAGGGTGACGACACCTTGCGTGACACCCACGGCCAGCGGCACACCGGGGGCTAGCAAAAGCCCCGACAACCCGCCCGCCACCGCTTTGTCAGCAAGGTGGCCCTTGAAATCAGCACCCCGCTTTTCGGGGCTGTAGGTCAGCCCCCCCACGAGATAACCGTCGGAGGCAGTGGAAAAGCCCTCCAGCAAAAGCTGCGTCTGCGGATTGACCGGATCGGCATGCACAAGAGCGGTCAGCGGATGATGCTCGGCCTTGGCCCATTTGGACAGAATGCCCTTGACGCGCCCCAGCTCTCGCCCCTGGAAGGTGAAGATGCGAAAGGCCGGAGAATCGATGGCCATGGTCATCACGCCCGCCGCAGGCTTTCCCCTGGCTTCGCGCGCAAGTCCATCCGCCGTCAGGCCAAGAACACCGAAGCCCGCGCCGCCCACCCAATGCGGCACCCGCGTCGTTTCGCGCAGAAAGGCCAAGATGCTGCCCAGATCACGCGACAATTCGGGGGTTACGTAAAGAATGCCCAGACGATGCCCCAGCGCCGGGCCACTTAGTTGCATCAACAGATGCTTGGCGACATTGGCCCAGCCATCGCCTTCGGCATAGGCCGACTTGAAATCGCTGGACTCCTTCACGAGCGCCCCGCCTTGGCACGCGCCAGCACACCTTCAACGAAAGGCAGGATGCGGCGCACGATTTCTTGAACGCCTAGGGCGTTGGGATGCAGCCCGTCGTCCTGGTTCAGCGTCGGGTTCAAGGCAACTCCATCCAGAAAGAAAGGATACAAGGCCACGCCATATTGCTTGGCCAGACGAGGATACAAGGAATCGAAGCGCACGGCATAGTCTGTTCCGAAATTGGCCGAAGCCTTCATGCCAATCAGCAGAACGGGGATGTTCTTTTCCTTGAACCGGGACAAGATCATCCCCAGATTGCGTTCAGCCTCTTCGGGCGACAGGCCGCGCAGCATATCGTTAGCACCCAGTTCGACCAGGGCGGCTTCAGGCGATTCGGCCAAGGCCCAGCCAAGCCTGGCCAGCCCACCCGCCGTGGTGTCGCCCGAAACGCCGCCATTGATCACCCGGACGTCTCGCCCCCGGGCTTTCAGGGCCTCTTCCAGGCGGGGCGCGAAGCCCTCGCTTCTCGCCAGGCCATATCCGGCGATCAGGCTGTCGCCGAAGGCAAGCAGGCGCAGCGCCTCGGCCCTGGCTGGAAAGGCTTGATAAAGCAGAAGAACAAGGCCAGCATGACACAAGAAACGTTTGATATGGACCCCCATGAACCAACCAGCCATCCACCTTCGCGGCATCCATCTTAAGCTGGCCTCAGATGCGGGCGAGGTCAATATCCTGAACGGCATTGACTTGTCGGTCGGACGCCAGGAAACCTTGGGCATCGTCGGCCCCTCGGGTTCGGGAAAGTCCTCGCTGATGATGGTGATGGCCGGGCTGGAACGACCAAGCCAGGGACAGGTTCACGTTCTCGGCCAGGACCTTAAGGCGATGAGCGAGGACGCGCTGTCGCTGTTCCGCCGCCGTCATGTTGGAATCGTTTTTCAATCCTTTCACCTGATCCCCACCATGACGGCGCTGGAGAACGTGGCGATTCCGCTTGAACTGTCCGGCCAACGCACGGCCCTGAAGAAGGCCGCCGAGCTTCTGGAGCGCGTGGGGCTGAAGAATCGCCAGGCCCATTATCCGGCCCAGCTTTCGGGCGGCGAGCAGCAGCGCGTGGCCCTGGCCCGCGCCTTTTCTTCCGGCCCCGGGCTTTTGCTGGCTGACGAGCCTACGGGCAATCTCGATCAGACAACGGGGGACGGCGTGATTGAGCTGCTGTTCGACCTGAACCGCAACAATGCCGCAACGCTGATCCTGATCACGCATGATCAAGAATTGGCCAAGCGCTGCATGCGGGTGATTCATCTCAAGGATGGCCGCCTGGAAGGGAACGGAGCATGACCGACGAGGGCGGGATCAAAGAACATTTTCACGACCAGCGGGCAAAGCGCTACGACGAGACCGTGCGCAAGGTGATTCCCGGCTACGAAACGCTGCATGCCATGGCTCAGTTCCTGCTTGAGGGGATTCTGAAACCCGATGCCCATTTGCTGATCGTCGGCTGCGGCACCGGAGAAGAGATCGAACGCCTGGCCGCGCATCATCCCGGCTGGCGCTTTACCGGCATCGACCCTTCCCAGGCCATGCTGGACCAGGCCCGCGAACGCTTGGCTGGCAAGAATTTGCAAAAGCGTTGCGACCTGATCTGCGCCAAAGCCGAGGATCTGGACCCGAACCTGCGCTTCGATGCCGCAACCTGTCTTCTGGTCATGCATTTCCTGCAAGACGACGGCGCCAAGGCCGGGCTGCTGTCAGCCATCGCCAGTCACCTGAAGCCAAATGCGCCCCTGCTGCTGGCCGATCTGCACGGCACCTCCGACACTGATCGCTTCGCTCGCATGCTGGCGGCCTGGACGCGCTGGCAACTTGCGCATGGCGTCGATCCGGTCGAGGTCGAGAAGGGCCTGAAGCATGTGGCCAGGGACGTTCATTTCGTGCCCGAGACGCGTCTGTTCAAGCTTTTGCATCAGGCCGGTTTCGGCTCGGTCGAGCATTTCCATCAGGCCTTCCTGTTCGGCGGCTGGCTGGCCCTGAAAGACAAGACGGGATGAGCCCCGCCCTCATTCTGGTCAGGCGCGAATTGAAGGCCGACCTCAAGCGGGGCTTCAAGGGCTTTCGCATTTTCCTGGCTTGCCTAGCCCTTGGCGTTGCCACCATCACGGCGGCCGGAGAATTGACCGAGGCCGTACAGGCCGGGCTGAATGCGGATTCCCGTTCCCTTCTGGGCGGCGATCTGACCATCAGCCAATCCTACCGTCCGCTTGATGCCGAGGTAAGCGGCTGGCTGAAGGAACAAGGGCGCCTGACCCAGCGCGCCGAGATGCGAGCCATGGTAAAAGCAGCGAACGACAGGCGCAGTCTGGTCGAACTGAAGACGGTGGACGCGGCCTATCCGCTCTACGGGACTTTGCGCACCGAGCCAGAGGGGATTGATCTCTTCACCGCCCATGACGGCATATTCCCGGCCCTGGCCGATCCCGGTCTGGCCGAGCGCCTTCAGGTGAAACCGGGCGAGCTGATCGAACTGGGGGCCGCGCGCCTTCGCCTTGTGGGCACGATTCTTTCCGAGCCCGACAAAGTGGCTTCGCCCTTTCTGCTGGGGCCGCGCCTGATGATGTCGCATGAAGCCCTGGCAGCCAGCGGACTCTTGATGCCGGGCAGCATCGTGCGCCATATCGCGGGTGTTGCGCTGGACCCTGGCTTGGATGCGACGAAGATCACGGCGGAACTGGAACGCCGTTTTCCCAACGCCCCTTGGCGCCTGCGCAGCTTCGAGGAAGCCGCTCCTGGCCTGAAACGCTTTCTCGACAATCTGTCGATGTTTCTCACCCTCACCGGGCTGACCGGCCTGCTGGTGGGCGGCGTCGGTGTCGCCAATGCGGTCAAAAGCCATCTGGAAACCAAGGCCCAGAGCATCGCCATTCTGAAATGCCTGGGAGCGGGAAACGGCCTTGTCTTCACCGTCTATGGATTAGAGGTTCTGGCCCTGGCTTTGCTGGGCATTTTCCTCGGCCTGGGGCTTGGCGTGGTCATTCCCCTGGCCGCCCAGGATGTGGTGAATAATTCGCTGCCGGTGCGCATGATTCTGGACATCTATCCGGCGCCCCTGATCAAGGCCGCCCTGGCCGGTCTGTTGGTCGCCATCGCCTTTGGCATCATTCCCCTGGCCGTGGTGCGCAACACCTCGCCCATCGCCGCCATGCGCGCCCATATCACAAGACTTCCCTTGCGGCGCCGGTTGGGTGCCCTGGCCCTGGCGGCACCGCCCGCCCTCGCCCTGGCTGTTCTGGTGGTAGCGACCTCGCCCGACCGTGGCCTGGCCTTGTGGTTCGTCGGTATCGCCTCTCTCAGCCTTGCCCTCTTTCGCCTGCTGGCTTTTCTTCTGGCAAGTGCAGCACGCAGGCTTTCGCGCCACGCCCACAGCCCAGGGCTGCGTCTGGCCCTGGGCCAGCTTTTCCGCCCCGGCTCGCCGGCCGCCAGCGTCGTGGTTTCGCTGGGCATTGGGCTGGCCGTGCTGACCACGCTGGCCCAGATCGAGGCCAATCTGCGCAACCAGATCGAAAGCCGCCTGCCCGAGGAAGCGCCCGCCTTCTTCTTCATCGATATTCAACCCGATCAGAAGGACATCTTCCTGAAGGCGGCAGCGGGGGAGCAGGCGCGCGAAATTCACATGGCCCCCATGGTGCGCGGCCGCCTGACCATGCTGGATGGAAAGCCTCTCACCATCAAAACAGTCTCCCACCATGCCCGCTGGGCGCTGGAGGGGGACCGCGGATTCTCAAGTGCGGCGAAAATGCCCGAGGCCACGCATCTGGTGAAGGGAAGCTGGTGGCCCGAGGATTATCAGGGCCCACCTCTGGTCTCGGTCGATGCGCGTCTGGCCCAGGGGTTGGGTGTGCGCCTGGGAAGCCGCATCGGCGTCGATATTCTGGGCCGCTTCATCGAGGCAGAAGTCAGCTCACTGCGCGAAATCGACTGGAGTGCGGCCAGCATGAATTTCGCCTTCCTTTTCTCGCCGGGCGTTCTGGAGGGAGCGCCGCACACGCTGCTGGCCACCGCCAAGGCTGACGCCGCGTTTGAGAACGCCATCGAACGCTCGGTCACCGATGCGCTTCCCAATGTCTCGGCCATCCGCGTGCGCCAGGCCCTGGAATCGATCAAGGGCGTGTTGGAAGGGGCCGGTGCTGCCCTGGCCGTGATGGCGGCGGCGACATTGCCTGCTGGCGGCCTGGTTCTGGCGGGCGCCGTGGCGGCCAGCCTGCGCAGGCGGGTCTATGAAACCGTGGTGCTGAAGGTGCTGGGAGCGGATTCGAAAATGTTGTTTCGAGCCTATCTTCTGGAATTCCTGCTGCTGGGCATTGCCACCTCGGCTCTGGCGGGAGTGATCGGCACCCTGGCCGCCTTCGGCATTTTAAGCGAATTGATGCGCATGGACTGGCGCTTTCTGCCCGCCACCAGCCTGGGACTTCTGCTCTTCGGTCTTGCCGCTACCTTGCTTGCTGGCCATCTGGTCACGGCAAGAGCGCTGTCGGCCAAGGCAGCCCCCTATCTTCGCAACGAATAGGACCTGACATGCGCTTATCCCTGCTTGCCCTGTTCTGCCTTGTGACTTTTTCGGGTGAAGCTTTCGCCGCTCCCTGCGACGCTCCCGACAACCGCACAAGGGTGACGGCGGGTACTGAATGCCTGCTGATCCGAACCTATGGGAAAATGGGCGAGACCGGGCCACGCACCCTGTATGTGCTGCTGCATGGCAATCATTCCGACGGCTCGCCCGGCACCTCGATGTACCGGGTGGCAAAACCGCTGGCCGAGCAGGCGTCGGCCAATTCCATCGCCGTGGCCCTGCTGCGACCGGGCTATAACGACGACGAGGGAAATTTTTCCACGGGCGAGCGGAGCCGCATCGACAACTGGACGGCGCCGGTCATCGACGCCATCGCCGATGCCATCATAAGGCTCAAGGATTTTCACAAACCTGATCGTCTGGTCCTGGTTGGACATTCCGGTGGCTCGGCGGTGTCGGGGGTGATCCTGGGGCGCCATCCCGGCCTGGCCGACGCAGCCCTGCTGATCGGCTGCGTATGCGACGTGCAGACATGGCGGGTCGGTCGCTCCAGCGGCACCTGGTTCAGCGAATCCCCCTCGGCCTATATCGAGCGCATTCCCAAGACAGCGCGAATCATCGTGCTGGCGGGTGGCGGCGACACCGTTACCCTGCCCAGCCTGTCGCAAAGCTATGTCGAAAGACTGAAGGCCAGCGGCATCGAAGCGGAACTTCTTCTAGACGATAGCCGAAGCCATACCAGCATCCTGGCCTCGCCCCTGCTGATTGAAAGCGCTCTTAGGCTGGGTGCGATAAGGTAATCAGGCTGGACGGCCCGTATGTAAAGTGGCAGGATTCAGGCATGACAGAGCCAGCACTTAAACTGGATGGAAATGACACCAAGGCCGAAACGGAAGCGCTGGCTAAGGCGGTAGCAGTCGCCCGCGCCGAGCGAAACGGCGTGTCGCATGAAGACATGCGCGACTGGCTTTTGAAAGTGGCGTCTGGAGATTTCAAGGCCCAGCCTCCCAAGGCAAAGCCGTTGTGAGCGTGATCTGGCGGGCCTCTGCCCTTGCCGACGTCGAACGCATTGTCAGTTATGTTTCCCTGGAAAATCCGTTTGCCGCCATGCAAATAGCTCGCGAACTGGTTTTGGCGGGCGACAGCCTGACGGTTTTTCCATATCGCGGACGCCCGGGCCGCGTTCCCGGGACAAGAGAACACATCGTCGTCGCCCCCTACATTATCGTTTACGACGTCAGCGAGACTTCCGGCATCTCCATCCTGCGCGTCTGGCATGGGGCACAGGAGCGGGGGTGAGCTGAATTCATTGATACGCTCAGAGTTCCCGGTAGGGAATGCTATGCTTGATCTTCTGATCGGGGCTGTATAATGCCGTTTCGATCATTGATCGAGGTTATCTATGTCCGTAGCACCTACGCCTTGGGCCTTTTCCTGGGCTATAACGTCTTGTATTTTCCCATTTTTTATGGCCTCTGTGAGAGTTAACGTCTTGAGATTCCATGCAGAATCGACGGCTTTGGTTGACAAAGTTAGAAAATCATGGCAGCATGTACAAACGCGCAACGGCACACCCGGATTGGACCCGATGGTGTGCCGTTGTTCCGTACCCTTCTGGAAGGGGTCGGGGAGCGGGGTCAGTCTAGGCGCGTTCGCCACCTTTCGACCGATCCCGGTCTTCTAATGTCCGGATGGCGTGCCATGCCATGCGGTACTCCTTTCCTCGTTGGGTTCTGTCGTGCACCAGTTCTCAGGCCGGAATGCACGAGCACTCGAAATTCGTATACGGCGGTCAGGCGTTGCCTTGGCCGCCGTTTGTTTTCGCAAGCGTGATCTCGATGTCTACGGGATCATCTTCTTCATCGTAGACCTGCGACACGTTCATGGCGAAAGTTCTGAACCAGCGAACACGCTTTTCCTTCGGCCATCCTTCGGCCTCTGATGGAATTTTTTTGAGCATCGCGATCAATAGCTGGTCAAGGCCAAGAACTTCAAAACCACCGCTTCCACCACCAGAACCTGAGCTTGCGCCACCACCAGACCCACCGCCACCGCTGAAGTCATTCGGATCGCCATCGGCCTGCTCGCCGGGAGACACCCTCTTAGTCAGAGGATCGCGCTCAACCCTGGGCTGGACAAGGCGATCTTCGCCATGTGCAAAAAATCCAGCTTGCCGCGCAGACCTTTCAAACGCCTGTCGTGCCTTGTCTGCTTGCTTTGGCGCAACGCCAAGAGAAGACATTTCACGCTCAAGCGCCTTCAAGGGTGGGAGCAAATGGCCCTTATACTTTTCGTAAATTTCTCGATACAGAGGGACGGTGAGAAACGCTTCTGCCTTCCCTTCCGCCTCTGAATCCGGATGAACTAGTTTCCTGCCAACGGGGGAAAGTTTGAAGGCGGACCTACTGTCCTTTTCGACAAGACCAAACGTTTTGGCGGTAGCCGTTTTCATCCTGAAGGCACCGCTTACCGTCTGCTTCATCTGGGCCGCAAGCTGATCGACCTCACACGCACCGAGTCCGGCGTGATCGTAGATAGCCTTTGCAACCTCAATCCCAGCATCCAGGTCAAGGTAGGGGAAATCGATGGTGGATCTGTCGTTGTGCCTGACATCAGAGGAGCCGCTCCCCTTTGCCGCCCCGTCGATTGGTATAGCTGCGCCTGTCATGTAGAGACCTCATGCCTTCGTGACAGGAAGCACATTAACGGAACGAGAAGGCGCGAGTCAAGGATATTTTGCCATATCACGCAGAACTTCGCAAAACACCTGTCGATTGAGTATTCCACAACCCTGTAATATGTTGAAAATCAATATACTTATCGTCATAACGAGCTTCGAGACTCAAGCTTTTGTTGCTATGAACGGTAAAATGCGTCAAAGGGACAGCCCCTTTAATTATCTTGGAACTGTGGATACATCGGCTTTAAGCCCGCCCCTCACCCACACTTCGAGTAACCGCAACTGGTGCAGGTGTCGCAGCCTTCCTGCTTGATCAGCGAGGGCTGGTTGCATTTGGGGCAATAGCGTAGGCTGCCCGTGGCATGATTGGCAGCCGGTGGCGGGTCGTCGTTTGTCTTGGACAGATTGACCACCTTGCGCTCGGGCTCGGTCAGATAGATCAGATCGTCGGCGGGGTTGGGCATGAAGCCGATCTCGATCAGATGGCGCTCGATCACCTCGCCGATGGCGGCCAGCAGCGAGGGCACATAGCGCCCGCCCACCCATTGCCCGCACCTGGGATCGAACACCGCCTTCAATTCCTCGACCACGAAGGAGATGTCGCCGCCGCGCCTGAACACCGCCGAGATCATGCGCGTCAGCGCCACCGTCCAGGCGAAATGCTCCATGTTCTTCGAATTGATGAAGACCTCGAAGGGACGCTCGCGCCCATCTTGGATGATGTCGTTGATGGTGATGTACATGGCATGGTCGGAATCGGGCCAGCGCACCTTGTAGGTATGACCCTTCAAGGTTTCCGGCCGGTCCAGGGGCTTGGTCAGATGAACGATGCTGCCGCCGATATCGGAGGGCTTGTTCAAGGGCTTGCCCAGGGGCAATTCGGCCTGGGCCTCCCTGCTCTTGCCGTCCTTTTTCACCAGCACGGCGCCGGTGACATCGTTGGGCCGGTAGGTGGTGCAGCCCTTGCAGCCCAGATCATAGGCCTGGACATAGACATCCTTGAAGGCCTCGAACGAGATGTCCTCGGGCAGGTTGATGGTCTTGGAGATCGAGCTGTCGATATAGGTCTGGATGCAGGCCTGCATGACCACATGGTCGGCGGGCGAGAGAGATTCGGCATCAACGAAATAATCGGGCAGCGGCATGTTTTCGCCCACCATGCGCCGGTAGAGGCGATAGGCGAAGTCGCTGACTTCCTCCTCGCGCCTGGTGCCGTCGGGCATCAGGACATTGCGGGTATAGGTGAACGAGAAGACGGGCTCCAGGCCTGAAGAAACATTATCGGCAAACAGCGAAATGGTTCCGGTGGGGGCGATGCTGGTCAGCAGCGCGTTGCGGATGCCGTGCTTTGCGATGGCTTCCTGAACATCCTGGTCAAGGGCTTGAATGGTCTCGCCCTTGAGATAGGCCTCGGGCTCGTAAAGCGGAAAGGCCCCCTTTTCCTTGGCCAGATCGACCGAGGCGAGGTAGGCGGCGCGCCGGATGGCGGCCATCCAGGCCGAGGTCAGTTCGATGGCGCGCTTGCCGCCATAGCGCGCCCGGCACAGAATCAGCGCATTGGCAAGACCGGTGACGCCAAGACCGATGCGCCGCTTGCTCCTGGCTTCATGTGCATGCTGCGGCAAAGGATAGTTCGAGACCTCGATCACATTGTCCATCATGCGCACCGCGACGCGCACCAGCGCATCCAGCTTGGCCAGATCGATGCGGGCTTCCTCGGTGAAGGGGCGCTCTACCAACTTCGCCAGATTGACCGATCCCAAAAGGCAGACGCCATAGGGCGGCAGCGGCTGCTCGCCGCAGGGATTCGTCGCATGAATTGATTCGCAGTAATGCAGGTTATTGAGGCGGTTGATGCGGTCGATGAAGATCACACCCGGCTCGGCATAGGCGTAGGTGGCGTGCATGATGCGGTCCCACAGCTCGCGCGCGGGCAGGCTTTTATAAACCGTGCCCGCGAACTGGAGCGTCCAGGGCGCATCTTCCTTGACCGCCTGCATGAAGGCATCGCTGACCAGGACCGACAGATTGAACATGCGAAGCCGCCCCGGCTCGCGCTTGGCCTCGATGAAGGCCTCGATGTCGGGATGGTCGCAGCGCATGGTGGCCATCATGGCGCCCCGGCGCGAGCCAGCACTCATGATGGTGCGGCACATGGCGTCCCAGACATCCATGAAACTAAGCGGCCCCGAGGCGTCGGCGCCCACGCCCTTGACCGGCGCCCCCTTGGGGCGCAGCGTCGAGAAGTCGTAACCGATGCCGCCGCCCTGCTGCATGGTGACGGCGGCTTCCTTCAACTGCTCGAAGATGCCCGCCATATCGTCGGGAATGTCGCCCATGACGAAGCAGTTGAACAGCGTCACCTTGCGCTTCGATCCCGCCCCGGAAACGATGCGCCCGGCAGGCAGAAACTTGAAATTCTCAAGCGCCTCGTAAAAACGGGCTTCCCAGAGCTCGGGTTCCTTCTCAGGGGTAGCCAGGGCGCGCGCAATGCGGCCCCAGGTCTCTTCGACCGTGCGGTCGGCGGCCTGTCCCTCCTCGCTTTTCAGGCGGTACTTCATGTCCCAGATCTGCTGCGAAATGGGCGCCAATTGAGCCATGAATCCGTCCCCGCCAAAGAAAACCGTGATCGCGTCCTTAAGGAGGCGAGCGGCAAGACTAGGCGCTTGGCCCTACAGCTTCAAGGAGCGGGAGGCGACCATCACCGCGTTACACAGCGCCCGTTCCCCGCCATGAAAGCACACCCGTCTTTCACCTTTATCCCGCCCTGTGGACAAGAAGGAAAAAGCCTAGCATGTTTTCCCCAAATGTTCCACAGGCGTTTTGTATAAGTCTGTTGATAAGGCCGAATCAGCCAGGATTGCCAAGGCGCTGGCAAGCCTCTTCGATCCGTTGCTTCAGGCAAGCCAGGAAGGCCCGCCGATCCATGCCCGGCTCAATCGGATCAAGCACTTCCAGCACGATCCGACCGGGATGTTTTAAAAAACCCTTCCTGCGCCAGAACAGGCCTGAATTCAGGGCGACGGGAACCACCGGCACGTTGAGGTCGGCATAAAGGGCGGCGATGCCGGGATGATAGGGCAGGTGATCGCCGGGGGCGGTGCGGGTTCCCTCGGGAAAGACGACGGGAATTGAGCCGCGATCCAGGGCAGCCTGGGCTCCCTTAAGCATTTTCTTCAAGGCCCCGGCGCCCGCCTTGCGGTCGATGGCGATCATGCCGTGATGGGCCAGATACCAGCCGAACAGGGGAATCGACAGCAGTTCCTTCTTCAAGATAAAGGCGGGATCGGGCACAAGCAGATGGAAGATCAGCGTATCCCAGGCTGATTGATGCTTGGCTGCGATCAGGAACGACCCCTGGGGCAATCGCTCGAGGCCTTTGAATTCATGGGAGAGGCCCGCCACCCACTTCAGGAACCACAGCATCAGACGAATCCACAGGCGCGCCCCCGCCACCATGGTTTTGCGGGGCAAGAGCAGGAAGGGCAGATAAAAGACCGACAGTACGGCGGTCAGACCAAAGAAGATCAGATTGAACAGGAGCGAGCGAAGCGTCGTCACGGTTGTCCCTCTAACATGATGCGCAGTTGAGCCAGCAGATATTTCGTATATTCCGAAGCGATCAGGGCGAAGGTGCCGGGCGAATACCACCAGGCCTCGGCTTTCACATGCTCCGGAAAGACCGGATTGGGAATGATCAAGGCCTTGGGCAGAACGGCTCTGAACTCGGCCAGCGCCCTTGGCATATGATAATTGCCGGTGACGAGACGCAGCGAGTCAAAACCCTCCTGCGCCATCCAGGCCGCCGTTTCCTGGGCGTTTCCGATGGTGTTGTCGGCCGAATAGCCCAGGGCGATGCAGCATTCCAATGCCTCGGGGGCATGGCGGGACAACTGCACCAACTCGCGCACCTCGACGCCGCGATAGACGCCCGAGACGAAAAGCTTTCCGGCCATCCCCTTTTCCAGAAGATCAAGCCCGGCGGCCAGACGCTCGCTGCCGCCGGTCAGAACCACGATGGCGCCGGTTTGGGTGGTCGCATCTTCCACGCCGCGCGGCAGAGCGGAGGCAAATCCAATTAGCCCCACGCCCCAGCCCAGGGAAAGAAGGGCAAGAAGCAGAACGGCCCGCAGAAGGGGACGACGCAAAACAGTCATGTCATGCGCGCCAAGGCCCGCAGCACGGCGATTCGGGCGGTCAGGGTAGCGATCCAGGCGGCGGCCAGAGGCAGCGAGACCACGGCCAGCCAATGAGCGGGGGTCAGCCAGAATTCCGGCAGAACGCCGCCCTCCAGCGAGCGGGCCATGAATCCGAAGGAAAAAATGGCGCCGATGCCAAGCCCCAGCCCGATCACCCCGCCTTTCAATCCCATCAAAAACGTGCGCCGCGCAAACTGCCTTGCAATGTAATCATCCTGGGCCCCGATCAGGTGCAGGACCTCGATCACCTGATGGTGAATCGCCATGCCGGTGCGGGTGGCGAAAATGACCGTGGCCGAGGTGATCACCCCCACCAGCCCCAGCACGAGAACGGCCAGCATCTCGACCGAACGGGTCAGGCGCAGAAGACGGCCCAGCCAGATGCGGTGATCTTCGACTGTGGCGCCGGGCTGCACGGCCTCAAGCCGGGCGGCCAGGGCCTTGATATCAATGGCGATGTGCGGATCGGTGGTCACGTCGATCAAGCGGGGCAAGGGCAGTTCGGCGATCAGATCGGCCGAGCCCAGCCAGGGCTCCAGAAGCGAAATGATGCGATCACGGCCCAAGGGTTCGGCATGCAGAACACCCCTGGTGTCGCTTAGGATGTTGAGGGCGGCTTCGACCTTGGCATGGCTGCGCGCCTCGGCCTCGGGACCGCTGATGACGGCAGGCACCTGCACGGTCAGGGTTCCCCGGATATCACGCTCCCAACGCCCGGCCAGCCCATGCAGCACCATCAGGCCGGAAAGCGCCATCACCGCCAAAAAGACCATAAGGGCGATCAGCAGGGGAACGAAGCGCGAGGTGGCGTCGCTCATGGTGGGAAGGTCGGTGCGCCGACGGACGAAAGACATGCCCTACCCCCCCTTGAAGGGCGGCGGATCGACCAGACGCCCCCTTTCCAGATGCAGCCTGGAATGGGCAAAGCTTTTGATTAGCCCCTCGTTATGGGTGGCGATGACGACCGTGGTTCCCAGCTTGTTCAGCTCCTCGAAGAGATACAGCAACCGGGTCGCCAGCGTATCATCGACATTGCCCGTGGGCTCATCGGCCAGCAGCAGGTCGGGCCGGGCGATCACCGCCCTGGCAATGGCCACCCGCTGCTTCTGACCGCCCGAGAGAACCGGCGGCTTGGCGTTCAGATGATCGGCCAGCCCCACCCAGGACAGAAGCTCGGGCACATGTTTCTTGATCTCGCTTTCCGAAACCCCGGCCACGCGCAAGGGCAGGGCCACATTATCGACCGCGGACATATGATCCAACAGATGAAAATCCTGGAAAACCACGCCTATTCGCCGCCGAAGGGCGGGCAGCTTGCTCCGGGGCAGGGTCGCCATATCCTGACCGAACATGGTGATCAGCCCCCGAGTCGGGCGCTGGCCCAGATACATCAGGCGCAAAAGCGAAGATTTCCCCGCACCCGAAGCCCCGGTCAGGAAGTGAAAAGAACCCGGTTTCAAGTCCAGCCTGATATCCTCCAGCACCTCTGGCCGTTGACCATAGCGCAGGCCAACGCTTTCAAAGCGCATGACATGGTCAAAGCTGGGGGGCAGACGGGCACTCACGGACTCTTAACTCCTTAGCTGTTAGATAGGATGTGAGATAGGATGACACGGCCCATTGGGTCTCGTCCACAGTCGGGCATACAGGATATCGTGTGCCACGAGGTTTTACGGGCTTGTCTCACGGCCTCACACGCCCTATAAGGGTCGAAGGGAATCAAGAAGCACGCATGATCATCACCTGTCCGGCCTGCTCTGCAAGATTTAATGTGGCTGATCAACTGATCGGCACCACGGGTCGGGTTGTGCGCTGCGCCAAATGCGGGCACAAGTGGCATCAGATGCCCGAAGGCATGGAGGGCATGGCCCCGCCGCCGCCAGCCCCACCCCCCCCAAAGCCGCAGGCCCGACCGGCACCCGCCGCAGCGGCTGCAGCGCGTCCCGCCGCCCCCAAAGGCCAAGCCCCCTCGCCCCTGCCCAAGCTGGCGCAGATTCCGCTTGAGATGCCCGCCCAAGGCGGGGATGTCAAAGAAGACGGCGGGGATGACATCGATCTGTCCGCAGCCCTTGACCGGGTGGCTGGCGAGATCGCCGAATCAGATGCCCGCCACGCCTTTCAATCGTCCGCGCAGCAGCAAAAGCCCGCCGCAGACCGTGCTGGCCAGGATATGCCTGACGATTTCGATTTCGGCGAAGGCGATCCCATTCCCGAGGTCTTTACGAAAACCGGTGCCCAGGCCAAGCCCGAGGGGCGCAGCAAGCTTTTCGGCGCGCTGATCTTGTTGCTGACCGTGATCATCGTTCTGGGCGGGCTTGCGGCAGGCGCTTATTTCCTGCGCACCAAGGTGGTCGAGATGTGGCCGGATGCCTCGGCGCTCTACGAAGCCGTGGGCATCGAAGCCGAGGCGCTGGGCGCCGGGCTCAAATTCCGCAACGTCACCAGCGAGCGGGTCATCGAGAATAATGTCGAGATGCTGGTTGTCCGGGGTGTCATCGCCAATATTTCCGACAAGTCTCGCGATCTGCCCCTGGTCAAGCTGTCGCTCTATGACGGGGCCAATCTGGTGGTTGGCGAGAAGGTGACGCCGCCGCCCGAGCGCAGCATCGCCCCCAATGAAAGCACAGGCTTCAAGGTCAGCATCGAAAGCCCGGCCGCTGCGGCAAGACGTTTCGAGGTCACTTTCGCGCCCCGTCCCGGCCAGGATTAAGGCCTCTTTCTCTTATCCTTTTCCGGCGCTATTCTTACCCTGGATCAGGGGGAGGAAGGGATGCAGAACGTCCATATCGGCAGATTGCCCGCACGTCACGCCCGCTACCGCCCGGACCACACCGCCTTCGTCTTCAAGAATCAACGCTTCACTTGGGCCCAGTTTGACCGGCTGGTCAACCGGCTGTCCAACGCTCTTTTGCGGGCAGGCTTAAGAAAAGGCGACAAGGTCGCTACCGTGCTTTCCAATTCGGTAGAGTTGATGACCGTTTATTGGGCGGTGGCCAAGACCGGGCTGGTCGTGGTCCCCGGCTCGACCCTGCTTCAAGGAGCGGGGCTTAAGACCTTGCTTGCGGATTCGGACAGCCGCCTGGTTATCGCCGATGCAGGCTTTGCGCCCATGCTGGCCGAGATCAGAAACGCTCTGCCCGACATCAAGCCCGATCGCTGGATTCTGGCGGGATCAGAAAAATCCGTTCCGGCGGGGTTTCAAAGCTTTGAGGCCTTGATCGAGGGGGCTTCGGAGGAAGAGCCGCCCGAGACCCATCTGGACGGTCCCGACGTCTACAACATCATGTACAGCTCGGGCACCACGGGAGCCCCCAAAGGCATCGTGCATACGCATTATATCCGCGCGCAATATTGCTCGCTGTTCGCCTCGGCTTGGCGCATGACGCCGGAAAGCGTGGTCCTCCATTCGGGCGCCATCGTCTTTAACGGCGCCATGCTCGATCTCATGCCCTGGATGTTCGTGGGCGGCACCTACATTCTGCTGCCCGCCTTCAATCCCGACGAGGTGATCGAGGCCATCGAGCGGGAAAAAGTGACGCATATGATCATGGTGCCTTCGCAGATCATCGCCCTGCTCAACAGCCCCAAGTTCGAGCCTGAGCGACTGGCCTCGCTTCAAATGATCCAGTCGCTGGGAGCGCCCCTGCTGCTGGAGCACAAGAAGCGCCTCAATGCCGCCCTGCCCGGGCGCTTCTATGAACTCTACGGCCTAACCGAGGGCTTCGTGACCGTGCTTGACCGTAACGACGCCATCCGCAAGGCGGGCTCCGTCGGCGTGCCGCCTCCCTTTTTCGAAATGCGGATCGAAAACGAGAGCGGCCAGGAAGTGCCGCCCGGCACGGTGGGCGAAATCTGCGGACGCGGCCCTGTTCTGATGGTCGAATATTACAAGCGCCCCGATCTGACGGCCAAGGCGCTGGTGGATGGCTGGCTGCATACCGGCGATGCGGGCTATGTGGACGAGGATGGTTTTTTGTTCCTGGTCGACCGCATCAAGGACATGATCATTTCGGGCGGGGTCAATGTTTACCCCAAGGACATCGAGGAAGTGATGGCAACGCATCCGGCCATCAATGAGGTGGCGGTCTTCGGAGCCCCCGACGCCAAATGGGGCGAGGTGCCGGTGGCCGCCGTGATCTTGAAGCAGGGCATGACGGCGACGGAGGACGAAATCAAGGACTGGACCAACCAGCGCGTAGGGGCCAAGTTCCAGCGCCTTGCCGACGTGATGTTCCAGGAAAGTTTCCCGCGCAACGCCGCCGCCAAGACCTTGAAACGCGAGATCAAGGAAGCCTATGGCAAGGGAAGGGGGTAAGCAAAAAGGCGGCACCCGTTGGGATGCCGCCTCTTTCGTATGATGTGCAGAGGAGTAGGGCTTACTTCTTGCCCTTGATGACGTCCTTGACTTCATCCATCGTCTGGGCGAAGCGCTTGTTCAGAAGATCGAAGGCTTCGGAATTCGACTTGCTCATCATCTCGACCAGTTCGCGCATGTTGGACAGCGTACGCTCGAACGTGTCCTTGACCAGATCGGTCTGAGCGGCAGCCTTGTCCTGAGGTGAGCCGGACTGGGTCAGGCTTTTGGTGGCTCCCACCGCTTCCTCGACCGCTTGGCGCATGATTTCCATTTGGCGGCGCATGACGGCCTGAACGCCCTCGAAGGCCAGCTTGTTGGCAGAGGCCAAGGCCTCGATATTCTTCCGTTGCGAGGCCAGCATGGCATCGACATCGACGCCCGGCACTTTGAAATCGGCAAAAACCTTGGTGATATCGAAATCTTCAGGCGTCTCGGGTTTCTTGACCATGTAAATCCTCCTCGGGATGTCTTGGTGCGTGCTGAATTTTACAGACTGGTTGTTGCACTGCACAATAATATGCGCTCGAAATTTAAATCGTCAAGCCCGCCATTGTTGCGGCGCAATATCAGGGGGTTAGGCCTGCCCTGAGTCCGCCCCAGTCCGGGCCTTGGTCGTTTTTTCTCCCGCAAGGCAGGAACGCAGGGGGGGCGGCAACAGCGCGATCAGCCGTTCGGCGCGGTCCAGCGCCTGATCGAGGGCTCCCATGGTGGGGCCAAGATCGGCGCTGTCGTCGCCCAGCCAGACCCGCACGGCGGAAAGATAAACCGCCGCCAAGGCCTTGGCCTTCAATCTGCCCGCCAAGCCAGAAGAGGAAATTCCCGCCGCCTCCAGCATCCAGGGCATGGCCCGGTCGATCGAGCAGGCACTTGCCAGCAGCGCAAAGGGAGCCCGAGCGCCTTCGCGGGCCAATCGCTGGAAAGCCGCCTTATAAGGGGTCAGGGCTTCGATGCGCCGCATCAGGACATCGAACAAGCGGTCGCGCGCGGAAATATCTGCCTCTTCCTGTCCCAGGCCTGCCAACACCTGACGATCGATGTCGGACCCAAGGACGGACAGCAGCGCTTCCTTGCCAAAAGCCACCGAACGCAGCTCGGCCAGGGAAAGACCGGCTTTTGCCGCCACTTCGGACAGCGAGATGCTCTGCCAGCTATTCTCGGCCAGCAGAGCCATCATGGCCTTTGCGGCGGTCAATCGGTTGTCGGAATGCGCTTTCGCGGCCATGGGTGGAGCCTTTCAGGATGAAGCTCTCACCAATGTGGTGCAGGAAGGACTAACTGGCAAGCTCGCGCGAGCGCTTCGCCGCAGCCGCCACCGCTTCGTCCATCAGGGATTGAAGCCCGCCCTGCTCGGCCATCAGCACGGCAAGGGCGGCCGCCGTCGTGCCGCCCGGGCTGGTGACATTCTGGCGCAAGGTGGCAGCGGGTGCATCCTGGCGATACAAAAGCTCGCCCGCCCCGTAAACCGTGGCGCGCGCCAATTTGGCCGCCAGATCGGGCTCAAGCCCTGCCTTTTCGCCCGCCTTGGCCAGGGTTTCGGCCAGCCAAAACACATAGGCGGGGCCTGAGCCGGAAACAGCGGTGACTGCGTCCAACAAGGATTCGTCTTCGACCCAGGCGACGCTGCCGACAGCGCTCAGCAACTCCTCGGCCCTGGCTTTTTGCATGCTGCTGGCCATGCGGTTGGCGCAAGCCACCGTGATGCCGCGCCCCACCGCCGCCGGCGTATTGGGCATTGAGCGCACGACGGCAGCACCTGGCCCCAGAATGCGCTCGAACGAGGCGATGGTGCGCCCAGCCGCGATCGACAGGAACAAGGCGTGTTCGGACAGACGGGCATAGGGGGGCAGGACGACGTCCATGAGCTGGGGCTTGACGGCCAACAACACGATATCGGGTTTGAAGCCCAAAGGAACGTCCTTGACGTCGGCGACGCAGGGAACGCCTTCGATTGCCGCCAGGCTGGGTTCGACGACCAGAATGGCCCTGGGATCGAAGCCCTGTCCGATCCAGCCCGACAACAGCGCCGTTCCCATGCGCCCGCAGCCGACAAGGAGGACTCCCCCCATCATGCTTTTGCCCCTCGCCGGGCGCTCGCCCTTGCTCGCTTGGCCGCCGCCTCAATGGCGGCTGAAATGCTGAGCGGCTCTGAGCGCACCACTAGGCTTCGCCGACAGGCTCGAGCAGGGCTGCCTGCATGGATTCGATGGGGCTTTTGCCGCCCCAGACGACGAACTGGAAGGTGGGATAGAAGCGCTCGCATTCGGAGAGCGCGATATCGACCAGATCCTCAAGCTCTTCGATGCTGGTCTGATGCAGGCCGCGCAGCAGCATGGAATGGCGGAACATGGGCACACCCTCGTCCACCCACAGGCCGAAATGACCCAGCCACATCTTCTCGTTGATCAGAACCAGAAGCTCGTTGATGGGCGGACGCTTGGCATCGGGAATGCGCATGTCGAAGGCACAAGTGAAGTGCATGGCGCCCACGTCTTCGCGCCACGAGAAATAAAGGCTGAAATCGCACCAGCGGCCCGGCACCTCGACAGCCATCTCCTCATCCGAGCGACGGTCGAACGCCCAGTCGTTGGCGGCAACGATCTGCTCGACCAAATCCAGCGGATTGGCCAATTCTTCATGTACTGCAAGCGCTAAGGCTGTCATGCCCCTATCTCCCCGCCTCGCTTTCGGGCTCCAACATGTTGTGGGATGCCCGCCTGTGTCAACACAAACGCTAGCCAGGGAGGTTTAACAAGAAGTAAACGCGGAGTCGGCGGAGTCGCCCGCCCCTGCTGGGCCTTGAAAAGACTCGCAAATCGGAGTCGAAAGCAGAAATGAAAATCGGCTGGCTGGGTGACCAGCCGCCGGTTTCATGCCTTCGAGTCGGTCTTCGCTGTCTTCCGGCGCGCCGGTTTCGGCGTTTCAGCCGGTGCTGCAATACCTAGTTTTTCCTCAAGAATTCGCACCCGGGCGGCCAGCGCCTCCTGCTCGGTCCTGGCCTTGGCGGCCATGGCGCGCACGGCGTCGAATTCGTCTTGGGTAACCAGCTTCATGTCGGACAACAGCTTTTCCAGCTTGGCCTTGGCGAAGCTCTCGGCTTCGGATTTCAGGCCGGACAGAGCCCCCAGCGCCTCGTGGGCGGCGCGGGACAGTTCCTTGGCAAGATCGGGACGGGTGACCATGGTGTTCTCCTTTTCGTTATTTGCGCCAGACGGACAAGCGCCTTACGGCTTCTTCCATGTCGCAAAGCGGACCGGCGAAAGAGAAGCGTAAGCCCAAATGCCCGCGTTCGGTATCGAAATCGGTGCCGGGCGTCACGGCAACCCCGGTCTCGGCCAAAATGCGTTTGCAAAATTGAGGGCTGTCATTGGTCAGATGCGCCACATCGGCATAGAGGTAAAAGGCCCCATCGGCCGGGGCCAGACGGTCGAAGCCCAGCCTGGGCAGGTTTTCCAGCAGGAAGGCCCGGTTGGCGGCATAGCCCGCCACACGGGCATTCAATTCGTCCGTTGCCTCGAAAGCGGCCATGGCAGATATCTGCGACAAAGTGGGGGGGGCTATGGTCAGATTCTGGGCCAGACATTCGATGGGGCGCAAAAGCTCGGGGGGCACCACCATCCAGCCCAGACGCCAGCCAGTCATGGCGTAGTATTTCGAGAAGCTGTTGACCAGAATGGCGCTTGGCGAGAATTCCAAAGCCGTCGCCGCCTTCGGGCCGTACACGATGCCGTGATAGATTTCATCGGAAACGAGGCGCACCCCGTTCTGGTGGCACCAGAGGGCCAGAGCCTTCAAGGCGGCGGTGCCCAGCATGCTGCCGGTGGGATTGGAGGGGCTGGCGACGATCAATCCATCGACCGGCCGGTCCAATTTTTCCAAATGATCCGGCGTGGGATGAAAATGGGTCGAGCCATCGACCGGAATCGTCACCACCTCGCAGCCCAGAGCCGTCAGGATGTTGCGATAGGCCGGATAGCCGGGAGCCGCCAGCGCCACCCGGTCGCCCGCGTCGAAGGCCGCCAGAAAGGCCAGAAGAAAAGCCCCCGAGGAGCCCGTGGTCACCACCACCTGCTGAGGATCGACAGTGACGCCATGAACATCGGCATAAAAGCGCGCAATGCCATCACGCAGACCGGGATGCCCCAAAGCCAGCGTATAACCCAGCGTCTCAGTCTCGTCCTCCAGGGCCGCCCTGGCCGCTTCCAACACCCTGCGAGGCGGTCGTCCGCCCGGCTGCCCCACTTCGAGATGGACGACGTCCTTGCCCTGGGCCACGCGTTCGGCGGCCATGCGCATGACATCCATGACGATGAAGGGCGGAACCTGACCGCGATGGGATATTTTCAAGGACGTCACTTGTCTTTGGTGCCGACACCCATGCCATAGCCAAAGCCTTCGGGATCAACCGCCACCTGGCATGAGTCGGGATGCGGCGGCAGACCCTTGGGACAGCCGATGGCGACCATGCGCCTGCCCGCTTCGGCCTTGACCGCCTCGACCAGGGGGCGCTCGTCGATCACCGATTTCGAGGCAACGCCAGCCAGACCTGCCAATCCGCCCTCTCCACCCGCCGAAGTCACGGCATAGCGGAATTCATGAACATTATGGGCCACCACCAGCATCGGCCCCAGGCTGGACGGGGAAACGGTTCCCTGAGCCAGCAACATGCCCATGCCCGGAATCAATTTACGGCTTCCGAACAAATCGCCCAGGCTGGTCTGGCAGGCAACACCCTGCCCATCACGGTCGGCCACCACGAAACCGCCGCCGGTCGCCGCCTCGGACGAGGGGGACGTACTCATTGCCTTTTTCTCGGCCAGCCCGCGCAAAAGCCTGGCTTCCTCGACTCCCGCAGGGGTTGGCGGAAAATGGGCCGTCAGATTGCCCAGCTTGACCTTTTCCGTGGCGATGATCGGCACGCTGACGGCGCGCAGCTCGTCTATAGAAAGTTTGCCGCCTCCAGCCTGAACGGCCTCGCTCATTTCGCGGGCCAGGGTCCCGGCATAGAGATCGGCCGGTCCACGGGCTCTGAGGCGCGACAAAAAGGAAGCCAGATCGATATTCTGTACGGCATCGCCTTCGCCAACCAGTGACCCGTCCGCTTTGGTGAAAATCGCCCGCGTGGCCGGGTCATTATGCAAGCTATTACCCGTCAGAACCAGATCCTGGGCCAGAGCGCGCGAAACCGGCGTTCCGAAGCGGGCCATGCCTTCTGCCGGGCTGATCAGCGCCGCCCAGCGCAAGCGCCCATATTTGGCATGCAGGGCGAAAAGGGCCCGGGGGGCGGCCACGGCAGCCGGTGACGGCGGGATGAAAATGATGGCCTCGGTGGTCTTGGTCTTCGGGTTATGGACGATGCAGGCCCCGTTGCCCGCGATCCCCACCCTTGAGGGAAGCGTGACCGACATGGTGAAATACATGGCAACGGCGGCATCGGCCGCCGTTCCGCCTGCAGAAAGAATATCGCGCGCCACCAGCACGGATTGCGGCTCGTCCGAGGCAACAACGCCTGCAAATCCCTGCACATGACCGATGGTTCCGGGCGCCAGACCGGGATCGCAAGCCCCCAAAAGACCGGCCAGAGCCAACGCCTTGGAGAAGAGCCCGCATTGACGGATAAGGGTTGGAGAACTACCTTCCTGTGACATCATTGGATATCCTGTCTTGAACGCGTTCATACGTCTAGCCCTTACCTGTTTGCTTTTTCTGACGGGGATCTCCCCGGCCGGGGCCGTCGGCATGATCCGCGACACCGAGGTGGAAAATACCATCCGCGCCTTCGCAACGCCACTGTTGGAGGCGGCCGGGCTGGACCCCCAGGCCCTTGAGGTCCATATCGTCAACGACAAAAGCCTGAACGCCTTCGTCGCAGGGGGGCAAAAGCTGTTCGTCCATACCGGCCTTTTGCTCAGGGCCGACCATGCCGGACAGGTGATCGGGGTGATTTCCCACGAAATCGGCCATATCTCTGGCGGCCATCTGGCCAGACTGGCCGACGCCTTCGAGAATGCCTCGACCCAGGCCATCATCACCACCGTGCTGGGTGCGGCGGCGGCGGTGGCCACGGGCCGCGGCGATGTCGGCTCGGCGGTGATGATGGGCGGCAACCAGATCGCGACACGCAATCTGATGGCCTTTTCCAGAACCCAGGAATCTTCCGCTGATCAGGCCGGTGTGACCTATCTGAGCAGAACCCAGCAATCGCCCAAGGGGCTGATGGAGTTCATGGAGATTATCGGCCAGCAGGAACTCTGGATGGTCGAGCGCCAGGACCCTTATGTGCGCCCGCCACCGCGTCAAGCGCACATCAGCCCATTCCGCCGCTCACTCGGCTCGAGCGCAAGCTGATGAAGCAGGCCTTGTCAGGCCCGCTGCCCCGCGCTGCCATGGGCGAGAAGGACGGCTTCGC
>JADFZV010000002.1:110147-179970 GCA_015232335.1 Alphaproteobacteria bacterium | reverse complement strand
GCGACAAAACGTAGACGTTCTTCCATAACCGAACTCGCTTTCCACGGCATCGACACCTCCCGCCAAATGGCGAAAAGTGTTACCCATGTGTCCGGTACAAAACGTCACCTATCTCTCAGGTCGGTCACCATCTTCTTCATCCGTGGTATCAGTGTACTACCTGTGCAAGGGTGGTTCGTCTATGTTTCCCAGGCAACTTAAGCATTGCCTAATGGAGAGATGACGTGAGTGATACGCCCAAGTCCAAGAAAATGACCATGATCGTAACCAAGGGAAGCCTGGATTGGGCCTATCCCCCTTTCATCCTGGCCACCACGGCGGCCAGCCTGGGCCATCAGGTCAGCTTGTTCTTTACCTTCTACGGGCTGGCGCTCTTGAAAAAAGACGTCTCGGACCTGCAGATTTCCACGCTGGGCAATCCGGCCATGGCTATGCCGATGATGGGCACTCACATGATCATGCCCAACATGGTCTCGATGCTGCCCGGCGTCGATGCCATGTGCAGCGCCATGATGAAAAGCCTGATCAAGAAGAAGGGTGTTGCCAGCATCGGCGAATTGCGTGAGGCCGCCATCGATCTTGGCGTGCGCTTCATCGGCTGCCAGATGACGCTGGACCTGTTTGAAATGAAAAAGGAAGACCTGATCGACGGCATCGAACTGGCCGGTGCTGCCACCTATATCGAAATCGCCTCGGAAAGCGAGATCAACCTGTTCGTTTAAGCAACAATCCAAAAAATCCGGGAGGAAGGTCCATGTCCAAGAATCATCTGCTTGCTGCTCTTGCCCTGTTCTGCTCGTTGGCCTCGGCGCCCGCACTGGCTCAGGATGCCGATGCGCTGAAATCCCAGGCGGCCCAGAATACCGCCGCCTTCGGCGATGCCTTGAAGGAAGAACTTGTGGGAGCGCTGAATGCAGGCGGACCCATCGCCGCCATTGGGGCCTGCAATGAAAAGGCCCCCGCCATCGCCAAGGCCAAATCGCAGGAAGGCTGGCGGGTGGGCCGCACCAGTCTGAAACTACGCAATACCGGCAACACCCCGGATGCCTGGGAGCAGGCGACACTGGCGGAATTCGAGGCCCGCAAGGCCAAGGGCGAACCCGCCGCCCAGTTGGCCAAGGCCGAGATCGTCACGGAAAACGGTCAGAAGACCTTTCGCTTCATGAAGGCGATTCCCACGGCGCCCTTGTGCCTTTCCTGCCATGGCGCGGAGATCAAGCCCGAGGTGGCGGCCAAGCTCGATGCCCTCTATCCTAAGGACAAGGCACGGGGCTTTGCCGAGGGCGATTTGCGGGGCGCCTTCACCTTGTCCAAGAAACTGTGACAAGCCTGATCCTTCACGTCATGATGACATCATGACGACCAAGGAGAATGCAGCAGGCTCCAGCGCTCCACCGGCCCCCGAAGGGCCGTTGGAGAAGCTGTTTTCATACTGCAATCCGGATCAGGTCAAGGAATTCACGCCCGAGCGGCGCAGCCTGCGCCTCTCGGGCCATTCCACCACCATCCGCCTGGAACGCGCCTATTGGACCGTGCTTGAGGAAATGGCCCGTGAAGAAGGGCTTGCCCTGCCCGCCCTGGTGTCGCGCATCGCCGATCACTGCCTGACCACCAACGACAAGAATCTGGCCTCATGCCTGCGCGTGGTCTGCCTCAAATACATCAATATCGGGAATTAGAACATCCTGGACATGTGGTCTTGAAGCTGGGCATCGACCTCCTTGGCCGCCTCGACGACGGAGATTCGTTTTCTTCCCACGCTCTCCACCCGCACCAACACGTTCTGGCGCACGAAAAATACCGAGCTGACGGTATCGTCAAGGCCGCAGAATCCGATATCGCCGACGGTCAACCCCTTGTCGGCACAGCGCGGCAGGGCAATCGCCATGCAATGGGAAAGAATGTTGACCAATCCCTCCCGCGCATCCTCATCGGATGAGAACTCATGAATGCTGATGGAAATGCGCTCCTCGTCAGAGCCCAGAGAATAATAATCGGTATAGGAATTTCGCTCGCCGGGAACGGCCTTGCGCACCAGAAAGGCCATTCCTTTCACGCGTTCGGGCTGGGCCGCGAACAGGACGCGCCTGGGCGTCAGTTCTCCGGCTGCGCTCCTGAATTTTCCGCCCGGCCAGGAGGCAAAACCATAACGCTCCTTGGCGGCCTGATGCAGGGGATCATGTTCGAACATGGTTCTCTCCAAGCTTATCGATCATACCACATAACGTCGGCCGCTTTGCGAATCGTCCCATGGCGCTTGCGGAACGCAACTGCCGATGCCGCCAGCAACATTCGTCGCCAGACGTTCGCGGTAGGAGGGACTGGTAAAGGGTGTCGCGATGGGCAACGTCGGAGCAATGCCCTGGGTGGTGAAAGCCATCTTGAGCGGAAGCTGCGGCGTATGCGTAACACCGGGCGAGGTCCAGTCCCAGGGATTATTCCCGGAATCCACCTTTAGACAGGCATCGTAAAGCGGATCGGTGTAGCTGCCCGCCCCCGTCCAGGCCACTTCGTGATAACTGAACCCGCCGCCTGTCCCAGAAGGATTGGGAAATGGATAGGCCCAGCCCGTGACTGGATCTCCGATCGCAATAATCTTGTTCGTCGAAAAACCTCCTGGAGAGCTCGGATGCATAACTGACGCAAAAACATTGCAGCCCAGAATATTGGCGCAGGCGGTAACGATGGTGGCGCAATCCGTGCAGTTGACGATATGCCCCGGACTGACTCCTCCACCGACATAATCGATGAAACCCGAACATTTGAATGTTCTCAGGCTGACGCTGTAGCTGTAATCGGTATAGACGGAAGCTCCTTGAACCTTGTCATAAGCTAGGCCGATCTTGCTGTTGACCGCCTGGGTGACCACGTTCACGGTATCGTCCGTGGTTGTTTTGCCCTGAGCCCAATTTGCCGAAGTGACGATATCAAGAAGATCAGTCCAGGGAAGTTGCGTCTCTTGCAAATTGTTGGACTGCCTCCAGGGCATGTTGGGCGAACTTAGCACCACATATATCCGGTGACTGGACGAGGCCATCACCGTCCAGTTGGCATCGCTGGGCCGCTTATAGGACCAGCTCCATGTGACGTCATTGCTGGAAATGCCTGTGGTGGCGATCAGATGATGGCTTAAGTTCAGCGTCACATATTGCGGATTCGACACGCCGTTGTTGAAACTGACTGTTACCGCGTCGATCGCGCCCAATATGCCGCCGCCATCCGCCTTTATCTGAAGCTGCACCCCATCACTGGTGTTGATGGTGAACTTCGCCATGATGGTGATGACATTGCCGGAAACCGCCGATTTGGCGTAGGCCGCAGGCGATTCCTGAGGCTGAATTTTTCCGCTCGTCCATTCCGGTACGCTAAGGCTTGTCGTGGCATTCTTGCGAATCGAAAGCGCATCGACGGCGGCACCCGTCGGATCGTGGTTGAACTTGATGGCCGCCAACGTCACCGCCGGGAGGGGATTGCAGGATGCGGGGCGTTCGCTAAGCGCAATCATGTATGTGGCTGCCGTGGCAATCAGGGAGGAGAAGATGTTAGCAGCCCCAAAGCCGGCAAAGACGAGGATGGCACGGCTAACAATGCGGACAGCTGTCCAGAAGCCGATATCGGTCAGCAGTCCGAGCAATTGACGAAAAATTCCTTGATCGACCAGGGAACAGACGATCTTGTATACGATCGATGCCCCCATCACTTTCTCAGCCATCAGTGCTGCAATACGGGGACTGGTAATCAGCTTTGCAATGTAGGTGATGGCATTCTGGTTCATGGTGCAAGGCACACCAAAAACGGCATCAATCGCACCGGCAAACAGGATGAAGAACAACCGCACTCTCCATAGCGTGCAGTCGTCGAATTCTCCCAGCTTGCCGCGATATGCGACATGCACGCCCCGCCTGGTATGGCAGAGCATGATCCGCTCTCCGTTCAGCACATGATCGGTAACCCGAAAGCTGTGACCCGTGCCAGATTCGCCAAGACCGGCCAGGGCAGACTGCCAGGCCGCTTCTATCTTCTCACGCGCCTTGGGATCATGGCCGTATTCAGCCAAATCTTGCATCATCGCCAGCTTGAAGGCCTCGGCCTCGTCATTCCCTATCGTCTGTTCACGCGCTTCCTGGATCAGACTAGCCAGGTCTTTCTCATCCAGAGGCTCGGGCGATGTTGCAAAGCTGACCTTTCTTGAAGATTGCGACAGTCCGGCAATGCTGACCTGATTGGAGACGCTGGCCCCATCGACCAGTCCGATCGAGGTTCCGAAAAGGCTGCGTGGCGGCGTGGTGGCAAAATCGTAACTGGCTTCGATACCCGCCGCCGATAGCTCCGGCGCCTGATTCATATAGGTGACGATTTCCGCCGCCGACAATGCCCGGCTCCACACATCGATCCAGGCGATATAGCCCTGGAAAGGCATGTCCATCGTTGACTGGCTGTTGCGAGATGCAGCACCGATCATCACCTCGCCCATGTCCCTGATCAGCGGGATGGGGCCTGCTGGCTGAATAACATCCTGCACGCCATTGATATAGATCGACAGATTGGTGCCGTCGAACACCGTGGCCAGATTCACCCAGGTTTCGGGAGCGATCAGCGAATTTGAAACAAGATCGAATCCGGTGTCGTAAGAACCTCGCTGCGAACAGATTCTGAACTTGTTCTGTGTTGAATCGTAATCAAGATAGAAGGCGATACCTGTATCGCTGGCAAGGTCGCCGTTGACCAGAATGGCCTGCTCTGGCGACGCCGTGCTTGAGACGTAAACCCAGGTCTGAACGGTATAGGGATCGACCTGATAGCCGCCGGGATTGACATCCCAATCATCGATCGGCAATGCGAAGGCAACGCTGGATAGCGACAGCGCCGGAACGCTTGTCACCATCAAGGCTTGTTGCTGCAAGCTGATCGGCAAATGCCCGCTTCCGGTATCCACCGGAGGGTTTTGCGAAAAATCGAACCAGGCGACAACGCTTAATGCCGCCGGATCGCCGTACATGACCGACATGACCGTGTCGCCGTCCAGCGCCTGATTGAATACAGTGACCGACGAAACAAGTCCCTGCAGCCCGTTGCCGATGAGAACCGGACTTGCCGTCGTGCTGCCTGTCCCGGAAATATTCGCCATCGTGTTGAAGAACCCGTCGATATACAGCTTGGCCTGCGATCCATCGAAGGTTACGCAGACATGATGCCAATCCGTGTCGTCAAGGCCATTCACGTTGGGATTCGAACTGAGCGGCGGATATCCGGTTATTTGAATCGACAAGATGTCGCCGACAGAACCGAACCAGATGGTGCCATCCTTGGAAAGAATGGAGGAATTATCACCCAGGCCATTGAATTTGGCCCAGGCAGCAATCGAAAAGGCAGCCGTCCCATCCAACGCGATGCCGATATTGGATGATGTCTGAGCGTAGGACTGGGCCGTCAGCTTCATGACGGTGAAGTTTGACGGCATCGGCGTTGCGGAAGCCTTCATGTTGTCTCTCCCTTAGCGAAGTGCCAGCAGACGCTCTGTGGAAGGAGGCGATCCGAAGACGAAGGAGCAGTTGCCCGCCTCGATCAGATTGCCGTTTCCAAGGCTTAGCGCCTGCGGATCGACATCATGGCGCCTAAGATCGAGAGCAAAGCGCGATGCGGCGGAGTCAGAGTCGACACCAACGTAATAAGCCGTGCTGATAGACCCGCTCCAAGGTTTACCGCTGGGCAAAAAGACCATGGTTTCCAGATATCCAGCAAATCCGCCGGGACACATGCCGGGACCGTAAACATACTGCTGCACATTTGTGATGGTATTGCTGACATTGATGCTCAAGGCATCGCATTTCAGCGTAACGGTCGACCCAATGGGCAGATTCGTGCAGGTTGCAATGAACATAATTGGCGATTGCTGACTGGTAATGTTGTTGAAGGGTATCGGCTGATCCCATTGCGGATTAGGCAGATTGTTGACGATGCTCAGATTGCGCCAGCAGATGTTCTGGTTGTTACGCACCCACATGACGAAATCATCCCATTTCGAGAACGACGCCGGAATGTTATTGGGATGGCTTTGCGTGATCACCTGGCCGATGGCGCAGTAATGCTTGTTGTCCGTGGGCGGCTGCCACATGAAAGGGGTCGTTGCCACAGAGATCGAGGGAGCCGTCGGCTGAGGGGCTGGCACTTGCGGCAGCGCGACGAAATTCTGGCCGCCCCCCGTCGTCATTGCCTTGTTGATCCATGTGTTGGGTGTCAGCACGAAATTGATGTCGGTGACATAGACCTTCATCGTGCCGCTCGCTGGTTGCGTGCTTAAGTTGCTCGCCCGGACATAGACATAATTGTACACGCCAATCTCATAAGGAATGTTGGGATCGGTGTTGTAGTTGTTGGTGAAGGTCGTCGTCGGGTCTGCCACCTGCTGATAGCAGATGATGTCAGGAGATGTGTAGGGATAACCCGGCGATGGGACGACGCCCGTATCCTGCAGGCTGTCGCGCACAAAAAGATCATTGAATGTCGGCATGAGCCCCCCCGGGAATGTCTATTATTGCGATATATGCCGATAATAAATAGACTGATAATTGCAATTACGCAATCATTTATTGATTGATGCGGATTTAATGTGCTTTTGCGTGTATTTAACGGCTCAATTGAAAGCCCTGCGCCCGGCCATAGACACAATCAATATTGCGGCACGTCCTTGCGGACAGGTTGCTCGCGGCAGCGCTGATAAACCTCGGTGAATCCCTCGAAGACATGGCGGCGCACCATGGTGTCACCCATGATGTTGATTTCATATTCCGGCCCGCGCTTGGGATCGACCCCCTCTGCCGTCTCATTCAGCTTGAACAGAACACGCGCCGCCCCCAGATCGTATTTGTAAACGCCGCGCACTAATCCGTAATTGTCGCGCCCCGTCCCCCCCTTCTTCCAGCGAAAACCGCCATCGAGAAAATCGAGTGTGCGCGTCGCCTTGCTGGAACAATCGCCATGTTCGCCCCACAGCCCATCCAGATTCTTCGGAACATCGCGCGTGAAACCAGGCGGAGGGGGGGATTCGTAACGATCACTCAACTGGCCCGCCGAAATCGTCAGAAAGACCGCCAGAGCGATCAGAACGATCACGGTGATGACATAAGACTTCATGCGCACAACCTTTCCGGCGTTCCGATCGGAGCCAGGAAGTCCAGGAATTGGTCGGTCACATGGTCCCAGGAAAATCCCAGCGCATGCGCCCGGCAAATCGAAGGATCGATGGACAGGGCAAGACCCGCCGCATTTGCCAGATCCCAGTCTAACACACCCGCCTTCGATTCCCCCAGAACATCCAGCGGCCCGGTGACGGGAAAAGCCGCCACGGGAACGCCAGACGCCATGGCCTCCAGCATCACCAGACCGAAGGTATCGGTCAGGCTGGGAAAGACGAAAACGTCGGCAGCGGCGAAATAACGCGACAGTTCCTCATCGCCATGGGCGACCTTGAAATGCGCCTTTGGATAACGGCGCTTCAGGGTATTGCGGGCCGGACCCGAGCCCACGATCACCTTCGAGCCGGGAAGATCGAGCTTCAGAAAGGCATCCAGATTCTTCTCCACCGTAACCCGTCCTACATACATGTGAACGGGGCGCGCCAAATTCAAGAAATCCTTGGGCTGGGGGTGGAAGACATCGGTATCGACCCCGTGCGACCAAAGCCTCAGATGCGTAAATCCGCGTTCAGACAATTCCCGATAAACCGAGGGCGACGGACAGAGGACACCCGAGGAGGCCTGATGAAATTTGCGCACGGGGGCATACAGCCAGGACAGGGGCAATCCTGTCCGCGCCTGGATATATTCAGGAAATTTCGAATGATAGGCCGAGGTGAAGGGCCAGCCACGTTTCAGAGCCAGCCCCCTGGCCGCCCAGCCCAGCGGCCCTTCGGTGGGCAGATGCAGCGCCTCTGGCGCAAAGGCATCCAGACGCCGCCCGATGTCGCCGCTGACCCCGAAGGCCAGACGGATGTCGGGATAGGTCGGACAGGGAATGGTGCGGAATTGGCCGGGCTCGATCAGCAAAATCTCGTGGCCACGGTGTTTCAGTCGCTGGGTCAGGGTCGCCAGAACGCGCACCACCCCGTTTTCCTGCGGAAACCAGGCGTCGGTCACGATAGCGATGCGCATTCGCCATCCCCCTCTAAATTTTCGCCATGGCGGCCGGCAAAGCGGCACCGACATGAATGGGCGCCTTCATTCCGGCCAGAGTGCTTTCCAGCGCCCCCAGGCATAAAAGAACATTCGAGGCGCTGGCCGATGCCCCCATCAAGCCGATTCGCCAGATTTTTCCAGCCAAAGGCCCCAGCCCCGCCCCCAGTTCGATGCCGAATCGTTCGAGAAGTTGGGTCCGAACACTTGCCTCATCGATTCCTTCGGGCACCCGCACGGCATTCAATTGCGGCAGGCGGCAGGATTCATCGGCCAGAAAAGAAAGCCCCATGGCCTCGATACCGGCGCGAAGCGCCAGATGCAGGCGATGGTGGCGCGCCCAGGCCTTTTCCAATCCTTCCTCGGCCAGCATCAGAAGCGATTCATGCAGGGCGTAGAGGGCATTGATCGGAGCCGTGTGATGATAGGCCCGCTTGGCCCCTGCCCCCCAATAGCCCATGACCAGATTGAGGTCCATGAACCAGCTTTGCACCCTGCGGTTTCGCCCCCGAATGCGCTGGACCGCCTGGGGGCTGAAGGTAACGGGCGAGAGACCGGGCACACAAGACAGGCATTTCTGCGAGCCGGAATAGACGGCATCGGCCCCCCAGGCGTCAACGCGAACGGGAATGCCCCCCAGCGAAGTGACAGCGTCCACGACCGACAGCGCGTCGTATTTCCGGGCCAGAGCGCACAGGGCTTCGGCATCGCTTTCAACCCCGGTCGAGGTTTCGGCATGCACGAAGGCCAAGAGACGAGCTTCGGGATGGGCCTTAAGCGCCGCCTCGACATGGGCCGGATCGACCGGACGGCCCCACTCGGCCTCGACCAGGACGGCCCCCGCCCCAGCGCGCTCGACATTCTCCTTCATGCGCTGGCCGAACACGCCGTTGACGGCGACAATGGCGGTATCGCCCGGCTCCAGCAGATTGACGAAACAGGTCTCCATGCCCGCCGAACCGGGACCGGACACCGGCAATGTCAACTCGTTGCCGGTCATGAAGGCCATTTGCAACAGCGTCTTCACCTCATCCATCAATTGAATGAAGCTGGGATCGAGGTGCCCCACGGTCGGGCGGGCCAGGGCGGACAGAATCCGGGGCGGCACATCAGATGGTCCTGGCCCCATAAGGACTCGGGCTGGCGGGTTGAAGGGCCTTGGCAGCGCACTCATTGCTTTATGGCTCCAGAAAGGGGCAATTGCCCAAGGATACCCTTCGCCTCGGGTTTGGCAACCGCTTCCCTCTTGATTGACAAGGCGTCTCCCCTCAATATCATGCAAAATTAACACGAACCGGGTATGTCTGTTATGGTTTCCATGCGCGCCGAGAAGATTCCCGAACTGGCCAAGCTGCGCGTGCTGGTCGTCGATGACAACGACTACATCCTCAACCTAATCAAGATGGTGCTGACCGACCTGGGGGTGGGCGACAGTTTTCTGGCCAGAGACGCGGTCGAGGCAATGAAGGTCATGAATGGGACCGCCGCCGTCAATTTCGTCATCTGCGACTGGAACATGCCGGGCATCACCGGGCTTGAATTCCTGCGCAAGTTGCGAGCCGATGGTGTTACCATGCCTTTCATCATGCTGACGGCCCGAGCCGACGAAGGTTCGGTCATTCAGGCCAAGGAAATCGGCGTCGATGCCTATCTGGTCAAGCCCTTCTCGCCCATCCAACTGGAAAAGAAGCTGGTGGCCCTGGTGACCGGCCTGAAGGACGGTGACCCGGCCAAGGCCAAGCCTTCCTCGGCATAAGCCCTGCCTCCTTACTGGAACAGATGGCTGTAGCCCTTATCGGTTTTCATGATGTGGGTGACCAGCCAGTCATAGAGCAGGGGAATGACCTCGGTGCCGCTTTTCACGGCCCTCAGGCGCGCCAGTTCGGCGATCAACTTGCCATGCTGTTCCTTGTGCGATTCCAACTCGGCATAGCCCTTGCCTTCAATCATCTCCTCTTCGCGCGTGAAATGTTCGCGCGTATAAGCCTCAAGCTCGTCCATGGCGGCATTGACCATTCTGGACCCAACGCCCGCATAGAAGGCAGCGATGACCTTGTTCATCAAAATCACCAGACGACGGTGATCGTTGTCAAGAACATCGACGCCGACGGCAAGGTCTTCCGTCCATTTGACCGCGTGAACAACCATGGCCCGAGGCCTCCCCTCTTCAGTTCAGGTACTTTTCAACATCGACGGAATCAATCTGCTCTGGCGACAGGAAGGTTTCCGCATAGCGCCGATAGACCCCTGTGCGCAGGAAAAGCGCGAACAGATCAGAATCGATATGCTGACGGTCGCGGAATCCCGCCAGAATACCGATCGATTCGGACAAGGTCTTGGGCTTCTTGTAAGGACGGTCGGCAGCGGTCAGGGCCTCGAACACATCGGCGATTGCCAAAATGCGCGCTGAGACCGACATGGCCGATTTGTCGATGCTGCGCGGATAGCCCTTGCCGTTGACGGCTTCGTGATGTGCGCAGGCTATTTCCGGAACGCGCTGCAACTGACGTGGGAAAGGCAGGCTTTCCAGCATGATGATGCCTTGAACGGCATGCTCGCTGATCTTGAAGCGCTCCTCGGCGGTCAGGGTGCCACGGGCAATGGACAGGTTGTAAATCTCGCCGCGGTCGTACATCACCTTGGGAATCGGCAACGTAAATCCCCAGGAGGATTTATGGAATTTCTCAAGACCCGTCCAGGAAATGCGCTGTTCCGGCCGGTTGGAAAGCAAAGGCTCGACCACCGGCAAGGATGTCGTCGGCACATCGGCCAAACGGCGCATCTCCTCGATCGACAGGCCAAGACGGTCATCGAAGTTTCGAAGCCATGTCTGTCTTGCGATCTGCGCCAAGCGCGAGACGTCCTCCTGATCCATCTGCTCCGAGCCGACATTGCATTGGGCGACGAAGGCGAAATCGTCCAGAAGTTCCTTGGCTCGCGCGGCAAAGACAGAGTCGGCCAAGGCCGGGTCGGCTCCTTGCGCCAGTGATTTCAGGCGCTCTATCTCGGCATCGCGCAGCAGTACTTCGAATCTTGTGCGTATCTCGTGAATGCGGTTGTGGATGGTTTCCAGCTTGGTCGCCTTGTCGACGACATATTCAGGCGTCGTCACCTTGCCGCAATCGTGCAACAGAGCAGCAATGCGCAATTCGCGCTGAACATCGGCTGATGAGAAATCGAAGGATGAGAAAGCGGAATCTTGCGATTTTCCCGCCTCGTCGGCCAGCATAAGAGCGATTTGTGCAAGACGACTGGCATGATCTCCGGTGTAGGGGCTCTTGGCGTCAATGGCCGAGGAAATGATGCCGACCATGCTGTCGACCAGGGCTTCCTGCGCCTGAATCAGGCTGCGATTCTGGAGCGCCACCGCAACCTGGCCTGCCAGGGCCATGACATGGCGCTGGCCAACGCCGCCGATCATGGCGAATTTTCCTGCCTCGTCCTTGGGATTGATCAGTTGCAAGACGCCCACCACCTCGCCGCTGGGAGGCTTTAGGGGAATGATGAGCATCGATTGGGTCAGATAGCCCGTGGCATGATCAAAGTCGATCACGCCCTGCATGTCATGCTTGTCCCAGGCGTGAATGTCGGAAATGGCGATGAGCTGTCCGCCATGAACGGCGTCGGCGATGACGGAGTCGCGCAAGGGAGTGCCGCCACCGTCGCTCCAAAGATCAAGCTCGGGCAGATCCATTTCCTCGCCCGAGGCGCCGCCGATGCGAAGCCCAAGCGTGTCGTTGCGGATGATGGCAAGCTTGAGACGCTCCTCGCTCACCCGGATATAGAGCGTTCCGCCATCCGCATTGGTCAGGCGCATGGCTTCGGCCAGGGCGGTTTCCGAAATTTTTCCAGGATCACTTTCGGCCCCCAGGGAAACGCCAAGCTCGATCAACCGCCGCAACGTCTCCTGCGAGGCATTGAGCGTTCGTGTGCGTTCCAGAATGTGCTTCTTCATGGCCTTGAAGGTATCGGCCAGTATTTGAAGTTCGCGGATGGGCGTTTTCTGGGGCGATTCCCCGGTAAAGTCCATCTCGCGGATGCGCTCGGCATCCGATGCAAGATCGTCGATCGTAGCACTCAGCCGCTTGGCCAGCCAAAGACCCAGCGGGATCGCGCCGATCAGAACCGCCAGGGTGATCAGAAGAATCCGCAGATCGATCTTGCGGATGTGTCCCGCAAAATCATCAAAGGGAGCTAGGACATGAATGTTGATGGCAACGCCGCTGTCCTGCCAGGGATAGTGTTTGGCCAGATAGTCCTGTCCATCCGCCCCCTGAGCCTGCACTTTGTCTTCGGGAGCATTGTGATTCAGCAAAAGCTGGGCCAGTGGATGAGGCACATCGGCCAGGGCGGACAGGGGAGAGGCCGTCCCCAGAACATCCTCCGATGCGCCCAGAACGCGCCCTTTGTCATCGGTCAGAATGACGCGGCCGTTGGGTGAGACCTTCTGCGAGGCGACAAGCCTGCTCAACGCATCAAGCGTGATGTCGACGCCCACCACGCCGTTGCCGAGCGGCAAGGTGTGCGAAACCGTAAGACCAGGCCTTGCGGTCGAACTGAAGACATAAGGGTCGGAAAAGACAGCTTCGTCGGTCGAGAGAGCCGCTCCATACCAGGGGCGCTTCCTGGGATCGTAGGCAGGGTTTTCCTCGCGCCGATGTTCGAGAACGCCCCCCCCCTCGCCCAGGAACCACCAAAGCTGGACACGGCTGTCGCCTGTATCTGGAATGATGATGCGTCTGGCTTCCAGGGTTCCCGCCGGAGCATTGAGGGAAGCCACGATTTTAGGATCGTCGCGAACCGCGATCAGTTGCAAGAAAGCGCCGTTGCCATAGCCGACATAGGTCGAATAAATGCCGGGATTTCTGGTCTGCAGCGCCTTGAAAAGGGCAAAGATGGCGTGATCGGCCATGGCGCCTGTCGGGGGTGCGGCAGAATCCTTGAGGCTGCTGACGATCTCGGCGGCGGCGGCGGCCTGATCCATATGAGACTGGATCGTCTCGGTGACCCGCCCGCCGATCTGCTCGAACAACTCGATGGCCGTCTGCTTGGCCGCATCGACATTGGCCCGGTGGACCTGAAACAAGACGATCAACAGCGCCAGATTGACGACGAAGAACAGTGCGCCCAGAATTGCCAGACGAAATCCGATGGACCGCATTGTCTTCCTCACGCCATAAACTAAGCCCGCTCTGCGGTAAGCCAAGGGACTTTAAGGATCTTAAAATACCCGCGCAATAACCTATTAATCAGGTTATAGATACAGTCAGCTTATGAAATATTTGTTTTATGACAACCAAAACAAGCAAACAAAGCTTTCTTGTTGCGGCGCACAAAAAAGAGCCTATCCTCAAGGAAAGCGGAAAGAAAACCGCACCGACTGGAAAAGCATGACAAGACGGACTGCGTGTATATGACCTTCCCCGGGGAGTCTTCCGCATGAGCGTGCGTCATCTCGAATATCTCTTCAAGCCCCGCTCGGTCGCCGTTTTTGGCGCCACCAACCGCGAGAAGGCGGTGGGCAATCTGGTCATGCGCAATCTGCTGCAGGGCGGGTTCATGGGACCGATCATGCCGGTCAACCCCAATCAGAAGGCGGTTTGCGGCGTTCTAGCCTATTCCGACGTCGCCTCGCTTCCCATGACGCCCGATCTGGCGGTGATCTGCACGCCACCCAAAACCGTGGTCGGCATGATCGAGGAGTTGGGAGCGCGGGGAACCCGCGCCGCTGTGGTCGTTACGGCAGGCCTTGCCGCCAACCAGTTGGACAATGACCATCGCTCGGTCCAGCAGGCCATGCTGGAAACCGCCAAGAAATACGAGATGCGGATTCTGGGTCCGAATTGCCTGGGGCTTCTGGTTCCCGGCATCGGGCTTAACGCCAGCTTCGCCCACAAGCCCGCCCTGCCGGGGCGCATCGCCTTCGTCTCACAGTCCGGGGCCTTGTGTACGGCCGTTCTTGATTGGGCGCGCCCCAAGGGTATCGGTTTTTCGCATTTCATCTCGCTGGGCGACTGCGCCGACATCGATTTCGGCGATGTTCTCGATTATCTGGGCTCCGACCCTAATACCAGGGCCATCCTGCTCTATATCGAATCGATCCATCAGCGGCGCAATTTCATGTCGGCTGCCCGCTCGGCAGCTCGCAACAAGCCGGTGCTGGCCATCAAATCGGGACGCGCCGCCGAAGGTGCGAAGGCCGCAGCCTCGCATACCGGCGCCCTGGCCGGGGCCGACGCCGTCTATGATGCCGCCATCCGCCGCGCAGGCATGCTGCGCGTGTTCAACATCGAGGAATTGTTTGCCGCCGTGGAAACGCTGGCCCGCTCGCGCCCCACCAAGGGCGACCGGTTGGCCGTTCTGACCAATGGCGGCGGCGTCGGCGTCATGGCGGTCGACGATCTGATTGACGGCGGAGGCCACCTGACCGAGTTGAAACCCGAAACCATCGCCAAGTTGGACGCCGTTCTGCCCGCCACCTGGTCGCGCGGCAATCCGGTCGATATCATCGGCGACGCGCCGGGCGAGCGCTATGTCAAGGCCTTGGAAGTCCTGTTCACCGCCAGCGAGGTGGATGCCGTTCTGTGCATGCACGCTCCGACCGCCGTTTCTTCGTCCACCGAGGTGGCACAGTCGGTGATCAAACTGGCCAAGGACGGCAAGGTGTCCAACCTGATGACCTGCTGGGTGGGCGGCGAGGCCGTGGCCGAGGCGCGCCACCTGTTCAACGACTCCGGCATTCCCACCTACAACACGCCCAGCCAGGCGGTGAATGCCTTCATGCATGTGCAACGCTATCGCAGAAACCAGGAAATGCTGATGGAAACGCCGCCTTCGGCGCCATCGGAATTCACCCCCGCCACCGCCACGGCGCGCCTGGTCATCGAGAATGCCATTGCCAGCGGGCACAGCATGATGAGCGAGCCCGAGGCCAAGGCCGTACTGGCGGCCTATGGCATTCCCACCGTGGAAACGCATATCGCCCGCACACCCGCCGATGCCAGCCGTATCGTGCGCGACATGGGCGGCGGGCGCTGCGCGCTTAAGATTCTCTCGCCCGACATCACCCACAAATCGGATGTGGGCGGCGTGATGCTCGATCTCGACGGCCCCTTCGAAGCGGAAAAAGCCGCCCACGCCATGCTGGAGCGCGTCAAGAAGATCAATCCAACCGCTCATGTCACCGGCTTCACCGTGCAGGAGATGGCGCAAAGACCGGGCGCGCATGAGCTGATCATCGGCATGAGTACCGATCCCATCTTCGGCCCCGTCCTCATGTTCGGCCATGGCGGCACAGGGGTCGAAGTGATTGGCGACAGCACGGTGGGCCTGCCGCCGCTCAACATGTCGCTGGCCCGCGAGATGATTTCGCGCACCCGCATCTACAAGCTTCTGAAAGGCTATCGCGACCGCCCCCCGGTTGACCTTGATGCCATCTGCCTGACCTTGATGCAGGTCTCCCAGATGGTCATCGACATCCCCGAAATTCTCGAGGTGGACATCAATCCGCTTTTTGCCGATACCAAAGGTGTGCTGGCTTTGGATGCCCGCATCAAGGTGGCCACCACCTCGACACGAGGCGCTGAGCGCCTGGCCATCCGCCCCTATCCCAAAGAGCTTGAAGAAGTGGTCAAGCTGGATGAAGCCAAGATCACGCTGCGCCCCATCCGGCCAGAGGACGAGCCCAATCATCACGTCTTCATTTCAAAACTGACGCCCGAGGATATCCGTTTCCGCTTCTTCGGCCTTGTCCATGAATTGCCCCACAGCGAAATGGCCCGCCTAACCCAGATCGATTACGACCGCGAGATGGCCTTCATCGCCACCATGCCAAACGATCACGGCCAGCCCGAAACCGTTGGCGTGGTGCGCACGGTGACAGACCCCGACAATGAGCGGACGGAATATGCCATCGTGGTTCGCTCAGACCTTAAGGGCAAGGGCCTGGGACGTGTGCTTATGGAAAAGATGATTCGCTATTGCAAGATGCGCGGCACACGTTGGATGGTGGGACAGGTGCTGGCCGACAACAGGCCCATGATGAAGCTGTCCGAATTGCTGGGATTCGAGCGCGTGGGCTATGTCGAGGGCGACGTTATCGAGATCAAGCTCGACCTTACCAAGAACTGAACGGAGCGCCAGCTCAGGAAATGGGCAGCGAGAAGAAGAAGGCGCTGCCCACGCCGGGCTGCGATTCCACCCAGATGCGCCCACCATGAGCTTCGATGACCTTTTTGCAGATCGCCAGACCCAAACCGGTGCCGGGGAAGGTGCTGCCATGCAGGCGCTTGAAGATGATGAAGATTTGTTCCCAATAGATTTTTTCAATGCCAAGGCCATTGTCCGAAACGGAGAAGATGGCTCGCTCGGGATTGACCTTGACCTTGATCTCGATAATCGGGGAAGCCTCAGGCTTGCGAAAGCGAATGGAATTAATGACGAGATTTTGCAGAACCTCGATCAACTGCATGCGATCACCTTGAACCGCAGGGAAAGGGCCGTCTGCGATCTCCACCTTGGCCCCGGACTCCGTGATCAGGGATTGAAGATTGGAGACGGCTTCGCCGACGACCTCTCTCATATCGACCTTGCTGAACTTGTGAGCGGATTCTGAAATTCTTGAATAGGTCAGCAGATCGCGGACCAGGCTATGCATGCGCTTGGCGCCACTGATGATGAACCCGAAATATTCCTGCCCCTCGGCATCGAAGGATTTCGCGTAACGGCGTTCAAGAAGCTGGGAATAGGCAACCACGTTTCTCACAGGTTCCTGAAGATCGTGCGAGGCTATGAAGGCGAAACGCTTAAGTTCGACGTTCGACTTAATCAGCTCGTCGGTCTGCTTCTCGCGAAGTTCGACCAGCGCATTGAACTCACGGGCAACCGCAACGACCTCACGGGGACCTTTCAGCATGGCCCGCGCCTTGTTGTCACCGGATTGAACCGCCCGCACCGTATCGGCAAGATCGCGCATCGGCTTGGCAATGCGCCGCGCAGCCAGGAAAAGAATGGCCGCCACAAAGAGCAGGCCAAGCAAGCCCAGCAGAGCCAGTGACGGCAGCACCTTCAGCCATAAGGCCTTAAGAACGTCACGAGGCACGCCCACCCAGACAACCCAATTGCTGGCCTCGACCCGGTCGAAGTAATAGGTTCGCTCGATATTATCGATGCCGACGATGGTGGTTTCGTTGATGCCCTTGTCGACGAAATTGGAAAACGCCGCACGCTCCTTAAGGCTTTTGCCCACCCAGGCATCGGCATCCTTGCTGCGCCAGACGATCACGCCATCATCCGTGGCAACGCCAACCACGGCGTCTTCGTAAAGGGAACTTTTGGCAATGCTGGGAGTTAGGGCGACCAGATCGAGCGGAAGTCCCATATAGCGAATCACTGTCCCCTGATCGTCATAGACGGGCGAAGCCAGCACGGACACCCAGCGCCCCGTGATGGGACCCATGAAAGGCTTGCCGACGACAAAGGACTGCGTTGCGATGAGCCGCTGAAACCATTCGCTTTTGAAAACATTGACGGGCTTTCCACCTGGCTGGGGCACGGCCGAACAGTGTGCCGTTCCATCCGGCTCAATGGTCGTGACATTGGCAAAACGCGGGAAGATTTCCTTGAAATCCCAAAGAATTTTATCGCACTCGTCCTGCGTGGCCCGACGCATCAAGGGGCGTTTAGCCATGCGCTCCATGACATCCTTGTTATTGAGCAGAATGGCGTTGATTTCGTTGGCCACGCCCTTTGAAATGGCATGTGCCGACTGGCTTATTTCACTTTTGATGCTGGTTGTCGTTTCTTGAATCGTATAGCCGAGCAAGATGAGGGCTAGCAGCAGAAAGGCGCCGACAATGGCGATCAGATACATGCCGATCGTGGCCGGGGCGCCGGTCTCTTCTTGAGCATCGCCCTGACGTTCCTGCCCTTGAGACTCTGACGGACTTTTATCTGGCACGGCGCCCACCAGGCCGAAGTCATCCAGAATCAAGTCGCGCATTTGATCGAGAAGGACTTTATGCGCCTCTGGCAACCGAGCCCTGTCCGCCTCGTCGCCACCCACGGCATCAAGCAGACTCTGACCTTTCTCGATCAATTGGGCATGCTGAGCGAAGTGACTGTCGACCAGATCGCCAAATCTGTCGCGGGCCAGCCTCTGCATCCTGCCCTCTTCATAGGCGCAATGGGCCTTGAGCATTGTCAAAAAGTCGGAGATCCGCTGTTTCAAGACAACGGCCCCGCCCTTGCCGATGATCAGTCCCTCGATTTCGAAAAGCAGTTCAAGCAGGCGCTTATGCTCGGCATCAATGCGTTCGTCGCCGACGACATAATCATCCAACCAAACCAATTCCCGCACTTTTGCCATCATAACGTCCTGCTTGCCGTCCGCGACGGAGTCCTTTGCATTATACGCCAATTCAGCAGGCCCGTCCCCTTTCCCGGCCAATCAGCTAAAAACGCCTAATCACCGAACTTTTCAGCCCCAAGGATCGCGCCACGCGGTCCAACGCGCGCTCGATCGCCTCGCCGATGAACACCGACTGTCCATCGGGGACCATCATGGCAAGCTCGCCCAAGGCGGAGGCCAGCCGGACATGCGGCAACAAACCGGGCGTTCCCCCGGTCATCACATGCGCCAGACGCAAGACCAGTCCAAGCTGCTCAGCACGCTTGCCCGCTTCTTCGCTCAGCATGGCGCGGGCCTGCTGTGCATAGGGCGCATCCTGATTTCCGGCATGGCGGGCAAACATCGAAAGAGCCAGAAAAGCGCGCTCCTGGTGTTCAAGCCCCATGAAGGGCATGCGAAAAGTGCGCAAGAAGGCCTGTTCCGCCCGATAGTCGGGATGTTCGTTCCAAAAAGCGTCCGACAAGAGGGCCGCCGCCATGCGCAAGCGCTGTTGCTGATCCGATTCGCCTGCGAAAATCGGCGCCGACCAGACGATGATCTCGTCGGCATGTTCGGAAAAGCGCCCCAGCCGCCTTGCCAAATCGCGGCAGGCCGCGACCAGCGGGTCTTCGGCCTTAAGGCTTTCGGGCAGATGCTTGTAGAACTGACCCTCCCGAAGGCCATAAACGGAGAAGACAAGTCGTTCTGGTTTGGCCAGAACCATCAGATGCGACAAAAGCAGGGCCGCTTGGGGCAGCGTCGCCACGCGCTTCTTGGAAACCGAGCCGAATTTTTCCAAGGATCGCTTGCTTTGACGGGAAATCAGATCGACCAGCCCATCAGCCTCGCGCCGCCCCAAGGTGAAATTATCCAGCACCTGAAGCGGATAGCCCGTCTGGGCAATGCACAGCCTAGCCAAGGAACGCCAGGCCCCCCCCACGGCATAGAGGGGTTGGCCCTGCATCTGGGACAGCCAGGGAATCTTGTTCAAATGCTTTTCGATATGATCAAGCGCCTTGGCGCGATCATCTCCGGCCTTTTCGGCAATTCTCAGAACACCCAGGGGTAGCGAGGCGAAGGAACCGAATCCGCCCTGATCGACCTCGACCAGATCAAGACTGCCGCCTCCCAGATCGGCCACCAGCCCCGTCATGCCGGGCTTGCCGCACATGACGCCCAAGGCCGCCAGCTTGGCTTCTTCCTCGCCGGAAAGAACGGTTATCTTTGCGCCGGTATCGCGCTCGATGCTGGCGACGAAATCCTTTCCATCCTTGGCGTCGCGCACGGCGGCGGTGGCCAGCACGTCGATACGGGCCGCCCCCATGGCGTTGGCAAGGGCTACGAAACGGCCAAGGGCGCCTCGGGCCATCCCGACCCCCTCGGGATTAAGACGCCCCCTGGCGTCCAACCCCTGGCCCAGGGCGCAGAGCACCTTTTCGTTGAACATGGGGGTCGGCGTGCGGATCAGTCCGTCATAGACGCAAAGACGAATCGAATTCGATCCGATATCGATGATCGCCACCGGATGGCGGCGGCTTTGCGTTGTCCGGGGCTTTGCTCCGGTAGCGACGTTCATCCGCCATTCCCCAGCAGCAGTTTGGGTGCGGCACGGCCACGCGATGTGGCGCTACCGCGGCCAGACAGGCTGGGGTTGGTCATAAAGTAGGTATGCGCCGAGAATTTATCGCCCTTGTGGTCCATGCGCTCATAGGTTCCGTCAGACTTCAGCACCCAGCTTTGGGCCACGTCCTTCATATTGGCAACCATGATCTGATCGAGAATCTGGCGATGCACGGTGGAATTCTCGATGGGCACCAGGGTCTCGACCCGCCAATCCATGTTCCGCTGCATCCAGTCGGCCGAGGAGATGAAGATCTTAGCCTGACGCGACGGCATCTTGGCGCCGTTGCCAAAGGCGATGATGCGCGAATGTTCAAGGAATCTGCCGACGATGCTTTTCACGCGGATGTTTTCAGAAAGGCCGGGAACGCCGGGCTTCAGGCAGCAGATGCCGCGGATGATCAAGTCGATCTGCACCCCGGCATGGCTGGCCTTGTAAAGCGCATCGATCAATTTCTTGTCGACCAGGGAATTCATCTTGGCCCAGATGGTGGCGGGCTGGCCCGCCTTGGCATGACCGATCTCTTCATCGATCAGACCCAGCAGGCGATCACGAATGCCCAGGGGGGCAATCGCCAGCTTCTCCATTGAATCGGGAACGGCATAGCCGGTCATGTAATTGAAGGCCTTGGCGGCATCGCGCCCCAGGGCCGGATCGCAGGTGAAGAAGGACAGGTCGGTATAGACCTTGGCGGTGATGGGATGATAGTTGCCGGTGCCGAAATGAACATAGCTGCGAAGTCCGCCCTGTTCTCGGCGCACCACCTGGGAAATCTTGGCATGCGTCTTCAACTCGATGAAGCCGAAGACAACCTGAGCCCCTGCGGCTTCCAGATCGCGCGCCCAGCGGATATTGGCCTCTTCGTCGAAACGGGCCTTCAACTCGACCATGGCGGTCACCGACTTGCCGGCTTCGGCGGCAGCGACCAGTTCCTTCACGATGGGGGAATCATGGCTGGTACGGTAAAGCGTCTGCTTGATCGCCACCACATGCGGGTCTCTGGCCGCCTGCCTTAGGAACTGCACCACCACGTCGAAACTTTCGAAGGGGTGATGGACCACGATATCCTTTTTGCTGATGGCGGCAAAACAGTCGCCGCCGAAATCGCGGATACGTTCCGGAAAGCGCGCATTATAGGGCGTGAACAGAAGATCAGGGCGTTCGTCGGTGATGATCTGCTTGACATCGACAATACCCAAAAGCCCGTCCAGAACGAAGATATCCTCCTCGGCCGCCTCCATCTCGTCGACGACGATCTTGCGCAAATCCTCGGGCAAGCCGGAATTGATGGTCAGACGGATACAGTGGCCGCGCCTTCTGCGCTTCAAGGCGGTTTCGAAAACGCGCACCAGATCCTCGGCTTCGTCATCGATATCGATTTCGCTGTCGCGGATAACCCTGAACAAGCCTTTGGACAGAACCTTGAAGCCGTGGAACAGGTGGCCCAGGAACAGGCTGACCACATCTTCCAGAAAGATGAAACGAATGGCGTCGCCCGGCAGGCGGATGACCCGCTCGACCTGATGGGGAAGCGGGACCAGGGCGCGCAAAGTCTCGCCGTCGCTCTCCTTGGCCAGATGCAAGATCATGGCAAAGCCCAGATTGGGCAGGAAGGGAAAGGGATGGGCAGGATCGATGGCCAGGGGCGTCAGCACGGGAAAGATATGATCGGTAAAATAGGATTCCAGCCAGCGTTTGTCGGACTTGCTGAGATCGGGCTCGCCAATGACGCTGACGCCATTCGAATGCAAATCGCCCTTCAAGGTATTCCAGCATTCAAGTTGACGGGCCAGAAGCTCGGTGGCCATCCGGTTGATGTTGAGCAGTTGCTGTGCCGGCGAAAGGCCTTCCTGAGAGGCAGTGGTAACACCTGCCTTCACTTGCCCCTTAAGGCCAGCCACACGAACCATGTAGAACTCGTCAAGGTTGGAAGCCGAAATCGACAGAAAGCGCAGGCGCTCCAACAGGGGGTGATTCTTGTTGCTGGCTTCTTCCAAAACGCGGGTATTAAAAGCCAGCCAGGAAAGTTCGCGGTTGATGAAGCGATCCTTCGACTTGAGATCGACCGGATGACCACTTGGCCGCACCTCGGCGGCTGCGGTTTCGGGCTGCTTTGGTTCGGTATCCTTGGGCATATGGGATCTCTTGGGTAAGATTAAGTCGCATCGTCTGCGCTGATGCGGTATATTACGCGGAAACTTGGTAACAACGCCATACTTACATAGGCATAAGACAAAATGTCACCGATGCCAAAATTGACCAAAAAACCCGGCAAAGCCCGCTATCTCTTCTTGTTGCGCCACGCCAAGGCGGCAGCAGGTGGCAAGGAAACGGGCGATTTCGAGCGCCCCTTGAGCCCCAGGGGCGAAAAAGACGCCCTGAAAATGGCCCATTTGATCCTTGGCCTGGGCATTTTGCCCCAGCGCATCCTCTGTTCGCCCGCAATCCGCACCTGCCAAACCCTGAAGGCGCTTTCAAGCCTGATGCCCGGAATGAAGGCTGAACTTCCCAAGGATTTATATTTGATCGGCCATCAGGAGCTTCTGGCCCGCTTGAATCGGCTGAAACCCGATGTTTCATCGGCACTGGTGATCGCGCACAATCCGGGGATCGAGGATTTGGCGCTGTTGCTGGCCAACCCTGAGCAAAGCAACGACAAAGCCGGACTGGCCCGCATGCAGGTCAAGTTCCCCACGGGCGCTCTGGCCGTGCTGCGCCTTATGGGCACGGATTGGAAGGAATTGAAGGAAGGCGGGGCTTGCCTGGAGGCCTTCGTTCGCCCCAAGGACCTGGATCAGGCGTCCTGAAATCTGGGCGGCACTATATGCACAATAGGGATATCTCGCCCTGGACCCATTCGCACCGCTTTGAAACCGGCCATGAGTTGGGAGCCGAGCGGCGGACCAGGCTTGTCGTTGCCATAACCATGGGCATGATGGCGATCGAGATCGCAGCCGGAGTCCTTACCAATTCAATGGCGCTTCTGGCCGACGGCTTCCACATGGCAACCCATGCCGGAGCCCTGGGAATCGCGGCCTTTGCCTATGCCTATGCGCGTCGGCATCAAGGTGATTCCCGTTACAGTTTTGGCACCGGCAAGGTGGGAGAACTGGCGGCCTTTACCAGCACCATCATTCTGGGCATGGTCGCCCTGTTGATGGTGTACGAGTCGGGAAAACGGCTTTTCGCTACCCAAACCATCGCCTTCAACGAAGCCTTGCTGGTTGCCGTCGTCGGGCTGATCGTCAACATCGCATGCGCCGTCATACTGGGCGCTCACGACCATGACCATGACCATCATGATCATGATCATCACGATGAACACAGGCATCACGACCACAATCTGCGCGCGGCATACGTCCATGTCATCGCCGATGCCTTCACCTCGGTCCTGGCCATCATCGCCCTTCTCTTCGGCAAGGTTCTGGGCTGGTGGTGGCTGGACCCGGTCATGGGATTCGTCGGTGCCGCCGTCATCTCGAAATGGGCCTGGGACCTGTTCCAGAGTTCAGGTGCAGCCCTTCTCGACATGAACAGAGACAAGGAGCTTGAGAACGACGTCCGCGCCGCCATCGAGCAAGTTGACGACAACTGGCTGGCCGACCTGCATTTATGGAAGATTGGACCGCGTCATTGGGCGGCCGTTCTGTCCGTGGTCAGCAAAACACCGCAAAGCCCCGATCACTACAAGCGCTTGCTGGCGGGCATCCACGAACTCAGCCATATCAGCATCGAAGTGCATTCCTGCCAGAAGGACTGACGCCGGTCAGTTTCCAGCGCCCGCCTCGGGATCGCGAATGACCGAGTCACTGGCCGCACTTACCACGATGTCGCCAAATTCGCGCAGGAAAACCGAGCCTTTGACGGTGCGCTGAACCAGCACGCTGCGCCGATCGGTTTCGTCCAGCTTGCGCTTGACGAGGCCTAGATCGCCCAAGCGATCGAGCGCTCGGCTAACCGCAGGTTTCGAAATATTGAGGGATAAGGCAAGGCCCCGCACGGTATGCGGCGGCGAGGTCAGATAGACGGTCAACAGCAAGGCCATCTGTCTGGCCGACAGATCAGGCGCATCCCTGCGAACGCTTTCCACGATGGCTCCGCGCCAAAGATCGAGCGCCTGGACCGGTTTCAAATCTATTCCCATGGGCTGGACGGTATCGTTACGCTTTCGGATTGTCCAGATCGAATTAGCGTTTCACGATTTATATCTTTTCTTCAAGAAGGAAAAGACGGCACGAAGCCCCATCGCCTCGCCGCCCACGGGTCTGCCCGGCCTGTCCTTAGCGTTCCAGGCGAAAAGATCGAGATGCGCCCAGGCGACATCGCCGGGCACGAATCGCTTGAGAAACAAAGCCGCTGTGATGGCCCCGGCAAAGGGCGAATCGGGTGCGCTGTTCAGGTCTGCCACCGAACTTTTCAACATCTCGTCATATCCGGCCCACAGTGGCAGACGCCAAAGCGGATCCTCTTCTCGCACCGACGCCGCCAATAGCTCTTGGGCCAGCCTGTCGTCATTGCAAAACAGGGCGGGAAGATCAGGCCCCAGGGCCGAGCGCGCCGCCCCGGTCAAAGTGGCAAAATCCAGCAGAAGATCGGGCTTTGCCTCAACCGCAGCCGTTAGTCCGTCGGCCAGGATCAGGCGTCCCTCGGCATCGGTATTGCCAACCTCGACCGTTAATCCGGCCCTGGTTTTCAAGACATCGAGCGGGCGCATGGCATCCGGCCCCGGCATATTCTCGACAGCCGGGATCAGCAAGCGAAGCCGCACCGGCAGCCTGGCCGACATGATCAGATGGGCCAGGGCCAGGGCATGCGCCGCCCCGCCCATATCCTTCTTCATCAGTTTCATGGCTGGCGAGGGTTTAAGGTCGAGCCCACCGGAATCGAAACAGACCCCCTTGCCCACGATGGCGATCAGGGGATGGCGGGTCTTGCCCCATGAGATGTCGATCAATCGGGGAGCGCGACTACTGCCCCGGCCCACGGCATGAATGGCCGGATAGCCCGCCTTCAAAAGCGCCTGACCGGTTGTGACTTTGCATGCCGCACCATGACGGCGCGAAAGCTTTCTGGCCTCGAAGGCCAACTCAACAGGCCCCAGATCCGATGCAGGCGTCGTGACTAGATCGCGCACCAGACAAATCGCTTCGTAAAGAGCCGTTACCTCATCCCTACAAGCCCCTATTGGCCAGACCAACCGGGCCTTCGGATTTGTCGGCTTCTTATAATTCTGGAAGTCGTAAGACCCCAGCGCCCAGCCCAGGGCCGCCGCATCGGCTTCTTGGGGTTTCAACCTGGCCTCGATTCGGTAACATCCCTTGGGAAGCGAACGAGGAAACCCCGCCCAGTCCCAGGGCGAGTCAAGACCGGAGAGCCCCAGAAGCATATGAGAGATTCCTCCCCCGGGAGCAGGAAGAGCCAGATGACAGCCCGCCTTGGCGGCAAATCCATGCGCAGCCACCCATGCCCGGACATGCTTCGGCTGGCGTTTCAGCCAAACGCTTAAGCTGTCTTGCGAAAAGGGCAGCAGGGGAATCGCGGTTGAAGACTTTTGCATTAAACCAGAGCGGGACACGATGTGTTCACCTTGCCTGACGGACATCCTCTGTCCATCATGCGAGGCCTGACGCGAAATGCAAGGAGAGACGCATGAGCACCTATCGGCTGGTCATCGGCAACATGAATACCTCGTCCTGGTCCTTGCGGCCCTGGCTGGGCATGAAGGTGGCGGGCATTCCTTTCCATGCCGAATCGGTCAATCTGCGCGCTCCCGACGCTAAGGCGCAAATCCTCAAGCACTCTCCGTCCGGCAAGGTCCCCGTTTTGCTGCATCACGACTTGGCTGTCTGGGATTCTCTGGCCATCTTGGAATATCTGGCCGAACGCCATCCCGAGGACAGGCTTTGGCCCATCGACGAAAAAGCGCGCGCCGTCGCCCGCTCGGTTTCCGCCGAAATGCATTCAGGCTTTGCCACGCTTCGCCAGAACTGCCCGATGGATATCATGGGCCGCCCTGAAAATCCCGAGGGCCCCCAGTTAGCCAAGTCCGACATAGAACGAATTTTGTCGCTTTGGGGCGAATGTCTGACGCAATTCGGCCAGAACGGCCCCTTCTTGTTCGGAAAATTCACCATAGCCGACGCCATGTACGCCCCCGTGGTGAGCCGGTTCACCACTTATGGCGTTGCCGTTTCCCCTGAGATTAGGGCCTATATGGACGCCGTCTGGGCTCTGCCCGCCATGCAGGAATGGCAAGAAGGCGCCAAAGAGGAAGTCGCCTTAAAAAGTCAGTAATCCCACCGCTCTTCCCTTGCGACAACCTGCAAGGGCGTCCTATGATACCTCCACGATCCTGGTGCCTTTCCGGCCCAGATTCCGATGCTCTAAGAGGAGGTCGACGTGACGGCGCAAGCCCTGCTTGCGGTGGCTGTTTTGCCATTCTTGACGATGCTGGCCATGGTCCTGCACCGGCGGGAAAATACGCCTTCGCTCGTTCATGCCGCCTGCTTCGCCGTTTCTTGCATTCTGGGCGTGATCGGCGCCATGGCCGTCTTGAAAGGCGGAGCCGACCACGTTCAATTGCCGGTAGGTCTGCCCTGGCTGAAAGCTCATTTTCGCATCGACGGCTTTTCCGGATTCTTTCTGGTCATCATCAATCTGGGCGCTGCAGCCGCCTCGCTGTTCGGCATCACCTATGTGCGCCATCTGAAACATCCCGCCCGCGTCGCCGTGGCCTATCCCATGTTTCTGGCCGGGATGAACATGGCTCTGATGTCCGACGACGCCTTTTCCTTCCTGGTTTCCTGGGAATTCATGTCGGCATCAAGCTGGCTGATGGTCCTGGCCGATCACGAGGAGGAGGAAAACCGTAAGGCCGCCTTTACCTATCTGATCATGGCGCTGTTCGGCACCTTCTGTCTGCTGGGCGCCTTCGGCATTCTGGCTCAGGCCGGTGGCGGCTATGATTTCACCTCGATGCGCGCCGCCAAACTGGACGGCCTGCAATCTTCGCTGGTCGTGCTGCTGGGGCTGCTGGGGGCCGGGTCAAAGGCGGGGCTGGTGCCCCTGCACGCCTGGCTTCCGTTGGCCCATCCGGCGGCTCCCAGCCATGTCTCGGCCCTGATGAGCGGCGTCATGACCAAGGTGGCCCTTTACGCTCTGGCCCGCCTGCTCTTCGATTTCGGCCCCACGCCCGCCTGGTGGTGGGGCGCCATCATCATGGTTCTGGGCGGCGTCACCGCCGTTGTCGGCATTCTCTACGCCCTGATGCAGACTGATCTGAAGCGCCTGCTGGCCTATTCCACGGTCGAGAATGTCGGCGTGGTCCTGATCGGCCTGGGCGTTGCCCTTGCCTTCAAAGGCGAGGGCAAGACGTCCTATGCCGCTCTGGCTCTGGCCGCCAGCCTTTACCACATGCTCAACCACTCGGTGATGAAAAGCCTGCTTTTCCTGGGGGCTGGAGCCGTGCTGGCCAGCACCGGCGAGCGCAATATCGAGAAGCTGGGGGGGCTTATTCACCGCATGCCGGTCACGGCAGCCGCCTTTCTGGTAGGGGCCGCAGCGATTTCAGCCCTGCCTCCCTTAAATGGTTTCGTCTCGGAATGGCTGATTTTGCAATCCCTGTTCCTGGGGCCCAAGATTCCCAACTGGGCCATGAAATTCGGCTCTCCCGTCGTGGCGGCCCTGCTCGCCCTTTCGGCAGCCCTGGCCGCCGCCACCTTCGTGCGCGCCTTCGGCATGGTCTTTCTGGGCCGAGCGCGCAGCGTCGCCGCCGAAACGGCGCATGAGGTGTCGCTGTCCATGCGCGCCGTCCTCGTTTTCCTGGCAGGGCTTTGCGCCCTTCTGGGCATCGTTCCCGTCACCGTCACCTCGCAACTGTCCGAGGTGGCGCAGAATCTGATCAAAGCGCAACTGTCGGAAACCATCGTCCAGGGCTGGCCCTGGCTGGCCCCCATCAGCGAGACGCGGGGTTCCTACTCAGGCACCGTTCTGGTGGCCTCGGTGGTCATTCTGATCCTGGGCACGGTGGCCGTCATCAAGGGCTTTGGCACCAGAAACATCCGCAGAGGACCCGCCTGGGATTGCGGCCACAAGGAGGCCAGCCCAAGCTTCCAGTACAGCGCCTCCAGCTTCGCCCAGCCCTTAAGGCGGGTCTATGGCGCGACCCTCTTCTCGGCCAAGGAAGAGGTGGACATGCCCATGCCGAACGAGACGCGCCCTGCCCTCCTGACCCTTCGCCTGATCGACCCGGTCTGGCAGGGCATCTACCAGCCCCTGGCAAATGGCGTGGTCAATCTGGCCAACCGCTTGAACCGCCTGCAGACCATGACCGTTCGCCGCCACCTGCTGATGATGTTCCTGACCTTGCTCTTGATGTTGATCGTGGCAGCACTGCGCCGGGTGGTGCCATGACGGTCTTCAGCATTCTCTGGCAGGTCCTGCAGACCATGATCTGCCTGTTGGCGGCGCCGCTGGTGACGGGCTTTGTCAGAAGCATCAAGGCGCGTCTGGTCGGACGCCAAGGCCCCTCGCCGCTTCAGCCTTACCGCGATCTGATCCGCCTTTTGCACAAGGATCTGGTTCTGGCCGAGAATGCCAGTTGGCTGTTTCGCATCGCCCCCTACGTCATCTTCGGATTCACCTGGATGGCGGCCGCCCTGGTCCCCAGCTTCACGACCAATCTGGTGCTGATTCCGGCAGCCGATCTGATCACCCTGGTCGCCTTTCTGGGGGTGGCGCGTTTCATGATTTCCCTGGCCGGTCTTGATATCGGCACCAGCTTCGGAGGGCTGGGGGCCTCTCGCGAAATGCTGATCGCCTCGCTGGCCGAACCGGCCATGCTGATGTCGGTGTTCACGCTGGCCCTCTTAACCGGCACCACGGCGCCGGCGCGCATCATCGATTACGTTCTGGCAGGCGGTGTCGGGCTTCAGGTCTCGATGGGCCTGACCCTGGTCTCTTTGCTTCTTGTCGCCATTGCCGAGAACGGGCGCATTCCCATCGACAATCCGGCGACACATCTGGAACTGACCATGGTTCACGAGGCGATGGTGCTGGAATACACAGGCCGCCATCTGGCCTTGATCGAAGCCGCCGCCATGGTGCGGCTCATGCTCTATATTTCGCTGATTTCCTGCATCTTCATCCCCTGGGGAATCAGCCAGTCCGGCAAGGGGTTCGAGGGCATTCTGATCGGCCTTGTCAGCTATGGCGCCAAGGTGGGGACCCTGGCGGCTTTCCTGGCCGTCTTCGAGACCGTCATCGCCAAGATGCGTGTTTTCCGTTACGCCGATTTCCTGGGCGGCGCCCTGCTTTTGTCACTTCTGGCAACCCTGGTCCTTTATGTGTCGGAGGCTGTGTGATGAATATTGCCCTGCAATATGATACGGCGCATCTGATCGGAGCCATGGTGCTTCTGTTCGGCTTCCAGCTTCTCTATCAAAGGCGCATCAAGGCGGTCTTGAGCACCTTCGCTCTGCAGGCCGGAGCACTTTCTATGGCGGCCGCCTGGCAGGCCTATATCCAGAACGCCCCTCACCTTTATGTCACAGCGGCCATCGCCCTGGTCTTCAAGGCCTTCTTCGTGCCCTTCGCTCTCAACTGGCTGGTCAAGCGCCTGGGCATCCACCGCTCGGTCGAGACGGCGCTGGGGGTTGGCCCCACCATGCTGATCGGCGTGGTGCTGGTAGCACTGTCGATCATGCTGGTGCTGCCGGTAACCCAGGGCGCTTCGGCGCTGACGCGGGAAAATCTGGCGCTGGCCATGTCGGTGGTGCTTCTGGGCCTTCTGATGATGATCACGCGCCACAATGCGGTAACGCAGGTGGTCGGCTTCATGGCGCTTGAAAACGGCCTGATCCTGGCTGCCGTCGGCGTCAAGGGCATGCCGCTGGTGGTCGAGATGTCGGTGGCTTTCTCGGTGCTGGTGGCGATGATCCTGTTCGGCATCTTTTTCTTTCGCATCCGCGAGCGCTTCGACAGCCTGGAACTGCACTACCTGGAAACCGTGCGGGGGGATCGCCTTTGAGCGCACATCTCTTCGTCCTGGGGCTTCCTTTGTTGTCGTCGGTCGTGCTGGCGCTGGTCTCGTCGCTGACAACATCGACGCTGATCAATGTCGCAGGCACCTTCCTTACCTTTCTGGCCTCGATTGCACTGCTGATTCACCGCCCCGAGCCCTCGCTGTGGCTCTTCATCGACGATTTCAACGTCTCCTTGGTCGTTCTCACGGCCTTCGTCGGCTTCACTACCAGCGTTTTTTCGGCCGGATACATCTCGCGCGAACGCAAGGAGGGCCATCTGACAAGGCGCCATCTGCGCTTTTATCACGCCATGTACCAGGCCTTTCTGTTCACCATGCTGCTGGCCCTGATGGCCAATAATCTTGGGCTGATGTGGGTGGCCATCGAGGCGGCCACGCTGACCACGGTGCTGATGGTCAGCCTGTACCGCACCAGGGAAGCCATCGAAGCCGCCTGGAAATATTTTATTCTATGCAGTGTGGGTATCGCACTCGCCCTTTTCGGCACCATCCTGGTCTATCTGGCCGCCCAGCCGGTGGTGGGTCCGGGGCCCGAGGCCATGGCCTGGACCCATGTCATCAAGTCAAGTGCTGCCTTCGAGCCAGCCCTCTTAAGCCTCGCCTTCGTCTTTTTGCTGGTGGGTTATGGCACCAAGGTGGGATTGGCGCCTCTGCATGCCTGGCTGCCCGACGCCCATGCCGAAGGCCCGACGCCCATTTCGGCGGTGCTGTCGGGACTGCTGCTCAACGTCGCCCTTTACGCCCTTCTGCGCTTCAAGATGATTCTGGCCGCCAATGGCGCCGCCCTGGCCCCCGGCCCCTTGATGGTGGCGATGGGGCTTTCCTCGCTGGGTCTGGCCGCCTTCATGCTTTACAAACGCGACGACATCAAGCGTCTGTTCGCCTTCAGCTCGATCGAACATATGGGCATCATCACCTTCGCCTTCGGCATGGGCGGAGCGCTGTCGAATTTTGCGGGCCTTCTGCATATGACCATGCACAGCCTGACCAAATCGGCCATCTTCTTTGCCGTCGGCATCATCAGCCAGATTTCAGGAACCAAGAACATCGCAAACATCCGGGGTATCGCCACCAGCCACCCCGTGCTGGGCTGGAGCTTCCTGATCGCAGTCGCCGCCATCGCAGGTCTGCCGCCGATGGGCGTGTTCATGAGCGAATTCCTGGTCGTCAGTTCCACCTTTGCCCGCCAGCCGCTGCTGGCCATTCCGGTCATGGCGGGGTTGCTGATCGCCTTCGGCGCCCTGATCTGGAAGACCCAGAACATGGTCTTTTCCAAGCCATCGATTGAGGCCTCGCAAACCTATGCTCCCTGGGCGCTGGCTCCCATGTTCGCCCACCTGGCCTTGGTGATCCTGGCTGGAATCTGGCTGCCCGAGCCTTTGGTCGCCTGGTTCAAGGCCGTCGCCGGAATGTTGGGGTGACGCGATGACGGAAACCAACCAGCTTCTGCGCCTGCTAAAGGAATTCCCTCTGGCCGAGACTCATCGGCCCTGGGCCAGGCGCATCGTCGATTTCGAAGCCTGGCAGGGTTCGATCGATTTGCTGGCGGTCAGCGACTGGGATTTCCTGGGTCTTTGGGCCGAGCCGCAGGCGACCGACAAAGAAAAATTTCAGGTCCATATGGCGCTGCGCGACGGCGAGAACACCACCGTGGTCGTGGTCACCCTACCGCTCGAGGGCTTAAGCTATCCCGCGGTTTCCACCGTTCGGCCAGGAGCCCTGCGCCTGGAACGCAGCATCGCCGATCTCTTCGGCCTCATCGCCCTGGGGGCCGAAGATATGCGTCCCTGGCTGGACCATGGCCGCTGGCCGGTCAATCACCCTCTGTCAGAAGCAGAACCCAGGGAAATCGCCCCCTTCGATTACGACTTCCTGAAGGCCGAAAGTGCTGAGGCCCTGCATCAGATTCCCGTAGGTCCGGTGCATGCGGGCATCATCGAGCCCGGCCATTTCCGCTTCCACGCCAATGGCGAGGCCGTGGTGCGGCTTGAGACGCGCCTGGGTTATGTCCACAAGGGGATCGAGGCCTTGATGCAGGGCAAGACGCTGCTTGAGGCTTCGAAACTGGCTGGACGCGTCTCGGGCGATTCGACGGTGGCTTATGCCTATGCCTTCGCCCGGGCCTGTGAAGCGGCCTGCGACGTGGAAGCGCCACCGCGTGCCGTCTGGCTGCGCGCCGTCATGGCCGAGATCGAACGGCTGGCCAATCACCTGGGCGATTTCGGCGCGGTCTGCAACGATGCAGCCTATGGCATCATGCTGGCCCATGCCATGACCTTGAAGGAAAAGGTTCTGCGCGCAGCTAACAAAGCCTTCGGGCACCGCCTGATGATGGATTGCATCATTCCCGGTGGTGTTGCCCATGATCTGGGCAAAGAGGGCATGGCCCAGATCAAGGCCATGCAGCGCGAGGTGCGCCGTGGATTCGAGAGGCTGGCCCAACTCTATGACGACACCCCCTCGCTTCTCGACCGCACAGTGGGAACCGGCGTTACCATGGCTTCGCTGGCGCATCGCTTCGGCACGGGGGGCGTTATTGCAAGGGCCTCTGGCCGCTCGATCGACGCCAGGCGCAATCCGGGCTACGCCCCCTATGACGAACTTGATTTCGACGTGCCCCTGGAAATCGACGGTGATGTGCATTGCCGCCTGATGGTGCGCATGGCGGAAATCCGCGAAAGCCTGGCTTTGATCGAACGCTTCACCGACGGCCTGCCATCGGGGCCCTTGACGCGTCCCCTGCCCGCCCAGGAAGGCGAAGGCATGGCGCTAGTGGAAGGGTTCAGGGGCGAGATTCTGGTTTGGGTGCGGATCGACGGATCGGGCCGAATTCTGCGTTGCTTTCCCCGCGATCCCTCCTGGTTCCAGTGGCCGCTGCTGGAAGCCTGCATCGACGGTAACATCGTGGCCGACTTTCCCCTGTGCAACAAGTCGTTCAACTGTTCCTATTCAGGGAGCGACCTGTGACGCCGATCTTGAAGCTTCTAGCCAGGGCGCTGCTCAAGGGCCCCATCACCGAACCGGCCCCCGAGCAGGCTGAAATCCAAGAACTGGCCGACAAGATTGATGCCTCTGCCAAGGTAAAACTGGGCCGCAGTCTGGTTATCCGCGCCGTCGACGCTGGTTCTTGCAATGCCTGCGAATTGGAAATCCATGCGCTGGGCAATCCGCTTTACGACATCGAGCGTTTCGGCATCCACTTTGCCGCCTCACCCCGCCATGCCGATGTTCTGCTGGTCACCGGTCCCGTCGCCCGCAACATGGCCGAAGCCCTGAAACGCACCTATGACGCCACACCCGGCCCCAAATGGGTGGTCGCCATGGGCGACTGCGCCATCGATGGCGGCTGCTTCAAGGGCGGCTATGCCTGTCTGGATGGCGTGGACAAGGTGGTGCCGGTGGATGTGCGCATCCCCGGCTGTCCGCCCACGCCCTCTGATCTTCTCAAGAACCTGCTGGCCCTTTTGGAAACGGTGCGTTGAACTATCGCCACGCCTTTCATGCCGGGAATTTCGCCGATGTGGTCAAGCATGCCGTTCTGACCCTGCTTGTCCGCCTCCTGCAAAAAAAGGAAACGCCGGTCGCCTTGATTGACAGCCATGCCGGAATCGGCCGCTATGATCTGTGGACGGCAGCCCCCAACAAGACCGATGAATACAAGGATGGTATCGGCCGCCTTTGGGGGCTTTCCGCTCCGCCGGAAGATTTGGCCCCCTATCTGTCCATCGTAAGCGCGATGAACGGCGAACATCTGCGCCATTATCCCGGCTCGCCCTATCTTCTGCGCCAGTTGATGCGCCCGCAGGACCGATTAATCCTGGCCGAAAAGCACCCCGAGGATGCCCAGGCCCTGAAAGCGCTCTTTCATGCCGACCGTCAGGTGGCCGTGCATGACATGGATGGATGGCATGCCTTGAAGGCTTTCCTGCCGCCTAGCGAAAAGCGCGGATTGGCCCTGATCGACCCGCCCTTCGAGGAAAGGGGCGAATATGAACGCCTGGGCAATGCCCTGATCAAGACCCATCGCCGCTGGCCGCAAGGGGTTCTGATGGGCTGGCATCCGATCAAGGAGATGGAGGCGGTTGAAGGTCTTTACGAGATGCTGCGCCAATCACAGATTCCGGGAATTCTGGCCGTGCGCCATCTTTTGGGCGGCAGTTTTGATCCAAATAACCTGAACGGCTCGGGCTTGATTCTGCTCAATCCCCCCTATACATCCGAAGAGCGCCTTGCCCGCATGCTGCCCTTCCTGGCCGAAATTCTGGCAAAAGGCGCAGGGGCTGAGGCGCAACTCGACTGGATCGCGAAAGACGTGTAAGAACAGCCGATGAGAAAAATCTGGAAAATCGTTACGGGCTTCCTGGCCGTCACCGGCGCTCTTACCTTGCTGGTCCTTCTGGGCATCGCCTATGGCATCACCCATATCGCCGACGCAACGCCCTCGCTGCCCAAGCAGATCGTTCTGGATATCGATCTCAACCAGGGCATCGTCGATCAACCTTCGGCCCATGATACGCTGGAGAAATTCACCAGAACGCACGGCCCGCTTCATCTGCAAGACGCCATCGAAGCCTTGGAACAGGCCAGCGCCGATGCGCGCGTCAAGGCATTGAACATCCGCCTTGGCTCATCGGGTCTTGAAATGGCCCAGGCCCAGGAATTGCGCGCCGCCATCTTGAAATTCAGCGCCTCGGGCAAATTCGTGCAGGCTTATGCCGACAGTTTCGGCGAGATGGGCGGCGGCACGGTAGATGCCTATCTCGCCTCGGCGGCCAGCGAAATCTGGATGCAGCCCTCGGGCGACATGGGACTTATCGGCTTTTCCGCCGAAATGCCTTTCGCCCGCGGCAGCCTGGACCTTCTAGGCATCAAGCCCGAATTCCAGCGCCGTCACGAATATAAAAGTGCTGTCGAATCCTTTACCGAAAAAACCATGACGCCCGAGGCCCGAGCCTCGCTCAAAAGCCTTCTCGACTCCTGGCTGGAGCAGGTGGTGGCGGGCATCTCGGAAGGACGCAAGCTTGCTCCGGAAGCAGTGCGCCAATTGATCGATCAAGCCCCCCTGTCCGCCGACGAGGCCATGGCGGCCCACCTTATCGACAAGCTGGGCTATGAGGACGAAGCCGACGACGCTTTGGACAAGCGATATCCCGAGGCAGAACCTGTCGATATCGCCGACTTCCTGCAAGATGTGGGCAGCCCGCACGGCAAGGGCAAACACAAGATCGCCGTCATTCACGCCCAGGGCCCCGTTGTGGGCGGAAGCGATTCGCAGCCCTTCGGTGGTCGCTCTAGCGTGATCGCCGCCGAGGATGTTCTAAGCGCCCTGGCCGATGCCATGGATGACAAGGAAGTGGTGGCGATCATCTTGCGCATCGACAGCCCCGGCGGCTCCTATCTGGCTTCCGACACCATCTGGCGCGGCGTCAAAAAGGCCCGCGAGGGTGGCAAGCCGGTCATCGCCTCAATCGGACCCATGGCGGCATCGGGCGGCTATTTCATCGCCATGGGCACAGACAGAATTCTGGCCGAACCGGGGTCGATCACGGGATCGATCGGCGTCTTTGCCGGAAAGCTGGTGATAACGGATTTCCTGGCAAAACTGGGATTGGCCTTCGATGAAGTGGATGCGGGCGCCAATGCCGGCCTTCTCAGCATGAACCGTCCCTTTTCGCCTGAGCAGAACGCCAAGATGACGGCCATGCTGGATCGCATCTATGCCGATTTCACCACCAAGGCGGGCGATGGCAGAAAATTGGATGCCGAGGCCATGGACAGAGTGGCAAGAGGGCGCGTCTTTACCGGAAGCCAAGCCCTGAAGGCGGGCCTGATCGACGAGTTGGGCGGGCTGGAAAGCGCCATTTTGGCCGCCAAGAAAGCCGCAAAGCTGGCAGATGAAACCCCCGTGCGCCTGGTCTATCTACCCAAGCCGTTAAGCCAACTGGAAAAACTGGCTTCGCTGTTGGAAGGCGGGAACCTGCCTTTGGGAATTCATGCGCTGGCCCGGGTTGGCCTTAAGCTGGATGCCGCCCTGGAACGGCTGGGCCTGATCGAGGCCCGGGAAAACGCGCGTCTGGCTCCCGTCAACTTCTCGCATTGATGAAAGGTTGACGGGCCAGCAAGGCCCCCGCATGTTCGGCCGGAACGGGACGGCTGAACAGATAGCCTTGCAGAATGTCGCTGCCTTCGCGCTTCAGATAATCGAGCTGGGCCTCGGTTTCGACACCTTCGGAGACCACTTCCAATTCCAGGCTGTGACCCAGAGAGATGATAGCCCTGGCGATCTCGGCATCGTTGGCGCTGTTGGTCAATTCGCGCACAAAGGACTGGTCGATTTTCAAGCGATGCACCGGAAAGCGCCTGAGATAGTTCAGGCTTGAATAGCCGGTGCCGAAATCGTCAATCGACATCTTGAGACCCAGATTGCTAAGGCGTCCCAGGGTCAGAATGGCCGCCTCGGCATCATGCATGACCATGCTTTCGGTCAGCTCCAACTCCAGCCAGGATGGATCAAGTCCTGTATCGCTCAGAATGCGCCGAACCACGGCCACCATGTCTTGGCGGAAGAACTGCACGGCGGAAAGATTGACCGCCATGGTGATCGGCCCCAGCCCCTGATCCTTCCAGATACGGGCCTGCTTGCAAGCCTCGATCAAGACCCATTCGCCAAGGGGAACGATCAGCCCCGTATCCTCAGCCACCGGGATGAAACTGGCGGGCGGAACCAGGCCGCGCTCTGGATTTTGCCAGCGCACCAAAGCTTCCATGCCAACAATACGACCTGTCTTGGTGTCAAGCTGCGGCTGATAATGCAGCAGGAACTCTTTCTGCTCGATGGCCCGGCGCAGATCGCGCTCGATTCCCAGGCGCGAGCGCGCTTCGTCGTTCATGTCTTGCGAAAAGAATCGATAAGAGCCCGGATGCTCGCGGATACAGCGGTAAAGGGCCAGATCGGCATTGCGCACCAGATCGTCCGCCGTCAGCCCATCGGCGGGAAGAACGGCAATGCCGACATTAGCACCCAATCGCGCCTCGTGACCATCCACCTCGAAGGGCGAGGCGATGACGGCATTGATTTTTTCGGCCAAAACCGCCGCAATTTCCGACGCCTTGGCATCGACCAGAACGATGCCGAATTCATCGCCGCCGATGCGGGCCAGCGTATCGGCGGATCTGGCATTGATGCGCAGCCGTTCGACCACGCCGATCAGCAGCTTGTCGCCTGCGGCATGCCCCAGCGTATCGTTGACGCGGCTGAACTGGTCGAGATCGACGAAGAGCAGTGCCACTTCCAGCTTCGCCTCTAATGCCCTGCCAACGGCCTGATTCAGGCGTTCAAAGAACAGGTGGCGGTTCGGAAGTGCTGTCAACGTATCGTAATGTGACAGATAGCGGATACGTTCCTCGGCCCGGCGCTTCTCGCTCAAATCTTCCTGGACCACGACGTAATGGGCCACACGCCCCATATGATCCAGCATGGGGGTCACAGTCTGCTCGACCGTATAAAGGCTGCCGTCCTTGCGCCTCTCGACCATTTCACCGCGCCATGTCTCGCCCGATTCAAGGGCCTTATTCAAGGCGTCATACTCGTTGCCGCCGCGCTCCTTGACATCCAAAAGCGTCAGATGGCGCCCCGTCATTTCTTGAAGAGAATAGCCCGTTGACCGGCAATAAGCCTCGTTGCCCCACTCGATGCATCCGCTCGAATCGGCAATCACGAAGGCCGAGGAGGAAGCCTCCATGGCAGCCGCCATCAGCTTCAACCGATCCTGATCGAGACCTGCCTGCACCAAAAGGCCCAGGCGGCCGGAAAGCCTTTCCATACTGTTCAGGAATTGCGGGGGAAAACTGTCTGATTTCGTATAGGCCAAGAGGACTGCGACCACCTTCGAATGTGCGGACAGCGGAATGGACGCCATCGCGGCATAACCCATCTTCCAGAAAGGTTCCAGGCAGGCTCCCTCGGGATCGTTGATCCTATTCGCAGAAATGGGGTGGCAATTGCGCACGGCTTGACTGATCAGGCAATTGGACTCTGAGGCGCAGTCATGCCGGATGGTGCCGGGCAGATCGTCAGCAGACGAAATACCCGTATAGGCCTTAACGCTGATCCGGCCATCCTGCTCGCAAAAGCCGATCCAGATCAACGGCACCCAAAAGATGGAAGCGATGCTCTCGACCAGATGCGCCATCATGGCATTCAGCCCCTTGCCCTCGGCAAAAGACTGGGTGAGATTGACCATCATGTCTTCCAAGCGCACGGCCGTTTTCGTGCCGCTTGTATCGCGTAGGCGCACGACGCGCAGGGGTTCCCCCTCGACAGGGATTTCAGCGGCCATCATTTCCAAGGGCAGATGACTGCCATCCGGGCGCAGCCCGAGACATTCGAATCCCTTCTGCGCCGACGCATCTCCTTCTCTTTCGCGCCCGACGAAGACAAGCCCCTGGGCCATCGCATCTCCCCCTGGCACCAGAAGATCAAAGGGATTGCCCAGGACCTGCTCGAGTTGTGCGCCGAACATGGCCAACGCCGCCGGATTGGCCGCAATGACCCTTCCAACCACGTCAAGGGTAACGATGCCGTCCGTCAGATTGTGCAAAACGGTCGCGAGATGCCGCTCGCTCAATTGCAGACGCTGTTCGCTGATCATGGCCGATTGGCGGGCTGCCGACGCGATTTCGCCTTGCCGACGTTGTGCGATCATCAAAAGACCAACCGAAATGGACAGGGCAAGAATCTCGGCGGCGATGAAGCCAAAGGGAGCGAAGGCCTCGATGGGCCTCAGCCACGGATAGTTCAACTTGTGGAAGCCCCAAAGAGCGATCAACACGCCGACGACCTGCCCGCCCCACAGCTTGTTCGTCCGGGCATAGGTGATGAAAGACCAGCCCATATAGAAATGGACCAGACTGGAAAGCAGATAGAGGGGAAGAGTCGTTGCCAGGAAACTCAACTCGGCGACGACAGCGCCGAAAATCCAGATGAAATAGAAAGATGCAAGGAACAACAAAACCAGCGGGCGCACCTTGCGCCCCAGGAATTGCCAGGTTCCTGTCAGGAGGAGGAGCACGACTCCGGCATGGAAACTTTCCGCCAGCAGCAGGGTGGGAGCTTTCCCCAGGGCCGGTGCCAGAAAAGAGGACAGCATCCGTGCCACATTCAAGGCGATGGCGAATGCCCAGAATCGAAGGCCCCGAGCCTCCCCCGGCTGATAGCTTAGGAAAAGCATGGCCGCCAGCAAGACCAGCGACCCCAAGGCCGAACCGAAGATGGCCCCCGGCAGCATCATTTGTAATGTTTCCGAAACGTTCAACTGATGTCGCCCTTAATTAAGACAGCCCAAGACGAGTTGGATTTTTTCCACAGAAACCTCATGACACGGTAAGGATCGTTCGTGCAACTGGTCTAAATGGCTGGTAGAAAATAAGCAGCATGGCTAGCGACGCTAGCGACTCGAACGGTTTTCTTGAATTGAGCATTTCTAAATATTTACTTAATTAACCCCTTGATCAATCAGAGTGCATAAGGTATTTGACGTATCGAATTTCGTAAGGGATACTCCCCTTCATCTTGTGTGTTGGGTTGTTACCGGGGACTAAATGAAGATCAGGCGCGTTCTTCTTGCAGGGGTGGCTTTTGTTGCCCTTTCAGCGACAGGAATGTCCAACGGCTTTGCTGCCGTTTTGGAAGAGGAACTGCGTGACCTCGTCGACAATCATCCCCAGCTTCAGTCGGCCCGCAAAACCTCAGCCGCCGCCAAGGAAGGCGTGCGCGGAGCTTTTTCAGGCTACTATCCCAAAGTCACGGTCAATGGCGATGTCGGCCCAGAATATGTCGATACGCCCTCGCGGCGCAGCGACAACAATGAGGCCTATTATACAGGCCGCGATACGGCCGGCATCACGGTTACGCAGAAGCTTTTCGACGGCTTTGCCACACAGTCTTCTGTCGAATCGGCCCGGCTGACCAGCCATGCCTCCAACATCAATGTCGAACAGGTGCGCCAGACCGTCATGCTGGAAGGCGCCAAATCCTACCTCAATGTGCTGCGCCAGAATGGATTGATCGAGCTTGCCAAGAACAACGAAGGCAATATTCAGACCCAATTGAACCTGGAAGACGAGCGCGTCAAGCGCGGCTCGGGCATTGCCGTCGACGTTCTGCAGGCCAAGTCGCGTCTGCAACTGGCCAAGGAGCGACGCGTTTCCTTCGAGGGCGCCTTCGTTGATGCCCGCTCGCGCTATACCCAGGTTTTCAATCGTGCCCCGGAAGTGGGCTCGATGAACGATCCCCAGCCAGATACGGGTTTCATTCCCGCCACGCTGGAAGAGACCATTGCCATTGCGCTTAAGGAAAATCCGGCGATCGAGACCAGCGACACGCAGGTTCAGTCGGCCAGGGAAAAGCGCCGCGCCGCCCGTGCTGGCTATTACCCGACACTTTCCCTGGAGGGCAAGGCCAACTACGAGGACAACAAGAACACGGTCAAGGGTATTCGCCGTGACTGGACGCTGCTGTTGAAGGCCAATTGGGACCTGTTCTCGGGCTTCTCGACCCAGGCCGCCGTGGCCCAGGCCGCCTTCGATTATTCCGGCGCCAAGGACAATCTCGACTATACCAAGCGCAAGGTGGTCGAGCAGACCAAGATCGCCTGGCAGGCCCTGCTGACGGCGCGCGAACGCGTCGAGTTGCTGGAAAACGCGGTCAACATCGCCACCGAGGTTTGGGAAAGCCGCAAGAAGCTGCGCGAGGCGGGCAAGGAAACCGTGATCAATGTTCTCGACGCCGAGAACGAGATCTACAATGCCCGCATCAATTACGTGAATGCCTCATTTGATGCCCGCACGGCGATCTATGATCTTCTGACGGCCATGGGCCGCCTTGATCTCGACTCGGTGCACAAGGTAGCTGCCAAGTAAGCAGTTCGCTCGCCAGATTCGGATCGGGCTGACTTCGAAAACGCTCCCTTACGGCACTTCGACGCGACAAATGGAAAAAGGCAAACATGATTCCTCACCCTGAGGAAGCCGCGAAGCGGCTGTCTCGAAGGGTGGGCGAAAGGAAAAAAACGAGCATTGATAGATATTCATCCTTCGAGACGGGGCTTCGGCCCTCCTCGGGATGAGGTAAAATTCATGTCGCCAACTGGCTCAATCCCACATCAAACGTCGAAAACGCTCCCCTACTTCGATTTCGCCACATAGACGCCATCCCAATCGGCGCCTGGGGAATTTTCCCTGTAGTCGGCGATGCGCTCATCGTACAAATCATAAAGATGCTCAAGACGCAGCCAGGCGCCCAATTCGCGGCATGTGGCAATATGAGCAAGCGCCTCATCCCATTTCTGCGCCCGATAAGCCGCCAGCATCGCCTTATGCTCGACTTCAAGTGTCGTGAAGCGCGGATCATGGCGCATCTGGGGACGCCCCAGCAGCGTGAAAATGCGCACGGCCTCGGTCTTGCCCTTCACCTTGATCAGGTCAAGCTCCAGGCAGGCATAGTCCGGCGCTTCGGCATAAGTGTTCTCGCCAATCACGCAAGTGACGCCATAGGTCTTCGACTGCCCTTCAAGGCGAGAAGCCAGATTCACATTGTCGCCCAGAACTGAATAGTCGAACCGCTGATCGGAGCCCATGTTGCCGACGCAGACATTTCCGGAATTGAGGCCGATGCCGATATTGATGGGGATATGCTTGCGGTTCTCGACCTTGGACTCGGCTTCCAGATCGTCGTTGAGGACGACCAGGCGCTCTTTCATGATCAGGGCCGATTCGCAGGCATGGGAGGCATGCTGGGCATCGTCCTCGGGCGCGTTCCAGAACGCCATGATGCAGTCGCCCATATATTTGTCGATGGTGCCCTGATGGGCCAGGATGACGTCAGTCATGGGGGTGAGGAAGCGGTTGATCAGGCGGGTAAGCCCCTGCGCGTCGAACTGCTCGGAGATGGTGGTGAAGCCGCGAACGTCGCAGAACAGAAGTGTCATGTCCTTGATCTCGCCGCCCAAGGTCAACTTGCCGGGATCGGCGGCCAGCTTCTCGACCTGGGCCGGAGAGAGATAGCGCGAGAAGGCGTCGCGCACCTGTCGGCGCTTTTTCTCTTCGCTGGCGAAGTTGGCATAGGTCAGCTCGATATAGATCACCAGCAGAATCAGAATGGGAATCGACGGGTCGTAAAGCTGGTTGATGGTGGTGAATTTATACCAGGAAAAACCGGCGACGCTGGAGGCGCTGAGGATGAAGAAAGCCATGGTCCAGCGGGCGCCGATGATGGGCAGGAACAGAATCAGCAGCAATCCCATGCCCGTCGTGAAGATGATTTCCTGCCCCAAGGCGTCGGGCGGGCGGACCAGAAACTGGTTGGCGAAAATATTCTCCAGAATATTGGCATGGACCTCGACGCCAGGCAGGCGCGCCTCGACCGGGGTCGTCTTGATATCAAGCAGTCCCACGGCGGATGTGCCCACCAGCAAAAGCTTGCCTCTAATGCGGGCGGGATCGACAGTGCCGTCCAGCACCTGCTTGGCCGGAATGTACTTGTCCTTGTCCCATTTCGAGAAATTGACCCAGATTCGCCCCAGCCCGTCGGTGGGTATGACGGCGCGCTGCTTTTGCAAAACCAAGTCCTGAATCCCCGATTTGTCTGGCTTGACCCTGATCAGCAGCGAGGTTTCACCGGTGGCGACGCGCAGCATCTCGATAGAGAGGGCGGGATGCAGCTCGCCATTCACATTCTCGACGGCGGGAACACGCCTGGTGACGCCATCCATCTCGGACAGAACGTTGAAGACGCCGCGCCCGGCGGCCACCTGGTCGAACATCACAAGGTTGCGCACCATGCCGGGATAACTGAAAAGGAAGGGGATGGGATCGCCGATTTGCGCCACCGACGTAACCGGGCGTTCGCCCTTTTCGCCATATTCCTGCGAATCGATCACCGATTGTCCCATGACCACGCGCCCGGCGCGCGAGATCGATTCCGCCAGCACCTGATCATTGCTTTTCATGCTCATCAGGCGTGATTTGGTTGCGGGGTCCAAACCCGACATGCTTTCTGCCACCTTCTTGGGCGACATGCGGTCGGGTTCGGCAAAGACAATGTCGAAACCCACCACGACGGCCCCCATGGCGAACAGCTTGTCGATCAGGCGGGCCACCGTGGTGCGGGGCCAGGGCCATTGGCCGATGGCGGCCAGACTTTCGTCATCCAGATCGATGATGCCGACCAACTTCTGTTCAGACAGTTCCCTGGGCTTCTGGGCTTGGAAAAAATCGAAGGTTTTAAGGCGGACGAATTCGAATGGCGCGGGATCGCTGTGCATCGCCCATAAAAGCCCCAGCAACATGACAAAGGCGACCGGACGGCCACTGCCGGAAAGGGCCTTCAGTCCCCATTTGCGGGGTTTCTTTGTAATAATCTTAGTTTTGGTGTCGTCAGCCATATCAGCCCCCTTCTATCCTTATAACCTAACTCTTGCTGGCACCTGGAACAAGCCGTCACGGAATGCTATGGTCACATAGATCAAGTCCACACTAGAACCTGGAACATGCCGCACCTCGCCCCCGACCCTTCCTCCGAGCAAGATCAAGATCAGCCGCGCTCCATCCTTCGCCATGAATGGGTGAATGATGTGGTCAAGCCCTTGAAGCCCATCTTCATGGAAGTGATTGCGGTCTCCCTGTTCATCAACATTCTGGCCCTGTGCGCCCCGATTTTCACGCTTCAGGTCTATGACCGCGTTGTCTTTTCGGGCGGCCTGACCACATTGCAAGGCCTGGTCATTGGCATGGTTCTGGTGGCGGTGTTCGATTATGTGCTGCGTCAGGTGCGCGCCCGCATTCTTCAAACCGTAGCACTGCGCGTCGATGTGATCGTCGGCAAGCGATTGTTCGAAAAACTGATGGCCCTGCCCCTCAGAAGCTTGGAATCAAGGCCTTCTGCCTTCTGGCAGTTGCTGTTTCGCGATGTCGAGGTGGTGCGCAACACCCTCTCGGGCGCCTCGGCCGTTCTGGTGGCCGATCTGCCTTTCGCTGTCTTGTTTTTCGGCCTCATCTTCATTCTGGCGGCCCCCCTGGGCTTCGTTCTGGTCGTGGTCATGCCGCTGTTTGCCGCCCTGGCCTGGTATTCAGCCAAGGCCCAGCAAAAGGCGGTCAAGCGCGAAAAGCGCACGCTGTCCAACCGCGACACGCTGATTGCCGAATTGATCGCTGGGCGCGCCACCATCAAGGCCCTGGCACTTGACGACCGCATCCGCCCCATCTGGGAGGAACGCTCGGCCGCCTCCATCGAGGAGGCCATTCAACGCGGCTCCAAGAACGACACGCATGTCAATCTGTCGGCTTCACTGACCATGATGACCAACGTCACCCTGACCACGGTGGGCGCCTTGTTCATCGTGGCCCATGAAATGACCATGGGCGCGCTGATCGCTTCCAACATGCTGATGGGGCGCCTGCTTGGCCCCCTGAACCAACTGGTGGGCAGTTGGAAGACCTATCTAGGCTTTCGCCAGTCGGTCGAGCGCCTGGGCGAAATCTTCGCGGCCCAGGAGGAATTGAAGGAAAGCCGAATCGACCTGGGACGCCCCAAGGGCGAACTGGGTGTTGAATCGGTCACCTTCCGCTACCAGAAGGATGCGGCGCCGACCCTTGATTCCGTCAATATGAAGATCGCTCCCGGAGGCATCACCGCCATCGTGGGCCCCAACGGCTCGGGAAAAACGACGCTGCTGAAGGTTCTGATGGGGCTTTATCCCGCGGAAAGCGGGCGCGTTCTCTTGGATCAAGCCGACATCGCCCAATTCACAAGGCGCGAGCTTTCGACCTGGATGGGCTATGTGCCCCAGGAATGCGTTCTGTTCTCGGGCTCCATTCGCGAGAACATCGCCCAGGGCACGACCGATGCCTCCGATGAGCAGATTCTGAAGGCCTCGCGCCAGGCCGGCGTTCATCCCTTCATCATCGACCTGTCCGACGGCTATGGCACGCCGGTGGGTGAAGGGGGCAGCATCCTGTCCGGCGGTCAGCGCCAGCGGCTTGTGCTGGCCCGCGCCCTGGTCGGCGATCCGCCCGTGCTGATGCTGGACGAACCTTCGAGCAATCTTGACCGCAAGGCTGAGGAGGATCTGGCCCGAACGCTGGTCGAACTGTCCAAGGACCATACGATCATCATGGTCACGCATTCCCCGGTTCTGCTGTCGGTTTCCAATCGCGTGGTCGCCCTTGACCGCGGGCGGATTCTGGCTTCCGGCCCCTCCAGCGAAATCCTGCCCCGCCTGTTCGCGCGCCCTGCCACCGCAGCGGCGTCTCCTCCTCCGGCATCCGCGCCAGCACCTCTCGCCCCGCCCAAAGGTGCGTCATGATCTTAAAACGGCTCGATGCGCTGGTTGCCAGCCATCCCCTGCCCACCTGGCGGCCCGTGGCCTGGACCGTGATGGGCCTGTTGGGTGCCTTCATCATCTGGGCCACCTTTGCCCATCTTGACGAGGTTGCCGTGGCCCAGGGCGAAGTCGTGCCCTTTGGCAAGGTGAAGCTGATTCAGCATCTGGAAGGCGGCGTCCTGCGCGAGATGTCGATCCAGGAAGGCCAGATCGTCCATGAAGGAGCACCTTTGTTCCAGGTTGATCTGCCCGCCAGCGCCATCAACAAGGAAGAACTGCAGGTGCGCCTGGACGGCGCTTACCTGCAGCGCGCCCGCCTGGAAGCCGAAGCCAACGGCGCCCCGCTCGTCTTTCCCGAGGCCGAGGCAGCCAGACAGCCCGATCTGCGCCTGGCCGAGCAGAACACCTATGATTCGCGCACCCGCGAGCATCAAAGCACGGTCGCCAAGATCATCGAGCAGGTCAAACAGCGCGAGTTGGATGTGCAGGAAATGGAATCGCGACGGCGCACATCCCAGGCCAATTTGCGTATCGCCCACGAAAAGATGGCCATGTCGAAAGACTTGCTGAAGGACGGGTTGACGCCGCGCATGGAGCATCTTCAAGTGCAGCGCGATGTCGAAACCCTGCAAGGCGAGATTTCCCAGCTTGAATCGGCGGTGCCCAGGGCCAAGGCAGCCCTCTCCGAAGCCTTGAACCGTCAGATCGAGGAGGAGCAGAAATACCGGCGCGAGGCCCGCGAACAGCTTTCCCAGGCCGAGTTGAACGTGGCCCGCACGCGCGAGCTTCTTTCCCAGGCCACCGAACAGTCGCTGCGCAGTCAGGTCAACAGCCCGATTGACGGCATCGTCAAGAATCTGCGCTACAACACCATTGGCGGCGTCATCAAGCCGGGCGACACCGTCTTGGAAATCGTGCCGCTTAAGGACCGCATGATCATCGAGGCCAAGCTCAATCCCATCGACAGGGGCTATGTCGAGGCGGGTCAGAAGGCCCTGGTCAAGGTCAGCACCTATGATTTTGCCCGCTATGGCGGACTTTACGGCAAGGTTTCGCTGGTGGCGGCCGATTCGACCATCGACCAGACCAACGGCCAGGCTTTCTTTCGCGTGGTGGCGGAAACCGACAAATCCTATCTCGGCGACTCGGAGGGGATTCTGCCCATCACGCCCGGCATGCAGGCTTCTGTGGAAATCCACACCGGCACCAAGACGGTGATGGAATATCTCCTGAAACCCGTGATCAAGCTCAAGCACGAGGCTTTCCGCGAGCGCTGACCGCCCGCCCCGCCTCGAATTAGGAAATAATTAGCTGATTTAATCGATATTGCGTCCTATAGAGGCTTCTACCACAATAGAAGCTATCGCTGGCGTCAGACGGAGCAGCCTGCCCGACCATGTCACTACCGACAATCTTTGGCCTGTTATTCAGCTTGGCCCTGTTCGTCTGGTCGATTGTCATGTCGACCGACAACTACATGGCCTTTGTCGATGCTGCGAGCTTCATCATGGTGGTCGGAGGTACCTTTGCGGCTACCTTCATTTCCTATGAGGCGCGTTATGTCTTTCAAGCCCTTAAGGTCCTGAAAACCGTCATCGTCGCCGCCAAGATCGGTCGCACGGCGATGACGGGCGAAGTGGGCCGCATCATTCGCTGGGGTTATATCGTTCAGAAAAGCGGCCTGCCCGCCCTGGAAGCCGATGCCGCTAAATTGCGATCCCAGGATAAGTTTCTGTCCTTCGGCGTTGATCTGGTCATCAGCGGCTATACCGGGCAGGAAGTGCGCGACACGCTGGCCAACACCATCGAATCGACCTTTCAACGTGCCACTATCCCGGTTTCCATCTTGAAAAACATGGGGGCGAATGCCCCCGCATTCGGCATGATCGGGACCCTGGTCGGTCTGGTCATCATGCTGGATCAGATGGCAACCAACCCTTCGGGCCTGGGTGCTGGCTTGGCCGTGGCCCTGATCACCACCCTCTACGGCGTTCTGTTCGCCCGCATCATTCTTTTGCCCGCCGCCAGCAAGATACAGCAACGCGAGGAAATCGTGCGTTTCAGGAATTATCTGGTTGCCGAAGGGCTGGCCTTGCTGGCCGAACGAAAAAGCCCGCGCTACATCCAGGACCGCATGAACAGCTTCCTTGATCCAGCCATTCATTTCAGCATCGAAAAGCACCTGAAGAAGGGCTAAAGCAAGAGGAGCTGCGTCATGGCAGACAAGTTCGGCTCCCCAACCCAAGGGAGCGGCGAGGAATGCGAAGACTGGCTGACAACCTATGCCGACGCCATCACCTTGCTGATGGCCTTCTTCGTCATGATGTTCTCGATTTCAAAGGTCGATCCGGTAAAGCTGGAACAGCTTCAACAGACACTAGCCAAGGACATCGCCAAAAAGGATGTTCTGCAACCCATTCAGCTTCTGAAGGATGATTTGAAGGAGACCGCCCAGTCGCTGGGCGCCGAGGAGATCATGGGAGTAGCGACCGACGAGAGAGGCATCGTGCTCGAATTCGCCGCCCAGGCCTTCTATCAACCTGGAACCGCCGACATCAAGCCCGAGGCAGAGGCGGTCCTGAAGCGCGTTGCAGCCCTTTTGAACGCCGAGCGCTATCAGGGCTTTCAAATGGAAGTCGAAGGCCATACCGACGACATTCCCATCGCGACGGCGCAATTCCCCTCGAACTGGGAGCTTTCGGCCATGCGCGCCACCACGGTGGTCCGCTATTTCATCGGCGGCGGCGTGGCGCAAGCCCGTCTGCGCGCCACCGGATTCGCCGATGTCTCGCCCAAAGTTCCCAACCGCGACATGAACGGCAATCCCCTGCCCGCCAATCAGGCGATCAACCGGCGCGTGACGGTTCACATCATGCCCCGGCTGAACAACACCACGATGGCGCCTAAATAGCCATTGAGACGACGCCCCCGTTGTCATCTTTGACTGCGTCACAGTTGCCCGTAAACAAAGGACAGGCGCCCGGCCTTAAGCCAGCGTCAATTCCATATTGTCGCGGGCGACCAGCGTTCCATCCCAGACCCGGCGCGAGACGTCTTCCAGCGTTTCCATGAACTGATCGTCATGGTCGGGATCGTGGTGGAAGATGGCAAGACGCTTCACATTGGCCCGACGGCACAGGCGGATGCCTTCCTGCCAGGTCGAATGCCCCCAGCCCACCTTGGGGGGGAACTCGTCATCGGTATAGGTGCTGTCATAGATGACCAGATCGGCCCCCTCGATCAGCCCCAGGATATTCTCGTCGGGTTTGCCTGGCACATGCTCGGTGTCAGTGATCACGCAGACCGACTTACCCTGATGCTCGATCCGATAGCCCGTGGCACCGTTGGGGTGGTTAAGCTTCACGGTCCGGATATTCACCCCCTCGAAGGGCGAGAAGCTGTTGCCAGCGATGAAATCCTCATAGGTGATATTGGCCTTCAAGGCGGCCAGGGGAACCGGAAACATCGGATTGGCCATTTGACTGGCCAGCACCTGCTGAATGCTGCGGATACCGCCCGTATCGTTCTCGCCGCTCATTAAATGACCGGCCATGATGTGCAGATCGAAGGCCGGGCTGAAATTTGGCGCGAAGAACGGAAAGCCGTTGATATGATCCCAATGCGTATGGGTCAACAGCAGCACGGCCTTATCAACCTTGCGGCGCAGGAAGTCGTGCCCCAAATTGCGAATGCCGGTGCCGGCGTCGATCACGATGACGCGGCCCGCCAAAACAAACTCGATACAGCTCGTATTACCGCCGTACACGACATGATTGGGTGACGGACAAGCGATGCTGCCCCGAACCCCCCAAAACTTGAGCTTATACCCCATGCGCCCGTTCGCTCCAGGCCGCCACTACCCCATCCGGCGGCCCTAGATGTATTGGTCCACAACGAAACCGTGGGGATGATAACAGAACTTATCAACGCATGCGCAGGAAATTTCAAGGCGAATCCGAGGGAATTTTCACAACCGGCATCCCCAGGCGTATTTTGAGGAATTGTGTCGCATTCCCTTGATTCATTGCAATTTCCATCAATCCCGTTGAGTTCTCATAACAGAAAATCTGATGATGCTCCGCCTCGGAAAAGGTCGAGAAACGGGGCAACCGGCGCCCTTCGATTTCAAGCCCGATTCCCTGGTCCAGGCAGGCGGCCCGAATGCCCGTCACGGCATTGCCGAAACGATCCAGATAGATCACCGCTTCCCAGTCGTCGGGCCAGTCGGGGTGGCTTACCGAATTTCTGTCCAACGGGCGCAAGCCAGAAAGATCACCCCGGGAAAGTTGTGCCGCAAGCGGGGCAAAAAGATCCCGGCCATGAAAGCTTGAGGACAAACGTTCAGGACGCCAGATGATCTCATAAACCGCCAAGTCCCTTGCTCGGCGCATGACCAACTCGAACAATCCGTTGTCAGGCCCGACATACCAACGCCCATCCGCCTGAAGGGCCAGGGGACGGCGCTGACTTCCGACTCCGGGGTCGACCACCCCAAGCAGCACGGTATTTTCAGGAATTTCAGAAAGCAAAGAGGCCAGAAGATAGGCCGAGGCCTTGGCATCAAAGACCGGTGCGTCGTGCATCAGGTCGATGACCGGGCCGGAATGATCAAGACCGGCCAGCGCCAGCTTCATCTGCCCGACATAGGGACCCTCATATCCGAAATCCGAGAAAAGAAGAATCATCAAGACAGGATAGGTGACTTCTTGCCAAAGGTCACGCCCTGCACAGACCGGGGTTAATAATCAAGCGTTTATGTGTGTGAATGTTTGTCATGACACAATGGCATGACATGCTGTTTATATTGGAATTTATAAAGGAAATTTCCAGCGGGCAAATTAATATGATTAATTTTTCTTGACGACAGCGATGCCTCCACCTAGCATTTATGAAAATATAAAACCAGTTGCTCAAGGGATTAAATCTATGCTTGCCAAAACACTGACGATCTCCCCCGTCCGCCCTCCGGCGAGGACGACTGGGGGGGGCGAGACGGCTATGCGCAAACGCCTGCCGCGCCAGGAACGTGAGAAGTTGATTGTCGAAGAAGCCATTCGCTTTTTCGCCGAGGTCGGTTTCGAGGGCCAGACTCGCGCCCTTGCCGAACGTCTGGGGGTTACTCAGCCCCTGCTCTATCGCTACTTCCCGGATAAAAGCAGCCTGATCGACCGGGTCTATCACGAGGTCTATCTTAATCGCTGGAACCCGGCCTGGGGCTCCTTGCTTACCGATCGGACGCGCACGCTCAAAGAGCGCATGACAATCTTCTATCAACAGTTCTACGACGCTTATTACACCTATGAAGGTGTTCGCATTTTCCTGTTTGCCGGCCTCAAGGGGCTCGACCTCAACACGCGGGGAATGAACGAGTTCCTGCACCGGGCGGTCATGCCCATCTGCGCGGAAATCCGCCATCAGGCCGGATTGCCCAGCCCAGCGGAAACACCCTTGCTGCCAGGGGAAATCGAAGCCTTCTGGACCATGCATTCGCGCTTTTTCTACCGTTCGATCCGCCAATATGTCTACGGCCTGCCGATGACAGACGATCTCGACAAGGTGATCGAGGCTCATGTCGGCGATTTCGCCGATCAGGCCCCCGAATCCTGCCGAAAGATGCATCAGAAGAACTAACCGCCTTACTTGTCGTAATGGGCCATGGGCGTTCATAATGGGTGCCCATGGTCGCCCTATCCACCCCTTCGACAGCACTGGCCCTTCGGGTGTTTCTGCCCTTCGCGGGCGGCTATTTCCTGTCCTACCTCTATCGCTCGGTCAATGCCGTCATCGCCCCCGATCTGGTGCGCGAACTCGATCTGACCGCTGCCGATCTGGGCTTGCTGACCAGCACCTATTTCCTGACCTTCAGCCTGGTCCAACTGCCGCTTGGCGTCCTTCTTGACCGGCTAGGCCCCAGAAGGGTCGAGGCCAGCCTGCTGCTCCTGGCCGTCATTGGGGCCTCGCTCTTCGCCCTGGCCTCATCGACGCAACTGCTGATCTTGGGACGCGGCCTGATCGGGCTGGGCGTTTCCGCCTGCCTGATGGCCTCGATGAAGGGTTTTACGCAATGGTTCGCTTCCGAGCGCCTGCCGCTGGTCAACGGGCTTTTGCTTGGATTCGGTGGCTTGGGGGCTTTGGCTGCAACCGCTCCCGTCGAATGGGCCTTGCATTACACCGGCTGGCGCAGCCTGTTCTTTTTACTGGCGGGAGCGACGCTTCTCGTCTCGGCCGTCATTTTCTTCGTGCTGCCGGAACGTCCGCCGGGCTCCACAAATCCAAAACAGGAGACGCTTGCTCAGCAGATCGGAGCGGTGAAAACCATTTTCAAAAGCCCGGTTTTCTGGTGCATCGCCCCCGGATCGGCCCTGATTCAGGCTAGTTTTATGGGGATTCAGGGCCTCTGGGCCGGCCCCTGGCTTCGAGATGTGGCACATCTTTCCAGAGAGGACGTTGCGGGGCATCTCTTTGCCATGGCCTTCGCTGTGGCGGTGGGATTTGTCGCGATGGGCCTGCTGGCCGACTGGCTGAGGCGCCACAAGATCAGCCCGCTCACCGTCGCATTGGTTGGCATGTGTCTGTTCTTGTTGGTCCAACTGGCCTTCGTTCTGGAATGGACCTCAGCCGCCCTGCCCCTGTGCCTTCTCTTCGGCTTTCTGGGCACCTCTGGCGCACTCAACTACGCCAGCCTCACCCAGCTTTTTCCCTCGCATCTGGCAGGGCGGGTCACCACCAGCTTCAATCTTCTGGTATTTGGCTCCACCTTCGTTGCGCAATGGGGCATAGGCGTCGTCATCGACCTATGGCCTGTTGAAAACGGGCATTATGCGCCACCCGCCTACGCCGCCGCCTTCGGCCTGATGCTGGCGCTTCAACTGGTGGGAATCGCCTGGTTCATTTTTTCAAGAAAGAAGATCGCTTCATAAGCACAGCCGCGATATGCGGAAGTGCCAGAAGAGCCAACAAAAGGGCAAGAATCAGCACATCGTCATTGGCTACCATCCCCTTGAGAATGAAGGGCACCTGATCGCCCAGGTCCGGGCGCATGCGCGTGAAATCCTCGCCAAGCAGAGTAAAGCCTTCGCCAACGATGCTGTCCAGCGCCGCCAGGGGAAGGGCCAGGGCAAGAACGCGGTCCCCGCGTCCTCCCTTGAAGGCGGTCAGCCCAGCCAGGGCGTTCAAACCCTCGGCCCCCGCCATACGGGCCAGCAGCGCCAGCCCCAAGGCCGAAGCCGCCAAAACGGACAGCATGGTCAAGGGAATATCGCGATAGCGCCCATCGGAGGCGATGGCTATAGCCTGCACGACGGCATAGACGGCAAAAACCGCCATCAGGCGCCTAAGCCAGACGGGCGGCGGCTCCAGACGGTCTGCCGTCCAGGCGGCGGCCAGACGCACGCTCCCCATAACAAGGGCCACGAGACCAAGGCCCACCAGAATGGGGGCAAGGCTTGTCCAGAGCGTGAAGGCGGCAGCATAGGAAACACAGGCAAAGCGCACCAACAGGACGGAAAGGAGTTGCGCGCAAGCCAAGGTTCCAATCGACAGAGCGGCGTGCCCGCCCAACAGATCGCGCCGAACCGACAAAGCCATCAGGCCTGACAGAAGGATCGATGCCACGGCTTTCCAAAACCAGTCGGCATCTTCCGGCACCTCGCCCATGAGCGGATATTTCAAGTCGCGATTTTCGTCGATCAGGCCCCACTTGGCACCGACCGTTCCCTCCAACGCATATTTCCAGCCCTGATCGAAGGCCTCGACCAGATTATAGTCGAAGCCGTTCTTGATCGAGGTTTCGACCAGTGTGCGCAGATGGATGGCGGCATTGACCACGCCGGGCACGGCGGGCCCCCGCGACCTGCCCTGTGTCGGCCATCCGGCTTCGCCGATCAGGATGGGCTTTCCGGGAAAAGCCTCGCTGACTAGGCGGTGTATTTTCTCGAAATGCTGGCCGACTTCCTGAACGCTGGCTGGCTCGTCTTCCCAATAAGGCAGGATGTGGATGGTGATGAAATCGACCTCGGCCGCCACCTGGGGATGTTTCAGCCAGAAGGCCCAGACATCGGCATAGGAAACCGGCTGTTTGACCTTGGCCTTTACCTGACGGATAAAGTCGATCAGTCGCTCGGGCGGCAGATCGCGGCGCAACAGAACTTCATTGCCGACGATCACCCGCTCGACCTCATCGGGATGATCGTTGGCCAGTTGAATCAGCGCCTCGACTTCGGCCTCATTGGTGGCCCGGCCCTTCTCAGTCGTGTCGCTGGTGATCCAGGCACTTTGGATAACCTTAAGCCCGTACTTCGCGGCCAGGAAGGGGACGGCCTCCATGCCCTCGCGGCTGGTATAGGTGCGCACGCCGCGAGCGATCCCTTTAAGGCGCGCCATATCCTGCTCGATCTGGTCGCGTGAGGGAAAGACCTGGGTTAACGGACTTTGACCATCGCGAAAAGGCGCAAAGGAAACGCTGGCGATCTGCCCCGTGACGCCCGGACCGGCATCCCGGGGGCGATTGGGAAACGACCAGGACAGGAAAGCCAGTTCCCCAAAGATGAGAAAGCAAACGGCAAGAAGGGCGATGCGTTTCATGACCGGTTACCGCCCGACGCCGCGAATGGACAAATAGCGCCGATCCCTGACCACGGCCAGAGGTACGCCGAAGCGCTGGACCTTGGCGATGGTCCGCCCTTCGAAATAGCTCTCGCAATTGATGACCGTGTACATGATCATGAAATCAGCCTCTTCCTGCTTCTTGGTAAAAACCAAATTCGGCGGGAAGTAATAATAGGCGGAAAGGGCGTGTCCGCAAACCATGACCTTCCAGGTTCTGGGCTCGCCGCCCAGCTCGCGCTGCTCGTTCTCGACGAAATCGGCCAGAGCCAGCGAGGCTTCCCTCAAGGAATTGCTCCAATAATCGATTTCCCACTTTCCGTCGGCACCGGCCACCCCGCCCACCAGACGGTTGTAGTAGATATATTGGTGCGGGTGCAGTTGCGCCATTTGCCAGAGAAGGGCAACCAGACAGGCCATCAGGGAAACGAAGAATCCCCTGCCCGCCCAATGATGAAGGCGCCATAGGCTTTCCCAAAGCCGGTCGAGAGCGACGGCGGCAAGAATGGCCAAAGGGGGGACGACGAACAGGAAATGGCGCAGTCCGTTATAGGCGGTGGGACGCATCAGCACGAAAAGCAGAAGCGGGAACAAGGCGGCAAGGGCCGTCAGAAAGAAATTCATCGTGCCTTGGGGAAGGCGCAGGCCGTGGCGCTGATCCTTCAGCCAAACCAGGAACATCACGAAAGCCAGGACCAGACCCGCCAGAACGATCTCGGGCAGGGTCACCGTCAGATAGGCGGGAATGTAAGACGAGGGCAAATGGTCAGCGCTGTAGGGCTGCCCGTTCATCCAGGTGGTGATGCCGATGCCCAGCGTGGAAAAGCCCAGCAGGGCCAGAAGGGGATTAAGCAGTCCCTGATAGGACCAGGGCCAGAAGAAGGCCATCACGCCATAGGCAATAACCAGCGGCAGCGCAATCGAGCGCAGCATGACCCATGCTTCGCGCCCCAATAGACTAAAACTTTTAAAGCGCGTGAAAGGCCCCAGCAGACGCAGGCACAGACCAACCCCCAAATAGAACAGCATGAGCAGAGCGCCCGCACGGATGGACAGGGCAATGCCAAGGGCTATGCCGAAACCGATGCGGGCCGAGCGCGAGGGGGTTGGCGATTCCGAAACGAAACGGCACAGGTAATAGAGCGTCCACAGCATGGCGGAAGCGAAGGGCGCGTCCTTGGGATTGTTGAACATGTGCCCCCAGAAGGGCGGAGTCAGGGCCAGCAGGGTCAAGGCCAGGACACCGGCCCGCTCGCCGCCCAGAAGGCGCCCCAGCCGCCAAGCCCCAGCCAATCCGACCACCCCCAGCACACCGCCCAGCAAATGGCGGGTTTCGAAAACGCCCAGGGGCGAGAACGCGTTCAAGATGGCAGCCAGCAGATCGAAGAATCCGCCGTAATGGAAGAGGTCCAGATATTCCAGGGCCGAGCGATCCTGAAAGAACGAGGTGTAATAGGCCAGAATCATCTTGCCATATTCGTTCTGCACCGCCTCGTCATGCGAGATTCCGTAATCTTGGAAAACAAGCCCCACCAGAAGCAGCGCCGCCACCAGAAGGGCGATGCCCATGTCGTCATAAACCTCGCCGCTCCAATGGAGCGGCGATCCGGACTGTTTGGGGGGAAGATCGCTCTTCAGACTCATGGGGGGGAGACTATCAGGGCTTGAACCGGCTTTCTAGCGTATGATCGGTCTTTCCCGCAAGCCTGCCTACCCCTCGCCCGGTGCCGGGTGGGAGAGATAGATCATCCGCTTGATCTCGCGTCTGCCGCAGGTGACGTTGTCGAGAATGAAGCCCGAAGCCAGAGACAGAAAGGCCAGAATCATGATGCTGGCGGCCAGGATAGCGGTGGGAAAACGCGGCACCAAACCGGTTTCAAGATAGGTCAACAGAACAGGCACCATCAAAAGCACGGCCCCCGCAGCCATCAGGGCCGAGAGCGTGCCGAAGAAAAAAAGCGGCCGCTCCTCCTTGGTCAAGGCAATGATCATTTTCAAAATGCGCCAACCATCGCGATAGGTATTGAGCTTGCTGACCGATCCGGGCGGGCGGGCGAAATAGGGGGTTTCGACCTCGGCCACCGGCATGTTGAGCGACAGCGCATGCACGGCAAGCTCGGTCTCAGTTTCGAAACCTTTGGACAGGGCCGGAAAGGATTTGGCGAAGCGACGCGAAAAGACGCGAAAGCCCGACAGCATGTCCTTGAAGCGGTCGCCGAACAGCCAGGCCACCGTTCCCGTGATCAGGTGATTGCCCAACTGATGACCGGCGCGAAAGGCCCCCGCCTCGTCGGTATGCAGGCGCGTCCCCACCACCATGTCGAGATGCTCGTCGATCAGCTTTTGAATCATGGCAGGCGCGCTATTTGCGTGATAGGTGGCGTCGCCATCCGTCATCACATAAATGTCGGCCTCGATATCGGCGAACATGCGCCTGACAACATGCCCCTTGCCTTGCAAGGGTTCAGAACGCACCACTGCACCCGCTGCGCGGGCCAGCTCGACCGTGCGATCCTTGGAGTTGTTGTCATAGACATAGACGATGGCACCCGGCAACGCCTTCTTGAAATCCGCAACCGTCTGCGAGATGGCGGCTTCCTCGTTATAGCAGGGAATGAGAACGGCGATGCGCATGAAGCCCCTTGGCAAGGATCAGACCCTTGGAAGATTAGCGAATAGGTGCCCGGACGGCAACGCAACAAATCATGTTTGTCCAACCGTACCAAGGAAATACTTTCTTATAGACGAAAGGGCTGCTAGCATTCTTAGACAAATACCAGATAAACAGGGAAAAACGGTGCCTCCGAGCGACAGCCTTCCTTTTCACGTTCTCATCATCGACGATCAGAAATCCATGCGTGGAATCATTCGCCAGCTTTTGAGCCGCGGCGGGATTTCCGGAATCAGCGAGGCCGAGAACGGCGAGCAAGCGATCGAACTCTTGAACAAAACGCAGAACAGCCTGCCCGATGTCATTCTGTGCGATCTGTACATGGATAAGATGGACGGAATGGAGTTCGTCAACCGTGTCCGGCGCGACAAGGAAAAACCCTATTACCAAATACCCGTTCTGTTATTGACGGGCGAAAAGGATGCCTTCGTTCTCGATGTCGCCAAACAAGCCGGGGCAGCAAGAATTCTGACCAAGCCGATTTCATCGGAACAGCTCGTTCTGGAGATCAAGCAGGTGATCGGTTTTGCGGGTTAGGCTTTTCTGACCGCGATCTGATCAAGCCCCACGAAACCGCGCCCCGAGCCCTGCAATCCTGAGCCGCAACCGCTGCCCTCGAACACCTTGAACAGCTTGGCCTGCCGGGGATCGATGCCGGTGAATTTTTCGTAGGAGTCGGCCAAAAGCCTGCGGGCCAGGGGACGGTTCATCTTCTCGCCCGCCAGTTCGGCCGCATTCATCCGGTTGTGGAACTCCTTGAGGATATGCAGGCGCGCCACATTCAGGCGCGATGGCTCGAACGGCACATCGAGTTCCTGGAAGAAATCCTCGGCCGAGGAAAGGTCCTTAAGCTCGATCGTCATATCGCACATGGAAGTCTCCTTCAGATCGGCAGGCTGGTCTGCGGGCCGATATGGCCAAGGGCTTGCACCTGGACCGGAACGCGCAGCGTTTCTTTGAAAAAGCGGTCGAGTTCGGTGCGTCCCGGAGCGTGCTTGGCAGCCACGGCAAAGTGGCGGATACGGGCCAAAATCGCCCGCGCCTGCTCATCGCCCAGAACAAGGCCCAGTCCCGAATAGGCCTCGCGCACCGAAGCCAAACCAGAATGCTTGCCCAGAACGAAGCGATGTTCGCGCCCAAGCGAATGCGGATCGATTCCCTCATAGCTGGCGCGGTTCTTGAGCAGGCCCTGGACATGAATGCCCGCCTCGTGGGTGAAGACATTGTCGCCAACGATGCTTTTGGCTAGCGGAACCGGGCGCCCCGAGGCCTGGGCCACCAGGGCCGAAATGGCGGGCAATTGATGCGTATCGATACCCGTTTCGATGCCATAGAGATGCCCAAGGGCCATCACCACTTCTTCTAGCGGCGCATTGCCCGCCCGCTCGCCCAGGCCGTTGACCGTGGTGCTGACATGGCTGGCCCCGCCCTTGATGGCAGCCAGGGAATTGGCATTGGCCAGCCCCAGATCGTCATGGGCATGGATTTCCAACTCGAATGCCGGACCAACGGCTTGACGCAGGGTCTGAAAGATCTCCCGGGTGGCGAAGGGATCGAGCAGGCCCAGCGTATCGGCAAATCGAAAACGTCTGGCCCCGGCGTCCCGGGCAGCCAGCGCCACCTCGGTCACGAAGGCCAAATCGGCCCTGGATGCATCCTCGGCTCCGATGCTGACCTCTAGCCCAAGAGCCGTGCAGGTCTTGATCAGCCGCGTCATCTCGGCCAGCAACTCCATCCGGCCAATCCCCAGTTTCAGGGAAAGCTGCACATCGGAAACCGGAAGCGTCAGATGCACACTGGAAAGCCCCACAGCGATGGCGGCGCCGACATCCTCGTCCTTCAAGCGGCACCAGCCGATCAAGCGAGCCTTAAGTCCCGCATTCAAGATGGTGCTAATGCCCTGGCACTCCTCCTCGCCCATGGCGGGAATGCCGATTTCAAGCTCGGGCACACCGGCGGCATCCAACGCCCTGGCGATTGCCAGTTTCTCGGGCACGGTAAAGGCGACACCCGCCGTTTGTTCGCCGTCTCTTAGGGTCGTGTCGTTGATCTTGACCATCGGCGTCATCCGCAACTGAAGGACTGGCCGCAGCCGCATTTCCCGGCGGCGTTGGGATTCTCGAAAACAAAGCCCGAGCCGCTTAAATCCTCGACGAAATCGACATTGACCCCTGTCAGCAAGGGCAGGCTTGTGGCATCAACGAAAACGCGCACCTCGCCGAAACGGTAGACGCGGTCGCCCTCCTGAGGGGCCTCGTCAATACCCATGCTGTAGCGAAAGCCCGAACAGCCGCCCGAAGCCACCATGATGCGAAGACCGCCATTGGCCTCGCCTGCCCCATCCATCAGATTTTTAATGGCGCCAATGGCGCTTTCGGTCAGAACCAGCATGGACAGCCTCCGGGTTGATGATCCTGACCCCTCTCTTTCAAAGGCCGTGCCACTTATAAGTCTTTGTAATTATTGATATGAAGTTTGTCGCTGGGTGACGGGAAGCCGACAATCGTCGGCTTTGCGACAGACCGGCGGTTTTTTCAGCCCGCGTTCAGAAAGGCCATGATAAAAAGGTGATCATGAATCGATTCCTTGCCTTTGCCGTTTTGACTGCCCTTTTGGCGCCTGCATCGTCCGGCGCCGTGCTGGCCGATTCCTCCGAGCAGAAACAGGCCCGCGAAGCGGTCAAGCGGGGCGACATCCGGCCCCTTTCCGACGCCATCGCCAAGGTCGAGAAGGAATATGAAGGCCACATGCTCGACGCCAAGATGGAGCACGAATACGGCCGCTACGTCTATGAGATCAAGCTGATCACCAAGAACGGCTGGCGTCGCAAGCTCTATCTCGACGCGAAAACGCTTGAGCTGGTGAAGGAAAAGATGAAACCTCCTCACGACTCCGGTGAAAAAGACAAAGACAAGGACAAGGATTGAACGCATGCGCGTCCTGGTCGTTGAAGATGACAAGCGCCTCAGCGCCCAGCTTAAGGAAGCCCTGGAAAAAGCGGGCTACGCGGTCGATCAGGCCTTTGACGGCGAGGAAGGCCATTTCCTGGGCGACACCGAACCTTATGACGCCATCGTGCTGGATTTGGGCCTGCCGATCAAAGACGGTGTTTCCGTCTTGCGTGAATGGCGCAAGGCGGGTCGCGCCACCCCCGTTCTGATCCTGACCGCAAGAGATGCCTGGAGCGAGAAAGTCGCCGGTTTCGATGCGGGTGCCGACGATTATCTGGCCAAGCCCTTTCATCTCGAAGAGCTTCTGGCCCGCCTGCGCGCCCTGATCCGCCGTTCGGCAGGACAAGCCTCCTCCTCGCTGGATTGCGGCGAGTTGAGCTTCGACACCCGTTCGGGCACCTGCACGATTTCAGGAAAAGACGTGCCCCTGACCGCCCATGAAGTGCGGATATTGGCCTATCTGCTGCATCACAAGGGCCGCATAGTTTCGCGCACGGAACTGACCGAACACGTCTACGCCCAGGATTTCGACCGTGATTCCAATACCATCGAAGTCTTCATCGGGCGGCTGCGCAAGAAGATCGGCGAAGGTTTCATTCATACCCATCGCGGGCAAGGCTACCGGATGGCCGATCCTGACGCTAGCGCAGGATCGTTTAACTCCGAGTCACTCAAGTGACGCGGAGTTAAATGTGAAGCCTTCGCTAGAACAAACTGATAGGGCTGATTCGTCTCCTTTTTCGATCCGCAAACGCCTTGTCCTTCTGGCCGGGCTGTGGCTGGCTGTCGCCCTGGTGGCGACCGGCCTGATCCTGGCGCAGCTTTTCAGAACGCATGCCCAGGAATCTTTCGACGCCGAATTGGCGGGACATATCGAGGAACTGGTTGCCCTGGCGGACTTCAATGCCGAGGGCCAGCTTCACATCGCCCGCCCGCCGCTCGATCCCCGTTTTACCCGGGCCTATTCCGGCTGGTACTGGATCATCTTCGAAAGGGGCGAGGAGGCCGCCCGGTCTCGCTCGCTTTGGGATATCGACCTCAACCTTCCCACCCCCATTCCACCGACCCCCTTTGAATTGACCGGCCCCCGAGGCGAGCATTTACGCGCCCTGGCCAAGTCCTTGCAGTTGGATGAAAGCGTCCATCAGGCCATGTTCCTGGTGGCAGGACCGCAGGATCGGATCAATGTCGCCTCGGCGGATTTCCAGGGACATCTGATCGTCACCTTCGTTCTGCTGGGCGTGGGACTGATCGCGGCCATTCTGATTCAAGTCGGTTGGGGCTTGCGCCCGCTCCAGCGTCTGCGCTTGGCTCTGGCTGATATCCGGGCGGGAAGGTCTCATCGACTAGATGGCGTATTTCCTTCTGAAATCAGCCCATTGACAGATGAAGTAAATGAATTGCTTGAGCATAATACAAAGATTGTAGAGCGGGCTCGGACCCATGCCGGAAATCTGGCGCATGCCCTAAAGACCCCCCTTGCCGCCCTTAAGAACGAGGCCGAGACCCTGCCCGAGCCCGAGCGCGAGAAGCTGGGACTTCTGGTCCGGGAAATGAATGACAGCATCACCCACCATCTGAAACGGGCTCGCATCGCCGCCGCCAAAGGGGTGCTGGGCCAGCGCACGGAACTGGCCGAGACCAGCTCGCGCCTCATAAAGGTTATGGGGCGACTGCATGCTGGGCGTCCCCTGAAAGCCACCCTGGAGGGGCTCAAGGATATCTGGTTTCACGGCGAGCGCCAGGACCTGGAAGAGATGTTGGGCACTCTGATCGAAAACGCCTTCATCTGGGCGGATTCGACGATCAGGGTAACGCTTGGTCGCGAAAAGGAACGCCTGCTGGTTCTGATCGAGGATGACGGGCCGGGCATTCCCGAGGCGCGTTGGCCCGAGGTGCTGGAGCGCGGCAAGCGCCTGGATGAAAGCAAACCCGGAAGCGGGCTCGGCCTGTCCATCGCCCTCGATCTGGCTGAAGCTTATGGCGGGCGCCTGACGCTGACGCATTCCGACCTGGGAGGGCTGTGCGTCAGGCTGGAATTGCCCGAGGCGAGTTAGAGGCTACGATCCTCCCACCGCCGGCTTGTCTGCCCCGCTTCCCTTCCCATCCTCCTCCTTACCAGACTTCACCTCGTTCTTCTGTTTTTCGGATACCGAGGCGCGCAGCTTCTCGACCCAATCGTCGAGCCGGGAGAAGAAAACCTCAACTCCGTAACCCAGCAGGAAAGCCGTGGCCGACAGGGAGAGATTGAGGCCGTTCATGATCTCGGGCGAGAAGAACAGGCTGAAGATGCCGCCCAGAACCATCCCCAGCAGCAGACGGAATCTGTACTTGTTCATGGTGGAGCGTTGGAAGGACGCATCGTCTTGTTGAGCCATCATCCGGCGGATGACGAAGGTGCAGGCCCCCATAAGCCCGTAGAGAACGGGCAGAAGATACTTCCCGATGATCTCCAGATAATGTTGCAGCCGAGCCTGGGCGATGATCTCCGTCTGATTCGCCGCAGCGCTCTTCTGCGCGGCGTCACTAGGTTTCTGTGCAAGCTGTGAGGGCACGTAGCGCTCGACAACCCGAATGGTGTCACTGGCGGAATCCAACCGCCCCATGGCGATCTCCTTTTTTCTAAAGAGATCGTCGTACTTGGTGATGTCGAAGTCCCCACTCTGTGTCAACTTCAGCCGCGAGATTTCCGAAAGAACGGCGACATATTCCGTCTGGGCCTTTTCATAGGCAGCCACGGCGAATGAGGCCGAAGCGGCAACGATCTGGAAATAGAGGAGTGTGAGGAAGAATCCGAGACCGTAGAGAACGAATTCGAACCGTCTGATCCACCCGAATATTTTGGGGAAAAGCCACGCTTTCGCAGGCTCGAAAAGCTGGCGCACCCCTTCGATGGTGGCAGGCTTGATCTTGCCAGCCAAGTCATTCAGCAACGGCCTGGCCAGGGCGAAACGCTCGGCTTCATTCGTCGCAAGATCGAGCTTTTTGGCCGCTTCAAGAAGCTCAGCCGTGGCCAAACCAGTGCGGCAGGCGAAATTCAGGGCGCAATCGACATCCTTAAGCAATTCGCCAATGCCACGCGGATCCGATGTAACAACGTTCTTGGAATCTGTCGATGAATGATCAGGCATTCCGGCCTCCCCTGGCTCTAACGCTCAACCAGAATGGTATAGACACAAGGCCCCGTGGCGCAGGCCACCGGTGTGCCGTCCTTGTAGAGAATTTCGACGATCCAGTTGCCCGGCTCCAAATTCTTCTTGCTGCTCCAGGTCCGCCAGTCGAAGCGGCCCCCGCGCATCTTCGCTTCCATTCTCAAGTCATTGATCAGTTCCGCCTTCCCGACCCCAAGGCTGATGGCGTCCCTGGGAATCAGCGTTTCCAGATCGGGGATGGCGCCCAAATAATGCTTCCAGCTATGGCGTAACGGGAATTTTCCTTGTTTCTCAAGCAGATCAAGGGATGCCTGATCTCCCTCGACCAACGTCCACAGACTTATGCCGCGCTGCTGCGTCCTCTCACCCAACCGGTCCGTGTATTTCATCTCGGAAACCCCGGAAGTCCAGACGGCCTCCTTGATGGTTAGCGTTGCATCGCTGGCAAATGCGTTTGAAATCATTCCATTAAGTGTAATTGCGGCAACGATAAACCGGCTGATCCATGACTTGATCATGTCTTCCCCCCCCCCCCTTAACGATAACCAGAACAGCCAAGCCTGTTGGCTACGCGTTCTTTAGTAGTTTTTCACACAGCGTATAAAATCGCAATGGTATTATTCGCCCACATGGTGCCAACGATCTTGGTTGCCCCACTGGGCGACCCTGCCTATTCTACGCGGCCCTTAAGGAGCGGAGTTCGCGACGTATGCCCCCCATTGACGTAAATCCCCGCTATGATTGGACCACCGGCGAGATCGAGGCGCTCTTGAAGTTGCCCCTGCTGGAACTGGTCTCGCAGGCTCATGACGTCAGCCGGGCCAACACGGATTCCCGGGGTGTGCAACTGGCGTCGCTGATGAACATCAAGACCGGCGGTTGCGCCGAGGACTGTTCCTATTGCAGCCAGTCGGCCCATCACGAAGCCCTGGACGTCTCACGCACCCCCTTAAGCCGGGTTGGCGAGGTGGAGGCGGCGGCCAAACAGGCCAAAGAATTGGGCACCGTGCGCTTTTGCATGGGGGCTGCCTGGCGCGAAGTGACCGACGGCCCTGACTTCGAGGCCGTTCTGGAGATGGTCAGAGCTGTTCGAGCCCTCGACATGGAGCCCTGCGTCACCCTGGGCATGTTAAAACCCCATCAGGCCAAGGCCTTGAAGGCGGCGGGATTGCAATCCTACAACCACAATATCGACACCAGCCCGGAATATTACGGCCAGATTATCACGACGCGCACGCTTGAGGACCGGCTGGAAACCCTGTCCATCGTCAGGGCCGAGGGAATCGATCTGTGTACCGGCGTCATCATCGGCCTGGGCGAGAGCCTGACCGACCGCGCCTCGGCCCTCGGCGTCCTCGCCTGTATGTCTCCACACCCGGAAAGTGTGCCCATCAACGCCCTTGTGGCCATCGAAGGCACGCCGCTTGAGGATCAGGAAAGCCTGCCCGCCCTTGACTTCGTGCGCATGATCGCCACGGCCAGAATCGTCATGCCCAGGTCTCGCATCCGTCTGGCTGCCGGTCGCCAGCGCCTTTCCCCGGAAGCCCAGGCGCTCTGCTTCCTGGCTGGGGCCAACTCGATCTTCTATGGCGAGCGGTTGCTGACCACCCCCAATGCCGAGCCGGACCAGGATCAGCGCCTTCTGGCCGAGCTAGGGGTTGGCCTTCCGGCATGAGGGGTTGCGGCTGGCCCTGCCCCGCCAGTATGATGCCGCACTTTTTCTAAAGGGATAGCCATGCTCGAAGCCCTGCATCACTCCTCCAAATCCTGGGTGGTCCGTATCCTGTTCGCCCTGCTGATCATCAGCTTCGGCGCCTGGGGCATCGGCGATGTCGTTCGCACCGTCACCACCGACAGCACGGCGGTCGAAGTTGGGCCGGTCAAGATATCGATCGAGGAATTGGTCAAGGAGTTCGACCGCGAAGTGGGCCGCCTGCGCCCGCTTTTCGGCGGCAAGCTGACCAGCGAGCAGGCCCGCGAAATGGGGCTTCTGGACCGAACGCTGGACCAGATCGTCGCCCGCACCCTTTACCAGCTTGAGGCCAAGCGCCTGGGCCTGTCGGTCGGCGAAAAGGAATTGCAGCAGACCATCCTGGGCGTGCCCGCCTTTCAGGGCGAAGATGGAAAATTCAACAAAGCGCTCTTTCAGAGCACGCTGGCCGACAACAACTGGAGCGAATCAGCCTTTCTGAACCTGCTTCGCAGCGATATCGCCAGGGGCCAGCTTCTGGGAAGCGTTACCGGAACGGTCCATGTTCCCAAGGTTCTTTCCGACCTGTTCTACGGTTTCCGCTTCGAGCGGCGCGTGGCCGACATTCTGCTTGCCGAGGCCAGTGCCATGCCCCTGCCGCCTGCCCCCAAGGAATCGGAACTGGCCGAGTTCCATCAGGCCAACGCCAAGAAATTCACCTCACCCGAGATCCGTTCGATTCAAGTCATGCATATGACTCAAGATGCCCTGACCGCCGAGACCAAGCCCTCGGATGCCGAGATCGAGGAAGAGTACAGGGTACGCATCGAGGATTACACGACGCCCGAGAAGCGCATCGTGCTGCAGATGTTGCTGGGCGACGAGGACAAGGCCAAGGCGGCGGCACAACAACTGTCCGAGGGTGGCGATTTTGCCAAGATCGCCAAATCCCTGGCCAACATGGACGATCAGGCGATTCTGCTGGGCCGCATCGAGAAGCGCGATCTGCCCGGCGAACTTGCAGGACCGGCCTTTGCCCTGGAAAAGGACGGCGTGAGTGCCCCCATCAAATCGCCCCTGGGCTGGCATATCCTGAAGGTGACCGCCATTTCACCCGCCTCGCCCAAACCCTTGAGCGAGGTCAAAAGCCAGATCGCCAAGGACCTGGCTCTGGCAAATGCGTCGAAGGCCTTAAGCTCTCTCTCTGCCCAGATCGTCGATGAAGTGGCCGGTGGGGCGCGCATCGAGGAAGCCGCCCAGAAATACAAGATCAAGCTTCTGCGCATGGGGCCGATGGATGCCAAGGGCAACGATCTGTCTGGAAAACCCCTCAAGAATCTGCCCGCAGCGGACAAGCTTCTGGAACTGGCCTTCTCGACCCCGGAAGGGGCCGACAGCAATGTGATCGAGCTGGATGACGGAATCCTGGGCGTCAAGGTCGAGAAGGTGGTGCCCGCCGCCCTCAAACCCCTGTCCGAGGTCATGACCGCCGTCAAGGCCGACTGGAACGACAGCCAGCGGCGCAAGACAGCCGAGGAACGCGCCGCCAAGGGGCTTGAACGCCTGAAAGCTGGCGCTTCGCTTGCCAGTGTGGCTCAGGAATTCGGCTTCAAGATGAAATCCACGGCGCCTTTCCTGCGCGATGCCCCCACATCGGAAACCGGCCTGCCCTCCCGGCTGGTAGCCTCTCTCTTCAAGCTGAAACCGGGTGAATCCGCCATGTCGCCAACCCCGGAAGGCGCCATGATCGTGCGCCTGGGGCGGATCGTTTCCGCCGACCCCACAGGTACTGCCGACAATCATTCGGAAATCGCCCAGGCTCTGGAACAGGGGCTGGCGGGCGATCTGCTCGACCAGTTCACCAATGCCCTGGCCGCCCGCTATGGCGTCAACAAGCACAGCCAGACCATCAACAATTACTTCAACCGGCCATGAAGCCCCTTCCCAATTTCGACGCTTTCGCCAGAGCTTATCGCGATGGGCGGCCCCAGGTTGTCTGGACGCGCCTGATCGCCGATCTGGAAACGCCGGTCTCGGCCTATCTGAAGCTGGCGGATCAACGCCCCAACAGCTTTCTTCTGGAATCCGTCGAGGGTGGCGCCGTGCGCGGTCGCTATTCGCTGATCGGTCTTAAGCCCGATCTGATCTGGCGTTGCCGGGGTGACGTGGCCGAAATAAACCGCGAAGCCCTGAAGGATGGGACCGCTTTCGTCGAAGAGGATCAGGGCGCCATCGCCTCGCTGCGCGCCCTGGTAGCCGAAAGCGCCATCGATCTGCCACCGGAACTGCCGCCCATGTCGGCGGGACTGGTCGGCTATATGGGCTATGACACCGTGCGCCTGATGGAGCGCCTGCCCGACAAGAATCCCGATCCGCTGGGCGTTCCCGATGGCTTGTTCGTGCGCCCCACCGTGATCGCCGTTTTCGATAATGTGGACGCCATGGTGACCCTGGTTACCCCGGTGCGCCCGCGCCACGGCGTTTCAGCCGAGGCGGCCTATGATCTGGCCTCTGAGCGTCTGGCCGACACGGTTGCCGATTTCTCGCGCCAGATTCCCTACCGGCGCGAGGTGGCGGACGAAACCGCCAAGCTGCCCGAGCCCCAGGCCAACATGAGCCGCGAAGCCTTTCACGCCATGGTCAACAAGGCCAAGGACTACATCCTGGCGGGCGACATTTTCCAGGTGGTCCTGGGCATGCGGCTTTCGGTACCCTTCAGCCTGCCGCCCTTTGCGCTTTACCGCGCACTTCGGCGCACCAATCCCTCGCCCTTCCTGTTCTTCCTCGATTTCGGCGGTTTCTCGATCGTGGGCTCCAGCCCCGAAATCCTGGTCCGCCTGAGAGACGGCACGGTGACCATCCGCCCCCTGGCCGGAACAAGAAAGCGTGGCGCTACGCCTGAAGAGGACAAGGCGCTGGCCGCCGATCTTCTGTCCGACCCCAAGGAACTGGCCGAGCATCTGATGCTTTTGGACCTGGGGCGCAACGATGTGGGGCGCGTGGCCAAGATCGGTTCGGTGCGCGTCACCGAGCAGATGAAGGTGGAATATTATTCGCAGGTCATGCACATCGTTTCCAACGTCGAAGGCCAGATCGATCCACGCCACGACGCCATGGACGCGCTGATGGCGGGCTTTCCCGCTGGCACCGTCTCGGGCGCACCCAAGGTGCGCGCCATGGAGATCATCGACGAATTGGAACCCGTGCGGCGCAGCTTCTACGCCGGATGCATCGGCTATCTGGCCGCCAACGGCGCCATGGACACCTGCATCGCGCTGCGCACCGCCCTGGTCAAGGACGGCGTCATGCATGTGCAGGCAGGTGCTGGAATCGTCCATGACAGCCAGCCCGACTCTGAGTACCAGGAAAGCCTGAACAAGGCCCGCGCCCTGATCCGCGCCGCCGAGGAAGCCGTCAGGTTCTCCTCCCGAGGGTAGCTATTTCCCTGCTTTTTTGCCTATTCCGCCCTGTTCATTTTTGGTTCAGACGGTCTTGGCTATTCTCCCTTCAACAGGCAAGCAGACGCCTCTTTCGATGCCAAGACCCCAAGGAGACCCCTTATGAAAAAGAAGTTCGCTATTGCTCTTGTCGCTGCCTTCGCCCTTTCGCTAGCCGGCGCCGCTCAGGCCGGCAACCCCAGCCGCGACAAGATCCTGTCCGATCTCAAGGCGCAGGCGGGTGGCGATTTCTCGGCCCAGCGCGGCCAGGCCCTGTTCCAGGCCAAGTTCACCGGCGGCAAGGAAGACACGCCGTCTTGCACCAGCTGCCACGGCAACACGCCGCAGACCGGCGGACAGACAAGAGCTGGCAAGCCCATCGACCCCATGGCCGTTTCGCGCACCGCTGATCGCTACACCGACATCGAAAAGGTCGAAAAGTGGTTCGGTCGCAACTGCAACAGCGTTCTGGGCCGCGCCTGCACCGCCCAGGAAAAGGGCGATTTCATTACCTTCATGTCGCAGCAATAGGGGAACGTGATGCGCAAAATGCTTCTGGCGGCGGGGCTTCTGGCCCTTTCCGCAACCACCGCCAACGCCGAACGCTTTCCGCCGATCACCGATCAGGTGGTGCTCAAGGAATGTGGCTCATGCCACAATGCCTTCTATCCCGAGATGCTTCAGAAAAGCGTCTGGCAGGAGATAATGAGCAACCTTAAGGACCATTATGGCGAGGATGCGACGATCACCAACGAAGCCACAAAGAAACACATCCTCGATTTCCATCTGACCAACTCGGCCGATGTCACCAACACCCGCCAGGCGGGGAAATGGATGGAGGGCGTCACCACACCCGCCAAGGCTGTTACCCTGGCACCGCGCTTCGTGCGCAAGCATTCCGGCATCAAACCCGAAATTTTCAAGGTCAAGGGCATCGATTCGAAGGCCAATTGCGCAGCCTGTCACAGTGGCTATGTGCAAGGCACTTTCGAGGATAACGAATTTACCCCCATTTACCGCCAGTCGGTCCAAGGGCGCTGATTCGCTTCTCTTCTTATAAAAAGCCCCGGCGGGTGACTGCCGGGGCTTTTTTTATGGCGATCTAACTTGCGGGGTTTGGGGAAGGCAGCTTGGAAATTTCCGTCTGCCCCCCCGAAGACCAGCCCGTCGTCTGCGATACTCAGTTCTTGCGGAAGGCGTAAAGCGGATCGTTGATCTGCCTACCTGTGCTGGCATCGACATAGACCTTGGTCCAGCCCTTCTGCGAGGTGAGGATCTTCGCTTCATAGGCATTGGCGTGAACGCGCTTGACGGGCGACACATGCAAAGCGCCCTGAGCGTTCAGCATCTCGCGCACGCTGTCAGCCGAAACGGTCTGCTTGGCAGAGGCCTTGTCGCTCATCTGGCTGGGAGCGGCCAGAGCCAGCGTGGGGGCCAGGGCGATGGCGGCAGCGATAACGGTCTTCTTGATCATGTCGTGACATCCTTGAGTGGTTGGCTTCGATGGGCGGAGAATGACGGGAAGCGAAAAGACCCGCAGTGCGCATCGTCACACCATTCCTGTGATCTTCATCACAGGGGAATTGACATGAAAAAAGGGCGCCCTAAGGCACCCTTTTGACAATCGCTGCGTTGAGAAACGAATCAGCGTTTGAAGGCGCCGATGCCGGCATATTTTGCCGCCGGCCCCAACTCCTCTTCGATGCGTATGAGCTGA
>JADFZV010000002.1:0-110122 GCA_015232335.1 Alphaproteobacteria bacterium | reverse complement strand
GTCTTGATCTGGCCGCAATTGGTGGCCACCGCCAGATCGGCGATGGTGGAATCCTCGGTCTCGCCGGAACGATGGCTAAGTACTGCCGAATAGCCCGCCTTGTGCGCCATCTCGACGGCTTCCAGCGTTTCGGAAAGGGTGCCGATCTGATTGACCTTGACCAGAATGGAATTGCAGATGCCCTGCTTGATGCCCTGGCTCAAGCGCTCGGGATTGGTCACAAACAGGTCATCGCCCACCAACTGAATCTGACCGCCCAGCTTGTCGGTCATGATCTTCCAGCCCGCCCAGTCATCTTCCGAGCAGCCATCTTCAATCGTGATGATCGGATAGGCCTTGACCAGCTTTTCGTAGAAGGCCACAAGGCCCTTGGCGTCATAGCTTTTCTTGGCGCCGGTCATTTCGTATTTGCCGTTCTTGAAGAATTCGCTGGAAGCGCAATCAAGCCCCAGCATCACATCCTTGCCCGGCTTGAATCCGGCGGTGGTGATCGCCTTCATGATGAAATCCAGCGCTTCCTCGGTGCTTTTGAGGTTGGGCGCGAATCCGCCCTCGTCGCCGACATTGGTATTGTGCCCGGCCTTCTTCAATTCACCCTTGAGGGCGTGGAAGACTTCGGCGCCATAGCGGATGGCGTCGGCGCAGGTGGGAGCGCCTACGGGCAGGATCATGAATTCCTGAATGTCGATGGGATTGTCGGCATGGGCGCCGCCATTGATGATGTTCATCATCGGCACCGGAAGGGTATGGGCGAAGGCGCCGCCGACATAACGGTAGAGCGGCAGTCCCGCCTCCTCGGCCGCCGCCTTGGCGATCGCCAGAGAGACGCCCAGAATGGCGTTGGCCCCCAGGCGCTTCTTGTTCTTGGTGCCGTCCAGCTCGATCATGGTGCGGTCGATGGCGACCTGATCCTCGGCCTCCATGCCCGACAGCGCGTCATAGATTTCGCCGTTCACCGATTCCACGGCCTTTAAGACACCCTTGCCGCCATAGCGCTTCTTGTTGCCGTCGCGCAATTCCACCGCCTCATGCGCCCCCGTCGAAGCGCCCGAGGGCACGGCGGCACGCCCGAAAGCACCGCTTTCCAGAATCACGTCCACCTCTACGGTGGGATTGCCGCGCGAATCCAGAATCTCGCGGGCATGAATATCGATGATGGCGGTCATGACGCATCTCCCTTTTTGGCAAGCCTGTCGAATGCTAGCAGATTATTCAGCAGATGGGGCATATCCCTAAGCGCGATCATATTGGGCCCATCGCTGGGCGCATGATCGGGATCGGGATGGCATTCGATGAAGAGGCCCGCCACCCCAACCGCCACAGCGGCCCTGGCCAAAGGCGGCACCATGGTCCGGTCGCCGCCCGAGGCGTTGCCCTGCCCTCCCGGCGCCTGCACGGCATGGGTGGCGTCGAAAATCACCGGATAGCCGGTGCGTTCCATGATGGGCAGCGCCCTGAAATCGACCACCAGCGTGTTGTAGCCGAAGCTGGCGCCGCGCTCGGTGAGCAGGATTCGCTCGTTGCCGGTGCTGGCCACCTTGGCCGCCACATTGGCCATGTCCCAAGGGGCCAGAAACTGGCCCTTCTTCACATTAACCACGGCGCCCGAGGCGCCTGCCGCCAGCAACAGATCGGTCTGTCGGCAGAGAAAGGCGGGGATTTGCAGCACATCCACCACTTCGGCCACCGGGGCCACGTGATGGGTTTCGTGGATGTCGGTCAGCACGGGGCAGCCGAACCTTTGCTTGATCTCGGCAAAGACCGGCAGCGCCTTGGCCAGCCCCAAGCCGCGCTGTCCAGAAACCGAGGTGCGGTTGGCCTTGTCGTAGGAAGCCTTGAAGACAAGACCCAGGCCCAGCTTGGCGGTCATGTCAACCAGGGCGGCGGCGCATTCCAGCGCATGCTCCGGGCTTTCCATCTGGCAGGGACCGGCGATCAGGGCCAGCGGCAGATCATTGCCGAAGGTCACGTTTCCAACGGCGACGTGAGGGCACACGATCACACCAGCCTTGATTGCGCCACGGCGGCGGCGATGAAGGAGGTGAACAGGGGATGCGGCTCGAAGGGACGGCTTTTCAGTTCGGGATGGAACTGCACGCCCACGAACCAGGGATGATCGGGAATTTCGACGATCTCGGGCAGCAATCCATCGGGCGACATGCCCGAAAAGACCAGCCCGGCCTTCTCAAGCTCGGCCTTGTAGTTGAGGTTGACCTCGAAGCGGTGGCGATGACGTTCATGGATGACATCGGCGCCGTAGATGTCGCGTACCCTGGTCCCCGGCTTCAGGCGGCACTCGAAGGCCCCCAGACGCATGGTGCCGCCCAGATCGCCGCCTTGGCGGCGAATTTCCAACTGGTTGCCCCGCATCCATTCAGTCATCAAGCCCACCACCGCCTCGTCGGTGGGTCCGAACTCGGTCGAGCTGGCATTGGGATGGCCCGCCAGATGCCTAGCCGCCTCGATCACAGCCATCTGCATGCCAAAACAGATGCCAAAATAGGGGATATTGCGCTCGCGGGCGAAAAGGGCTGCCGCAATCTTGCCTTCGGTGCCGCGTTCGCCAAAACCGCCCGGCACCAGAATGCCGTGAACGCCTTCGAGGCGCTGGATGGCGCCCTCCTCCGTCTCGAAGATCGAGGCGTCCAGCCAATCCAGCTTCACCTTCACATTATTGGCGATGCCGCCATGGGCCAAGGCCTCGCCCAGCGATTTATAGGCATCCAGCAGAACCGTGTATTTGCCGACGATGGCGATGGTGACCTCGCCTTCGGGATGGCGCACCTTGTTGGTAATGTTGCTCCAGCGCGACAGATCAGGCTCGTCGGTGTCGTTCAATCCGAAATGGCGCAGCACCACGCGGTCCATGCCCTCTTCGTGATAGCTGATCGGCACCTGATAGATGTTATCGACGTCAAGCGCTGGAATAACCGCCTCGGGGCGCACATTGCAAAACAGCGCTATCTTCTTCTTCTCGCCCGCAGGAATTGGACGATCGGCACGGCAGAGCAGCATGTCGGGCTGAATACCCACGCTCAAAAGCTCTTTCACCGAATGCTGGGTGGGCTTGGTCTTAAGCTCGCCCGCCGTGGGGATATAGGGCAGCAGGGTCAGATGCACGAACATGGTGCGCTCGCGCCCCAATTCGTTGCCCAACTGACGAATGGCTTCCAGAAAAGGCAGGCCTTCGATATCGCCCACCGTGCCGCCGATTTCGCACAAAATGAAATCGACGTCCCCGGTATCGGAAAGCACGAATTCCTTGATGGCGTCGGTGACGTGGGGAATGACCTGAACCGTAGCGCCCAGATAGTCGCCCCGGCGCTCCTTGGCGATCACGGTGGAATAGATGCGCCCCGTCGTGATGTTGTCGCCCTGACGGGAAGAGACGCCGGTGAAGCGTTCGTAATGACCCAGGTCAAGATCGGTCTCGGCGCCGTCGTCGGTGACATAGACTTCGCCATGCTGATAGGGGCTCATCGTCCCCGGATCGACATTGAGATAGGGGTCAAGCTTCCTTAAGCGCACCTTGAAGCCGCGCGCCTGCAACAGCGCACCCAGCGCCGCCGAAGCGAGGCCTTTGCCAAGCGAGGAGACAACCCCGCCCGTGATAAAGATGAAGCGGGGTTTGGCGGGCTCCGTCATGAAGCCCTCAGCGTGCGACGGGGGCGGAGGGTTCGACCGGCTTGGCCGGTTCGGGCTGGGCCGGCGCAGAAGCCGCAGGGACTTCGGCGGGCTGGTCCATGATGGACGTGCTGGCCTTCTTGGAATTGGCCATCAGGGCCAAAGCCAGGCTGGTCACCATGAAGGCGGTGGCCAGAATGGCGGTGGTGCGCGTGAGCAGGTTACCCGCAGCCCGTCCGGTCATAAATCCGCCACCGCCGCCACCCATGCCCAGAACGCCGCCCTCGCTTTTTTGCAGAAGGATAACGCCGACCAGAGAGGCCGCCAGAATCAGATGAATAACCAGTAAGACATTTTCCATGACGACACCAAAGCTTGTGTTGCGCCGTTTTAATACCCCGATCCGGCTTTGGCTAGGGATTTTTGAGGCTGGAGAGCCCTCTAAGGACAGGCCGTTGCAATCGCCCAGAAATCTTCGGCTTTCAGGCTGGCGCCCCCGATCAACCCACCGTCAACATCCGGCAATGCCAGCAATTCCTGGGCATTAGACGGCTTCATCGAACCGCCATAGAGAATGCGCACCCCCTGCCCCAAGCCCGATTCGCGGCGAATCATGGCGTGGACCTCTTGAACCTCGGCCAAAGTGGGGGTTCTGCCGGTACCGATGGCCCAAACCGGCTCATAGGCGATGACCACGCGCTCCGACGTGCCCCCCTCGGGCAAGGAGCCCTTGAGCTGTCCGGCGACCACTTCAAGTGTGCGCCCCGCATCGCGCTCGGCCTCGGTCTCGCCCACGCAGACGATGGGAATCAGGCTGGCCGCCAGCGCCGCCTGGGCCTTGGCCTTGATCAGCGAATCGGGCTCCTTATGGTCGGCCCGGCGCTCGGAATGGCCCAGAATGACGTAGCGGCAGCCCAGATCGGCCAGCATCGGGGCGGAAACATCGCCGGTATGGGCGCCCGCTGCTTTCATGTGGCAGTCCTGCCCGCCCACGGCGACCGGCGTTCCGGCCACGGCGCGGACAGCTTCGATGAGCAAGGGAAAGGGCGGACAGATCAGAATGTCGCATTTATGCGTGCGGGACTTGGCCAATTGCGCAACCGCAGTCGCCAGGGCGATTCCGTCGGCCAGCAGACCATTCATCTTCCAGTTTCCGGCAATCAGCTTGCGACGCATGGCTTCCCCCTTGATCAATCACGCTTTCAAGACAGTCTAAACGGCATCGCCTCTTGCGTTAAGGATTTTCACGCAGGCATCAACCACATCGGGATCGAATTTCGTCCCCCTCCCCTGCCTGATCTCGGCAAGAATGCTATCGATGCCGAGAACGGGGCGGTAAGGGCGGTGCGACATCATGGCCACGACAACATCGGCCACGCCCAGAATGCGGGCTTCCAGCGAGATGTCTGTCTCGATATCCTTGGGATATCCCGAGCCGTCAAGGCGCCTGTGATGATTGAGCACGATGTCGGCAATCGGCCAGGGCAGATCAACCGATGACATGATCTCGTGACCGATGCGCGGATGATCCTTAACGATTTCGAACTCAATCTCGCTTAAGGGGCCTGGGCGGTTGGTAATCTCGCTGGGCACGTAGATCATGCCGATATCATGGACAAGACCGGCCAGATACAAGGCATCGATCAAATCCTGGGTAAGATGCATCTCGGTACCGATCTGACTAGCCAACTGGGCCACGCTTTGCTGATGTCCGGACATGTAGGGATCGCGCATTTCGACGGTCAGGGCTACCGCCTTGACCGTCTTGACCAGGGATTCCTTGACCTTGGCCGATTCGATGCTGCGCTCCTGATCACTTTGTTTGCGCCGCTCGATCTCGGCTTCAAGGTCCCTGGTTCGTTGAGCCACGGTTCTTTCGAAATCGTCGCGCAAACGCAGCATCTGGGTGCGCGTCTCGACAAGGCCGCGATTGGACCATGCTTGATAAAACAAGGCGCAGACCAGAAGCATAACCAGAAAAACGGTGCTGGCGACCCACGCGGCGTGGTCAACAAGCATATTTTGCACATCGTCACCGTGAAGACCCGCATATGGCCCCATCGACTGAGAACGCAGCAATTCATGAACCGGGGCGTAATCAAGCGGCACGGTAAATCCGACGACACCGGCCGATTCCTTCAAAGCCGAGGTGGCGGGTATGGACAGAAGGGTCAGCGCCACCCGCTTTGCCAAATCATCCGGAGCGCGCAGCGTCTTGGCAAAGGCCCATTCCGGATAGCTGCGAGTGCTGATCTCCAATGGAAAGCCGATGGGAGCCGTGGAAAACCGCACGACGCGCAGATCGGAAGGTGCTGCACGCCCATCCTTGATCATTTCCTCGATAATTCCCGTGCGCACGAAGGCGGCGTCCGCCTTGTCATTCAGCACGGCCAGAATCGCATCGCTGTAGGAATTGTACCTCTGAACAACCGACAGGTCGCCCGCAGCGAAACCGAGAAGCGAGAATTCACGCAACTGGGAAAGCCAGCCTCCCAGCGCCAATTCTCCGGTCGCCGCTATGCGCTTATTCTTCAGATCCTCGGGCCGGGTCAAATTCTTGCGGTCTGACCTGACGGCAACCACGCCGCCCAAGCTGGTCAAGGGCCCTGCCGTGGATGAACGCACCAAGGTCGCCAGCCGACTGATGCCATGGCGCCTTTCGTAATCGACGTAATAAGTTGGTCCGGCAAGAATGAAGGCCAAGCCTCCATCCTTCAGCAAAGCATCCGCCTCGGCATAATCGAAAGGAACGATGGCGAAGTTCTTTTCAGGAATGGCCCTTTCCAATTCCCTGACAAGCGGTTCCCAGGTCTTGGCCGTCTTATCCTTTTCGTCGATAACGGCAACCCCCACTTTCACCACATCCGAAGGGGGCTCGGCTCGTAGATTCCCGAAAAGACCGGGAAGGACAAAGCCCGCAAGAAGCGTTCCAATCGCGAGAGTTCTATTCATTGAGGCGGCACCAGACGGGCGTGTGATCGGAAGCCTTGTCCCTGCCCCTGGGTTCCTTATCGACGGCGCATTCGACCAATCGATCCGCCAATCCTGGCGACAGTAAAATGAAATCGATGCGTAAGCCCAGATCGCGCTGCCAGGCCCCTGCCTGATAATCCCAAAAGGTCCAGGCCCTTTCCGCCTGGGGATGGCAAAGCGCAAAAGCATCGTAAAGCCCCAGATTGAGCAGTGTGCGCCAAAGGCGGCGCACCTCGGGCTGGGTCAGCGCATCCTGGGCAAAGGCCTTGGGATCGAAGACATCGTCATCCGACGGAATCACGTTGAAATCGCCCGCCATGACGAAGGGAATGCCCTGGGCCAGCAGGTCTTTTGCCCTGGTGATCAGGCGCTCCATCCAGCCCAGCTTGTAGGCGAACTTGTCCGTTCCGATGGGATTGCCGTTGGGCAGATACAGACCGATGACGCGGATATTTCCGACGTCGGCTTCAACATATCTGGCCTGGGCATCCGCATCGTCACCGGGAAGAGCGGTCGATCGGGGAACAATCGGCTGGCGGGAAAGCAGGGCCACGCCGTTATAGCTCTTCTGACCCACGATCAGGCACTCATAGCCCAGCGACTTGAATTCCATCTCCGGAAAACTGGCCGTTTCGCATTTGATCTCTTGAAACAGCAGAATGTCGGGGCGCACCCGCCCGGCCCATTCCAGAACCAATGGCAGACGCGCCCTGACCGAATTGATGTTCCAGGTTGCCAGAAGCGGCAAAGATGAGCCTTTGTTGAAAAACTAGACCGAAAAGGAACTTCCGCAGCCACAGGTGGAGGCGGCATTGGGATTGCGCAGAACAAAGGAAGAGCCGGAGAGATCTTCGACGAAATCGACCTCGGTTCCCTTCAGAAGATCGAGCGAGACTTCGTCGACAACAATCCGTACGCCATTGCTTTCAAACATACTGTCGCCTGGCTGGAGATCGGCGTCGAGCGTGATGCCATAAGAAAAGCCGGAACAGCCGCCGCCTTGTACCGAAAGACGCAGCATCAGGGCGGGATTGCCCTCGCCGTCAATCAGAATGCGTACACGCTCGGCGGCGCTTTGTGTAACGACGATATCTGCCAGTCCAGTATCAACCATAGGCTGCTCTCTCCTCGAGGATAGTAGGGATTAAGAAGATAATACCATGGGGATATGGGGGGCCGTGAGGCATTTGTCAGGCCCCCCTATTGAAGTGTTAGGCTTTTGTCAGACCCCCATATCTTGATATACTGCGAGCAGACCTTCATTGGAGATGCATTTATGAAACGTTTGTTAGCCCTGGCCTGCCTCGCCCTCCTGCTGTCTCTTCCCGGTCAGGCCCGTTCACAATCCCTTGATTCGGCCAAGGGCGTGGCCGAAAGCCTGCACGGGGCCATGCTGGATACGATGAAGGCAGCCCAGGCGGGCAAGGGCTTCCAGGCCCGCTATGAGTTGCTGGCGCCGTCGCTCGACAAGACCTATGCCTATGCCGAGATGGCCAGAGTCGCCTCGGGCCGTTTCTGGCAGAATTTTTCCGATGACGAGAAGGCCAAGGTCGCCAAGGCCTATGGCCGCATGTCGGCCTCGACCTATGCGGCGCGCTTGAGCGGCTTCTCCGGAGAGCGCTTCGAAACACTGGGCGCCGAAGCGGTGCCCGCCCCCGGCAAGGGCGTGATGGTCAATTGCCGGATCGTGCGCAGCACGGGAAATCCCGTTCCCATCTCGTATCTTGTCCAGCAGATGCCCGAGGGCTGGCGCATTGTCGACGTTTATTACGACGGCTCGATCAGCGAACTGGCGACACAGCGCTCGCAATATCTCGCCATCCTGCGCGACAAGGGTTCGGCAGGCCTACTGGCCCGCCTCGACGAGTTGTCCAACGATCTGGCTTCGGGAAAGTCTGCGGGAAAATAATCAGTCTCTGCGCTTCCAAAGCAGCATCAGGGCGGGCAGCACGAAAAGCGTGGCCCCCAGCACCAAGGTCAGCATGATGGCCAGCAGGATGCCCATGTTCGCCGTGCCGGGATGGCTGGAAACGGCCAGGCTTCCGAACGACACCATGGTGGTCAGCGCACTGAAGATGACGGCCCGGGGAGTCGTGGTGGACAACACCTGAGCGGTGTCCTTTTCAAGACGTTCGCGAAAGACGAACTGAATGCCATTGGCGATGCCAAGTCCGAACAGAAGCGGCAGCACGATGACATTGGCGAAGTTGAAGGGCAATCCACCCAGCACACTGACCGGCAGCAGCAAGAGAGCCGACAGGAACAGGGGCGCGAAGATCAGAGCCACCTCGCGCAGTCTCTGCAACAACAGCGCCATCAAGACCAGCAAGGCAGCCAGCGTGATCAAGGTCGCCTCGCGAAAGGCCTTGAGTACCGCCTGAGACGCCTCATAAATGGTGATGGGGCCACCAGAAGCATCGGGAGCCACAGCGCGCACAGCTTCAACAAACTGCGTCAGCGCCAAGGGGTCCTTCATGTCGCCCTTGGGATAGGCCTTCACCTTGACGCGGCCATCCTTGGCAATCTCGTTGCGGCGCAGATCTTCGGGAAGGTCTTCGATCGTGAAGGCCTGCGCATTCAGGCTGCGCCTTAAATCCTGAAGCCTGGCCAGAACGCCGCCCACTGCGCGGCTTTCAAAATCGGCCCGGGCATCGGACGTATCGGGCAGACGCAACAGGGCATTCTTAAGGCGCCGCGACGCCGGAGACTGGGAAAGACTTAGCTGATCGAGAAAATCCTGAAAGGCGGCCCTGGTCTCGCCTTCGGTGGGAGGGGGCGTTCGCGCATCGCTGAGCAGCGGGGTCAGAAACAGGCCCATGGTTGAAATGATGTCGAGCTTCTCTTCCTGATCCTTCGCTATGTAATCTGCAATCGAGGAGGCTTCCGCCACGACCGGAACCTCACGCAAGCGGGCTGCCAGAATTCTTGCCTGATCAAGATCGGCAGCCAGAATGGTGATGCCATAAGGGCCGGAACGCGGCTTTTCGGCGATATCAAACAAGGTGGACACCGATTCCGTCTTCGGATCCTTCAGTCGCAAGGGATCAAAGTCGAAGCTGACCTTGGGAAAAAAGGCGGCGCCGCCGATGGCAAGCAGTGCTGCCAAAGAAGCAATGAGTTTGGGATGACCCAAGGCAAGGCCCCGCGTCGGCTGAGAACGGGCTGACTGGGGGCTTAATCGTGGCTTCATCAGCGTTAACAAGGCAGGCAGCAAAGTGAGATTACATATGAGTGCAATGAACATGCTGACGCCTGCAATATGCCCTAGCTCGGCCAACCCCAGATAATCGGTGGGCAGGAAGGAGAAGAACCCGATGGCGGCCGTCACGGCGCACAAGGTCAAGGGCCCTCCCACCGTTCCGGCGGCCCAAACCAAAGCATCGGGCGGCATATCGCCCCGTTCGCGGGCTTCACGGAATCTGAGGGCGAAATGGATGCCGAAATCGACGCCGATACCGATGAACAGCACGGCAAAGGCCACGGAAATCAGATTGAGCCGATCGACCGCAAGTGCTGCATAGGCGCTGGCGAGAATCAATCCGGCCGAAAGCGTCATCAGAACCGCCGAGACCAGCCTGAAATTTCGCAGCCCCACGACCAGAAGACCGATCACCATGAGAAGGGCGGCAAGATTGGCCCAACCCATCCCCTCCTCGACGCTTTTGAGTTCTTCCTGGGACAGGGCGACCGAGCCGGTCAGACGCACCCGAACCCCGCGCTCAGGAGTCAGTTGAAGGTTTTTCGCAAGCTCACGCACCTTGTTCATGGCCGCCTTGCCGGGCGACAGCGAGCCGTGATCAACGGCGGGAGCCAGCAGAATGAAACGCCGCCCCTTCTTCGAAGCCTCGGCGCCGCTCATCATGTTGCGCCAGGAAAGCGTCTTGAACTGCCCCAGGGCCTGGGCCTCGGCAATTTCCGCCAGGGATTCCAGAACCGGCGTAACCGTCATGCCTTCGCCTATCAATCCTTTGCGCTCGGCCTCCAGGGCCATACCCAGAAGATGAATCAGCCCCCGCAAGCTGGGGTCTTGCCACAGGCTGACCAGAAAAGGCTGGGCCTTGGCCAGCCGGTCGCTGAGACGCTCGAGATTTTGGGCATCATCGTAAAGCAGGCCGTTGGTGCGAAAAAAAGGATCGCCCTCGATGTCTTGCACAACGGGAAAAAGAGCAGGCAGGCCGCGCAGGGCCTTGGCGAGCGCCAAAGCGGCATCATCCGCCAGATCAGGCGTGTCGCCATCCACCACGACCAGAAGCGTATCCTTCAAATGCGGGAAGGCCGCCGTCATTTCGAGGCCAAGCCGTTGAAACGGCAGATCCGGCGACAACATGCCGTTGGTATCGGTGCGAATGGACAAGCGGGTCGCTGCGATATAGCCGCCAGCAACCACCAATACGCCAAAAATCAGCGTCACCACCAGGGCATGGCGGTGAATCCAGCGAAGCGAGGCCGACAAAAGCCGAAGGGGAAAAGCCGACATGCGCGCTCTTAGAACACAGTGTTGGGACAATCACAACAACAGGCTATTTCGGAAGGCCACGAACCACCCGGTCTCCCTCCTTGAGTCCCAAGCGCGATGCCGTGCCGCCATTGACTTCAAGCACGAACCGCACGGGCACATTGGCGGAAATTGCGGCAAGCGAACCCGGCACCGTCCGCTCGGCAATCTTCACGATCAGCCCGTCGGTTGTGATGAAGAACATATCCAGGGGCAAAAACGTGTTCTTCATCCACATCGCCACCGGCTCTGCCCCAAAAAAATCAAAGAGCATGCCGCCATCCAAAGCCAAGTCGCGGCGAAACATCAATCCCTTGGCCTGCTTTTCCGGGGTTGCGGCAATTTCAACCTTGAAAACATGCACCTGTCCATCCGTGCGGCGAATCCCGATCTCGCTCAGTTCCTGACCCGCCAGGGCGCAGGGGGGGGCAAGCAGCAAGACGATGAGCAGACCCAGCAGGACTGCCGGGAAAAGAGCCCGCCTTGGAGAAATCAACCGGCGCGAAAAAAATATGGGCATTAAATCCTTCCTGGCGCTTGAGTTCCGCCTTCTTTGAATCGTCCTAAACAGAACCACGTTTTGTAGGGATATTACACCGCGCAACCCGGAATACCCAGAAAAAGCGAGGGAAATTGATACACATCAAATTTGCATAGAATTTTATACAAATACCCCCTTAAATATAAATACAATTGATCTAAAATACATAAGGATGATTTGCCTGTTTTCTTAAGTGAAGGACTGACATAGAATGAATTCAATTGAAGCGGTGGCGGCGCTGGATGGAAAAGACCCTCCTGCCAAGTCACTCCTGCCGAATTATCGAAGATATGTCTCAGTAGAGACGCATCTTTCTTAATAACGTTAAGTACTCCGCTTTCTGGAACAGGCTTTCAATTATAAAAGACGTTGGACGGGTATCCCCCCCACCCCCCATCCGTCCTCCGTCTCAGGAACGCCGCGCCCCCCCGAGGTGCGGCGTTCCACTTTTCAGGGCAGCTTGATCCGCACCGAAGACGGCAGGGTTTGGCGCAATTGCATGGCCAATTGGCGGAAGGCGTCAGCTCTTGGGTCCGTCCGCCGCCAGGCCAGGTCAATCCTTCGCGCCGGCACCGGATCGGCAAAGGGACGCATGACGACCTGGCTGTCGTCCAGCGCCTCGGCGGTCACGTAGAGGGCGGGCAGAATGCTGGCCCCCAAACCCGAGACCACCATCTGCCGCAGCGTATCCAGGCTGGTCGCCTTGAAGTCCGGATGTTCCGCAGCACCGCCCTGACGGCACAGAGCAAGCCCCAACTCGCGCAGGCCATCGCCGTCGCGCTCGAACAAGACAAGATCAAGACCGGCAAGATCGCTGACCTCGATCCGCGCCTTGGCTGCCAAGGGATGACCCAGCGGAAGGGCCAGCCATAAAGGCTCCTCGAACAAGGGCTCAAAGAGGCGTCCCTCACCCTCCAAGGGCCCCAAGCCCAAAAGCAGATCGATTTCGCCGCGATTCAATTCGGCCAATTGGCTCTTGATGTTCTCTTCGCGCAGGTAAAGGCGCAGTCCCTGATAGCGCGCCTTCAGCCCCGGCAGGACATGCGGCAACAAATAAGGACCCAGCGTGGGCGGAACGCCGATTCGAAGCAATCCCTCCAGGGGCGAGGCCAAGGACCTGGCCGCCGATTCCATATCCTGCACGGCGGACAGGATCGAGCGGGCCCGCTCGGCCATGGCGCGACCGGCTGGCGTGAACAGAACGCGCCTGCGCGTCCGCTCGACCAACGTAATTCCAAGCTGCTCTTCAAGGCTTTGAATTTGAGCACTTAGAGCAGGTTGCGAGATATGCACGCGTTCAGCGGCTTTTCTGAAATGCTCGGTCTCGGCCAAAGCCGCCAGCGCACGCAATTGACGAAAGCTCAGCATTCATGATTGATAGTTTATTCCTATCAATATGTCTATATAAATGAATTGGACGTATCAGTCTTCAAGCCCCAATCTTCAGCCCATCCCCTCGTGGGTTGAAAATGGGAGTTGAGAATGTCGAGACCTACCAAGTCGGCTTATGCAAGTTCCTACGCTTCCCTGACGGCAGAGGAAGAATGCGATTTTGCCAGGCGCTGGCTGGCCAGCGGTGATGCCAAGGCGGCCGAGCGGATCGTCATGGCCTTTCAGCCCTTGGTCAGGGCTCAGGCGCGCCGCTTCGTCGGACGCAACATGCTGCTTGAAGACCTGGTGGGCGAAGGCAATCTCGGCCTGATGCGCGCCTTGGACAAATTCGATCCCGAACGGGGCGTGCGCTTTGCCACCTACGCCACCTGGTGGATTCGCGCGGCCCTTCTGGACCATGTGCTGAAGAATTTCTCGCCGCTGTCGATCTCGGCTAGCGAAACGCACAAACGCCTCTTCTTCAAACTGGCCAGCCTGAAAAACGAGCTGGCGCCCAACCGTTCCGGCCCCCTGCCCCGCGAATTGGCTGAGTTGGCCGCCAAACGGCTTGATGTGCCGCTCTCGACGCTGGAAGAGGTGGACGCTCTCATCTCCATGCCCGCCCGTTCGATGGACGAGCCGGTGGGAGCCGCCGACGGATCAGCCACCTTGGGTGAATTGATCGCCGATCCCGGCCTTGATCCCGAAAGCCTGACCCTCTTCAACCATGAAACGGCCGACCGGCGACGCCTGCTGAAGGAGGCGCTTGCCGTTCTTTCCGAGCGCGAGCGCAGCATCGTGGCCGGACGCCATCTGCGCGACCAGCCCCTGAAGCTGGAAGCCTTCGCCCGCCTTTACGGCATTTCGCGCGAGCGTGTGCGCCAAATCGAGGCCGCCGCCCTGGTCAAGCTGCGCACCATGATCTCGCTTGCCGGAAAGAAGCGCCCCGTGCCTGTGGGCGCTGGGTAGAGCGAATTCACGTTTAACTCTCTCCACCTGGGCGGCTGTTGCCGCCCAATTTTTTATTCCAGGCCAAACTTTCGAATCAATCGATAGGTATTGCGTTCGCTGATGCCCAGCGCCCGGGCAACGCGGGCCCGGTGTCCATCATGACGGTGCAGCAATTCGACCAGATAGGCTTTCTTGATTTCCTCAAGCGAGGGTTCGAGGCCAAGCCCCAGATAAGGAACACCACCCGAAGAGGCCATATCGGAAGAATAGGACGACAAATCGACGGGCATGGCCAGATGACACTCGTCGATCATAGAGGAATCGCCAGACAGGATGATGGCCCGCTCAACCACATTTTTCAGTTCGCGGATATTGCCCGGCCAGGAATAGGCCTCAAGCCGCGAAAGCGCTTTTTGCGTCAGCGTCTTCTCGACCCGGCGGGAAAAATCGTGATTGCGCACGAAATGCATGGCCAGGGAGGAGATGTCGCCCCTGCGCTCGCGCAAAGTGGGAACAGTGAGGGCAAAGGCGTTCAGGCGGTAATAGAGATCGGCACGGAACTGGCCGGTGGCCGACAACTGCGCCAAATCCCGGTTGGTGGCGGCCACGATGCGCACATTGGCCACATGGTCGCGCGTGCCGCCCACGCGCCGATAGCGCCCAGTTTCCAATACGCGCAACAGCTTGGCCTGAACGGCCGGTTCGATCTCGCCGATCTCGTCTAGGAACAATGTGCCCTCGAAAGCCCCCTCGATCAGGCCCTTCTTCATCCGGTCGGCACTGGTGAACGATCCCTTCTCATGGCCGAACAGCTCTGATTCAAAGAGATGCTTTTGCAATGTGCAGCAATCGACGGCGACGAAATTGCGCTCGTAGCGGACGGATCTTTCGTGAATGGCATGGGCCACCAGTTCCTTGCCGACGCCGCTTTCACCTTGAATGAGAACCGTCATGTCGCTTTTGGCGACTGCATCGATCAAGCGGTTGACTTCGCTTAAGGCGGGCGAAGCCCCCACCATCGGCATCGAAGAGGTCAGGCGGCTTTTAAGGAACTGATGCTCGCGCTTGATGGCAGCGTTTTCCAGTGCCCGCTTCACCACCACTTCCAACTCGTCGATATTGACCGGCTTGACCAGATATTCCGCTGCCCCGTTCTTGATGGCGCGTACGGCATTCTCGACCGAGGCGAAGGCAGTCAGCATCACCACCGGAAACTGTCCTTGCAGGCGCACCAGAAGCTCCAGCCCATCGGCATCAGGCAGACGGCAATCCAAGATCAGCAGTTCGGGCTCGTTTTCTTCGATGAATTTCTCGGCATCGCTCCATTTATGGCGACCATCCACGTCATAGCCGAAGCGATCAAGCTGATCGACCAGCAAGCGGTTGAGAACTTTGTCGTCTTCGAGAACAAGAATACGGTGACGCAAGATCGGCTCTCCTAATTCATCGCGGCACGGGGCAGGCGAACGATGAAGCGCGTTCCCTCGCCCGGTTGACTGATGGCATGAATGGCGCCCCCAGATCGCTCGACAATGCCCTTGCAGATGGTCAGCCCGATGCCGGTTCCCTGAACCCCATCGGCCCGGGATGAGAAGAAAGGCTGAAAGATACGGCTCATGATATCGGGCTTGATGCCGATGCCGGTATCGGCCACTTCGATATCGACCCACTTCTCATCGGCGCTGGCCGATACGGTCAGTCCGCCGCCTGTAGGCATGGCGTGGAAGGCATTTTGCACGAGATTGAGAATGACCAGACGGAAATCGCCATCCGCCACCATGACGGCCAGTTCCTTGGCCGGAAGATGCAGATCAATGCGTATCTGCGACTCTTCCGCCTCGAAGGCCAGCAGCGATACGGTTTCCTCGATGGCCGAGCGCACGGGAACAATCTGCAACTGGCCGCTTTGATTGGCAGACAGACGCAAGAGACGACTGGTGACATCGATGCATTTATCTACCTGGCTGTCCACCAGCTTCAGATAATCCATCAGGCTGCTTTCTTGCAGGCGCCCCGCCTCACCCAACCGGATCAGGCTTTGCAGGGCAAGACGCACCGAAGCCAGGGGATTGCGAATCTCGTGGGCAACGCCTGCGGCCAGTTCGCCGATGGCAGACAATTTCTGCTCATGCGAGAAGCGAATGTCGCCAGCCAGGTCGCGGATCGATTCGACAACAAGCAACCTGCCATCGGGCGCCGTCAGCGGAGCGGCGTGAACTTCGACATGGCGCTCGCTGCCATCTTGAAGGCGAATGGCCTGGACGGTCTTGACGGCACTGCCGTTGACGGCGATTTCATGCAAGGGACAGGTGATGAGCGTCGGCGCGCAGGGCTCGCTGCGCCCATGGCTTGAGGCATAGCAGTGCTGACCCACCGCCTCTTCCATCGTGATGCCAAATATTCGGCAATAGGCCTGATTTGCCATCTGAATGGTGCCGTCGAAGGCCATCACGCGCAAACCGTCGGGATCGGCATCGATCAGGGCCTGCAGGAATGTTTCCTGATCGCTCAGCTTGTTCAGCGTCGTCTTCAGATTGTTTGCGATGGCATCGATGGATGGTCCCTGAGCGGATGCCTCGATAGTGCCGCTTGGGGGCTTGTCGTCAGCCAAAGCCGGATGCGCCTCAGAATTGCGGACATGCCGGTTCAGAAACCACCATGTCCCAGAGACCAGCATCAGGGCAACAGCGCCGCCAATCGAAAGAACCGTAAGAATCAGCCGTTCCCCAGCCCTCCCGGCACGACATCATCCGGCGCGCCCCCAGGAGAGACATGGCCGCCAGTTCCTTGATAAGACATAAGAGCTTATGCCAGAACTGACAAACTGTCACCCCCTGCCTGACGAAGGGCGTCATCCAGGGATTCCAGATAAACCCCAAGCACTTGAGAAAGGGCTGAGTAGAAGGAAGTTTTGCTGACCCCGGCGGCCTTTTGGGCAAAACGGGGAACCCAGCACAAGGGATGCTGCTGCAAAAAGAGGCGGGCCTGAAGGACCATCTCACCGCCTTCGTTCTCGGGTCCATCCAGCAAATGCGCCAGGAATCCCAGTTCGAAGGCCAGGGTGTCAGCCGGGCGGTTCAGGCGGTCGAATACGGTATAGCCATGCAGGCGATACCAAGCCTCGACTTTGGCAACGGTCAGGATTTCCTCGCCCGGGTGTGCTTCGATCCAACTTGTCTCGATCGCCTGCACGCCATAACCATCGGTCAGAAAAAGACCGGCATAATCGGCGGACAGTTCTTCGCGGCCCTCCTGCTCGCCAAACTTTGGAAGCAGGACAACAGCCTCTCCCAGCCTTTCATAGGCCGAACTTGCCGTCTCGCCCCGCAGATCAAGTGCCAGGCTTTCAGGAAAGCGGCTGACGCGCAGCCACTCCAACAAGGGGCGATCAAGCTCGCCGCTTGTCATGCGCGCCAGAAGCGCCAGATCCTGCGCAAGAGCCCGATGAAAATCTGTAAGCACGTTCAAAGCACACTCCTCACGACGCAGCCCCGGGGCGCCACCCTCGGGCAGCGCCCCGTTTTATGGGTCCGTGACCGTATCCCTGGCTACAAGCCCCCCCTGGCCAGGACGGTTCCCGGACCGGCTGCGTTGCCGTCAACCCGTTCCTTTTCCCGTTTTTATGAGACGGAAGGCTCCCGCTGCGATCAATCTCAGTTCGACTGATCGCAAAGACCGTGCCACGCCCGCTTGCCTAGCAAGGCGCATTAAAATCAATGGGTTATTGTTATCTTGAAAAGCCCTGCTAACGCCATTCTGTCAGTCTGGCGCCTGAATGCAGCCTGCCATCTGACATTCTGTCCTAGTCAGGAAGGGGGGGACGGATGAGGCTTGGCAACACCCTTTTCAATGAAGAAGCCTTTGAAGGCCATATCCACATCGAGAATATGGAAGTAGAGCCAGAAATGCAGAAAGGCCAGCAACTCGTTTCCAATGGCGCTACCCTCGCCCGCCTCGAACCGGTGACGGATATCGAGAACTTTGGCTTTTAAGGAATCATGCTCGGCCTTGTGGGCTTCGGCCCCGGGATAGCCATGGCCGAACATCAGCGCTTCCTCGCGCTTGAAGTGGTAATCGGAGTAGTCGACAAGAACGGCCAGAACAGGCCCAATCGAGGCCTCTCCCTTGCCGGAAGCGAAGGCATCGTGCAATTGGCTGACCAAATCCGCCAGAATATGGTGATCGTGATCGACCGCCTCGATACCCGTATCGAATTTATCCTGCCAGGTGAAATAGGCCACGTACCGATCCGATCAGCGCTCTTTTACCGGTCAACAGCCTAGTCTTGACCGAGTTTAAGGGCAAGGGTTCCCCTCAGCGGTCAGGGGGAATGGAATAGGTGCCGGTTGCATGCGCCACCAACTCGCCATCCTCGTCTGAAATCAGGCTGACTTCACTGACCGCCAGCCTTTTTCCCAGCTTGATCGTGCGGCCCTCGGCAATCACGTCGGTATTGGCGGGCTTGCGCAGAAAATTGATGTTGAAATTGGTGGTGACGGCCAGGGCCACCTTGCCGATCTGGCTTAACACCACGCCATACATACAAGCATCGGCCAAAGCCATCAGAGCAGGCCCGGCAATGGTGCCGCCTGGGCGGATCAGTTCGGGGCTGTAAACCATGCGCATGCGGCAAGTTCCCTTGCCCAGGTCTTCGGTTCTTATTCTGAACGTCTCGACCAGGGGCAGCCCTTCTTCGATCAATGCCTGAAATTCGGAAAGGTCGATGCGTGGCATGGGGTTCCTTCCATAGGATGGCGGGAAAGCAGGATCGCTCCTTGAAGTGGCTTTCGGCAAGGGGCACATTGGCGGAAGCGAATAATTGACCGGGAACATGCACCATGACGATGGAACGGATTCTCCTGCGCCGCGATCAGCAGGGCATCGCCCACCTCACGCTGAACCGTCCCCAGGCCCGCAACGCCCTTTCCCTGGCCCTGATCGACGCCCTGCAAAGCGAATTGGACGCCATCGCCCAGGATCGTTCGGTCCGAGTGGTCGTGATCGGGGCCAATGGTCCGGCCTTTTCTGCCGGGCACGACCTCAAGGAAGTCAGTACAGCCCCCAGCCGGGAAGCCTATCAGGACCTATTCGATCGCTGCTCGAAGCTAATGCTGTCGGTGGTGCGCCTGTCGCAGCCCGTTATCGCCCGCGTTCACGCCATGGCCACTGCCGCCGGGTGCCAACTGGTCGCCAGTTGCGATCTGGCCATTGCCGCCAACACCGCCCAATTCGCCACCCCGGGCGTTAATATCGGCCTTTTCTGCTCAACCCCAATGGTGGCGCTTTCACGGGCCATTCCACGAAAGCGGGCCATGGAAATGCTGCTGACCGGAACCCCTGTTTCTGCCGATCAGGCCCTGGCCCTGGGGCTGATCAACAAATGTGTGCCCGAGGACGAATTGGACGAGGCGGTCAATGACCTGGCTATGAGCATCACCGCCAAATCCGCCTCGACCCTGGCCATCGGCAAGGAAGCCTTCTATCGCCAAGCCGAGATGGATTATGATGCCGCTTATGCCTATGCGGGCCAGGTAATGGTGAAAAACCTGGAAACCAAAGACGCCTGCGAGGGAATTGAGGCCTTCCTAAGCAAACGCTCGCCCGTATGGAAAAATGAATGAGGGGGGGCGTCAAGACCTGCCGATCCATCCATCGGCTTTCATATCCCTTTGCCCAACAAACCAATTTTGGGGCGATTGTCATTATTCTTTTTTCGCTTTTGTCCAATGTATGAACGCTCTGGCCTTGACATTGACCTCTGGGAACACTCTCATGTCTTAACGAGTTGGGTTGCGGACATTGGTCCGTTTTTCCACGAAGATGGAAGAAGGAGAGTTAGCCATGGAACATACAGTCCGAGCCATTGCGGACGGCAAAGAGGTCGTTCTGACGGGCCGCCTGACATTCGCGGACCATAATGGATTCCGCTCAGTCATCGCCATGTTCCAAGAACCTGGAAACAAGCGCTTCGTTCTGGATCTTTCGGGGGTCGAATTCATCGATTCGGCCGCACTCGGCATGGTTCTCCTGGCCCGCGACACCGCCATCAGCAAGGGGGTCAGCCTTGTGCTCAAGGGCGCCAGGGGACAGGTAAAACGCATCATGGAAGTGGCAAAGTTCAACAAACTGTTTGTGATGGAAGATTAAGCCCAACGTGTCAGAACTGCCTTGCCTTGCCGGGGTGGGCGTTGATTCGGGCGAAATTGAGAACATTGCCGTTCGCTGTGGATTTCGGACAGCGGCGGGTGCGGAAAATGCCGACATCGTCCTGATCGCAAAGCCAGACCGCCTCCAACTAGAGCGCCTGCTCGCCAATCACCCGCCTTACGCCCTGTTGGAAGCGCCAACCCCAGCCAAGTTGTTCGGGAAACGCTTCAAACTGGCGCTTGAGCGAAAGGGGCTGTTTATTTCCCTGTCCACATCAGCCGCCTTTCACATGGAGCTTGCCGGCTTGGTCTGCTCTTGCCTGGGCAGAAACGTTCCTCTTTCCCAGGACAAGGGGTTTGACGTCGAAACGGCACTGGGCGAGGCACTCTCCAACGCCATGGTACACGGCAATCTCGATGTCGCCAGCGCGCTTCGTAACGATCCTGCCGATTTTGGCCAGTATTGCGATCTGGTCAACCAGCGCCTGGCAACCCCGACTTTTGCCGACAGGCGCATTGAAATGCTGGCCACTTGGTCGGCCAAGTGCCTAGAAATCGAGGTCCATGACGAGGGGCGCGGCTTCGACATATCAAATGTAAGCGCGATTCCGCGCATCGAAGCGAAATGCGGACGCGGTTTCTCTCTTATCCGGGAATTGACGCAGGGCGTCACTCTGGTCGATCAAGGCTGCGGCCTGAAGATGAGCTTTGAGCCATGACAGACGGAAGTATCCATCTTCCCGGCAAGGAAGACCTGAAAAGCACCCGTGTCCTGATCGTCGACGACCAGGAGCCGAACCGCAAACTGCTGGCCGCCATGGTTCAGTCCATGGGCGTGGGCCATATCGAGCATGCCAGGGACGGTGTCGAGGGCCTGGCCAAGATGGAGAGCTTTCAGCCCGATCTCGTGCTTCTGGACATCATGATGCCCAATATGGACGGCTTTGAGATGTGCCGCAGAATTCGCCAGAATCCCCTCTGGAAAGATCTGCCCGTTCTGGTCAACACGGCACTCTCCGAACCCAGGGAACGCGTGGAATGTTTCGATGCCGGGGCCACCGACATGGTGGTCAAGCCCCTGAACGCGCCCGAGGTGATCGCCCGCGTGCGCATCCATCTTGAAAACAGGCTGCTGCTGGGAGCCCTCAGGCAATTTCACGAGCGCGTCGCCCAGGAACTTTCGATGGCTTCGGCCATGCAGCACTCCCTGCTTCCCGATCAAGCGCGCCTGACCGCCCTGTCAGAGAAATTCGGCCTTGCCATTTCATCGCGCTTCGAAACATCAAGCGAACTGGGCGGCGATTTCTGGCATGTGCGCGAATTGCAAGATGGCCGCCTGGGAATCATTCTCGTCGATTTCTCGGGTCACGGCGTTGCGGCCTCACTCAACGCCTTTCGCCTGCACACGCTGCTCGATCAGCTTCCGCCGGGAAGCGACCCCGCCCTCTGGCTTTCGCAACTGAACAGCCTGTTGAAACCGCTCCTGCCCGTGGGACAATTCGCCACCGTTCTTTATGCCATCGTCGATGCCAAGCAAGAGCGTATCGACTATGCCGCCGGTGGCGCCCCTTCGCCCATATTGATGCCTCCCGACGGGCCAGCGCGTCTGCTTGATGCCAGCGGATTGTTCTTGGGCGCTACGGCCAAGGCTGACTACGATAACCTGTCAGCCCCCTTCCCCGCCGGAGCCCAACTGCTGCTCTACAGCGATGCCCTGACCGAAACGCAAGGCAAGGACGGCCAGATGCTGGGCGATGAGGGACTTTTGGAACTGGCGCAAAGCTCGGCCCAGGAGCCCGCCCCGCTTAACAGCCTGATGCGCCGCTTCGAAGCCCGTTTCCCGCCGCCTTGGGAAGACGATCTGACGGCGGTATGGATCGGGAATCAAACCCGCCCGCAATAAGTCAGACCCGCCTTCCTGCCACCAACGAATCGCACACAATCAGATCGTATGAATCTTCTGCATGAACTGATCGACGCTGCCCGCCAGATGATCCGTCTTGCCGTTCAGGCTTTTGGCCGCCTCGAACAGATCGTTGGCGGCGGATTGATTGTCCGACGTGGCGCGCGTGATTTCGGCGATATGGCTTGAAACATCGCGCGTTCCGCTGGCGGCTTGCTCGACGCTGCGCGCAATCTCGCTGGTCGCCTGGCTTTGCTGCTCGACGGCGGTTTCGATGCCGGTGGACAGATCATGAATCTCGCTGATCGTGGTGGCAATGCGCTGAATGCCGCCCACGGCATTGGTGGTTGCACCCTGAACGCTGCCGATAAGTTGCACGATTTCCTCAGCCGCCTTGGCAGTCTGGTTGGCCAGGGACTTCACTTCATTGGCAACCACTGCAAAGCCCTTGCCGGCTTCGCCAGCACGGGCGGCTTCGATTGTGGCGTTCAGCGCCAGAAGATTGGTCTGAGAGGCGATATCATTGATGAGTTGCACCACTTCGCCGATGCGCCCGGCCGCGCTGGACAGGCCGCCGATCATCTCATTGGCCTTGCTGGCCTCATCCACCGCGTTCTGGGCGATGACGGTCGATTGCGACACCTGACGGCGCACCTCGGAAATCGAAGCCGCCAATTCCTCGGCCGCCGCCGCCACGGTCTGCACATTGCCGGCGGCGGAATCAGCCGCCTGCGCCACCACGGTCGAACTGCGGCTAGTTTCTTCCAGGTTGCTGCTCATCGACTGAGCCTGCCCCAGCATAGCCTGCACATCGGTTCCAACACCCTCAACAACCGACTTCACGCTGCCTTCGAAGCTGTTGGCCAGTTGCTGCGAGGCCTCCAGCTTGCCATGCATGTGATCGATCGCGGCATTGATCAGATTGGCCGAATTGCGAAAGCCGCCCTTCAAGCCGGTGGGGATGATTTTGCGAAACAGCTTGTCCTGGCTGACATGCTGCATCGAGGCCGCGGCTTCGCGCAGATAAGCGTCGATGATATCCAGCACGTTATTGATATTATGCAGCATATGGCCAAAATCGCCCTGCTCGCGAATATCGGTGATGCGCGATTCCATATTGCCCTTGGCGGCTTCGTCGCATACACGGGCCGTCCATGAGATAAAACGCTCGGCCTTTCTCAGCCAAAGCATGGAGGGGACGCCCAAGGCAATGGCAGCCAATTCGAAAGCAAGCCCAAGATGGACACCTTCGGCAAAGACGAGCGTGTGAACGGCGTCCACGGCGATCAGGCCGACCGCGGCAGCCCCAGCATAAAGCGCCTTAGAGAGTGAGGACAAATTCTTCATAGGTCGTCCCCTTGCTGTTGAGAAGGTTCACCACGGTCGAAAGAGCGGCATTCATGCCTTCCTTGCGGTCGGCATGCTTGTTCTCGATTTCCAGCAGTGTGCGATAAAGCCCGGCGGCGGCGGCCACGGCATCGGGCCTGGGCTTGCGCCGGTTGGAATGGTAGCCGATGATCTTGCCGTCATTGCCGAAGGTCGGCGTGACATGGGCGAAAACCCAGTAATGGGCCCCGTCCTTTGCCAGATTGACCACATAGGCAAAGATTTCGTTGCCGGATTCAAGGGTGTCCCACAGCAATTTGAAAACGCAGCGCGGCATGTCGGGATGACGCACGAGGGAATGGGGCTTCCCCAACGCCTCCTGCTCGGTGTAATGCGCGACCTTGCAAAAGACCTCGTTGACGTAAGTGATCCGCCCTTTAAGGTCGGTCTTACTCACGATGAACTCATCTTCGGGAAAAGTTCTTTCGATTCCCGAAGGCGCTGCCTTGATAAGTGCCATACAGACCTCCCCCACTCCGGAATCATCAATTAACCGGACTGACCGTGCCGGATCATGTGCCAAGTGCGACACCAACGCAATCCGACTTACCGCATTAGCGAAAAAAACCATTCAATTATGTGGATATAATGCACAAGGTCTTAATTAAATGTTGCAAAGCGACATAAATTGGCATCAAACCGACATAGAATGGGGAAAGTAAAGGGGACTTAATTTACCCCAGGTTGTCAGAATGCCGTAACCTTGCGGTTACGGCATTCCGACTCGGACTCCTGATAAAGGGGCTCTTGGCGCCTATTCCTTGAGATGGGCGATGAAGCGCCCGACATCGGTCCTCAGATGCTCGGACTGAACCGACAGTTCAGACGCCGCCTCCAGCACCTGACTGGCCGCATGGCCGGTTTCGGTAGAGGCCTGGGTCACGCCCGAGATGTTCGACGACACCTCATTGGTGCCCGCCGCCGCCTGCTGGACGTTGCGGCTGATCTCGCCGGTGGCAGCCCCCTGCTCCTCAACCGCCGAGGCGATGGCCGACGAAATCTCGCTGATCCTGCCGATCGTGCTAGTGATCCCTTCGATCCCCTGCACGGCATCCTGGGTGGCGTGTTGCACCGAGGAAATCTGGGAAGCGATCTCGTCCGTTGCCTTGGCCGTCTGGTTGGCAAGACTCTTCACCTCGTTGGCCACAACGGCAAACCCCTTGCCGGCATCGCCCGCCCTGGCCGCCTCGATAGTGGCATTGAGCGCCAGAAGATTGGTCTGCGAAGCGATATCCGTGATCAGGTTGACCACCTCGCCGATCTTGCTGGCGGCATGGGCCAGCCCCTGAACCATGCCGTTGACGCGATTGGCCTCTTCCACAGCACCCGACGTCACCTTGGCCGATTCCTCGACCTGACGGCCGATCTCGCTGATCGAACTGGACAGTTCCTCGGCAGCCGAAGCCACCGTCTGGACATTGGTGGAAGCCTCGTCGGAGGCAGCCGCAACGGCGGTGGCCTGACGCTGCGTCTGCTCGGCCATGGCGGACAGAGACTGAGCCGAGGCATGAAGCTCGGTCGCCGAGCCTGAAACCGCAGACACAATGCCCATGACGCTTTGTTCGAAATTGTCGGCCATTTGAATCAGCGTATTGCGATGATCAATTTCGGCTTGATGTTTCAAGCGCTCCTGCTCGGCCTGCATCTGCTCGACCTTAAGCAGATTTTGCTTGAACACCTCGACCGCGCGGGCCATCTCGCCCACCTCGTCCTTGTTCTCGATGCTAGGAACGATGACATTGCGCTCGCCTGACTTCAGGCGGTTCATGACATCGGTCATGGCGCGGATGGGCCTGGTGATACCCGAACTGGTGACAAAAGACAGCAGAAGGCCTGCTGCAAAGGCAATCAGCGAGACAGCCAATATCTGGGTGACGGCAGACTGTTCGTAGTGATCTGCCTCGGCCATGATCACTTCGAGTTCTTTCTTGTTCCGTGTCACGAATTTGTCCAAAAGATCGCTGGTTGCATCGCCGACCTTTGAAAGCTCGGCATCCCATTTAGGATCAATCGGACCCTTGGCGGCAGTGCCGTAACCCAAAAGCTTGCGCTCGGCCAAGGCCCCAGAAAGAGCCTTATCAAAGGCGTCGTAACTGGACAGAAGAACCGCCAGCTCGTCCTTTTCTTCCTTGGTCAGAAGGGGATTCTTCAGAAAGGCGTCAAACTCCTGGCGCATCTGGGCGCGCTGTTTCTCCAACGGAGCAACTCCAGCTTCATCACCCAACTGGACAACAACCAACTGGTTGCGCCGAATGCCAACGAAGTCACGGTCGATATCGACCATCTGGATGGTCTCATGAGCACTGTCCTCGAACTCATCAAGATGGCTGCCAACCCCGGCCAGACCGAAATAGCCAACCCCGGCCACAGCAGCCAACAAGATCAGAACGAAGATGAATCCCGACCATATCCTGGTTCCAATTTTGAACCGGCCCGTAAAGCTGCCTGTCGACATGGTTCCCTCCATTCCTCCAATAACCTTACTCGTTGAAGGTCATTTTATCTCATTATCACTTGGGTGTAACATGCAAAATCAACATGGCCCTATCGAAATAACACTTGCCAAGCGTGAATCCGTCAGTGAGCCGGAAGGGTGAAGGTGAAGGCGGAATATTCGCCCTCTTTTGAATCGACCCGTATGTGCCCTCCGTGGCGCTCGACGATCTTCTTGCACAGCGACAGGCCGATGCCCGTACCAGGATAATCTATCCTGGTATGCAGTCGCTGGAAGATAATGAAAATCCGCTCGAAATAGACTTCGTTGATGCCGATGCCGTTATCCTCGACGCGAATTTCCCAATGCCCGTCCAGACGGCAAGACGAAATGCGGATCATGGGCACACGGTCGGGATGGCGGTATTTGAGAGCATTGCTGATCAGATTCTGGAATAGACGGACGAGTTGGACGGAATCACCCTCAACTTCTGGCAGAGCGTCGATGCGAATATCCGCACCTGTTTCACGTATGGCCAAGGTCAGATTTCCCAACGCTTCTTCGACAATTCCTTGCAGGGAAACCAAGCTGAAAGGGCTGCCCATGCGGGTGATGCGCGAAAATTCCAGAAGGTCGGTGATCAGGGTCTGCATGCGCTTGGCGCCATCGACGGCATAGGCGATATATTCCCTGGCATCGTCGCCCAGTTGCTCCTTGTATCTGCGCTCAAGCAATTGCACATAGCTTGCGATCATGCGCAAAGGCTCTTGCAGATCGTGCGAGGCGACATAGGCGAACTGCTCCAGCTCGGCGTTCGAGCGCGCCAGTTCCTCGGCCATTTTGGCGCGTTGAAACTCGGCCTCCTTGCGGGTCGAAACGTCCCGGGCGCCGACCAGAACACAATCGGCATTCTCAAAATGAATCAGGCGACCGTTCAACAGCGCCCAGAAGACGCTGCCGTCCTTTCGTTTCATCCTGACCTCGAAATCCGTCACCACGCCCATTTCGCGCAGTTGAACGATGAAATGCTTGCGATCGTTGGGATCGGCATAGAATTCCGACGAAAGCATCCCCTTCATGTCCTCGGCATCCAAACCGAACAAAAGATGCGCCGCATTGTTGGCGTTGACGACCACCGCTTCGTCGATACGGCTGATGATCAAGGCCAGGGGGACGGAATCGACGATCAGGCGAAGGCGCCCCTCCTCGTTCTTTAAGGCTTCTTCGGCCAGCTTCTCGGCGGTAATGTCGGTCAGCAGGCCGAACGAGCCAAGGAAGTGCCCTTGGGAATCAAACAGGCTGGTGGCATTAACACGGGCCAGAAAGACGCGCCCCTTGGCCGATCTGTATCCCATTTCAAAGCTGCGATTGGCGCATTTAAGTCGATCCTGGGCGACGGCCCGAAGCCTCTCCTCCCAGCCCGGAGCCACGAATTCAACGGGCTCCTTTCCCATGATATCGACTTCGGCGACTTCCAGCATTTTCAGCAGGGACGGATTAACCGCAATGGTGCGCCAGCTTGCATCGAGTTCCCAATAGCCCTCGGAAGAGGTGGCCAGAACGCGCGAAATACGGGCCTCGGTGGCGCGGCTGGCCTCCCAGGCTCGCTCCCGATCCGTGACATCGACCAGATAGCCGAGATAGGAAACCGGCTTTCCGCTGGCATCGCGCTCGACCACCGTGCGGTCATCTACCCAGCGAACTTCGCCGTCGCTGGGCCGCACCAGACGATATTTCTGCTCGAAGACACTCATGCCCTGGGCGGTAAAGCGCGAGACCTCGGCGGCAACGCGCCCCAAATCGTCGGGATGAATCAGATTGATATAGGGCAGATCGCCCGAGAGCAGGGCGCCAGACGAACAGCCGAATTGCGAAACATTGGGCGAAACATAGATCACCGGCCAGCCTGTTTCGGCCTTCCAGCGAAAAACCACGACATGACCCGAAACGAACAAGGCCCGCTCGGCCTGCAACGTCTCCTCGACCTGACGATAGCCCGTCACGTCGCTTCCCACAGCAACCAGTTTGTCCGCCGCCTTGCCCGCTTCATGCAGAATGGAAAAGGTCCAACTGACGAGGCGCCTTTCTCCCGACTTTTCAAGTGCCATTTCAAGATTGAGCGGCCCCCCTCCGCTCTTCAAAGTATGCAGCCCCCAGGCAAACGTCGCTCGGTCTTTGTCCAGCACGAAGATTTCAGTGAAGTTTCTTCCCACAAGAGCTTCCGCCGCCAAGCCCGTCATCAATCCGGCTCCGGCATTGGCCTTTGTGATCGTGCCTTGTGAATCCAGCGCCAGAACGCAGACCGGTGCCGCCTCCAGAAGCGCTCTTTCCGCGCCAAATTGGCTGGCAAGATCGACAATCTGGCGCTTGGCTTGCGCTTCGTAGCGGGCACGCGACGAGAGAAACAGCCAAGCTGCCAGAATCATGAAAATGCTGGCAGCCAAACCTGCCGCCAGAATGATGATGGCGCGCCCGGAACGCACTTGCTCCTCGAATTGCTGACGCGAGGAGAAGCGCAAAAGCCAGGGCCGTCCTCCGATCATTTGAACGGTCTCGAAGCGATAGCGTTCCAGCCCGCGCCCGCGTTGCAGCCGCTCGCTGTTGAATAAAAGCGCTTCGGTCTTGTCCTCGCGTCCGTCATAGATGGAAATATTCGCCCAGGGACCAGAACGCTCCTGAATTTCCAGCATCATCCTGGAAACAGAAAGCCCACCGGCAACCCAGCCCCACAGGGCGTTGCGCCGCGCTTCAACCGATTCCAGCATGACGCCCTGGCGGTAGAGCGGCAGATACATCACAAGGTCGGAACCACTCGCACCCGGCGTGACCAGGGTGGTCTTTGCCGTAATCGCCATCTGGCCGGACTCCATGGCCTTCAGGGCGGCTTCCTTCCTGTCCTTCCGGCTGGCGATATCAAGCCCCTCGGCATTGTAAACGCGCTCGGGCTCCAGAAGGAAATTAACGAAATACTCGGTGCGATCACTTTCGGGAAGAATGCGAAAATTCGGGTTTTCCTTGTGCGCCGCAGCCAGAAAGGCGCTGCGCTCGGATGCACGGACGCGCCTGACTAGACCAATCCCATCAGCACCGGGAAAATGCTGGTCAAGTCTCATCGCTTCCACGAAACGTCGCCATTCTTCGCGCTTAACATCATGGTTATGGAGAAAGAAACCAGCGCCGGCGCGCAACAACACTTCATACCGGCTTAATTGCTCGCCGATTTCGCCTGCAACCAACTGCGATTGATGATTGAACAGATCCTGAGCCAGAAGCTCGTCTTGGTGCAACTCGCGCACCCACAGCAGCACCGTCGCCGACAAGGCCAAGACGCCGAAAAACAGCATCCACAGTTTGCCGCGCCCCACCACAAACCGCGACGCCGATTGCTCCGATGCGTCTGGCATGATGCTTTAATCTCCCTGACGCCTCAAGGTAAGGTCCTGGAAGAAATGGGGCAACCGGAAAGAGGGTTATAGGCCAAGACGCTTGAGAAGCGTCTGTGCCTGACCAAGATAGGAACCGCCGAACAGGCAGACATGAACCAGCAGGGGGTAAAGATTATAAAGATCGCGCCGGATTTCGAAAAAGCCGGGCGATATTGGCCGTAATTCATTGTATTTTCTAAAAAAGGCTGGGCCAAACGTTCCAAACAGCGTCCCGAAGGCCAGTTCGATATCGGGATGGGCGTAATAAAGGGCCGGATCGACGAAACCCGCCACGCGGCCCCTTCCCGCCAGAATATTTCCGCCCCAGAGATCGCCGTGAATCAGGGCGGGCTTTGTCGGCTCCTCGATCCATCGATCCAAGCGCCCGGCTAAGGTTTCGATGCCAGAAAGCGTTGCGGCAGGCAATTGCCCTTCGTCATAGGCCCGATGCGCCATGAGCAGCAGACGCTGATCGCGAAAGAAATCCAGCCATTTCGACGTCTGGCTGTTGGGTTGGGAAAGGCCTCCGATCACGGTTGGGCGATCAAGGCCGAACAGAGGGGCCGAGTGGCCGTGCAGGGCCGCGATCAATTCGGCGCAATGTTCCTGCGCCAGCTCGTCGAAACCACCGGGACCGGCATCCAACCATTCCATGACCAGAAGATCAGGGTCGGCAAGCAGTACCTGGGGTACTGGCAGACGCCCCTTGAGATAGCCAAGCATCCAGCCTTCCAGGGCCAGGCCTGAGCCGCCTTGCTTGATGACCACGCTCTCGCCGTTCGACAGGCGTGCCCGCGTCACTTGTGCTACGCATCCGCCCGACAAGGGATGCGCCTCAATCACACGGGCGCCCAGCGCCCGTTCAAGCCTTGAGTTCAGCCCGGACATGGCGCAAAAGCCCCCGGCACGCCGCCTCGATCAGATCGAGCACATGCGTAAAACCGTCAGCCCCGCCGTAATAGGGGTCGGGCACATCCCTGGCCCCCATCTCTGGGGCAAAGCTCATGAACAGGCGGATACGCTCGCGGGTGCCGTTGGGGGCCTGGCGCTTCAGCGTTTCTTCATGCCCGCTATCCATGGCCAGAAGAAGATCGAAATCGTTGAAATCGCTGGGTTCGACCGCCCTGGCCCTGAGGCCCGACAGATCATAGCCCCGGCCCCGGGCAGCTTCCTGTGTGCGCAGGTCTGGGGGTTCTCCGGCATGCCAGCCCGACACGCCCGCAGAATCGATGCGAATTCGACCATCAAGCCCGGCCTCGGCGACCAAACGGCGAAACACCCCGTCGGCGGTGGGCGAGCGGCAGATATTGCCCGTGCAAACGAACAGAACGGCGTAATCGAAATTGGACCGCATGATTTCTTTCCATTTCCCATGAACCGGGGGGACGATATCATGCAGCATCATGAAACGCATCGTCATCCTGACCGGAGCCGGCATCTCGAAGGAATCGGGGCTTGATACCTTCCGAGACACGGACGGCATCTGGTCGAAGGTGCGTCTTGAGGATGTGGCGACACCAGAAGGATTCAGGGCCAATCCCCAACTGGTCCACGACTTCTACAATGCCAGGCGGCGCCAGTTGCAAGACCCCGCCATCAAGCCCAATCCGGCCCATGAGGCGCTGGCCCATCTGGAACGCCAAAACGCAGGGCGGGTCTTGATCGTCACCCAGAATATCGACGATCTGCACGAGCGCGCGGGCTCGACCAATCTCATTCACATGCACGGCGAAATGCTGAAAATCCGCTGCGACATGTGCGGCTCAGTCCTGACCTGGCAGGGCGATATCGAGCTTTTCACCCCCTGCCCGGCCTGCGCCCGCGAAGGAGGGCTTCGCCCCCATGTGGTCTGGTTCGGTGAAATGCCCCTGATGATGGACCGCATTTACGAGGAACTGGCCCAATGCGAGCTGTTCGTGTCCATCGGCACCTCGGGGAATGTCTATCCGGCGGCCGGTTTCGTGGCAGAGGTCAAGCGCTGGGACCGCGCCCACACGGTTGAGCTGAATCTCGAACCCTCGGAGGGCAGTTCGCATTTTCAAGAGCGGATTCACGGCCCGGCCAGCCAAATCGTGCCCGATTTCGTCGCCCGTCTGCTATCATCCTTCTAACTGAACCCAAAATAAGGACCGCACCATGAGCGTTATCGACCTAAGCCAGCTTCAAGGCCTCGATTTCGACGAGATCAAGCTGGGCCAGACGGCCATTTTCGGCAAAACCGTGACCGAGGCCGATATCCTGACCTTTGCCGCCGTCTCAGGCGACACCAACCCCGTCCATCTGAACGAGGAGTTTGCGCGTCCCACCATGTTCAAGACCCGCATCGCCCACGGCATGCTCTCGGCCAGCTTCATCTCCACCGTCATCGGCACCAAGCTGCCCGGCCCGGGCTGCATCTATGTCAGCCAGTCCTTGCGCTTCAAGGCTCCGGTGAAGATCGGAGATACCGTGATCGCCCGGGCCGAGGTGACCGAGTTGAACCCTGAAAAGCGCCGCCTGAAGCTGAAAACCACCTGCCATTGCGGTGAAACCGTGGTCATCGACGGCGAAGCCGAGGTCTTCATCCCCAAACGGGGGTAGTTTAAGGAAAAACATTACCAAATCCGTTGCGCCGTGGGCTGGCATCGGTTAACCCTTCGCTTTCCCGTTTTTCCCAAAGGCCAGCCCCAGCGATGCGCTTGTTTCGCCATACCGCCGATATTCCCGCCGACGCCCTGGGCGCCGTGGTGGCCATCGGCAATTTCGACGGCGTACACCGGGGCCATCAGGCGGTGATCGGGGCGGCCTGCGGTTTGGCCCAGGCCTCAGGGGTGCCCCTGGCCGTGATGACCTTCGAGCCCTATCCGCGCGAGGTCTTCAACCCTTTGGGCGAACCCTTCCGCCTGACCCCCCTGCGCATCAAGGCCCGGCTGATCGAGGCCCTGGGCGTCGATTTTCTCTATGTTCAGCATTTCGATCGCGATTTCGCCAATCTCTCACCCCAGCAGTTCGTCAGCGACATTCTGGTCGCCGGGCTGGGGGCCAGTCATGTCGTCGTGGGCTATGATTTCCAATTCGGAAGCAAGCGCCAGGGCGATGTCGCCCTTTTGCAGAAGATGGGGGCAAAACAGGGTTTCGCCGTGACCAGTGTGCAACCGGTGACCGGCGAGGCCGGGCTTTATTCCTCGACCGCCGTCAGGGCCGCCCTGTCCAGCGGACGTCCCGCCGAGGCCGCCGCCATCCTGGGCCATTGGTGGGAGTTGGAAGGCCGGGTTGAACACGGTCAGGCCAAGGGCGGCAAAATCGGCTATCCCACGGCCAACTTGAAACTGACGGGCATTCTGTCCCCGGCGCCCGGCGTTTATGCCGTCAGGGCGGGTATCGACATGGGCGACGCCACCCACTGGCAGAAGGGCGTTGCCAATTTCGGCAAGCGCCCCACCATCGCCAGCGACGGCGAACTGGTCTTCGAAGTCCATCTGTTCGACTATCAAGAAGACCTGTATGGACGCCATCTGCGTGTGCGTCTGATCGATTATCTGCGCCCCGAGATGCGCTTTGCCGACATCGACACCCTAAAAAACCAGATCGCCCAGGATGCCCAAGCGGCTAGGCAGATTCTGGCGAACATCCCCGATATGCCGCCTAGACCGGCGCCGCCCCAGTCCTTAAGGTAAGACCATGACCGTTGATTACAAAAGCACCGTCTTTCTGCCCAAGACCGACTTTCCGATGAAGGCCGGCCTGCCCGAGAACGAGCCAAAGCATTTGGCCCGCTGGCAGGCCATGGGCCTGTTCCGACGCTTGCGCGAAACATCGAAGGGGCGCGAAAAATTCGTGCTGCATGATGGCCCCCCCTATGCCAATGGGCATCTGCATATCGGCCACGCGCTTAACAAAATCCTGAAAGACATCATCAATCGCGGCCAGCAGATGATGGGCAAGGACGCCAATTATGTGCCGGGCTGGGATTGCCACGGCCTGCCCATCGAATGGAAGATCGAAGAGAAATACCGAGAAGCGGGCAAGGACAAGGATCAGGTGCCCATCGTCGCCTTTCGCGACGAATGCCGCCGCTTCGCAGCCCATTGGCTGGAGGTGCAGCGGGAAGAATTCAAGCGCCTGGGCGTCGAGGGCGACTGGGACCATCCCTATTCCACCATGAGCTTCGATGCCGAAGCCGCCATTGCCGGTGAAATCTGGAAATTCGTGCTGAATGGCGGGCTGTACAAGGGGGCCAAGCCGGTCCTGTGGAGTGTGGTCGAAAAGACGGCCCTGGCCGAGGCCGAAGTCGAATATCACGACCATACCAGCCATACGATCTGGGTCAAATTTCCAATTGTCAGAACAGATATCAAAGAACTGGAAGGGGCATCCATCGTCATCTGGACGACCACGCCCTGGACCATGCCCGGCAACCGCGCCATCGCCTATGGATTCAACATCGCCTATGCCCTAATCGAGGTGACAGCCATTGGGGAAGGCAGCCTTGCCAAGGTTGAGGATAGAATTGTTGTTGCAACCGATCTTCTCGCTCAGGTTTGTGCAGACGCAAAGATAACTGAGCATAGGATTCTTCACCATTTTAGCGGTCTTAATTTTGGCACTCACGATTACAGCAACTCGCCGCCAACAGTCTGCGCCCATCCCTGGCGCGGTCAGGGTTATGAGTTCGACGTCCCACTCCTGCCCGGCGATTTCGTCACCACCGACCAGGGCACGGGCTTCGTGCATATCGCACCCGGCCATGGCGAGGATGACTGGCATCTGGGCCGTGCGCATGGTGTCGAGGTGCCGGAAACCGTGGGTGACGACGGCACCTACCGTGCGCATGTGCCCATGTTCGCGGGCCAGCATGTCTTCAAAGCGCATGGGCCGGTGATCGAGGCCATGCAGAAGGCGGGTGCGCTGTTGGCCCATGGCAAGCTGGTGCATTCCTATCCCCATTCCTGGCGCTCGAAAGCACCCCTGATCTTTCGCACCACGCCGCAATGGTTCATCTCGATGGAGAAGAACGATCTGCGCAAGAAGGCGCTCGGCGCCATCGACGCGACGCGCTTCGTGCCCGACGCCGGGCGCAACCGCATCGGCGCCATGGTCGAGCAGCGGCCCGACTGGTGCGTTTCGCGCCAACGCGCCTGGGGTGTGCCCATCGCCGTCTTCACGAACAAGAAAACCGGCGAGCTGTTGAAGGACGAGCGCGTCATGAAGCGTATCGTCGAGGCCTTCAAGGCCGAGGGCTCGGATGCTTGGTTTGCCTCGCCGCCCGAACGCTTTCTGGCGCCCGATTACGATGCCCAGGACTATGAGCGCGTCGATGACATCCTGGATGTCTGGTTCGATTCTGGAAGCACCCACGCCTTCGTCTGCGAGAACGGACCCTGGGATTTGCAGTGGCCCGCTTCGCTGTATCTGGAAGGCTCGGACCAGCATCGGGGCTGGTTCCACTCCTCGCTGCTGGAGGCCTGCGGCACCAGGGGAAGGGCACCTTACGATGCCGTGCTGACCCACGGCTTCGTGCTGGACGAGCAGGGCCGCAAGATGAGCAAGAGCCTGGGCAATGTCGTGGCGCCGCAAGACGTCGTGGCGCAATCTGGGGCGGACATTCTGCGTTTGTGGGTGGCCTCGTCGGACACCTCGCTCGACCTGCGCGTCGGGCCTGAGATTTTGAAGCAGCAGGTCGATGTCTATCGCAGGCTGAGAAACACCCTGCGCTATCTGCTGGGCGCCCTCGATGGCTTCACCCCGGCCGAGCGCGTCGAACACAGCGCCATGCCCGAGCTTGAACGCTGGGTTCTGCACCGCATCTTTGAAATGGACAGACTGGTGCGCCAAGCCTGCAATGATTTCACCTTTCATCCGCTGTTCACCGAACTACATAACTTCTGCACAGTCGATCTGTCGGCCTTCTATTTCGATATCCGCAAGGATTCGCTTTATTGCGATCATCCGAAGGACGCCAAGCGCCGGGCCTGCCGCACGGTGATGGAAACCCTGTATGATTGCCTGACCGCCTGGCTGGCCCCCTTCATCTGCTTCACAGCCGAAGAGGCTTGGTTGTCGCGCCATCCGGGCGAAATGGAAAGCGTGCATCTGCGCACCTTCCCCGACATTCCCCATGTCTGGCAGAACGAGGCGCTGGCCAAGCGCTGGGAAGATGTGCGCAATGTCAGGCGCGTTCTGACCGGAGCCCTTGAGCAGGAGCGCGCCGCCAAGCGCATCGGCTCCAGCCTTCAGGCGGCGCCAACTTTATATGTGACGCCAGAACTGGCTCCTGCCGTTCAGGGCCTGGATATGGCTGAACTGTCCATCACCTCGGGTCTGCGCACCCTGGTGGCCGAGGTTCCCGAGGACGCCTTCACCCTTCCCGACCTGCCGGGCGTGGGCGTAGTGCCCCAGGCAGCCGAAGGCAAGAAATGCCAGCGCTGCTGGAAGGTACTGCCCGATGTGCCCGAAGGTGGCGTCTGCCCCCGCTGCGCCGATGTGGTGGACCGCCTGGGATGAAGCTGCGCCCGCCTTTGCGCCTCGGTCTTGGCATTGCCGCCCTGGTCCTGGTTTTTGACCAGATCAGCAAATGGCTGATCATCGAGCTTGTGATGAACCCGCCCAGCCTCATCCCGATGGGGCCGTTCCTGGATATCGTCATGGCCTGGAACAAGGGGGTCAGCTTTGGCATGCTGAACCAGGACTCCTCGTGGAACGCCCCGCTTCTCTCTGCCCTGGCCTTGATCATCTCAGGGTTTCTGGTCAATTGGCTTAGGAAATCAGAGGGTTGGTGGATTCCCTCAAGCCTTGGCCTGATCATCGGCGGTGCTGTCGGCAACGTCATCGACCGGATACGCTTTGGCGCCGTGGCCGACTTCCTCTACTTCCATTTAGGTGAATTTTACTGGCCCGCCTTCAACCTTGCAGATTCGGGAATTTCCATAGGCGCCGTCATGCTGATCTGGGATGCCTTGTTTAGAGGCAAGGAATCGCCTAAAACAGGGGGACCATGATGAACCAACGCTCCTCTTGTGCCCGTTTTTTCCTGGCCGCCGGTCTTGTTCTGGCCGTCGCCGGATGTGGCGAGGCACGCCGCCAGATCGGTTTGGACAAAAGTCCGCCCGATGAATTCGCCGTCGTCAACCGGGCACCTTTAAGCCTGCCGCCCGATTATTCGCTGCGCCCGCCGCAGCCGGGAACGGCGCGCCCGCAGGAAGGCTCGACCAGCGAACAGGCTCGTCAGGCCATTCTGGGAGGACGCACCCAGTTGAAGGCGACCCAGCCCCTGCTCAAGGGTGCCCGCACCCAGGGCGAGATGACCGTGCTGAAACAGGCTGGCGCTGACGAGATCGCCCCCAATATCCGGCGCATCGTCAACGAGGAAAGCACCAAGCTGGCCGAAGCCGACAGGCCCCTGACCGACAAGATCATGTTCTGGGGCAAGCCTGCCGAATATACCGAAGCGCTTGACCCCACCAAGGAGAACAAGCGGCTTCGCGAAAATCAGGCGCTTGGCAAGGATATCGGCGAGGGTGACACTCCCAGCATCCAACGCAAGCACAAGGCCATATTCGAAGGCATCTGGGACTGACGCCACCCCTTGGTTTCGCCTAGCCCCCTGCCCATATGGGCATGACCATGATACCGCGCCTGTTTCTGATTCTTGGTCTTCTGCTGACGCCGCTGGTTAGCCATGCAGCCGTCTTCAATCCGCAAAGCTTCACGCTTGCCAACGGGCTTCAGGTGGTGGTGATCGAAAACCACCGCTCGCCCATCGTCAGCCACATGGTCTGGTACAAGGTGGGCGACGCCGACGCGCCCTGGGGCCTTTCCGGCATGCCGCATCTCTTGGAACATCTGATGTTCAAGGGTACCAATTCGGTTGGCCCCGGACTGTTCTCGAAAATCGTGGCCCGAAATGGCGGGCGCGACAACGCCTTCACCGGCTCCGATTTCACGGCCTATTACCAGAACATCGCGGCAAGTCGGCTGGAACTGGTAATGAAGATGGAAGCCGACCGCATGGCGAATTTGGTTCTCGATCCCAAGCTGATCGAGACCGAACGCAAGGTGGTGCTGGAAGAGCGCCGCTCGCGCACCGACAACGATCCGGCGGCGCGTCTGCGCGAGAAGATGGGGGCCGCCCAGTACGAGCGCCATCCATACCGCAACCCGGTAATCGGCTGGGAAGCGGATATCCGCGCCATCAAGCCTGCCGATCTTCAGGCCTTCTACAGAACATGGTACGCCCCCAATAACGCCATTCTGATCGTGGCGGGCGACGTGACATTGGCCGAGGTCAGGCGACTTTCTGAAACATATTACGGCCCCCTGCCCGCTCGCGATGTGCGGGATCGCAAGCGCCCTGACGAACCGCCCCTGAAAGGTCCCAAGCGGGTGGAATTGCGGGACATGGCGGTGCGCCAGCCTTTGTTCCTCAAGGAATACCGGGCACCTTCGCGCCGCCTCGATGCCCTCAAGCAGTCGCATGCGCTTGAGGTGCTGGAAATGATTCTCAGCGGGGGTGCGACATCACGTCTTTACGAATCCCTGGTAGTCAAAAGCAAGCTGGCCGCCAGCGCCGGAGCCTCCTACAACGCCGAAAGCTTCGACTGGTCGGAATTCGGCTTTTACGCCTCGCCCAATCCGGGGGTATCGATGGATCGCCTGGAAGCCGCCCTGGAGGCCCAAATCGCCCACCTGCTGGCCGAAGGCGTTAGCGAGCAGGAAGTGGCGCGCGCCAAGACCCGCCTGATCGACGGCGCCGTCTATGCCAGGGATTCGCTCTCCACCGGCTCCTATGCGCTGGGACGCGCCCTCGGCACCGGTCAGAGCATCGACGATATCGAATCCTGGCCCGAGCGCATCGGCGCCGTAACGGCAGACGAGGTCAACGCCGCGATCAAATCCGTTCTGGTCGAAAAGAACGCTGTCTTGGGGCTGTTGCTAAGCGAGACCAAGCCATGAAGCGGCTGATCTGCCTTGCCCTTCTTCTTTTTGCCGCAAGCTTTCGCCCGGCCCTGGCCGTAACGCCCGAACGGGTGATCACGCCGGGCGGTTTCGAAGCTTGGCTTATTCAAGATCACGCCAATCCGATCATGAGCCTGGAAGTCGCCTGGCGCGACAGCGGCTCGGCCCACGATCCCGCGGCCAAGCTAGGACTGGGACGCCTGATGGCGGGCCTGCTCGACGAGGGAGCGGGGCCTTACGATTCCCAAGCCTTCCAGCGCAGACTTGAAGACCTCTCGATCAAGCTGTCTTTTTCCTCAGGCGCCGACATGGTGCAGGGCCACCTGACCACGCTGTCGCGCAACCGCGAACAGGCCTTCGAGATGCTGCGTCTGGCCTTGAGCCAGCCCCATTTCGAGCCCGAAGCCGTCTTGCGCGTCAAGGGTCAGATCGAAGCCGGCCTGGCCCAATCTTCTGAAGAGCCCGCCTCCATAGCCTCAAAGGCCCTGTTCGCCGCCTCCCTGCCTGATCACGCCTATGGGCGCGAGAACGAGGGAACGCCGGAAACCGTGCGGGCCATTACCGAGAGTGATCTAAGAGCGGCGCTTGGGCGCCTGGGGCGCGATAATCTGATCATCGGCGTGGTGGGCGACATCACACCCCAGGAATTGTCACGCCTGCTTGATTCCACCTTCGCCCCCCTGCCCGCCCGATCAAACACAAAACCCTTGCCCCAGGCGGATGTCGGCACTCCCCAGCCCGGCATCAAGCCCCTGGTGATCAAGCGCCCGATTCCGCAAAGCGTGGTCCAGTTCGCCTTTCAGGGAATCAAACGCGACGATCCCGACTGGTTTGCCGCCTATGTCATGAACTATATCCTGGGCGGCGGCGGATTCTCGTCGCGCCTCACCGTCGAGGTGCGCGAGAAGCGCGGGCTGGCCTATTCGGTCTACAGCTATTTCTACCCCTTCGACCATGGCGGCCTCTGGCTGGGCGGGGTCGCCACCGAGAATGCCAAGGTTGCCCAATCCCTCTCTCTGATCCGCCGGGAACTGGCCCGCATGCAGGGCAAGGGCGTCTCGGCCAAGGAACTGGCCGACGCCAAGACCTTTCTGACCGGCTCCTTCCCGCTGCGCTTCGATTCCAGCCCCAATATAGCAGGCCTTCTGGTGGCCGTGCAGTCGGACCGGCTGGGGCTCGACTATCTGGAAAAGCGCAACGCCCTGGTGGAACAGGTCACCCTAGGCGACGTCCGCCGAGTCGCCAAACGCCTGATGGCCCCCGAAAAACTGATCGTGATCGTGGTGGGCCAGCCAAAAGGATTGTAAACTCCTCCCCACACATTTCCGGGGGGCTTTTCAATGACCGCACTCGACACCACAAAGGCCTGGCAAAATCTGTTCGCGCATGCCGCCCGCGAAGAATCCTTCCATCTGCGAGAATCCTTCGCCACTGATCCCGGACGCGCCGCCCGCTTCACCTTCGAGGCGGCGGGGCTGGTGGCCGATCTTTCCAAGAACCGCATCACCGACGAGACGGTGAACCTGCTGGTCCAGCTTGCCAAGGAACGCGGGGTGGAAGACTGGCGGGACCGCATGTTCGCAGGCGAGCGCATCAACCTTACCGAAAAGCGTTCCGTCTTGCATATCGCGCTGCGCAATTGCGAGGACCGCCCCATTATGGTCGATGGGCAGAATATCATGAACGGCGTCGATGCCGTTTTGAAAAAGATGATGACCTTCTCTCATGCCGTGCGCTCGGGCGAATGGAAGGGCTATGGCGGCCAGATGATGACCGATGTGGTCAATATCGGCATCGGCGGCTCGGACCTGGGCCCCGTCATGGTGACCGAGGCCTTGAAGCCCTATGCCCACCAGCGCCTGAAGGTGCATTTCATCTCGAATGTCGATGGCACCCATGCCGCCGAGGTCTTAAAGCCGCTTAATCCCGCCACCACGCTGTTTGTCATCGCCTCCAAGACCTTCACCACCCAGGAAACCCTGGCCAATGCCAACACCGCCAAGGACTGGTTCCTGAAATCCGCCCCCAACAGTCAAGCCGTGGCCCAGCATTTCGTGGCCCTGTCCACCAACACCGAGGCGGTCGCCGCCTTTGGCATCGATCCCGCCAACATGTTCGAATTCTGGGATTGGGTGGGCGGGCGCTATTCGCTGTGGTCAGCCATCGGCCTGTCCATCGCCCTTGCCATCGGCTTCGAGGAATTCGAGAATCTGTTGGAAGGCGCTTTCGAGATGGACGAGCATTTCCGCCTTGCCCCCTTGGAAAAGAATCTGCCCGTTTTGCTGGCCCTGATCGGCGTGTGGAATGCCAATGTCCTGGGCTTTCCCGCCCAGGCCGTGCTGCCCTATGATCAGTATCTGCACCGCCTGCCCGCTTATCTCCAGCAGCTTGATATGGAAAGCAACGGCAAGAGCGTGACGCGCGAAGGCGTGCCCTGTGCTTGGCAGACCGGCCCCATTCTGTTCGGCGAACCCGGCACCAACGGCCAGCATTCCTTTCACCAGTTGATACACCAGGGCACACGCCCGGTCCCTTGCGATTTCATCCTGCCCGCCATCAGCCATAATCCCTTGGGCGAGCATCATCTGATGCTGATGGCCAATGCGCTGGCGCAAACCCAGGCCTTGATGATGGGCAAGAGCGAAGCCGAGGTGCGGGGGGAATTGAAACCGGGCGAGGAGGATCTGCTGACCCACAAGCAGTTTTCCGGCAACCGTCCCACCAGCACCATCGTGATGAAGCAATTGACGCCCGCGACACTGGGCGCACTGATCGCCATGTATGAGCATAAGGTCTTCGTGCAGGGCATCATCTGGGGAGTCAACAGTTTCGACCAGTGGGGTGTCGAACTGGGCAAGCAATTGGCCAAGCCGATCCTGGCCGAGTTGAAGGCGGGCCAGCCCGGTCAGAGTCAGGACTCCTCGACCAAGGGTCTGATGGACCGCTTGCTGGCCTGGCGAAACGAAGCATGACCCTACGCCTGCTTCCGCCGACGCTGGTCAACCGCATCGCCGCAGGCGAGGTGGTCGAACGTCCGGCCTCGGCGGTCAAGGAACTGGTGGAAAACGCCATTGATGCGAAAGCTTCGCGCATCGAGGTCACCATCGCCGATGGCGGGCGCACCCTGATTTCCGTGGAAGACGACGGCATCGGCATGACCGGCGATGAGTTGGCGCTGGCGGTCGAGCGCCACGCCACGTCGAAACTGCCCCATGACGATTTGATGGATATCCACACGCTGGGTTTTCGCGGAGAAGCCCTGCCCAGCATCGGTTCCGTGGCCCGCCTCCAGATTCAAAGCCGCCGCGCCGGATCGCCTGACGCCTGGAAAATCAGCGTCGAGGGTGGCGCCAAAGGGCAGATCGAGCCCGCCTCGCTGTCCAGGGGGACAAAGGTCGAGGTGCGGGAATTGTTCTACGCCACCCCGGCCCGTCTGAAATTCCTGAAATCGTCCAATACCGAAACAGACCACATCGTTGATGTCCTCGAACGCCTGGCCCTGGCCCATCCCAGGATCAGCTTCAAGCTGATGGTCGAAGGTGGGCGCAAGGGCTTCGATCTGCCCTCCTTTCAAGCGCACGAGGACGAGGCAGAAGCCAGGCGCCTGCGCCTGGGCGCCGTTCTGGGACGCGAGGTGCTGGACAATGTGCTGCCGCTCGAAGCCCAGCGCGAAGGCTGGCGCCTCTCGGGTCTGGCCGGTCTGCCCAGCTTCGGGCGCGCCACCACGCAGGGACAATATCTGTTCGTCAATGGGCGACCAGTGCGCGACCGCCTGCTGTTAGGCGCGCTTAGAGGTGCCTATCAGGACATGATGGCGCATGACCGCCATGCCGTCGTGGCGCTGTTTCTGGATGTTCCGCCCAGCGAGGTGGATGTCAATGTCCATCCCGCCAAAGCCGAGGTGCGTTTCCGCGATCCCGCCTTTGCGCGTGGATTGATCGTCTCCTCCATCCGGGCCGCCTTGCAATCGGCGGGACACCGCACCACCAGCACCGCCTCGGAACAGGCCTTCGGTGCTTTCAGGCCCCAAGGGGCGCGGATCGGCCCGGGCCTGCTGCGCGAGGGTACGAATGCCCAGGCCCCGCTGGGTCTTGGCCTTCCCATGCACAACAGCGATTCCACCGCCCCTTTGCATGACTCATCGGCCATGCCGACGGAGATTCCGCCCCTGGGTTTCGCCCGCTCGCAACTGTTCGAAACCTACATCGTCGCCCAATCGGGTGACGGTCTGGTGCTGGTCGATCAGCATGCCGCCCACGAACGCCTGGTCTTCGAGCGACTGAAGGGCCAACTGGCCGAGGGATCGGTCAGGCGACAGCTTCTCTTGGTGCCGGAAATCGTCGAACTAGACAATGCCAGCCGTCTCAGACTGATCGAGGCAGCCCCGGAATTGGCCAAGCTTGGCCTGGTGCTGGAAGGCTTCGGCCAAACCGCCGTTCTGGTGCGAGAAACGCCGGCCTATCTGGGCCAGACCGATGTGCGCGCCCTCATCCATGATCTGGCCGAAGGGATGGCAGAATGGGGCGATTTGCGCCAGCTTGAAAACCGCTTGGGCGACGTCGTGTCGCGCATGGCCTGCCATGGCAGTGTGCGGGCGGGACGCAGGCTTTCCTTGGGCGAAATGGACGCCCTTCTGCGCGCCATGGAAGCCACCCCCCATTCCGGTCAGTGCGGGCACGGCAGACCGACCTGGGTGGAACTGAAGCGGGCCGACATCGAACGCCTGTTCGGGCGGCGTTGATGGATCTCTATCCCGCCATCGAACCCTATGAGAACGGCATGCTGCCGGTGGATGGCAGGCACCGCCTTTACTGGGAACAATGCGGGCGCAAGGATCATCCGGCCATTCTGTTCCTGCATGGCGGCCCCGGCGGCGGTTGCGGCGAGATTCACCGCTGCTTCTTCAATTCCGAACGCTGGAGAATTGTTCTGTTCGACCAAAGAGGCTCGGGCCGCTCGCGCCCCTATGCCGACATCACCGACAACACCACGCCCGCCCTGATTTCGGACATCGAAAAGCTGCGCGAGCATCTGGGCATCGAGCGCTGGGCCCTGTTCGGCGGTTCCTGGGGCAGCACCCTGGCGCTGGCCTATGCCCAAAAACACCCTGATCGCGTGCTGGGCCTGGTGCTGCGCGGCATTTTTCTGTTCCGCCAATCCGAAGTCGATTGGTTCATGCGAGGCATGGGCCGTTTCTTCCCCGAGGCCGAACGGGCCTTTCTGGATTTTCTGCCTTCAAGCGAGCGTTCCGATCCCTTAAAGGCCTATTACAACCGGCTGGCCCATCCCGAGGGCGCCGTCCATCGCCCGGCGGCCCGCGCCTGGTGCCGCTATGAGGAGGCCTGCTCGCGCCTGATCCCCCATGCCAAGGGCAGCGACGAGGCCAGCCTGTCCATGGCCCTGCTTGAGGCCCATTACATGATCAACCAGGGTTTCATGGCCGAGAACGCCCTGCTGGAGGGGATGGAGGCCATCCGCCACCTGCCGGGATTCCTGGTCCAGGGTCGCTATGACGTGATTTGCCCCCCCGTGGCCGCCTGGGAATTGAAGGCCGTCTGGCCAAAGGCGGAACTGGCAATGGTGCCCGATGGCGGCCATTCCGCCCTCGACCCCCCGATCACCCTGGCTTTGCTGAAAGCGGCTGAGAGGCTGCGCGACCGGCTTTAACTTATTAAGACTTCGTTAGTTTGGCCTTGCTTTGGCGGCATAACACCCTAAAATGTTGGCGCCTTTCAACTCCTGTGGGGACCTGGAGCCGTGCCAATTCGCCGCCTCGTTCGTTCGATTGCCTTGCTGCTGGGGCTTGTCGCCCTTTCCAGCCAGGCCGCTCTGGCCGCAGACGATCCCGACTTCATCCATATGGGCGTCGGCTGGTGGGACTTTAACCGCCCGGCCAACCACGCCGCAGAATTCGATCTGGCCTATCGTTCGGATTACAAGCTGTGGCTGCTGAAGCCGCATGCTGGCATTCTGGGCACCTCGGACGGCTCGATCTACGGCTATGGCGGCTTCCTGATCGATTTCTATTTCGGCAACCGTTTCGTCGTCACCCCCAGCACCTCGGTGGGCTTCTATTCCAGGGGCGGCGCCAAGTCGAACCTGGGCAGCCCCGTCGAATTCCGCTCGGGCCTCGACCTCGCCTATCGTTTCGATGACCGTTCGCGCCTGGGTGTCGGCATCTATCACATCTCGAACACCGGCCTGTGGGACAAGCGCAATCCCGGCGAGGAAACCGCACTGCTGTTCTACCAAATGCCGGTTCACAAGCTGATTCCAAGCTGGCGCTCGCCGGGCGGCAATTCCAAGGCATCGCAGGCCGCCGCCCAGCAAACGGGTGCCGAGACGGCTTCGGCGAAAAGCGCCCCCGGCCCCCGGGCTCGCTGACCGCACGGGAAGTGTGCTTCACCCCAAGCGGGACGCAGAAATTGTTTTCTGCTGGTGCTGCTGGCCCTAGCGCACGATCGGTTAACCCCGAGTCTCTTGGATGATTCGGGGTTAACCGTGAATCGGCAGCTCAAAACAAATCTGTAGAGCGGATTCACGCCCTCAATCGAAGCCATTTAACGGCTTCGATTTCAGACGACCCGCTCTAGCGAAGAGCTTCCAGGAGCGGATCTTCTTCGCCGCGTGAGCGCCTTGCTTTTTGAGGGCGTTTGACCACGCTGGCAGGCTTACCTGTTTTCACACTCGACCATGTCGACGTTGTTCGTGACAACACGCTCCAAAGCTTGAGAAATAGACTTTCCCGACCATCCCAAAGGGTGGTGGCTTGCTTGTGATAATGAACCTGGGACATCTGTGGGCTGGGGTGCAGAAAAGGCCCCATGGTGGGACCATCCGTTGCTTCCCCATGATGGGTGGAGAAACTTTCTGTGTCTGTACTCACACCCAATTGATCCGAGGATTTCTTCAAGCCATAGAAATAGGTGGGGGAGAAGCAAAAAATGTCCCCTCAGTTCGTCGTTTTCGTGGCCGCAACCCGGGTGGAGGCAAAGGAGGGAAATATGAAGGTCGAAGGGAAACCGGGAATAAACGTAAGTGTGGTAAATTTTGTGGTGATGTTTTGCAAGCTGACGGTGACGCTTGCCGTGACAATGCCATCCGAAGCTGACAGGCCACTGTCAACATAGCGGACTTGAACCTTGTCCCCCGTCACTTCCGGAGCCATTTTTTTCATCTCAGACAGTATCGAAGTGAAGCTTTCCACCGAAACGACAGCAGCGCCCGTGCAGGTCACGCTGCCTTCTAAATCACCGTTACAGATGACCGGCGTTGCAGGCAACGCGTCAAGCGAGGCGATAGGCGCCTGAATGATAGCCTCACGAGCGCCCCGCCGTGTGACTTCGCTGTAGCGGTGAAAGTCAAAGAGGATGAGGCTAAAGTCTAGAAGACCCGCCGAAAAAAAGATCAATAGAGGCGCAATGAGGGCAAACTCGACAGCCGTCGCGCCTTTCTGTGTGGGAGTGCGACGCGCTTGGACCAAAGCGGTTAGGCGCAGCCTAATTTCCAACATAGGCCACTTCCTGCGAAGCTCTGATATTGAAGTCCATGAAACCAAATGAAGTGGCTAGACCTGGCAGCACCGGATCAAACGGCACCGTGGCATCTAGCTTATAGATAACGACTGGCGCTCCCCCGATATCAACAGTACGGGTTGTTATGACTAGGCTGGCTCCTGCCTTATCCCAGCCCGACACCAGATATGCCCCAGTTCCCTCCTTATTGCCGTGCTTGGCCAAATTGTTGAGCCGGGTGACCTCGGTGGCCGTCATTGGGTAAGTAGCGCGGGCGGCGAACTGACCTGCAACCTCCAAGCCCTTTTCAACCGCGTTGGCCTGCTCAATGGTTCGGCCATATTCAACAACCCCCACAGTGAGCAGGATTAGAAGCGGCGACAAGATGGCCATTTCAACGGCGGCAGCGCCACGACAGGTGGCGTCGTGGTGCGCCTGAATTTTGCGGGAAAGCCTATTTGACCAAAGAGACATTGGCATGATACTTCGCGGAACTTGCCTCCCCTAGCGCACCGATAATCTCGACGAAGAGGGCTGTGTCGGGCGGAGCTGGCACGGCTTCGGTGATAAAGAATTGAGCAAACCGTCCATTGACGTCATAGCTGCCTCGCCCCTGAACGTTCTGGCTTAGGCACTTCAAGACCACGGCCTCAATAACGCGCCGCTTGGGGTCGTTTACAGGGGTGGTTCTAGGAACTCCGTCATAGTTCGGATCACTGGCATCGCAAGATCCTACGCCATGAGCGGAAGTTACCGGACCGGAATAGGTCTTACAGCTTGGCACGGCTCTCGTCCCTGTCACTGTCGAGTAACCTGAAGGCAGGGTCGATGGAGCCGGGTAGAGGGTCAACTTGCCATTGCTGGCATAGGTTTCTCCAAGTTCGTAGAGATAGGTTTGGTAGCGCGTGGCCCCACTTAAGGCCGAAGGCAGTCCAGCGCCGTCATGATGATTGGACCAATAAGTGTTGATATCCCAATCCCCTGCACCCATGACATTGCCACTTGATGGTGTAATGGCGCTGTCACGCGGATAGTTGATGACGTTTCCGGCCGGAGAGTTGCCGCCATGTGCCGTATCAAAGCGTGAATTGATGCCCTGTGTAAGCTCGGTTGGCTTGGAGCCAGGGGAGGTCGTAACTTGTGCTTCCACGCAACCGTTGGGCGTCTGGGCTTCCAACTCGTTCCCGATAGCCGAATTAAGACAATTGCCGCCAACCGTGCACAGCAGACCAAAGTTACCCGGTGCTAGGCTTCCCCCGGCCCCCGACTCGAAAACCAGCATCTGCTTGCCAACATTGGCATTGTCAAACAGGCTGGCCGAGGAGCCCATGGTTTCGGTTGGATCACAGACCATAAGGGGTGGAATATTGCAGGCTATGGGAGAGTTTTTCGCCGTGGCCGATGCCGTCAGTTCCACCATATCCGTTACATCCGACTTCACCAGCAATTGAAGCATGGGGTTCATCAAAACGCTCATAGAGACCTTGTTAAGAGTAACCTGAGCATAGACTGCCGTACTGTCATCGCTTGCCACCGTATCCGGGTTGATGCCGGAGAGAAACTCAAGGCTGCTGATTGTGAATGGGGTATTGCTCTCCGTAAGAGGACTGGAGCGGGTCATTGTAGCAATGGCAAGTGATTCAGCCCGCGACCTTGCGCCGTCTGAACCGTTTAGCTGAGAAGCGGCGGCTAAGGCGGCATTGTCTGCCGCATTCTGAATCTGTGAATTCAGAACAACGAGACGGCCAAAATCAATGGTAAGGACGCCCATGGCCAGGATGAGCATCAAGAGGAACACTTCGTAGATCGCCACCAAGCCACGCTCTTCACGGATATGGCTCAATACCCGCCGAAGGAAAAGCTGATGCGGTTGCTGGCTCATGGCTTGCCGCCGTATCTCTCAAAATCCAGCTCAGTTAGCAAGGGGGGGGCCAGGCCGCTGCGATTTGTACTGCGCATCTCGTGACGGCACGGCACCACGGTATCTTTTACCTTCTAGACACAACATCCCCAAATAGTCGTATTATCCGCAAATAAAACGCAACTCCGGTGCAACACAGTTTAAACAAAAAAAATTAGCCTGTAAATTGATTGTCGTCACACCTGACTTGTGATTTCTATCACTTGCCTTTGATAAAAAGACTGCAAGAATACCCTTCAGTTCCATCATGCGCGTTCCCGGAAGGTTACCGTCCTCCAACGGCCCGGGAACCGGGAACCGCAAAGCCGCCGGACGTCCTGCCGGCGGTTTTCGCGTTTTTGACATCATCCGTCGCTCCAGAACACCGAGGACGAGTTGGAGGGCCCCTGCATCGACGCCGCTGCCGACGCGAAGACGGTACTTGTCGGCCACATAGATCTCTATCGCCACCATCGGCATCGCTGATTGCGGCGTTGCCTCTTCCGGCTGCTCTGGCCACACGACCACTGGCACCAACTGCAGGGTGGCCGGATCAGGTGGTCTGCCGGGCGAGCTATCGCGAAAGGCCTTGCGCCAATTGAACAGTTGGTTCGCGTTCACGTCATAGCGCCTTGCAACCACCGAAACCGAATAACCCGGCTCAAAGGACGCCGCGACAATCCCCCGCTTCAACGCTTCAGACCACGAGCGATTGCGCCGACGCCCCGTCGAACTTGTGTCCATAACCGGTTTTGTGGACACTTCTCACTCCAAATTCCACCAAAGATCACGGCAGAATCGACGAAATGACCGAATTACAAAAGGCGACCCACGCCGGAGGAATGCAGCGCACAGCTAGCGAAGAGCTTCCAGGAGCGGATCTTCTTCGCCGCGTGAGCGCCTTGCTTTTTGAGGGCGTTTGACCACGCTGGCAGGCTTACCTGTTTTCACACTCGACCATGTCGACGTTGTTCGTGACAACACGCTCCAAAGCTTGAGAAATAGACTTTCCCGACCATCCCAAAGGGTGGTGGCTTGCTTGTGATAATGAACCTGGGACATCTGTGGGCTGGGGTGCAGAAAAGGCCCCATGGTGGGACCATCCGTTGCTTCCCCATGATGGGTGGAGAAACTTTCTGTGTCTGTACTCACACCCAATTGATCCGGAGAGTTACCCACAGCCTTATCCACAATCTGGTCCAATGGGCTGGCGGTGACCATCAAATCGGCCACTAAATCAATGTCCCAATCTGAGTTCCAGGCCGCCCCGGCCTTAGCCACCTCAAGGTGAAGTGACAGCATGGCGAAGCTTTTATCGAAAACCTCGGTCAGACTCTCCGTCCACCCCTCCGTTTCCCCATAAAGTAGGGCAGCTTCAAAAGCCGTCGCAAAGCATGCTAAATCCGCCAGGGCATGGGCGGTTGCGCCATTTGCCATAACACGGATGATGCTACTTGGTGGGCTTTCAAGATGGACCATGGTTGAAGAACGGTATGCACTCAGACCAGCTTCAACTTTGGGCATGAGGACGAGGCATTCTTCAATGAATGTGTCTCGTCCTTCCCGCTCTGTGTCACGGCCCTTACGCTCTGAAGGGGGGGGGCCAATGTTTGCACACGGAACTACGCAGGGTATTTCACCTGATGTCTTGGATCTGGGGCTTGCCCGCTTTCGACTTTTTTTGGGGATATTAGTCACAGACCAACATCCTCCTGTTCATACCAAGCTTACACGGCACGATCTGCGAACACGTAAAGGCCCAGCATATATCCGCGCTTAAGCCGTCACGGCGTCCGAAATCGCGTCATCTAGCTCGGATGTTGCCGAGGTGGTCCGGGCCTTGCGGTAGCGGTAAATGCCGTAACCGGCTGCGGCGATGACGCCACCCAGGATAACAGGACCAGCAGCGCCGAGCCCCAAGCCAAGGCCCAGGCTCATGCCGGTACCAGTCCATAGAGTGCCGACCGCAGCGGCACCCTTGGAGGCAGCGCCAGCAGCGGCACCCTTGGCAACTGAACCCGCCACAGCAGCTTTACCGGCAGTCTGCAATGCCACAGTCTGCATGGCACCCTTGGCGGCGATAGCGCTTCCGACTGCACCCTTAGCGGCGACACCCGTCACAGGATTGAGAACCAGGAATTTGCTCGTTGTACCAGCCATCATAGGAGCCTCGCCAATAGCGAAGGTCTTGCCGACCAGCCACGGCAACTGCCCAGCTCCATGTTGAACCTTGAGGACCACCAGATCCTTCATGGTGGCAGCGGTTTCACCAACGGGTTGAAGGAAGAGCCAATTGGCGGCTCCATTCCCGGCGGCAGTGGTCTTCGCCACCATGAAAGTCTTGCCGGTCATCATCTGGACCTGCCCGGCCTGTCTCGCGCCTTCGAGCTTCATCATGATCATGCCGTTCCCGCCACCCTGGGTGGCGGCAGCCGTCAGGCCACCAGCGCCAGCAGCAACGGCAGCGCCCTTTGCTGCAACACCGGCTTTGGGGCACAGCACAAGCCATTTGCTCATGCCGTCTGCAACGAGAGGGGCTTTGCCAATGGTGACTGTCTTGCCCACCATCCCCGACAACTGCGCGACTTGACGGGCACCTTCCAGCTTGAGGGCGACGGCACCCTTTCCAACGGTAGCGCCAGCTGGGTTCAGGAACAACCAGTGTCCCATTCCATTTCCAGCAGCAGTAACCTGACCTACCGTGTAGGAATTCCCGGTCATCGATGACAGGAGAGCGGCCTGGGTGGTTCCCTCGACCTTGGCCATGATCATTTGGTCAAGCATACTAACTACTCCCTATACAATGACGCAGAGCGACAAGCCGATCTGCTGAAGATACCCCTAATTTTGACAATGTTACATAGGCCTAATATACGCCTATGTATATTGTGATTAAGTTATAGCAAGCTGAGGCGATATCTGTCCAAAGAAATATATCTCGAGCAACCTGAAGTTCGTGTCCCACGAAGTCCAGGGTGTCATCAATCAGATTGATCATGGAAATATCCTGCCCCTTGCTCACAGTTTTGTGGGGGTCTGGTCGATCCGGGTGATGATTTCTACCCACCGCATCCAGTCGTCGAGATTGTTCTCAAACTCGATCAGAAGGGCAACGGAGCTACTTCCATCACGGCGGATTTCCTGAAATTTCTTCACCCCCAGAACCACATCCATATTCGGGCAGATAATCTTGGTGACGGCCTTGACCTCGGCCCCATGAGTCTCGAATTTGACACCGTGCATGGAAAGATTGATGGCAGGCGTTTCCCGCTTCTCACCATCGCCACTGATCCATTGAATTTCCATGGCTCCGGAAGGCACAGCAACACGCAATGAGAATCGTCGCTCGACCTTGACAGCTTCGCTTTGCGCAATAAGAAGCTTCCGCCGCAATTTCTCCGCGTCATCAAGGGCACCTTTGACCTTGGCGTCAATGTACTGGGAGGCAAGGTCCACTGGAACGGCTGGTTCGGCCTTGGCCGCCGCTCGTCGACGGTAGACAATCAAAACGCCAATAACACCGCCCAACAACACAAGAGCAATCCCCCATATGAGTGACTGACTGACTTGCGCATCCGCAGGAGCGACGGACTGCGGCGCAACCGGCTCCGCCACCCTGGTTTCGATGGGGGGAGATAGCGGCTTGGGGGCGGGTTGCTCACTCGGCTGAATTTTCGAAGCGATCTCAGGAATTGTGGTCAGAGCTATAGCAGCTCGATGTTCATGGTCGTCCGGTAGGGCTTCCTTGACAATGGCACTGGAATGCTGCTGCAAGGCCGTCATGGCCTTCTGCAATTGCTCAACGGGGTTTTCCTGAGCAGCCACCCGCATCGGCAGATATTGGGCACCCGCAGCCTTGGCCCAGGTCTTCAGATAATAGGAGGTTCCAGATAAATCCCAGATGATTAGCCGATCCCCGATCAGTTTGGCAATGCCGGGCATCTGGCCTTCGATCAGATCGATATTACGGGCGTGGTACAAGGCACCGAGCTTTTCAAACTGTTCGCGCTTTGATATCCCGGCATCCTTCATTTGTTGATACTGACTGTTCAGATTGTCATAGCGGGAGTCCGCTTGAACCTCCTTGCTGAGATAGCCCAGCTTGGCATCCCAAATCTCAGGCTCGCCATCGGATATGATCACGGCCAGTTTCGTCGAGGATTTTGCGAAATTCAGCAGATAACGAAAGGGCATCTCCAAATCCGTCGCCTTGCCGACCGTTTCAATGCCGTCGATGGCCTGGTTCACGGCATTGATGTCGGTGGTGGGATCGCGATCGATGGCGAGGTGGCGGTACAGGGTTTCGTCGAACCCGACGATTTCGATCTTATACGGATTGTCGAAGGTCTTCAGGAAGGTAAGCAGCCAGGCCTTGGAGGCGAGTTTTGGATCATGCTTTCCAACCGATCCCGACTGATCGAACAAGATGATAATGTCCGGCTGCTCTTGGGCTGAAACTGGACGAACAGGGCCAAGAAAAACACTGGCAATCAGGGCGGCAGCCAGAATGATGCGAGCAAGCATGTCCGATTCCCGTCTATTCGAGATTGGACAGAATGGTCGAACGCTTCTCCGCAAGGAAGTCCTTGATCTCGGTCTCGGCCATGAGCTTGCGCTCCGAGGCGAAGGTCGAGAAATATTCATGGATGCTGTCGAATTCGGCTGTAACTTTCTCGATCAGCTGACGCCGCAAGTCAGTGACCTCGGTCTGATAGCTGCTCTCAAAACGTTCCTGAAGCCGCGACTTTTCAGATTCCGTCCACGCCATGATCTTAGACAGCGCCAGTTCCTTTTGCGCGGCGATGGCCCCCTCCATTTCGGCGACTTTCTCCCGGCGGCGCTCGTCGATGTCCCGATCCAGTTCGGCCATCTCAGCCTCAATCTCACGCTGCCGAGCCAAGAGAGCGGTGATTCTTTCGTCGAGAGCGTCCTTTGTTCTGGTGAGGTCAGTGACATTAGAGGACAATTCATCCACATGTGTTCTCTTGCGACCGACCTCCTCCTGAAGGCCGGAGATTAGCTCTACCAACTTCTGCTCGACCTCACGAAGCTCGTTCACACGGGTTTCAGCCACAACCTTGGCAGTGATGGCGGCGTTGATTTCAGCTTGCTCGGCCGCCAGCTTCTCGGCTTTACGGGCATCCACTCCCTGCTCAAATTCACGGACAGAGGCGAGAAGCGCATCTTCTCTTGCGGCAAGCGCATTCACCCGAAGTTGAAGATCGGCCTTCTGCCGGGTAAGCTTCCCAACGTCATCGGCACCCTGAAAGTTTATTGGTCGGCTATCCTTGGGGACTGGTTTTGCCTTGTCGCGATCAGCCAGTTTGGACACGCCAACCATGACGGCCAAAAACCCGCATGCTGACAGAGCGATAAGAAGTATCGGCATAATCCCCCTCAAATGGCTAACGGCCATATTCGCTTAGATTAGCACAGCCGGTATTGCCGTAAATATGGACTATACCATGGCGGCGGCAATTTTATGCTTTCGTGCCCGAGTGGCCGCCAGCTTGGATTCAGTGGAATGCTGAAGGTCCAATGCAGCTTTCGCCTTCCGCTTGGCGGCGGCGGCCAACTTGGCGGCCTGCTTGGCATTGACACCGGCGGCTAATGCACGCTTCTCAGCCTCGTTGGCCTCGGCGATTAGCCTCTCTGCTGCCGCGATTTCGGCGGCAAGCTCCGCTGCCAGGGCCGCCTCATCGTCCGGTGAGGATACCAGCTTTCTAAATGCTCCGTATACAGCATCAGCCATTGACGCGACCTGGGAGACTATTGTGGCGGTCTCTTGACTGCTCTTGGTCCAAGAGCGGGGATTGCTCTTTGGATTGGCGGCATACATCCGATAGGCCCCATACCCAGCTAAGCATACAGTTCCCGCAAGCAATGCAGGCCCCCAAGCGCCGAGGCCCAAGCCAAGACCAAGGCTCAGCCCTTTTCCAGAAAACAGGGATGAAATCAGCTTGGCCCCATTCGTGACCCCGGCTGAGGTCGCGTTGATAGACCCAGAGCCGACCCCAGTAAGGTTGGTGTAGGGGATGCTTATCTTGCCAAGAGCGATACTGGTGGAGGAAGCCTTGGCAGCCCCCGAACTTATCCCGGAAAGCTTGGAAGTCGGAGGAACCAGCTTTACAGCGGCGGTTCCTGCAGATTTGACTTTCGTCGCACCAGCGCCGCCCCCGCTGAGATGGCCGAGCTTGCCCACGGCGTCAGGTGTACTCATGCACTTTCCCCAATCCTTCGGAAGGCCATAACGACGGTGCAGTTAGAGCAAAAGTACTAATGATTTGAATGTTACCGCATCGCAAAGCAACCAACAAGGCACTTCTGTCTGAGTCTGCTTTAGTGGCACAAGGAGACCAGGCGCGAGGTAAATAAGCGCCCCCCACCGGCCTATCCGAAGACAAGAGCCTGCGATTGCGGAGGATCTGCCCCAGTGTCCGCCCGAAAGGTTGTCATAGCGTTTCATGACAACCTCCTGGACAGGCGCTCACAGGCTGATATCGACCCTGCCCGCCGCACCAGCCGACTCGTCGAGCTTGGGAAGGCAGGCGAACAGCCGTCCGGCCTCGACCCCGGCCCTCTCCATCAATTCCCGCTTGACCGTCTGGGCGCGTCGTTCGGCCAGGGATTTGAGCGCCGCCGCGTCGGGAAGAGTCTTTTCCGGCTTGGCCTCGGCATTGACCATCTTTTGCATCGAATAGAGCAGCCCCAGCTCGTCGCGCTTGCGCCGCTCCAACAGCACGGGCCAGTCGGCCCCGGATGCCGAGACGGGACAGAGCGACAATTTCAGCTTGGGACGGCCCTTCATCAAATCTGCGATGGCGGACAGACGGGAAAGCCCCTGCTCATCCATGCGCTCGTCACCGGGGCTGAAGGTGATCGGCGCCAAGGTCGGCGCTTGCTGATCGGTCATCTTCTCGATCAGGATCACCACCGGAAACACCACTTTAAGCGTTGTCAAAGCGGTTTGGCGCATGGCGCCGCCGATGGCCTGCGACATGGCGTCGCTGAAATCGAATTGCGGATCGGCCAGATCGCCGCTGACCGGGATGGAAAGCCGGATGCGATCATCGCCGTCGCGCAAGAGATCCAGCACCATGGAAACCGGCATCGAGGCATGCTTGGCCAAGGGTGCATTGGGATCAGGCTGTGCGGCAAACAGGTTGGACAGCGCCAGATCAACCTTGCCGGAAAGCGCGCCATTCTCGAGAGACACCGTCATCTCGCCATCGAGATGGCCGGTCTGAAGCTCGACCCCCAGCGTCTCGGAAGTATAGGGCGACAGCGGCGGCAATTCGAACGCTTTGACCCGACTGCTGAATTTGGCGGAAATGCCCGTCGCAAAGGGCTTGGCCGAGCCGCTAATCGAAATCAACGCCGCCCCGGCCCTGGCCTCCAACTCGAACGGGCTTTCAGAGCCGGGCTCGGCCGAATCAAGATTTGAAAGAGACAGCTTTACCTTGTCGAAACTGATTCCAACCGGCTGTTTGGGCGTATTGTCGACGAAGTCGAACCGGCTGTCGCCCGCGATGGCGAAACGCCCCAGCCTGATCCGCTGCAAGGGGGCGGCAACGGCTTGCGTCGGCTTTTGAACATCGGCCTTGGCGGAGGCTTTCTCGCCCGAAGGTGCCGCTGGACGACTCATCTTCAAGGCTAGGCCATCGAAGGTCAGTCCCTCGGCCTCCATGGCGCCATCGGGGCCGAACCGGGCGCGGTCCAAGGTGATGGCTTTGGACAAGAATCGCTCGGCGGAAAGAATGTCCGTCTTGGCCGCTGCATCTTGCATGGCAAGGCCATTGGCATCGACCGTCAATTTTGCCGAAACAAAAATAGCGCCGTCCTGATTCTGCCCAAGATCGATCTCTCCCGAGGCCATGGCGCGGTCATGCCGATAGAACAAGGAAGGGGTATCCAATCCGCTTCCAGCGTCTGACAGCTTGCCTTCGAAACGAGCCGAGATGTCCTGCTCCCCCAGGCCAAGAACGGCATGCCCCAGCCAGGTAAGCCCTTTTGTGCGGGCAGCAATTCCCGCCCCGCTCATGCCAGCGCTATTCAACGTTAATCCGCCTTGCCAATCGACCTGCCTTGCTTCGCCGTTCCAGGCAAGGCTTTCCGCCACAATCTCCAACCCCTCAGCCTCGAAGCTCTGTCCCGACGCCTGAGCCTTCAGATCACTGAAGGAAAGCTTCCCTCCGGCTCTGATTTCTGGCTTTAGGGGAAGACCAGCACCCGAAAGAGACAGCGAGCTGCTAAGCTTCCCGTTCAGGACATCCAGCCCGGCCCCCGCCAGCAAAGGAGCAAAAAGAGCAAGATCAAGCTGGTCGGTAGAAAGCGTCAGCTCGAATCCCGGGCTACCTGCGAAGGGCGTGGCCGTACCTGCCATCTCCAGCGGATTGCCATCAACCTTGCCCTTGAAATGAAAATGGAGTGGCGCGGTCGGGGAAGCACTTTTGACCGAGCGCAGTTCCAACTGCTCGATCTCGATCCCCAATTTCAGTGCGCCGTCCGCCAGATCGATCCTGCTTGCCGCTAGAGTCAAGCGATCGATATCGAAGCTCCAGGCACTCCCCTCGCCCCCTGAAGAAAGATCGATCGGGGCTCCATTGACCAGTAGCTTGTCCCCGTCGCGAACGAGGCTGATCGAAAGGCCGGAGAGGTCCAGGCTTTGCACCGCCACCTCCCGGCGCAGCAAGGGGAGCCAGCGGAATGCGAAATCGAGTGTCTTAAGGCCCAGAGCCTCGCCAATTTTCGGCGCGGCGCGAAAGCTTCGAATGACCAGCCTGCCGTCAAGAAGTTCTATTTTGGTGTCGGCAATGCTGACGTCGCTCATGCCCATCCGGCGCATCGCCTCGCCAAGCCCCCAGCGCAAGCCCACTTCCGGCAAAATGAGAAGGGCCGGAAGGCCCAACAAAAGCAAGGCGCCCAGAAGCGTTATCGACAGCCTCAGGCGACGGGACAATCGGCTCCATCCGGCCCATACGGCATCCAACATCATTCTTCCAGATAATCAATCGGTTCGGGCTTGGTTATAGGATAGCAGGCAAAGCAGTCCGTCAGCAAGAGCGCGTCGATGTGCTGCGTTAGCGGCTGCAAAAGGATTTCGCCAGGAAAGCAATCACGAGGTAAAAACGAATCCCTTGCTTGCACCGTCAGGCTTGAATAGTCTAATAGCAGGAAACATCTTCATCGAAGCAGGCAATGAAACCAACAGATCAGCTTCCCCTTTTCCCTGAACCAATTCAATCCCGCAAGGCAGCACCGGAATCATCAGAATTCTGGCAAGCCGTCCGCTCACTGCGCCTTGCTGGCCACAAGGTATACCGGGCAGGGGTCAGCCATCATCTTCTTGATGGCAAAAGGATCGAGGAGAAACATCTGGTCAGGTTGGCAAAGGACCATCTGCGGGACCGTTGATCAATTTGCGAATGCAAATTGGCGCGGGCAGAAGCCAGGAGACCCGCAAGAAAGCCCTTGCCGCATCCGCTGTGATGCGGCTAGAAGAACGGAACAGGAAGGCCGAGCGACCAGCCGGTTTTCCGAAAGTGACTAGCTAATCAGGCCGCATCACATAACACATTGATTTCAAATACGCGCCCGTAGCTCAGCAGGATAGAGCACAGGATTCCTAATCCTGGGGCCGTGGGTTCGAATCCCGCCGGGCGCACCACTTCCGTTCAGAACCGGGGCTTATACCAGATTGCCATGTGGGCTTGGCTGATCTGCAAGCTATGCCTCGTCCATCGTGGCCTGGGCGCGCCTGCGCGAAGTCTCCTGCACACAGTCTCTTACCATGGGGCTTGTCTCCAAGAAGGCTTCAAAATCGCCCGCCTTCAAAACCAACAGCGAACAGAATCCCAAAGCAACAACGTCTGCAGTGCGCCGTCCACGCGTGACCAGGGCCATTTCCCCGAAGAAATCGCCGCTGCCCAGCCGGACCGGATTGGGTGATATCCTGACCTCGACGGCGCCAGAGGAAACAAAATACATGGCATCCCCCGGATCGCTCTTTTTTAGAATGGTCTCGCCGGGAACAGCTAGGACGGGACGCAACAGGCCTGCCACCTGAGAGAGCTGGCGAGGTGGAAGCCCATCGAAGATCGGCACCTTTACCATCATCTTCTCCGGCTCCAACTGAAGGTCAATGGGAGGACGGTTGGCAAGGCGGCGGGTGCGCAGTTTTAGATCTGCCAGCAGATCATTGAGAACCTCATGCCCGATCACCGCATCGGCCCGCAACTTGAGATATTCCGCCTCTTCAATGCGAACGGCGGCACGCTCCAAATACTGAAGCTGAAGTGCTTTGGAAAAATCGGCATATTGCAGACGCAGAGCCGTCAACGCCGTATCTACAGACTCCATGCGCCGGGCAATAATGGCGGTTATCGTACTTGTCGCTTCCTGGCTGGCCATCTGTGGCAAATCAATCGTCACGAATTCCATCAATTCACCGATGGCGGCCTGCAGCATCAACAGAACTTCGAAACGATTGGCGATTTCCAAGGCCAGAGGCCCTTCCATCCCCAAGCGGCGCTGCAGGGCGAGAGCCAGCCGGAAGTGCTTCGAGAAGGCCATGAACGAGATGTGCGCGTCTTCATAACCCTTGGCACCACTGGTCTTCACGCTATCTTGAATCCTGGCCACGCCAAGCAGTAGGGAACGCGTAATGTGCCCAGAAACCGTGCCATCGCTATAATGACGCAGATAAATGGCATATTCACGGTCGGCCAACATCATCAAACCGCCGCGCACATCCTCCTCGGGGCTAAGCATGGCCGCTCCCGCCACGTGGATTTCTGCCGCCCCAAGACGTTCGGTATAATTATCGGCAAGCCCTGCGGCAAGCTCGCGCTCGATGCCATAATCTGCCGCTGCAACGGTTACTTTCCGGCGCACTTTGGCCAGCGCTGTGGCGATGGCGCGGCTTCTTACCGCCAAGTCGGAGGGCGATAGCAGATCCAGGCCAAGCAAGCGGATCAACGGGCGCAACAGGGGGGCATTGACGAACAAGGTGAACAACACGAAGGCCGTGCACATGACGGAGACGAAAGATTTTACATCGGCGGAAATTTGGGGATTTTCCACAACCGCCAGAGCCAGAGCCAACGAGATGGCGCCACGCAAGCCTCCCCAAAGCACAACAGCCCGCAGAGGCACACTGACCGGCTCGGCCCAGCCAAGTGCAGTCAGACCGGGAAACAGGCCGAACAACACCAAGGCGCGGGCGACCAGAGCCGACAAGATCACGACGGCCAGGGTCACGAAATCACCCTGCCCCATTCCCGCCAACATGTCTGGAACCCGCATGGTCGCCAGAAGGAAGATCAGCGAACTGGCCCAATAACCGATCTGCCGCCAGACTTCGTCCAGATTCGCCCATGTTTCCGAAGAGACGCGGGTGCGGCCTTCATAACTGATCACCAAGGCGGTGGTGACTACAGCCACCACGCCGGACACATGCAGATAATGCTCACCCAACAGAAAAACCAAATAGGCCGCAGCCACCGTCAGCGTGATCTCGGCAGTACTTTGCCCCCGAAGCAGAGTAAAGCTCCAGCAGACCAGACGTCCGCAGGCATAGCCGAAGGCCAGTCCACCGACAAAGCCGCGCCCGAACACCAAAAGCCCGGTCAACGCATCGGCCTGCCGCTCGCCGGTCAGCATTCCCAGAAACAGGGTGAATAAGGTAATTGCGGCAGCGTCGTTGAACAGGCTTTCGCCTTCCACCAAAAGGCTGAGACGATGCGGCACACCCAGATCGCGGAAAATTCCGACCACGGCAATGGGATCTGTGGTCGAGACAATAGCGGCCAGAAGCAAACAGGCGATAACGCCCATATCGACAACCGCCGCCAAAGAGAGGCCGACGACGAAGGTGGAAACCAGCACGGCCACCACAGCCAGCAGCAGAATGGGGGCAAGATCATCCATCAATCGCCGGACATCGATCACCACGGCGGTTTCAAAAAGCAGCACCGGCAGGAAGATCAGAATGAAGGCTTCCGACGACAGATCGAAATGCCCCAGGGCTGCAAAAAAATCGCCAACGGGCCCCCCAAGGCCCAGCATGAAATGGTTGTTAATGACAATCCCCAGAGCAATGCCAGTGGCGGCTAGAATAAGCGAGAAGGCCAGGTTGGCTTTGGCCGCCACCGGAACCATCAGCGTCGTTAGCGCCAGAAGCCCTGTAATGCCCAGCATGAGCGTTGAAATACCATGCATGAGATTTACGAACCTTTAGGGTGATTTAGAATAGAAGTTCCCACGATATGAAGCGCGACCTTACAGGAAGTTCAAAATCGAAACCACATCGGGAATCTATGAGTTGCTCGTGGTCCGATTCGTAACTTATTGAAAGCCCCCACGAAGCCTTTTCATAATCCTCTCAACGTGCTATCTGTAAAGTTGCCGATAAGGCGCAAGGTGTGATTTTTTTCAGCCAAGGGCCGATCCATCAGCGACCCCGTCAAGGAGGGCTCATGCGTTTCCCGATTTTTTTTCTGGCCGCAACCATGGCCGGGGGCCTTCATTTTTTCCAAGCCCAGGCAGCCGAGCCGATCGGTTTGGTCAAATCCACCCAAGGAGCCGCCACAGCCATCCGGGAAGGCAAATCGACCCCCCTCAAGGCAGGCGATGACCTGTTCAAGAATGACCAAATCGTCACCGATGCCAAGGGCGCTTTGGGGCTTGTCTTAAGAGACGACACCACCTTGTCCCTGGGGCCCAACTCCAAGCTTGTTCTCGACGATTTCATCTTCGATCCGGCAGCCGACAAAATGGGCATGAGCCTCAAGATGGCCAGGGGGACGTTTTCGGTCTTGACCGGCCAGATCGCCAAACTCGCCCCGGAAAGAACCAATCTGCGCACACCGGTGGCAACCATCGGCATTCGCGGCACCCGCTTCCTGGTCGAAGCAGAAGGAGGCGACAATGAATAACCGGATTCTTTCTGCCCTTCTGCTTTTGCTGGCCTTAAGCGCCTGCTCGAACAATCGGGTGGTTCTGCTGCCTGATCCCGACGGCAAGGTGGGTAAGGTCGAGATCATCACCCAGGGCGGAATGCAGATCTTGGATCAACCCAAGACCGTTTCCAGCATCAGCAGCGCCAAATCAGCACCCAAGGCGCCCGAGGCCATTTCAGACGACAAGATTCAGTCGGTCTGGGGCCAGGCCATGTCGGCCATGCCCCCACCGCCGGAAACCTTCATCATCTATTTTATGTCGGGAACCTCCGATTTGACCGACGCTTCCGAAAAGGCCCTTCCGGGCATTATCACCAGAATGAAATCGCGCCCGGTTCTTCATATCGTGGTGGCGGGCCATGCCGATGCGGTGGGCTCGGACGAGGCCAATATCGCCGTCTCGCGCGACAGGGCCAAAAAGGTGCGCGATCTTCTGGTCAAGGCCGGAGCGCCGCCGGGCACTTTCGAAGTCTCCTCGCACGGCAAGCGAAATCAACTGTTCAAAACGCCCGACGGGGTATCCGAGCCCAGGAACCGGCGGGTATCCGTAACGATCCAATAGCGATTAGCCAAAAGCCCCCCATCGCAGGTAAATGAGAAAGTTCTGACATGTCCTATCATCGCCTGACACTGAGCCACACCCTTTTGCAAGAGCAGCGTCGTCTGGGCCGCTCAGGTACCTTCACTTCGCTGATGAACGACATCATCACCGCCTGCAAAATGGTCTCCAACGAGGTCAGCCGCGGCGCCCTGGCGGGCAATCTGGGAGTCGCCGGCAGCGAGAATGTTCAAGGCGAGGAACAGAAAAAACTGGATGTGCTGGCCAACGACATTTTCCTGCATATGAATGCGCTGGGCGGAAAATATGCCGCCATGGCCTCGGAGGAATTGGAAGACGTGCATACCGTGCATGGGTCCGCCGATGGCCGCTATTTGTTGCTGTTCGATCCCCTCGACGGTTCTTCCAATATCGACGTCAATGTTTCGGTCGGCTCCATCTTTTCGATTCTGCGATTGCCCGAAGGTGCTAAGCCCGGTTCGGCCGAAACCTTCTTGCAATCGGGCGTTCAACAGGTCGCCGCAGGCTATGCTCTCTACGGCCCCTCGACCATGCTGGTGCTGACCACCGGCAGCGGCGTCAATGGCTATACGCTGGATCGCAGCGTCGGCATGTTCTTCCTGACCCATCCCAACATGCAAGTTCCCGCCGACACCCAGGAATTCTCCATCAACGCCTCGCGTCAGCGCTTCTGGGAGCCGCCCATCAAGCGCTATATCGACGAATGCCTGTCAGGCAAGGATGGCCCACGGGGCAAGAATTTCAACATGCGCTGGATCGCCTCGATGGTGGCGGAAGTCCATCGCATTCTGGTCAGGGGTGGCGTGTTTCTCTATCCCATGGATGCTGAGAACGCCAAAACTGGCGGCAAATTGCGCCTGATGTACGAGGCCAATCCCATGTCCTTCATCATTGAGCAGGCTGGCGGATTATCGACCACGGGCCGTCAGAGGATCATGGAAATAGCCCCCAGCGGCCTGCACCAGCGCGTACCGGTGATTCTGGGATCAAAGAACGAGGTCGAGCGCCTGATCGCCTATCACCGGGAATAGAGCATTCTCTGCCATCAGGCCGGCTTGAGTTTAGCCCCGAATCCATTGATGGAAAATGCCACCACGTCGGCCAGCGGACTGTCGGCACCCAGCACCGAGGGATGGGTGTTCTCGATCAGGTCCTCCAGCAAGCCGGGCTCGGCATTCTGGCTGAAATAGCGCTCGAACCCTTCCCTGCCCAGCGTTCCATAGGCCGTCAGCAAAAGAACGGCCAACTGATCCTTGCGACGCAACCCCATGGTCAGAACCAAAAGGGCCCAGGCCTTGGGGGCGACTTTATCGATGATGACCGCACTATGAGGCCCGATCAGACTGGGATGCACCACGGCTTGCACATGGGGAAGCTCTAAGATGGGCATGAAGCTCTCGCCACTCAATTTCTTGCCGCCTGAGGAAGCTGCAGGCGCAGCCCCACGGGCAGGAGCGGAGCCCGCCACCTGACGAGGGCCCAAGGGAGCAATCGGCACGATCTGGCCGGTAGGTCGGCCTGCTGGCGCAGGAATCATTTGATAGGTTGAGGGGCTTGACGATAGTGGGGCGATCTTGGGAGAGGAAGAAGAAAGGGGACGGGAAGCGTCTGCTTCTGATGCGGATCGATGGGCAGCGGCGCCGATATTCGACTGGGGTGCCGCAGAATTCGAAGAAGGCTTAAGCGACACCGCCTTTTTGCGCTCGGCCAAGGACGGCATGGCAACAAAGCTTTTGACAGAGTCGGGAACGGGCAGGCCCGTAGCGCGAGACAGGCCGATCACATCGCCATAATCCAAGAGCTTCTTGCCCAAACTTTCAACCTGGGCCGGAGCAAGCTTGGCGTAGGTGGGAACCAGGGGCACCTGCCACTCGAACAACAGATAGCCCTTGATACTGTCGTAAAGTTCCTCGGCCGCTGTGCGCAATTTTGACTTGCCCGGCACGATATGCGTCTTCATGCGCCCAAAGAGACCCTTAAGAGGAACCGGGGGAGATGCCAGGGAGGGGTTGGCAGGCACGGTGGAAGGGCGGACATGATGACGGAAATAGCGTCTGGCCGAGGTGCGCACCACCATCGCCACAACCTGTTCGAGGTTATGGCCGCAAGCCAGAAAGGCCGTATCGTCTTTGACCACCTGTCCCTTGGGATCGACCAGCACATGATTGAACTGATGGCGATAATCCCGGAAGGTTTTGAAACAGGTCTCAAGCAGGGGGATGTTGCCCAGCGTATGATCGTAGGCCAAAGCCTCCTGCACATGCGCCAGTTCGGGCACAAGACGGCGCAAGGTCTGAACCACCGGCCCCTTCAAGGTGGCCCGAACAATTCTGACCGATTCTTCTTCGTCGATCGCCGTTGCAAGTGCGGCTGTCTGCTGTGCGGCTACGCCAGACATCTACCCCAACCCATTTCCGTGGCCCGAGCCACCGTTGAGGAAAAAAAGCGCCCCCGCACTCAATTCCCCTATTGTCAGTATGGTGATTGCAGTTTCATGACACTTTATGTCGAATGTCAATGAATTTAATAATACTTTGAAAAATTGGATGGAAAATGGAGATTTAAGAATCAATATGAAACAGCCCGCCAGCGAGGCAGCGGACTCGCTGGCGGGTTGAGATAAGTGAGACAATAATTAACGCCGCAGTTCGATCTCGACTCCGGGCTCGCCCGAGAACTCGACCAAGATATCCTCGTCCAGCACGATATACTGGCAGGCCAGGCGATGAGGCGGGGTGCGGTGGTGCAACTCAACCTCCTCCAGCAGCTTTTTGGACAGCTTCCCATTCACGGAAAGAGTCAGCTTCTCCTTCTCGGACAGAACCTGTCCCAAGGGCGCCTTGCCGCTCTTGACGGTGATCTTGACCAGGCAGGAACCGCACTTGCCATCCTCGCACTGGCAGGGAATGGCAACCTTGTTGCTCTTGGCAAGTGCCAGCAGCGTATGCGCGTCTCCGGCCACGGCATAGACCGTGACATCCTGTTTCATGATGGGAGAGGAAAATGTAACGTTCGGCATGGGAACCCCTTTAAGGATCAATGAAACCCAGCCCAGAACGACTAAAAAACAGCCATTACCCGCGCCCTGATTATAAGAGGGGCGCAGGGGTGAGCGTCAACGCAAAAGCGCTGAAAGCCTGAAAAATTCAAGGAAATGCGCTTTGCGTATTTCGTTAAATCAATCCCGCAAGAGGCGATGACGGATCAGCATAAAGCTTCTCGGCATGCGTAAGGATTACGGCTTGGCGAAGCTGGCGTTTCTGCTGCGCTCCTTGAATTTGGCGACCGTTGTTTCGATCAGTCCTTCAAGCTCGGGCGAAATCGCCGCTTTCACGTTGCAACAAGCGCTTAAGGAGGATAGGTTACATGTAACCGATCTTCGGAGAACGCCATGCCCTCCCACTCCAAGTCCCGCCCCCCCCCCGCGTCGTCAGCGACCAAGGTGCGCGCCCACCGGCTGCGTCTACGGGCGATGGGCCTGCGTCCGATTCAGCTTTGGGTGCCCGACACCCGCTCGAGCGCCTTCGCTGCCGAAGCCAAGCGCCAGTCGAGCCTGATCGCCGGAAGCGACGCGCAAGATCAGGCCTTTATCGATGCCCTGTCGGACCTGTCCTTTAAATGAGGAAGGGGGCGGTTTGGACGGCCTCAGGCGGCGCCGACTATGCCGGAAAGCCAAGACCTGTCGTCATCTTGCAAGATGACCGCTTTCAAGATTTGAACTCGGTCACAGTCTGTGCCTTCACCAGCACCCTTCAGGAAGCGCCCATCCTGCGCCTGACCATCCAGCCCGAAGCCGAGAACGGCCTCGAGAACCCATCGCAATTGATGATCGACAAGATCACCACCATGCCCAAATCCAAGCTGGGCAAACGCATCGGAAAGCTCAGCCAAATTGACCAACTACGCCTGCAGCAGGCCGTCTTGGTGTTCCTGGGATACGCCTAAATCAACCCCGCCAACGGCGATGACGGATCGGCATAAAGCTTCTTGGGCATGCGGCCCGCCAGATAGGACAGACGCCCCGCCTCCACCGCCGCCTTCATGGCCTGCGCCATTAAGATGGGATCGCGCGCGGCGGCTATCGCCGTGTTCATCAGCACACCATCGCAGCCCAGTTCCATGGCGATGGCGGCATCCGAGGCCGTGCCGACTCCGGCATCGACCAGAACTGGAACCGAAACGCTTTCCTTGATCAGGCGGATATTGACCGGGTTCTGGATGCCCAACCCAGAGCCGATCAACGAGCCCAGGGGCATGATGGCGACACAGCCCATTTCCTCAAGCCGCTTGGCCTGAATGGGATCGTCGGAGCAATAGACCATCACCTTGAAACCGTCCTTGATCAGAGCCTCGGCGGCCTTCAGGGTTTCGGGCATGTTGGGGTAGAGGGTCTTCTGGTCGCCCAGCACCTCCAGCTTGACCAGATCCCAGCCCCCGGCCTCGCGGGCCAGCCTTAGGGTGCGCACGGCATCGTCGGCGCTATAGCAGCCCGCCGTGTTGGGCAGATAGGTATAGTCCTTGGGGCTGACATAATCGACCAGCATGGGCTGGGAGGGATCGGACAGGTTCACACGGCGCACCGCCACCGTCACGATCTCGGCACCCGAGGCCTTGATGGCCTTGGCCGTTTCCTCGAAATCCTTGTATTTGCCGGTTCCCACCAAAAGGCGGCTGGTAAAGCTGCGCCCGGCCACCTGCCAGACATCCTGGGAGGCGCCGCCCCCGATGAAATGCACGATCTCCAGCCGGTCGCCCTCTTGCACCTCTGTCGCCTCATAGGCCGACTTGGGCACGATCTCCAGATTGCGCTCGACCGCCACTTTCCTGGCATCCAGGCCAAGCTGGGCCAGAAATCCTGTCACCGATACCGGAGCCGCCAGATCGCGCCGTTCGCCATTCACCGTCACTTGCATCACACACCCAGCATAAGTCATTTGAACCGCTGCAAAGGTAGGGGGGCTGGAACGGATTGACAAGACATGCCAGGACGCCTTGCATAGGCAGATGCGCTTTCTTTCCCCCCTGATCGACCTCTTGCTGCCCCCGCAATGCCCCGCCTGCCGCGCCCTGGTGGGGGAAAACGGGACGCTGTGCCCTGATTGCTGGAAAAGCATGACCTTTTTGGCGCCCCCCTTTTGCCAGCGATGCGGCCAGCCTTTTGCCTTCGAGGCCGAGGGGGACGGATCAGGGCTTGAATGCGCCCCCTGCCTCGATTCGCCCCCGCCCTGGCGCCAGGCCCGCGCCGTGCTGCGCTATGACGAGGCCAGCAAGGGGCTGGTTCTGGCGCTCAAGCATGCCGACCGCACCGATCTGGCACCCGCCCTGGCCCGCTGGATGAAAAGGGCCGGAGACGACCTGCTATCGGAGTGCGATCTGATCGCCCCGGTGCCCCTGCATTGGATGCGTCTGTTCACCAGACGCTTCAACCAATCGGCCCTACTGGCCCTTGCCCTGGGAAATTTGAGCGGCCTGCCGGTCAGGGGCGACCTGATGGTCCGCACCAGGCGCACCCAAAGCCAGGGCCACTTGCACCGCTCCGAGCGCTTTGGCAACGTCAAAGGGGCCTTTGCCGTCAGGCCCCGCCATGCCCCGAAAATCCAGGGAAAATCCGTGCTGCTGATCGATGACGTGCTGACCTCGGGCGCCACGGCCGCCGAATGCGCCCGCACCCTCCTGAAGGCCGGAGCCGCCCAGGTCAATGTGCTGTGTGTGGCCAGGGCCGTCTTGGACTAATTATTTTCCGCCCCTCAGGCGCCGGGCGGGCACACCTGCTTCGCAGGTAAACAAAATCTGCCAGCGAAGCTGGCGGGCCCTTGGCTACGCTCGCAGGAATGCTCGCGGGCGCTCAACGCGCCAGTCGCTGCGCTCCATTCCACCTGGAAATTATCTGAATAATCGCTATATTCCCGGCAACAGACCGGAGATTGCCATGGCCCGCATCGAACTCTACACCACCCAGATCTGCCCCTATTGCGACCGCGCCAAGCGCCTACTCAAGAAAAAGGGCGTGAGTTGGGAGGAAATCGACGTCTCCGCCGACGAGCAGCTTCGCGCCTTCATGACCCAACGGGCGAATGGCAAGCGCACGGTGCCGCAGATTTTCATCGACGATCATCATGTCGGCGGTTGCGACGATCTGTATGAACTTGACCATGACGGCAAGCTGGACAAGCTGCTGGGCATATGACCGCCTCGCCCACCCCATTCACCGCGGCCTGTATCCAGACCAGCGCCACGCCCGACATCGCCGCCAACATCCAGGCGGCCTCGGATCTGGTGCGCGCCGCCCATGCCAAGGGGGCAAAACTGGTCTTGATGCCCGAAAACGTCGCCATGATGGATTTCGGCAGGCCCAATATTCTTGCCAAATCCTTTCCTGAGGATAAGCACCCTGCCCTGCCCGCTTTCTCGGCCCTGGCGAAAGAATTGTCCCTCTGGCTGCATGGCGGCTCGCTGCAAATCTTGCTGGATGACCAGTTGGTCGCCAACCGCACCTATGTCTTCTCGCCTTCGGGCGAGGTGGCAGCCTGGTACGACAAGATCCACATGTTCGACGTGGATCTGGATGGCGGCGAAAGCTACCGCGAATCGCAGACCTTCAAGCCAGGCCAGCGCGCCGTGGTGGCGAAAACCGATTTCGGCACCCTGGGTTTGGCCATCTGCTACGATCTGCGCTTTCCCCACCTGTTTCGTGCCCTTTCCAAGGCGGGCGCCACGATGCTGTGCGCCCCTGCCGCCTTCACCCGTCAGACCGGCCAGGCCCATTGGCATGTGCTGCAACGGGCCAGGGCCATCGAGAACGGCGCCTATATGCTCTCGCCCGCCCAATGCGGCGAACATGCGGGCGGGCGCCAGACCTTCGGCCATGCGCTGATCATAAGCCCCTGGGGCGAGGTGCTGGCCGATGCTGGCGACCAGCCCGGTTTCATCACCGCCACCATCGATCCAAGCGAAGTGATCGCCGCCCGCAAGAAGATTCCCGCCCTCACCCACGACCGTCCCTTCACCCTGGTCTGACCCCCCATGACAGCTTTGCTAGAAGCGCTGCCCAAACGGCGCACCTTCGCCATCATCTCGCATCCCGACGCGGGCAAGACCACCCTGACCGAAAAGCTTTTGCTGTTCGGCGGGGCCATTCAGTTGGCGGGTGCAGTGCGCGCCCGTGGCGAACAGCGGCGCACCCGCTCGGACTGGATGAGCATCGAAAAGGAACGCGGCATTTCCGTCTCGGCCTCGGTGATGAGCTTCGAGTTCGAGGGGTTGTCGATGAATCTGCTGGACACGCCGGGCCACGAGGATTTCAGCGAGGACACCTACCGCACGCTGACCGCCGTCGATTCCGCCATCATGGTGCTGGATGCCGCCAAAGGCATCGAAACGCAGACCCGAAAGCTGTTCGAGGTCTGCCGCATGCGCGACATGCCGATTCTCACCTTCGTCAACAAGGTGGACCGCGAGGGCCGCGACCCCTTCGACTTGATCGACGAGATCGAAAAAACCCTGGCCCTTGACGCCACCCCCGTCACCTGGCCGATCGGCATGGGGCGCGACCTCAAGGGCTGCTACGATCTGCTCCATGACCGGGTACTGATGTACGATCCCGGCAAGGGCGACCATTTAACTTCGGAAACCATCGAGATTTCGCTAGACGACTCCAAGCTGGAGAGCCTGCTAGGCCCCGACGCAGCCGCCAAACTGCGTGAAGAGGTGGAACTGGTCAGGGGGGCTTGCAAGCCCTTCGATCCTCAGTCCTTCCTGGAAGGCCATCTGACGCCCGTCTTCTTCGGAAGTGCGCTGAAAACCTTCGGCGTGCGCGAATTGCTGCAAGGCATCAAGGCCCATGCGCCCATTCCGCGCAGCCAGCCTGCCAGCCCCCGCAATATCGAGGCTTCGGAAGAAAAGGTAACCGGCTTCGTTTTCAAGATTCAAGCCAACATGGACCCCAATCACCGCGACCGCATCGCCTTCCTGCGCCTATGCTCGGGCCGCTTCCAGCGCGGCATGAAGCTGAAACACATCCGTTCCGGCAAGGTGATGGCGATCTATAATCCGGTCTTCTTTCTCGCCCGCGAACGCGAACTGGCCGAAGAGGCCTTTCCCGGCGATATTCTTGGCATCCCCAATCACGGCCAGTTGCGCATCGGCGATGCGTTGACCGAGGGCGAGGACATTCAGTTCACCGGCATTCCCAGCTTCGCTCCGGAAGTGTTGCGGCGCGCCCGCCTCGATGATCCCATGAAGGCCAAGCAGTTGAAGAAGGCGCTGGAGGATCTGGCCGAGGAAGGTGTGAGCCAGCTCTTCAAGCCGGTGGACGGCTCGGCCTGGGTGGTGGGCGTGGTGGGGCCTTTGCAGTTCGACGTGATCACCACCCGCATCGAAGCGGAATACGGCCTTAGATGCGGCTTCGAAGAAGCAGGTTTCGACACGGCGCGCTGGCTGAGAATGGACGACCCAACCCTGCTTAAGAAACTGAGCGAAGGCAACAAGGCCAACATGGCCGAAGACCGCGACGGCGCCCCGGTTTATCTGGCCCGCAATGCCTGGCAGCTCAATCGCCTGATACAGGATTTCCCGAACGTGAAATTCCTGGCGACCCGGGAACAACATTAGCCCTTCCCCTCGCACATCCCCACCCCTCCCTTCGATGATGAGGACATTGACCGACTGTAGCCGATGGGCTACAATTGCCCCGTGATCGAAATTCGCAAGACGGACATTTTCGCCACATGGCTTGATGGCCTGCGCGACATGCGCGCCAGGGCGCGCGTACAAGCCAGAATTGAGCGCCTTGCCGCTGGAAACCCTGGCGATGTCGAACCCATCGGCGAAGGCGTTTCCGAATAGCGAATCGATTATGGTCCCGGTTACCGGGTCTATTTCAAGAAGCGGGGGCGAACCTTGATCTTTCTCCTGGCGGGCGGCGACAAAGCCACCCAGTCAAGAGACATCAAAGCCGCCTTGCGACTCGCCAGGCAACTTTCGGAGCAGCTATGATGGCCAAAACCACGACAACCCGCTACGACGTTGCCGAACACCTCAGATCGCCCGAGGAAATGGCGGCCTATCTTGAAGCCTGCCTCGAAGAAGCCAACGGCGACGCCGCCTTCATCGCCAAAGCCCTTGGCGATATTGCCCGCGCCAAGGGCATGTCCGAGGTGGCGCGCGAATCCGGATTGTCTCGCGAAAGCCTTTACAGGGCGCTGTCCGGCGAACGCAGCCCCAGCTTCGACACCATTCTCAGGGTCATCAGCGCCCTGGGGATCAAGTTGCATGCCGAAGCTGGAGTCCGTTAGAACCTACTGTGATTAGGTGGACTCAATGCTGCAACTGGTATTGGACGATGTAGGCCCCGGCACCCGCCAGATAGCCAATCAAGGCCAGTCCGCTGATCTTTTTGACGTACCAGAAGAAATGGATCTTCTCCAGCCCCATGGCGGCAACACCGGCTGCCGAGCCGATGATGAGAATCGATCCGCCGGTGCCCGCACAATAGGCCAGGAATTCCCACAGGAAATGATCCGTCGGATATTGATCCAGGCTGTACATGCCCATGGACGCCGCCACCAGGGGCACATTGTCTACGATTGCGCTGGCAATGCCAATGATCAGAACGATCACATCCAGCCGCCCGACAACCTGATCCAGCCATTGGGCCAGGGATGTCAAGATATGCGTATGCTCCAAAGTTGCTACGGCAAGAAGGATGCCGACAAAGAACACGATCGAACTCATATCAATTCGGCTTAAGGCATGAGCCAGCGTCAGATGCTGCTTGAAGACATCCTCCTTGCGACGATGCAACAGATCGCCCACCAGCCATAAAATGCCCAAGCCGAACAGGATGCCCATAAAAGGGGGAAGCTGCGTTATGGTCTTGAAGGCCGGAACCGCCACCAGAATACCCAGGCCGAAAAAGAACATCAGATTGCGCTCGAACTCGGTGGTGCGCCTGTCCTGGCTATTCTCAACATTTTCCACGGACAGCACGGCGCGCCCACGAAGAACATAGGCCGTTATCCCCAGGGGCACGATCAGACTTACCGCTGAGGGAAGAAACACGCCTTCTATGATGGCCAGCGACGTAATCTGCCCGCCGATCCACAGCATGGTGGTGGTCACGTCGCCGATGGGCGACCAGGCACCGCCGGAATTGGCGGCGATGACGATGATACCTGCGAAGAAAAGCCGATCTTCACGCTTGGCCAGAAGCTTTCGCATCAGGGAAACCATCACGATGGTGGTCGTCAGATTGTCGAGGATGGCGCTTAGGAAAAACGTGACGAAGCTCACAAACCACATCAGCGTGGATAGTTTCGAGGTTCGAATGCGCTTGGTGATGACCTCGAAGCCGTTATGGGCATCAACGACCTCGACGATGGTCATGGCGCCCATCAGAAAAAAGACGATCTGCGCTGTCGCCATCACCGATTCACCCAATTGGGCGCCGACTCCGACCGCCTCGTCTGCTGCCAGCGCATAGACGGTCCAAAGCAGTCCCGCTCCCAAAAGGGCAGAGGCGGACTTGTTGATCTTGATCGGATGCTCAAGGGCAATGGCTGCGTAAGCGATGACGAAAATGACGACAAGAGCGGTCAGCATCATTCAAAATCCCTCTGAAGAACCGTGCGTGGATCAGGTAATGGGCGTAGCAACGCCGGGAGCGACCGGAGAAATGCACCGGTTGCCGGAACGTGCTGAAAAGATGGCGAAGGGGCGCGATTGGAATTCACAGACACGATGGCTCCTGTGCGGCGGCCCGACCAGCACGAAAACCTGCCTACGCTCACTTGACCCATGCGCAGACACCCGCTTTGAAACTATACATCGCAGACATTCTCCGCAAGCGGCTAAATCCGTAACGACGGGATGCGGATTAAGGTTCTACGCAACGCAATAGGATTGAACTTGCTCCAGGCTCCTGACACCATGCTGTCAGGAGGGAGGTGTTAGAAGCGAGAACCGGCCCAAAGCCGGGCTTTTAACCCTTTCAGGAGAAGAACATGACCTATCCCAGCGCATCTACCTGGTTCGAACTTCCCGTTACCGACCTCAATCGGGCCGTCAGCTTCTACGAGGCCGTGCTTGGCGTTTCCCTCAAGGTCGAAGATTGCCCCTCGTCCGGCCACAAGCTTGCCGTTTTTCCCTATCAGTGCCCGGAGGGCAATTCAGGATGTCTGATGCCCGGTATGGCGGTTGCTCCCTCGACCTCTGGGGCCACGATCTATCTGCACGTCAAGGACGACCTTGATGCCGCCTTGCAGCGAGCCCATGACAAAGGAGCCAAGCTGCTGGTCGAAACCACTGCCCTGCCCGCTCCCATGGGGCGCTACGCCGTGATCGCCGACAGTGAAGGCAACCGCATCGGCCTGCATCAGTTCGGTTCCGCCTGATGAAGAAAGCCCACGCCCGCCATGCGCCGCGCTGACCGGCTGTTCCGCATCGTCCAGAAGCTGCGCCAGGGCCGCCTGATCCGGGCTGCCGATCTGGCCAGCGAGTTGGAGGTGTCGGAACGCACGGTCTATCGCGACATGCAGGAGTTGATGAAGAACGGCCTGCCCATCGATGGCGAGGCGGGCGTGGGTTATCTGCTTCGAGCAGCCTTGGACATGCCGCCCCTGGCCTTCAGCCGGGGCGAGTTGGAGGCCCTGGTGGTGGGAGCCAGACTCCTGAGAGCCTGGAGCGGCGGCGATCTCTCCACCGCCGCCTCCCAGGCCCTCGACAAGATCATGGCAGTGATGCCCGAGGCCCGGCCCGACGCTCTGATGTTTGCCCCCGGGGAGATGCCAAAACGCGACCGCAAGCATATTGATGTGATTCAGGAGGCCTTGAACGGCCAGCAGGTGCTTTGCGTGACCTACAACGATGCCGAGGGAAAGCCTACACGTCGCGATCTCTGGCCGCTCGGCCTCTTCTTCTGGGGCAAGGTGTGGACCTTGACCGCCTGGTGCGAACTGCGCCAGGACTTTAGAAATTTCCGCCTCGACCGCATGGAGGGCGTGAAGCGCGCCCAACGCCGCTTTACCCCGGTGCCGGGACGTCGGCTGGAGGACTATCTGGCCCTGGTCGCCGCCGACTGCGGCGCCCCCTTGCCCCCCGGCTTGCCGAAATTTTTGTTGCAAAACCAGCAACAATAATTTTCCGGAACCAGAGATTGTTTCCTTTCTCCGCAAAGGCCATCTTCTGGTGACGAAACCAAGGATCACACCCAATGACCACCCTGCCCGTTCTGTTCATCTCCCACGGCGCACCCACCATGGCCATCGAGGATACGCCCACCCGGCATTTCATCGAAACGCTGGGAAAGGATTTTCCCAAGCCAAAAGCGGTGGTGGTGGTTTCGGCGCATTGGAGTGACAACACCCCCATGATCGGCGCCGCCTCGGCTCCTGCCACGCTGCACGATTTCTACGGCTTTCCCGAAGAATTATACGAGATCGACTACCCCGCTCCCGGCAATCCCGACTTGGCCGCGCGCATGCAATCCCTGTTGGATCAAAACGGTATCAAGGCCGGACTCGATGACAAGCGCGGGCTAGACCATGCCGTCTGGACGCCCTTGCGCCTGATGTATCCGGAGGCCGATATTCCCGTGGTGCCGCTGGCCGTTATGCCGGGTGCTTTGGGCGATTTTCACTACCGCATAGGGGCTGCGCTGCGTCCCTTACGGGGCGAGGGCGTGCTGATTCTGGCTTCGGGCGGCATCACGCATAATCTGCGGGAATATTTTGTCCGCGCCCCCGATGCCCCCATCGAGCCCTGGGCCAGCGCCTTTGCCGACTGGGTCGCAGACAGGGCAACAGCCCGGACTGACGATGAACTGATGGCTTGGGAGCATGCTCCCCAGGCCTTGCGCAACCACCCTAGCCCTGAGCATTTCCTGCCCTTGCTTACGGCCCTGGGTGCGGCCACGCCCGGCATTCCCGCATCTCTGCTGCACCGAGCCTATGGCTGGGGCGTTCTGGCGCTCGACGCCTATCGGTTCGACTGAACCTTCAAAAAGGAGGTCAGCAGAACGGCCAGCCCGGCTAGGCCCGAGATCATCCAATAAGCCATGGTGAAATTGCCATTGGCCTGGGCGATCTCGCCGGCCAGGGCGGGTCCTGCGATCTGGCCCAAGCCGAAGACAACAGTGATAGTGCCAAAGCCCTTGACGGCGCGTTTTGGCCCCAGCGTATCGCCCACCACCACGGCCATGATGCCCGGCACCGCCCAGGCAGAAACGCCAAACAGGGCGATGGCCAGATAGATGCCCCAAAGATCGGGATGCGATGCCACCAGGGCGTAGGCGATCATATGCAGCCCATAGGGCAGCATCAGGCCCAGCTTACGCCCCACATGGTCCGAAAGTGTGCCGAACAAGGGGCCGGAAAGCAGGCTTAGGGCACCGATCCAGATCCAAAAGCCGCCAGCCTGGCTTTCCGAAAATCCGAAATCGCGCACCAGGGTCGTCACGATGAAGGTGGCAAAGACGGCATAACTAGCGCCATAGAGAAAATAGATGGCGCCCAGATGGGCCAGCAGACGGGCCGCCGACCCTTCCCGGGCCTGGGCCGAGGCGCCTAAGGACAGTGGCGGCGGTGCGCCGCCCACCGGCTCCAATCCCACATCCTCGGGATGATTGCGCAACACGGCGAAGACAAGCCCCGCCACCAGCAGCGAAAGCCCGCCCAGAAGCGTCCATCCCATGCGCCAGCCCTCGGCCCCCAGCGTCCGGTTGAGATAGGGAATCACCGTGCCCGCGAACATGATGGCAAAGCCCGAACCGATGACGATGAAACCGGCGGCGCGCCCGCGCACATGGCGCTGGAACCAGTGCGAAACCAGGCCCATGATCGGCACATTGGAAGCCCCAGAACCGATTCCGGTCGCCACATAAAGTAACAGCACCGACAGAAAATCCTGGGCGCGGCCCACCAGCAGCATGGAAAGGGCAACCAGCAACAATCCCAGCGAAATGGCGTATCTGGCCCCCAGCCTCTGCACCAACGGCCCGGCCAACAGCACCGCCCCCAGATAGCCAATGAAATTGGCGGTTCCGATATAGCCCATCTCGTCATAGGACAGATCGAGCGAGGCCCCCATCGAGGGCAGAAGCATGCCCAAGGCAAAGCGTCCCAGACCCAGGGCCACGAAAACGGTCAATGTGCCCATGGGAACGATGAGCCAGCCGTAATGAATCCGTCTTGGGGAAGCCATGTTTCCTCGGAGCCGCTTTTCTGCAATCATGACGGCGGTTGACACTTTAGGCAAGTCGGTACCGGAATGCGCAATATCGAACATGTCGGCATCATCGGCGCCGGGGCCTGGGGCACGGCGCTGGCGCTCACAGCCATCCGCTCGGGCCTGAAGACGACGCTTTGGGCCCACGAGCCTGCGGTTGTCCAGGAGATCAAAACCCACCAGGAAAACAGCACCTTTCTGCCAGGAATCAAGCTTGATCCGAACATCTGCGCCACCACCGATCCCGCAGACATCCTAAAGGCCGATGCCGTGCTGGCCGTGGCCCCGGCGCAGTTCCTGCGCCCCACCCTGGCCCGCTTCGCCCCCCTCTGGCCAGAAGGACTGCCCATCGTGATCTGCGCCAAGGGCATCGAGCAGGGATCGCTGGCCCTGATGTCGGAGGTCGTGACCGACATCCTGCCGCAAGCCCCGCAAGCCGTTCTTTCCGGCCCCACCTTCGCCGCCGAGGTGGCGAGGGGGCTGCCCACGGCGGTTACCCTGGCCTGCCGTGACGCCAAACTGGGAGCCCGCCTCGTCCAGGCCCTGGGCACCCGCACCTTCCGCCCCTATCTCTCCGACGACCTGATCGGGGCCGAGGTGGGGGGAGCGGTCAAGAATGTGCTGGCCATCGCCTGCGGCATCGTGTCGGGCAAGGGGTTTGGCGACAATGCCAGGGCGGCTCTGATCACCCGGGGCCTGGCCGAGATCGTTCGCCTGGCCTTGGCCAAGGGAGCCAAGATGGAAACACTGATGGGGCTTTCGGGGCTGGGCGATCTGATCCTGACGGCCAATTCCACCCAGTCGCGCAATTTCTCGGTGGGGGTTGCCCTGGGCCAGGGCAAGACGCTGGCCCAGGCGCTGGCGGGCAAACTGTCGGTCGCCGAGGGTGTGGCGAGTGCTGCCGGAACGGTGGCCCTGGGGCAAAAGATGGGGATCGAGCTGCCCATCGCCCAGTCCGTCGATGCCGTGCTGAATCAGGGAGCAGACCTGGACGCCACCATCCAGGCCCTGCTCTCGCGCCCCTTCAAAAGCGAGGTCTGATCATGCTCTTTGCCGTCCTGTGCCGCGACAAGAAAGACAGCCTGCCCATTCGCCTGGCCAACCGGGAAGCCCATCTGGACTATATCCGCGCCAACTGGCTGCCCAGACTGATCAGCGCCGGCCCCCTGTTCAGCCCCGATGGACAGACCATGATCGGCGGCCTGCTGATTTTCGATGTCGAGGACCGCGCCGAGATCGACCGCTATCTCGAGGATGATCCCTATGGCAAAGCGGGGCTTTTCGAAAGCGTCGACGTCTGGCCTTACAAGAAGGTCTTTCCGTGACTTGCTGGCTGTTGAAATCCGAGCCGGAAAGCTGGAGCTGGGAGGATCAGGTCAAAAAGGGGATTGAACCCTGGACCGGGGTGCGCAATCACCAAGCCGCCAAGAATCTGAAATCCATGAAGAAGGGCGATCTGGCCTTCTTCTACCACTCGGTTACCGAGCGCAGCATCGTGGGCATCGTCGAGATTGTAAGCAAAGCCTATCCTGATCCCACCGACGAAACCGGAAAATGGGTCTGCGTCGATGTGAAAACGGTCAAAACCCTGCCCCGCCCGGTCACGCTGGACAGGATCAAGGTCCTGCCCCGGCTTCAAGACATCGCCCTGGTCAGACAATCGCGCCTGTCGGTGATGCCCATCGACCAGGAGGTCTGGAAGCTGCTGCTGGACATGGCCAAGGCATGATCGAAATCTTGCTATCCGACATTCCCGATCCCGGCGCCAAGGCCTTCTTTCTGGAAACCGCCGGGGGTGAAAAGATCGGTGGCTTCGTGATCCGCATCGGCCCCATCATTCGGGCCTATGTCAATTCCTGCCCCCATACCGGAGCACCCTTGAACTGGCAGGAAGACCGCTTCCTAGATTTCACCCAGACAGAGGTCATCTGCACCCTGCATGGTGCCCGATTCACCCCCGCCAGCGGGCAATGCACGCTGGGGCCATGCAAAGGCAAGCACCTGACCCCGCTGCCCTTTGAAATATCTCACGGAAAGATCATCGTCCGGCCCTTGTCTTAAGCGCTTTTCCTGGCATAATCGCTGCACCGCACCGGCTCGGGCACTCAAAGCCTGGGAGCCAACAGAATCACAAGGACGAAGGGAGAACTTCCAATCATGTCCGACAATTTACTTTTTCCGGTCAGCCCCGAAGCCGCCAAGAAGGCTTGGATCGACGAAGCCAAATACAAGGCCATGTATGAGCAGTCGATCAAGGACCCCGCCGCCTTCTGGGGCGAGCAGGGCAAGCGCATCGACTGGATCAAGCCCTTCACCCAGGTCAAAGATGTCTCCTTCACCGGCAATGTTCATATCAAATGGTATGCCGACGGCACGCTGAACGCCTCGGCCAACTGCCTTGACCGCCACTTGGCCAAGCGCGGCGACCAGACCGCCATCATCTGGGAAGGCGATGATCCGGGCGAAAGTGCGAACATCACCTATCGCGATCTGCACGAGCGCGTCTGCCGCCTGGCCAATGCCATGAAGGCCCAGGGGGTCAAGAAGGGTGACCGCGTCACCATTTACCTGCCGATGATTCCCGAAGCCGCCGTGGCCATGCTGGCCTGCGCCAGAATCGGCGCCATCCATTCGGTGGTCTTCGGCGGCTTCTCGCCAGACTCGCTGTCCAACCGCATTCAAGACTGCGATTCCAATATGCTGATCACCTCGGACGAGGGTCTGCGCGGCGGGCGCAAGGTGCCCTTGAAGGTTAATGCCGACAAGGCGCTGGAAAGCTGCCCCAGCATCAAAAGCGTGATCGTGGTCAAGCGCACCGGCGGCAATGTCACCATGAAGGCCGGGCGCGACGTCTGGTATCACGATGTCTGCGCCGCCGCTTCCCCCGATTGCCCACCCACTGAGTTAAGCGCCGAAGACCCGCTGTTCATCCTCTATACTTCGGGATCGACCGGCAAGCCCAAGGGGGTGTTGCACACCACCGGCGGCTATATGGTCTATGCCTCGATGACCCATCAATACGTCTTCGACTATCACGACGGCGACATCTACTGGTGTACGGCCGATGTGGGTTGGGTAACCGGCCACAGCTATATTCTCTATGGGCCGCTGGCCAACGGCGCCATCTCGCTGATGTTCGAGGGCATTCCCAACTATCCCGACGCATCGCGCTTCTGGCAGGTGGTCGACAAGCACAAGGTCAATATTTTCTACACGGCGCCCACCGCCATCCGCGCCCTGATGCGCGAAGGCGAAGCGCCGGTCAAGAAGACCAGCCGCGCCAGTCTGCGCCTGCTGGGATCGGTGGGCGAGCCGATCAATCCGGAGGCCTGGCTGTGGTACCATAAGAATGTCGGCGACGGGCGCTGCCCCATCGTCGATACCTGGTGGCAGACAGAAACCGGCGGCATTCTGATCACGCCGCTTCCTGGCGCCATCGCCCAGAAGCCGGGCTCGGCCACCCTGCCCTTCTTCGGCGTACAGCCTGAAATCGTCGATGCCGAGGGTAAGGTGCTTTCGGGTGCGACCGAAGGCAATCTGTGCATCACCGATTCCTGGCCCGGCCAGATGCGCACCGTGTTCGGCGATCACGAACGCTTCGTGCAGACCTATTTCTCGACCTATCCCGGCAAATATTTCACCGGCGACGGCTGCCGACGCGATGCCGACGGCTATTACTGGATCACCGGGCGCGTCGATGACGTGATCAACGTCTCGGGCCATCGCATGGGCACGGCCGAGGTCGAAAGCGCTTTGGTCGCCCATCCTAAAGTGGCCGAGGCCGCCGTGGTGGGCTATCCGCACGACATCAAGGGCCAGGGCATCTATGCCTATGTCACCTTGAAATCGGGCGAAGCCACCAGCGAGGAATTGCGCAAGGAACTGGTGAACTGGGTCCGTAAGGAAATCGGCCCCATCGCCTCGCCCGACCTTATTCAGTGGGCGCCGGGCCTGCCCAAGACCCGTTCGGGCAAGATCATGCGCCGGATTTTGCGCAAGATCGCCGCCAACGAATATGACGCCCTGGGCGACACGTCGACCCTGGCCGATCCTACCGTGGTCGAGGATCTGATCGAGAACCGCATGAACCGGGCGTAGACTTTACGCTTTGATCTTCAGACAAAACGGCGCGGGTGATCCCTGCGCCGTTTTTGGTTATGCTGGGAACATGAACGAACCCAGCGTCCTTTACATCACCAATGGTAGCCCCAGCTACATGCCGCCTTTGCGCCTTGGCGCCGATCAGGTGGAGATGGGCCCCAACATGCCAGATGGAATCACGGAGGATGGGCGTATCCGCCGCCGGATCGAGGCGGGCGACATCACGCCAGAGAGTCTGCTTGCCTGCCTGCCGCATGGATTTACACCCGATCTCATCTTCATCCAGGCTTCCAGCTATCGTTGTGTCAGGCCAATCGGGCTTGCGCGGTTACCGGGGCGAAAATTCCTGGTGATTGCCGACCTGCATCACGGCACGAAACCACTGACCTCGATGCTGCGCTATGTGGCCCAGGAAAGTTTCGACGGCGTCATCGTCACCCACGGGGCTCATTTCGCCCATTGGTTCGAGGAATTGGCGCGATGCCCGGTCGCCCTCATTCCCAATTTCAACGTGGCGGGCCATACCCAGCCTTTCAAAGCGGTGCGCGAGCCGACCGTGCTGTTTCTGGGTCAAGCCGGAGAGTTCCACCCCAGGCGGCGCCATCTTCTTGATGCCATCAAGCAGGCAGGGCTTCCCCTGATCGAAGGACAGGCCGAGCCAAAGGACGCCGCCAGGCTTTATGGCGAGGCGCAGATCGTCTTTAATTGCAGCCTCAATGGCGACATCAATATGCGTGTCTTCGAAGTTCTGGCAGCAGGCGGTTGCCTGGTCACCGACAGGCTTTCGCCCCAGGCCGGGCTTGAGCAACTTTTCAAGGACGGCCAGCATCTAGCACTTTACGATTCCGAAGATGCGCTGATCTTGTTGTTGAAGCGCCTGCTGGCCCGGCCCATGGAGGCGATGGCCCTGGCCGAAGGCGGGCACAGGGAATATTGGGCCAAACACGCGCCCGAAACGCGCCGCCGTCAGGTGCAAGATTTCGTCATCCAGGGGATCGATCCCAAGATTTTTTCCAGAAGGACCGTTTTGCCTGCAAGCCAACCCGATCTGATGACGCGAGCCGCCATGTACGAGCAGCTTCAGGAAGCCCAGCGCAAGCTGACGTCTTTCTCGCCTCTGTATATCGATCCGTCACTTCCCGGCATTCTTGCCCTGGATGCGGTCGATCTGGTGCGCTTTCGGCCCATGCCCTTGACGGGCAGGCCGACGGAACCCGCCCTTCTGCTGCTCGACCAAAAGACGGAAGCGACAAGGCAGTCGCAAACAGACCAGACGCTGCTTCGCTATTCTGCCCCCGTACACCAGGATTGACGCTGGCCGCCATCATAGCGCCGGGCCAGACCCTGCTTGATCAATTCCACCGATAGATCGGCTCCCGAGGCATCCAGCACCTGCGCCCTGACGCGTCCGCCATATTTGTCGGTCAGGATATCGTGAAGCTGCACCAGTTTGCCATCCACGCGGGCTACCAGGAAGTCGCGCGCTGCCAGGGCCTTCTCGCGCTCCTGCTCGCAGCGGGCCTTCAACTCGGGCGTATCCGTTCCCTCCAGGCGGACCAGGGTTTCAACCTCCTGGCCCAACCAGATATGGGCGCGCACCATCAGCGTGTCACCATCGACCACGCGAACCACTTGGGCGGGAATGGGGCCTTCCAGACGTTCAGCCGCCCCCGCAACTGAGCTGAAAATTGCTCCAATCAAGACCAGGGGGACGGCTACTCGTAATTTGATATGCGTAATCATAGCGCATCGTATAACGTGCTTTTGCGCTGCCGTCAAGGGCGGCTTGGGTTATAAATAGAACATTTGAGGAATTTATGCAATACGCGCGGCTAGAAATCGCTGCAGCGCCCCTTGCGTTCCCAATCACCGAACCGCGTGGGCTCGCTCCCTTGGGGGCCGCCGCTTTCCGAGACTTTATCTGATGCAAGCCCCGCCTTATCGGGCGGAGATGTCGGATTGCCCTCAGCCTTTGGGGTCAATCCAATCGGAGGCAGGGCTCCCGGCTTAAGGGGCCTTGAGAGAACCGGCTGACTTGAGGAGGATGGAGGTTGCTTCGTCATTATGCCACGATAATGACCCCAAACTCACGACGACGCCAGACACTCGCAGTTGCGACCCTGGGCCTTGGCTTCATAGAGAGCTTGATCGGCCCGCTTCATCATGTCGTCGAGATCGCTTTTTAATTCGGCGATGCCGATGCTGATGGTAAAGAAGAATCTAAGATTGCCATGTTTAACCACAGCCTGTGAAATCTGCTGGCGCAGCTTGCGCGCCGCCTCAAGTGCTCCGTCCAGATCGGTTTCAGGAAGCAAAAGCGCAAATTCCTCGCCACCGATGCGCCCCATCAAATCGTTCTTGCGGATCAGGGATTTGCATATCTCGGCAAATTGCTTAAGGGCCAGATCGCCGCCATCATGCCCATAATTGTCGTTGATGCGTTTGAAATGGTCGAGATCGATCATCATCGCCACCATGGGGCGCGAATATCTGGCGGCGCGCTCAGACTCCAGCGAAGCAACCTCGTAAAAGGCCCGCCGGTTGGCAACGCCGGTCAGAGGATCGGTCTTGGCCTGGCGCAGGATTTCCTCGGCCAATGTCTTCTCGCGAGTCACATCGGTGCCGCTGCCGCGATAGCCCGCGAAATTCAAATCCCTGTCGAAAACAGGAACGCCGCTGATGCGGATATGCAGCTTTCCGCCATCCGTCTTGGCAATGGCATAATCGAATTCGCGGAACGGCCGATGGCTTTCCAGATCAGAAATATGGGCCGCCCATTTCTCGGCTTCATCGCCCATCAGCCGCTGGCGGGCGAATTCCAGACGGGTGCGACCGATCACATCCTTGGGCTCAACGCCGCTCAAATCGAAATAGCGTTTCGAGATGAAGGTGAAGCGCAAGGCGGCGTCCATTTCCCAGAACCATTCCGACGCCGCCTCGGCGAAATCGCGGAAGCGCTTTTCATTCTCCTCGATCCTGGCCGTGCGCTCGGCCACCCGGCGCTCAAGCTCCTCTTCGCGCAGGCTGCGCTCGGAAACATCGGTAAAGGTGCTGACAAGGCCTCCCGAGGGCAGCGGACGGCCGGAAATCTCGATCACCACGCCATTCGACCGGCGACGCTGATAACGATGCGGCTCCATCTGAAGAATGGCCTGCATGCGGTTGGCCACCAGGGTTTCGACATCGCCCTCGCCATACTCGCCCCGTGAGGCGTTGAACCTGAGAAGATTGATCAGAGGATAGCCGCGATAGAGAAGATCATCGGGCAGATCAAGCAGTTCGAGCACGCGCCGGTTCCACAACAGAAGGCACATATTCTTGTCGAAGACGCTGATGCCCTGATCAATCCCCGCCAGGGCATCGATCACGATATCGGTCAGACTGTCTTCGCCACCCTTCTTCCCCACGTCTCTCGCTCCCTGTGGCGATTGTTCTGCCGCCACGTCCGTCGCCTTCCACCTTGCAAGGTGGGGGCGGCTTCACCCAATGCGAGTATAGCAAATCCTGGGCCAGAGAGAAGAAAAACAGACTGATTTTCCACAAGAAACAACGGTCAATTGGCCGCGAATCAAGGACAATCTCGTCACATTTGACGGTTGGTCTTCTTTCGTCGCTCCGATCAGGAAATCTCGGTGAATTTCTCGCCCTTGACCTTGCAGACCGGGCATTCATCCGGCGCATCTCCGATCACCGTATGGCCGCAGACCGGACAGATGCGAATGGCGGCAGAGGTCAAATCCTTCCCCGCCTGAACGGCGGACAAAGCCTGCTGGAACAGGCCAAAATGCACCTTCTCGACCTCCAGCGCGTAAGACATCGAGCGCTCGGCGCGCTTGTGTCCTTCGGCGATGGCGGCGGCCAGCATGGGCGGATACATGTGGGCGACTTCATGCGCTTCGCCCGCCATGGCTTCCTTTAAATTGGACAGCGTATCCTTGACCCCGTCCATGGCCCGCAGATGAGCATGGGCATGCAGGGTCTCGGCGGCGGCAACGGCCCGGAACAGCTTGGCTACCATGGCCATGCCGTCACGGGCGGCCTGATCGCCAAAGGCCAGATATTTACGATTGGCCTGGCTTTCGCCGGCAAAGGATTCCTGCAAATTGTCCTTCGTGCTCATGTCTCTATCCTTCCGCCATGGATCAATGCCTGCCGGGATAGTATCCTAGCGGCAGATTGGAATATATCAAAAGTGTACGGGCAAACCGTCACTGGCCGGAAACCCAAGTGATCGTCGTCAGCCCGCCGGAGAGCGAGCAAAGCTCCTTGATGACGGTTGGGCCGAATTTATTCGAGGTCTTGCCGTTAATTGCAATGAATCCGCGGTTCAGAAGAACCCAGGAAACGCTCATGCAGGCATCCTGGGGAATACCATCGACAGTCACCGCAGCGCGATCCGACACCATTTCAACCCCAATTTTGCCGCCAAAGGCATTCGGGCCGGTCGCCTTCCTGGTCTTGGCCGCTTCGGTCATTTGCTGAACCAGCAGCCGGTTGGGCTCCAGCTTTTTCTCAAGGTCTGAAACCGAGCTCAGCTTGTAGGCGATACCCCCAACGGCGGCGAGCGCCACAAGCGTTGCTGCCAGGGCAAACATGCGAAAGTGTTTGCGCTTGCGATCGGCTGCCCGCTCGGCCTCGCGCCGCCTTGCGATTGCCGCGTCCGACTTGCCGCCCTCCTTGCCGTCCCTGCTCTTTTGCACCCGCTCTCTGGCTTTTTCCCGGACGAACTCTGCCGCTTTGTTGATGCGATAGTTTTTGATATTCCGCAGAATCTCTGTGACCGCCACCACGATGTGGGGCAGGCTGACCGCAGGCATGTCATCGGGAATTAACGTCCCCAACTCCTTGGTAAAACGGGCGACTTCTGCCGGGTCGTCCTTTCGAATGTAGAGTTGCTGGATAATCAGCATGGTGATCTGGCGCAACGCTTGCGGGGAATGCGCCTTGGAAAGAAGAGCGATCAATCCGTTTTCTGGCTCTTCAAAAACCTGCTCCCAGTCCACGGTCTCTTCGGGCGTTTTTGCCCAACCCGACCTGTTTACGAGCGTCATCGCGCGATGCCCCTTATTTTCTGGAAGATACCAATCGACGAAGATGATAGCACAATAATGCTTCTTCAGACGCAAAGCGCGGATCAAGGCACGACAGGGGCTATCTTTTCTTAGGTCGAAACGCACTTAACAGTGCGGCTTGATCCCCAATCGTCGTGCGCTTGAAGGCCAGTTGAGCCGGCGTGATGGCTGCCGATGTGCGGGATGGATTCTGGCTGGAGAAAGTTTCCACCGAAGAGGGCCGCTTGCTGTTGCGGGCCTTAAGGCTGCTGATCGATTCGAACAGATTGCGCACCAGATCCTCGCGCTCTCGTTTCTCTTCTTGCAGCATGACATGAACAAGTCCCTGCATCAGTTCGCTATCCGGCACTTTGGGCGATGCGATCCCGTCATCACCCTTCACGGCGACGGTTTGCAGTTCTGTGAACTTTTCCGCCATTATCCCGTCCCCGACGTTTTTGTGTCCGAATCTTAGAAGCACAGGTTCAAAATAGCGACTAATCCTGCCTTCCATGACGAAGGCGGCAAATCATCCGCAAATCAGAAGCGCCAAGAATCCGGCGAGCCTTGCCTCTTGCCTTGAACACAGGTCAAGTCTGCCGCATCGACAGAGGATTCTCGACCCCCAGTTCCTTGGCCGTCGCATCGAATGCCCGCTCCCAGATAAGCCGCAGCCCCGTCTTGGGCTGTCCTGCAAGAACACCACTTCGCCAGACTTCCTTGGTCGGCCCCAAAAGCCGACTGCCCGGATCAACGGCCTTCAAGGCGTTCTTCATGGCGTTGGCCTGCGCCAAAAGCGCCGCAGAGGTTGCCTTCTTCTTGCTCAATTCGATTTTTGCCGACTTAAGCTGGGCCTCTAATTCTCGGACCTTAGCTTCCAACCCGCGGACCCGTTCGGATGGCGCCGATTGCTTCTTCGTCCCTGGGGAAACCGTTTTTACGATTCGCGAAGTCTTTGGCATCCTGTGATATTGCGGCGCAGTCGGAGCAACAAGAGTCATCATCTGGTCAATCAGCTTACTCATCGGTTCCTCCGCCATAGGTACAGGGCAAACTTTCACGTTTCCCCCTTGATAAGATCATTTATCTAGAATGCATTAAAGCGAATTCGACCCCCCCCCTGAGACCAAGCATACAGCAAGACATATGTGTTGTTTAAGGCTCTGGACGGGGAGTCACTTGTAAAGAATAGTAAGAACGCTTACCTAAAAGGGAATAACGCTGGAATTTTTTTGGTTTATGCATTTTCATCCTCGGGAGGTTTTATGGATAGCTCGTCAATGGCCTTGGTCAAGCTTCTCAGTTCCAAAAGCGCTGTCGCCGCTCTGTTTGGAGCGCCTCTTTCCGTCATGGTGGGGCCTGTTGTTGGGATGACCGTGGTCGTAACTCTGGGGGTCATCTGCGTCGCTGGATTTATGGCAACAACCCAGAGAGAAAAGAGCGAAGGAAGCCTCTCGGCGCCACCGGCTTGAGGGGCCAAAGCAAGCCCTGTCTTTCAAAGGGTTGAATGTCCAGGGGCTCTCCCCCTTCCCTTCCCGATCAGGCGATCTGGCCTCGGCGAAAGAAAAAGGGCTTAGACCGGTTTCGATCTAAGCCATTGAATTTCTTGGCGCACCCGGAGAGATTCGAACTCCCAACCCCCAGATTCGTAGTCTAGTGCTCTATCCAGTTGAGCTACGGGTGCGCGAGGGGGGTGAGATACGCCAGGACCCGTGCCCGGTCAAGAGAAAACCACCCCCGATTGACGCATGGCCGCCTTGTTTCGATTGTTTCCAAGGCGCCTGATCGCCTGAAATTCAAGAAAAATCCCCGGGAGGGCCTGAATTCCAGCTTGTCGGAGCGGGGGGGATGTGGGTAAACTCCCTGCGATTTCATGCCGGGGAACGATTCGTCAAGAACGGCGGCATGAGCTGTTTGGCTACCAAGGTGAATGACAACAATGGCCCGATCAAATGTCACGGCAGCCATCCTGACGACAGCGCTTGCGCTTGGGGGATGTTCTTTTGCGTCCGATGCCCTGTTTCCGTCTTTGACCGGAAGCGAACCGACAGGCGAGGCATCGTCCGACCAGCCCGCCCAGCAGCCCGCCAGGGCGCAAGTGACGGCTGCGCCGACCGCGGTTTCTGGTGCGCCGCCCCTCAGTTCGACCACATTCGAGGCCCCCGGCGTCACGCCAGGTCAGCCCACCGGCACCCATGTCGGGCAGAAGGCCTCGCAGTTGCGCGGCGATCTGACCCAGCTTCAGGGCAACATGCTGCAGATGAACGAGAAGCTGCATCAGGTCCGCGCCCAGACGGTGCAGGATTCGCAGCTTTATCACGGGACGCTGTCGGCGATTAACGCCCGTCTTCAGGTCGGCACCACGCCGGGCAATCCGATTCTGCTGCAGCAGTGGAATTCGGCTTCGGTCGAACTGGACAAGATCAACGACGACATCGCCCGCATGAACGCCCTAGCCAACGACACCACCCAGGGCGCTACCATGGCGGCCTATCTTCTGGATACGGTGCGCGCCACCCGCGGCCTTTCCGGCGCCGTGGACGAGGATCATCGTCAGTTGACCGTGCTTGAGGACGAAACCAACCGGACGGTGGTTCTGATCGAGCGCGTGCTGACCGAACTGTCGCAGGACATCACCCGCCAGCAATCCTATCTCGGCAACGAGCGCAGCAACCTCAATCTGCTGGCCATCGCGGTCAAGAACGGCCAGTTCTACGGAACCAGCCTGGCGAACCGCAGCGCCATTCCGCAAGTTTCCGTCCCGGTGGCCGATGCGGCCCCCGTGGCAGGTGGAAAGCCTTTGATGGTCATCAAGTTCGACCATCAGAACGTGGCCTACGAGCAGCAGCTTTACACGGCGGTCAGCCGGGCGCTTGAGCGCAAGCCCAACGCCACATTCGATCTGGTGGCCATCAGCCCGACGCCGGGCGTCGTGTCACAGCCGGCACTGACCTCGTCGATGTCAAAGCGCAATGCCGATCAGGTCATGCGTTCGCTTAGCAATATGGGTCTGCCTTCAACTCGGGTGCGCATGACGGCATCCTCCAGCAACAGCGCCACCTCGCCCGAGGTGCATCTGTTCGTACATTGATAGCGGTCCGGTTTTCCGGCCAGAGGGCGCCTTTGGGCGCCCTTTGCGTTTGGGGGGGATAAAAATGGTCAAGACGAAGGCTCAAAAAACACCCGGCAAAACTTTGGCGCAGGCGGCATCAATCTCGGATGGTCGCATTCACCCCGTCATCCTGTCGGGCGGCGCCGGAACCCGGCTCTGGCCGATGTCGCGCGCCCTTTACCCCAAGCAGCTTCTGGCCCTGGTCAGCGAACGTAGCATGCTTGAAGAGACCTTAAGGCGCATCAACAGCGATGCCTTTGCCGATCCCCTGATCATCTGCAACGAGGAACATCGCTTCATCGTGGCCGAGCAGGCCCGCGCCATGAAAGCCAAGCCGACGGCCATCATCCTTGAGCCCGAGGGACGCAACACCGCCCCCGCCGTGGCTGTGGCCGCCCATATGCTGGCCGCCCTGTCGCCCGACACCGTGATGGCCATCATGCCCTCCGACCATTCCGTGCTGGATACCAAGGCCTTCCGTTCGGCCATGACCACGGCGGCGACTGCCGCGCGGGCGGGCTATCTGGTCACTTTCGGCATAGCCCCCACGGCGCCTGAGACCGGTTACGGCTATATCAAGGCGGGCAGCCCGATCAAGGACCAGAAGGGTGTATCTTGCGTCGAGCGTTTCGTCGAAAAGCCCGATCTGAAAACAGCAAAGACCTATCTGGCCGATCCCGCCTTCTCCTGGAACAGCGGCATTTTCGTCATGACGGCGGGAACCTATCTTGAGGAATTGAAGAAACATCATCCCGAGATCGTGCGCGCCACCCGCATCTCGCTGGCCAACGCCACGCGCGATCTGGACTTCCTTAGGCTCGAAGCTGATTCATTTGCCAAGGCAACGGCGCAATCCATCGATTATGCGGTCATGGAACACACGAAAAAGGCCGCCGTCATTCCGGTCAAGATGGGCTGGAGCGATGTGGGGTCGTGGCGCGCTTTGTGGGAAATCGCCGGCAAGGACGAGTCCGGCAACGCCATTTCGGGCGACGTGCTGACCGATGGCGTCAGCAATTCCTTCATCCGGGGCGACGGCACGCTGGTGGCCGTGGTCGGGCTCGACAATGTGGTGGTGGTGGCCACCGACGACGCGCTTCTGGTCTCGTCGATGGAAAAGGCCCAGGACGTCAAGCGCATCGCGGAAAGCCTGAAGAAGCAGGGGCGCAAGGAACATCTGTCGCCCTCCAAGGTCTATCGCCCCTGGGGATATTACCAAAGTCTGGAGGAAGGCGAGCGCTATCAGGTCAAACTGATCCGGGTCAATCCGGGGGCGGCGCTGTCACTTCAAATGCACCATCACCGGGCCGAGCATTGGGTGGTGGTGCGGGGAACCGCCAGGGTGACGCGCGACGACGAGACGATTCTGCTGCACGAGAATCAATCGACCTTCATTCCGCTGGGCGTGGTCCATCGCCTCGAGAATCCCGGCAAAGTGCCGCTCTCGATCATCGAGGTGCAGTCAGGCGGCTATTTGGGCGAAGACGATATCGTGCGCATCGTCGATACCTACGGACGGACATAACCGGCTATCCGCCATTCGACTTCTTGAATTCCTCGTTGAAGCCGAAGCGTGAGAAATCCTCGATGCGGGCCGGATAGAGAATGCCGTCCAGATGGTCGCATTCATGCTGCACCACCCGGGCGTGATAGCCCTCGGCTTCGCGCAAGATGGGCTGTCCATCCAGATCCAGGCCGGAATAGCGGATGAATTTGAAGCGCGGCACCACCCCCACCATCCCCGGCAGGGACAGGCAGCCCTCGGCCCCCTCTTCTTCCTCATCGCTCAAGGGCTCGATGACGGGATTGATCAGAACGGTCAGCGGCACCTCGTCTTCGCCCCGCTCAGCAGGCACGAAAAAGATCACCAAACGCAGGGGCACATGCACCTGGGGTGCGGCCAGCCCCACGCCGCCCGCATCGGCCAGGGTTTCGATCATATCCTCTACCAGTCCCCGAATTTCAGGGGCCATGGGATCGGGAACCGGCAGGGCCGTCGCTCGCAGAACCGGGTGCCCCATGCGGGCTATCTTCAATATCGCCATGCCCCTAAAATGACCCAGACGGCCTGGGAAGAAAAGAGGGCACAAAGATATGGCGCGCATTCTGGTGATGGGAACCATCGCCTTCGACCATGTGATCCGGCTGAAGGCGCCTCTGATTGCGGGGGGGCATCAGAACGGCATCGACCGGGGTTCGCGCCTGGGCGGCGGTGGGGCCAATGCCGCCGTGGCCCTGGCCCGGGCGGGCGACACCGCTCTTCTGGTCAGCGCCCTGGGTAACGACCTTGCCGGAGAAGCCTTGAAAGGCGAGCTTTTGGCCCTGGGGGTCGATCTGTCCCTGACCTTGCGGCTTGAAGACGACTCGTCACGGTCAATCGTCATGACGGATACAATGGGCGAGCGCAGCATCGTCAATCTGCAGCGCCTGATGGAAAGCGACCCTCCGTGGCGGATTTTAAAGGCCGATGCGGATGCGCTGTATGTGCGCTCACGCCAGGAGGGGCTGGCTTCTCTCCTGAGCAAGATGGCAGACCGCATGACCGTGGTGGCCCATGTGCCGCCCACGGCTCCCGCTTCGGTGCCCGCCCAAATCCTGGTGGGATCGGAATCGGATCTGGACCAGGCCTTTCTGGCCGATCCCTTCGCGAAGGGCAGGACCGTTTCCGCCGGGCGCCTCACCTGGATCGTCATCACCAGGGGAAGCAAGGGCGCCGAGGCCTTCGGCCCCGACGGGGCTCATCTGACCCAGCCCGCAAGGCAGGTCGATGTGGTGGACAGCACGGGAGCCGGAGACGCCTTTGCCGCCGGTCTCACCCACGCCCTGGCCCGCCATCTTCCCATGCCAACGGCACTCGAAATCGCTGTCGCCTGGGGCACGGCGGCCACCCAATATGACGGATCGGCCCCCGGCCCGGGGTTTCCACCCCTGAAAGCCGGTTAACCCTCTTCAAGCCAGCGGGTAATGAGTTGGTGGGCGATGGAATCGCGCCTTGGCAGGAACAGGCCCTGGCTTTCGAAAGCCTGCACCTCGTCTCTGGAAAACCAGCGCACATCTTCTAACTCGTGGGGATCGCGCGTGATCTCGAAACTGAGAGCGCGGGCAAAAAAGCCCATCATCAGGGAGGAGGGAAAGGGCCAGGGCTGCGAGGCAACATAGATGACGCGATCACACCTTATCCCCGCCTCTTCCGCCACCTCCCTGGCCACCGCCTCCTCCAGCGTTTCGCCGGTCTCGACGTATCCGGCCAGGGTTGAATACATCCCCCCCGGAAAGCGCGGTGCGCGGCCCAGAAGGGCGCGATGGGAATTTTCATCGATCACCAGCATGATCACGGCGGGATCGCATCTGGGAAAAATCACGGTTTCGCAGCCCGCCCGCGAGCAGCCGCGCTGATGCCCGCCCTGGGCGGAAATCGTGGGGGAGCCGCACACACCGCAGAACAGGGCCTGACGGTGCCAATGCAACAGCCCTTTAGCATGGGCCAGCAGGGCCGCCTCGCGCCGGGGCAGGATGGGGCCGAATTCACGCAGATTGACGAAGGCTGTGCCGGGGCCCAGGGCGGGCCCCCCCTCTTCGTCAGACAGGGGCGTCAGGTCGCTGGCAAAGACCGGAGCCCCCTCTTGAAGGCCCAGGAACACTGTCTCGGCGGCCGCCGCCATGGCTTCCCGAAGCGTTGCGGCAGGCAACAGGACGGCCCGGGGCTCGGCCCCGGTCACGACCAGGTTGCGCCCCTTCCACATGGGCACCAGCAAAGCGTTCGTCTCGCCCGCCAGGCGGGCCAAAAGGGCTGAATCGTGGCGCAAATGCGCGGCCCGCTCGATTCCGGACCCCGAATAGGTCATCTCCTTGATCATGGGGATAACTTGGCATAGACGACGGGTTGCGCCAAGACCTCGTTCGCCGTATGTTGCGCCCGCCATGACCGACCTGTCCCATATTCGCAATTTCGCCATCATCGCCCATATCGACCACGGGAAGTCCACCCTGGCCGACCGGCTGATTCAAAGCTGCGGCAATGTCGAGGCGCGCGACATGCGCGAGCAGATCCTCGATTCGATGGATATCGAGCGCGAACGCGGCATCACCATCAAGGCCCAGACCGTGCGCCTGGCCTATAAGGCCAAGGACGGCAGGACCTATCAGTTGAACCTGATGGATACGCCGGGCCATGTCGATTTCGCCTACGAGGTCTCGCGCTCGCTGGCCGCCTGCGAGGGCTCGATTCTGGTGGTCGATGCCAGCCAGGGGGTCGAGGCCCAGACGCTGGCCAATGTCTATCAGGCCATCGAGAACAATCACGAGATCGTGCCTGTTCTAAACAAGATCGACCTGCCTGCCGCCGAGCCTGAGCGAGTCAAGGAGCAGATCGAGGAGGTGATCGGCATCGATGCCGAGCATGCCGTTCATGTGTCGGCCAAAACCGGCATCGGCATTGACGATCTTCTGGAAGCGCTGGTCACCCGCCTGCCGCCCCCCAAGGGAGACGACACAGCGCCCTTAAAGGCTTTGCTGGTCGATTCCTGGTACGACCCCTATCTGGGCGTCATCACCTTGGTGCGCGTCATCGATGGCGTCGTCAAAAAGGGCATGCGAATCCGCATGATGGCGACAGGTGCGGTCTATGAAGTTGACGCCGTGGGCTATTTCACGCCCAAGCTGGTGCATCTGCCCGAACTGCGTCCCGGCGAAATCGGATTCGTGACAGCCGGAATCAAGGCGGTGGCAGATTGTGAAGTGGGCGACACGCTGACCGACGACAAAATGCCCGCCAGCACCGCCCTGCCCGGCTTCAAACCCAGCGTGCCGGTGGTGTTCTGCGGCCTCTTTCCAATCGATGCCGCCGACTACGAGCATTTGCGCGATTCGCTGGCCAAACTGCGCTTGAATGACGCAAGTTTCAATTATCAGCCAGAAACCTCGACCGCCCTTGGCTTCGGCTTTCGCTGCGGCTTCCTTGGCCTGCTGCACCTGGAAATCATTCAGGAGCGCCTGGAGCGCGAGTTCAATCTCGACCTCATCACCACAGCCCCCAGCGTGGTCTATAAGGTCTATCTGACCGACGGTTCGGTGCAGGAATTGCACAATCCCGCCGACATGCCCGACCCGGCCCGCATCGCCAAAATCGAAGAGCCCTGGATCAAGGCCACCATCCTGGTGCCCGACGATTATCTGGGCGATATCCTGGCCCTGTGCACGCAGCGGCGCGGCCAGCAGGTGAATCTGACCTATGCCGGCAAGCGGGCCATGGCGGTCTATCGCCTGCCCTTGAACGAAATCGTCTTCGATTTCTACGACCGCCTGAAATCGGTCAGCCGGGGCTATGCCAGCTTCGATTATGACATGGACGAGTACGCCGAAAGCGACCTGTTGAAACTGTCGATTCTGGTCAATCAGGAGCCGGTCGACGCCCTGGCCTTCATCTGCCACAAAAGTGCGGTCGAAAGCAGGGGACGCGCCATCTGTGCCAAGCTGAAAGAGCTGATTCCGCGCCAGATGTTCCAGATCGCCATCCAGGCCTCGATCGGGTCTCGCATCATTGCCCGCGAAACCATTTCGGCTTTGCGCAAGGACGTGCTGGCCAAATGCTATGGCGGCGACGTTTCCAGAAAGCGCAAGCTGCTGGACAAGCAGAAGGAAGGCAAGAAGCGCATGCGCCAGTTCGGCAAGGTGGAAATTCCCCAGTCGGCCTTCCTGGCCGCCCTGAAGATCGGGGATTAAGGGGCATCGCCCTCGCGCGAAAGCAGCACCTTGTCGATGCGCAGGCCATCCATATCCACCACCTCGAAACGCCAGCCCTCCCAGGTGAAGTGATCGCCTGTCTTGGGGATGCGCCTGGAACGCGACAGGATGAACCCGGCAATGGTGGAGAAGCCCTGGTTGGGACGATCCATGATGCGGCAGCCCGTTTTGTCGCGAATCAGATCGACCGCCGCGTCGCCATCCAGAAGCCATGATCCGTCTTCACGTTCGACAATCACCCCTTCATATTCCTCGCCATGTTCGTACAGACTGCCGACGATGGAAGACAGGATGTCGGATGCGGTGACGATGCCCTCCAGGCTTCCATATTCATCCACCACCACGGCCAGATGGATGGGCGAGCGCTTGAGGATGTCGAGAACATGCAAGGCCGGCGCATTGTCGTGAACCACCTCGACCGGCTTGACCGAGGCGGCCAGGTCGAAAGGCTTGCCCGCCAGAAAGTCATTGAGCAGGTCCTTGGCCTGAACGACGCCTAGAACCTCGTTCGGGTCGTTCCTGTGAACGGTCAGACGGGAATGGGGGCAGTCCCTCAGGGTCTGCATGATGCGATCTGAATCCCAATCGAGATTTAGCGAGATCAGGTCGTTGCGGGGCGTCATGATGGCGCGAATCTTGCGATCACCAAAACGCATGACGCCGGAGATCAATTCCTTTTCCTGAGGTTCGAAGACGCCGCTTTCCGTTCCCTCGGCGATCATCGCCCGCACTTCCTCTTCGGTTACCGTCTGACTGTCTGACTTGCGGATGCGAAGCAGCTTCAAGGCAGCCTGGCTGGAGAGTTCCAGCAGCCAGACAAGCGGATGGGCCAAGGTCGCAATGAGGGCCATCGGCCTTGAGACCAGGGCGGCAACGCGCTCAGGGTTTGAGAGGGCGATATGTTTGGGAACCAACTCACCGACAATCAAGGACGCATAGGTAATGGCGCCGACGACCAGGGCAATCGACAAGGCTTCGTTGAAATTGTCCAGCAGGGGGAACTGGTCGAACCAGCCGGACAGATGTTCGGCCAGGGTGGCGCCAGAATAGGCCCCGGCCAGAATGCCCACCAGCGTGATGCCGATTTGAACGGAAGACAGAAATCGTCCAGGATTGGCCGCCAGTTCCAAGGCAACCTTGGCCCCCTTGTTCCCATCCGCTGCCATGGCGGCCAGGCGGGACTTGCGCGACGAGACGATGGCCAATTCGGACATGGCAAAACAGCCGTTCAAAACGACAAGAAATGCAATGACGGCGATTTCAAAAACAACGGTCATGACGATACGACAGACAGTTTCCTGGAAACAAACAACCTGGATACGCTGCCCGTCCTAAAGCGCTTACACTGCTCTTCCGTGACAGTGCTTGTACTTTTTGCCCGATCCGCATGGACAGGGCGAATTCCTGGGAGTTCGCGCCCAGGAATTGGGATCGTTGACATCCAGCGGCGCCTCGGCCACGGGGCCCAGCGCCGGATCATGGCGGGTCTCGAACATCTGACGCGGACTTTTCGGCAGCAATTCCTCGGGCGGCTCCTCGAAGCGCAATTCGACATGCGAGAGCAGAGAAATCACACGCTCCTTGGCATCTTCCAGCATGGTGCCAAACAGGTTGAAGGCCTCGCGCTTGTATTCGTTCAAGGGGTCGCGCTGGCCGTAGGCGCGCAAGCCAATGCCCTGACGCAGGTGATCGAGCGCCAAAAGATGTTCCTTCCAGCTTTGATCCAGCACCTGAACTAGAAGGCTGTGTTCCACCTGACGCATCAGATCGGGTCCGTAATTGCCTACTTTCTCCGCCATCTTGCGCTCCACGGCGTCGGACAGGCGCTCCTTGATCTCCCCATCCGCAATGCCCTCTTCCTTGGCCCAGTCGGCAACCGGCAGATCGAGATTGTAAACGCGCAGCATTTCCTCATGCAGGCCCGAGACGTCCCATTCTTCGGCAAAGGCCTTTTCGGGAATGCAACGGGTGACCATGGCATCCAGGATTTCATGGCGGAAATCGGAAATCATTGCCGAAACATCGGTGGTTTCCATCAACTCGCGGCGCTGCTCGTAGATCACCTTGCGCTGATCGTTCATCACATCGTCGAACTTCAGCAGATTCTTGCGGATTTCGAAGTTGCGCGCCTCGACCTTCTGCTGGGCCTTTTCCAGGGCTTTGTTGATCCAGGGATGGACGATGGCCTCGCCCTCCTGAAGCCCCAGTTTTTGCAGCATGCCGTCCAAACGGTCGGTGCCGAAGATACGCATCAGATCGTCTTCAAGCGACAGGAAGAATTTGGACCCACCGGGATCGCCCTGGCGGCCTGAGCGGCCGCGCAACTGGTTGTCAACGCGCCTTGATTCATGGCGCTCGGTGCCGATGACATAAAGACCGCCCGCCTTAAGGGCTATTTCCTTGCCGGCCGCCACTTCGGCTCGAATGGCATCCGCCTTTTTTGCCGCCGCCTCAGGCTCGAGTCCGGAAATTTCCTGCTTCAAGCGCATATCCAAATTGCCGCCCATCTGAATATCCGTGCCGCGACCGGCCATGTTGGTGGCGATAGTGACGGCGCCGGGCGATCCGGCTTGCGCTACGATATAGGCTTCCTGCTCGTGATAGCGCGCATTCAGAACCTTGTGGGAAATGCCCTTTTTCTTCAAAAGATCGGACAAGTCCTCGCTCTTCTCGATCGAGACGGTGCCCACCAGCACGGGCTGCCCGCGGCACTGGCATTCGGCGATCAAGGTGCAGATAGCCTCGTTCTTTTCCCTGGCCGTGCGATAGACCTCGTCGTCCTGATCGGCGCGGATGCATTTGACGTTGGTCGGCATCTCGACCACGTCGAGACTGTAGATTTCAGAGAATTCCCCCGCCTCGGTCATGGCCGTGCCGGTCATGCCGGAAAGCTTGGGATAAAGACGGAACAGATTCTGAAAGGTGATCGAGGCCAGCGTCTGGTTCTCGTTTTGAATCCTGGCCCCTTCCTTGGCTTCCAGCGCTTGGTGAAGGCCTTCGGAATAACGCCGTCCCTCCATCATGCGCCCGGTGAACTCGTCGATAATGACAACCTTGTCGTCCTTGACGATGTAATCGACGTCGCGCGAGAACAGGACATGCGCCCGAAGAGCCTGATTGGCGTGATGAACCAGCGACAGGTTGGCCAGATCATAAAGATTGGTTCCCTTCATCAGCCCGGCCTCGGCCAGAAGCGCTTCCATGCGCTCGACGCCCGCCTCGGTGAAGGTGACGGCGCGCTGCTTTTCGTCTTTTTCGTAGTGCGAGGCATCAAGCTTGGGAATCAGCTTGTCGACCTGCATGTAAAGTTCGGAATTGTCCTCGGTGGGGCCCGAAATGATCAAGGGCGTTCTGGCCTCGTCGATCAGGATCGAATCCACCTCGTCAACGATGGCGTAGTTGAAAGGACGCTGCACGATCTCGGTCTTGCGGAACTTCATATTGTCGCGAAGATAATCGAAACCCAGTTCATTGTTGGTGCCGTAGGTCACGTCGCAGGCATAGGCGGCCTGACGCTCGGGATCGTCCAGCCCATGCACAATGCACCCCACGGTCAGACCCAAGAAGCGGTAGACTTGGCCCATCCAATCGGCGTCGCGCCTGGCCAGATAGTCATTGACCGTCACCACATGCACACCCTTGCCGGTGAGCGCGTTCAAATAGACCGACAGCGTGGCGACCAGGGTCTTGCCTTCGCCGGTCTTCATTTCGGCGATTTTGCCGCGGTGCAAGACGATGCCACCCATCATCTGAACGTCGAAATGACGCTGGCCAAGTGTGCGTCTGGCCGCCTCGCGCACGGTGGCGAAGGCTTCGGGCAGAAGAGCGTCGAGGGTTTCGCCTTTTTCCAGTCGCTCCTTGAAGCGCTGCGTCTGTGCCGCCAAATCCTCGTTGGACAGTTTCTCGATGTCGGGTTCGAGCGCGTTGATGGCATCCACTTGGGGCTTCAGGGTCTTGATGAAGCGATCATTGGCGGTTCCGAAGAGCCGCTGCACTAAGGCACCGAACATGGAAAATCCTCAAACAAGGCAAGAAAAGGCCCGCAAGAGATAGTCCCCCAGACACTGCCTGTCAATGTTGGAGCCCGCACCAATCCGGCGATCCTGACACTCGCACTCATCGTAGACTAGAGTTGTTTAAAGTTATTTTGCACAGCAATATTATGTTTTTATTCTGATAATGACTGGCGAATATTGCTAGGTCGTTCCAATTAGACTAAAAGAGTGCTATAAACGTTAAGACAACAAAAATATAAGCCTTACAGCGAGGAATAATCTGGGAAAAGGAGTTAAGGCCTTGGCTTATGCAGGGCTTCAACAAGAGATTTCATCAATCCCCCCCTCTTCGCAAATAAGCGGGCAGGGTCTTGTTTTTGCCTTGCCGGAGACGGCTTTATACACTTACGCAGTGTGTGTTCTTGACCCTTCCGGTGATTCCCCGCCGCATCAGGCTACAGCCGCCTGCCTGGCCGAGCTATGGAAAGCCCTTTTATCCGAAGCCCCCCTGGAAACGCCGATCGGCTCCTTGGTCCAGGCTGCCCAGGCGGCAGGGGTTGGGCTGAAGTGTATGGCGCTGGCCAATGCCCAGATAAGTTCCAAGCTCTTCGAACAAGTAGCCGCCAATCTTCAAACCGCGGTCGAGGCCATCGAATCGGGCGCCGCGATCAACCGGCTTGCCGCCAGTTGCCTGGAACTTTTGATCGACGCCCTGCCCGCCCCACAGGCCAATGATGCGGATTCCCGTTGCCAGCAGATATCGGAAACCGTTAATTCCATCGTCGATGGCGCCAAACACACAAGCGATGAAGCAGGAAACGCGTCGGGCAACGCCTCGATGGTCGTGATGAATGTCCGCATGGTCACCGGCATGATGGGCGAAGTGGCCCGGGGCATGGATGACATCAACAACCGCGTCGTCCAATCGCGCGAGCGCGCCAATGAGGCAATTGCCGAATCGGGCCGCACCAACGACAGAATCACCCAGCTTGCCACGACCGTTTCCCAGATTGCATCGGTTGCCAAACTGATCAAGGAAATCGCCCATCACACCAACCTGCTGGCCCTGAACGCAACCATCGAAGCCGCCAGGGCCGGAGAAGCCGGACGAGGCTTTGCCGTGGTCGCCAAGGAAGTGAAAGAACTGGCCAGCCAGACGGCAAAGGCGACCGAGGAAATCAATCTGCAATTGGCCACCATCAAGGAAGCGACCAACGAAGTCGTCCGCTCCGTGACCATGGTCAACGAGAATTTCACGACCATTCACCATCTGGTGGATGGAATCGCCGGGTCTGTGGAAACCCAGGCACAGTTGTTTGAAACGATCAAATCCTGCAGCAACGAGGCCGCCGACAGCGTCGAGGAAATTGCCGGGACTTTGGATCGTATTGTCGATTTCGCCAGCACGACCGCAGACAAAGCGGGCGCGCTGCTTCAGGGTCTGCACCCCGCCGAACAGGAGGGGGGCGCAGACTAACAAAAGCCGCCTGAAGGCGATAAAGCGGCCTTAACAATGGAGGAAGTAATGCCTTTGATGGAGTGGAGTGACAAACTGAGCGTGGGGATCAGCCTGATTGACGCCCAGCACAAGAAACTGGTCGGAATGGTCAACGATCTCTATGACGCCGTTCAAAAGGGGCATGGGCAGGATGCTCTGGGCAAGATCCTGGACGGCCTGATCTCCTACACGGCCGAACATTTCAAGCAGGAAGAGACTTATTTCGCCCAAACGGGCTACCCGGATGCCGAGGCCCACAAGAAGGAACATGCCGATCTGGTCAAGCAGGTGCTTGACGTGCAAGCCAAGTACAAGTCCGGCGCGACCAGTGTACTTTCCCTGGAAGTCATGAATTTCCTCAAGAATTGGCTGGTCAAGCACATTCAGGGCACCGACAAGAAATACGCCCCACACCTGAATTCAAAGGGTATCAAGTAGGTTTGTCACCCCCGGGGCCACCCCCCGGGGGGGCACAATCCAGCAAAAATCCGTTCCGCTCCCCTGGCAAAGGGGTGCGCAGGTGGGTGGTTTGTGTCCCCGCACTTGCCCCGGGACGCGCGATATGCCACAAGCAAAAACCCTTTCCCTCCTCAAGGATACCTCCATGTCCCGAATTCCTGTTGGCCTTGCCGCCGCCCTCTTTGGCCTTGGCCTCATCTCCCCGGCTCTGGCCGCCGACCCAGTGGCGGCCTCCGTCAATGGCGTGGAAATCAAGCTTTCGGATGTCGAGCGGACCCGAAACGGAACGCCGCAACTGGCCCAGGCCCCCTTGAAGATCGTCTATCCGATGCTGCTCGACAATCTGATCAACGAAGTCCTGCTGGCTGAGGCGGGACGCAAGGACGGCCTAGCCAAGGATCCGGAAGTCGTGGCGGCCATGAAGGAAGCCGAGACCCGACTGATCGCCAGGACCTATGCCCTGCGCAGCGCCACCAAATCTGTAACCGATCAGATGGTCAAGGATCGCTACGAGCAATTCAAAAAGGCCAACCCGCCCGGAGAGGAAGTGCGCGCCCGCCACATCCTGCTGGAAAGCGAAGATGCCGCCAAGAAGGTCGCTGCCGACCTGAAGAAGGGCCGCAAGTTCGAGGATCTGGCCAAGGAAATGTCGAAGGACAATAACGGCGAGAATGGCGGCGATCTCGGCTATTTCCGCAAGGAAGAGATGGTGGCCGAATTCTCGGAGGCTGCCTTCAAGCTGAAGCCCGGACAGGTGTCGCCACCGGTCAAGACCCAGTTCGGCTGGCACGTCATCAAGTCCGAGGACAAGCGCATCGGCAAGTCGCCCGAACTGGCTGAGATCAAGGAGGATCTGAAGGCGCAACTGGCCCAGGAATCCTTGGGCAAGATCATTCAGAATCTGACCTCGGGCGCCAAGATTTCCAGATTCGATCTGGAAGGCAAGCCGATGGCGCCCCCGCCCCCAGCGTCACACGGAAAGTAAGCCCCGTGGCCCCGCCCATTTCGCCCCTGGCACCCGAAAGTTTTCCGCACCTGCCGCCGCTGGCGGGGGTGCGTCTGGCAACCTTTGCCTCGGGATTGCGCTACAAGGGGCGAACCGATCTGTTGCTGGCCGAACTAGCACCCGGCACCAGCATGGCGGGGGTCTATACCCGCTCGCTGGCTTCCTCGGCCCCGGTGGACTGGTGCCGCAAGGCGGGTGCTAAGGGCAAGGCGCAGGCCCTGGTGGTCAATTCCGGCAATGCCAACGCCTTTACGGGGCGCGCAGGTGACGAGGCTGTGAGCGCCACCGTGAAGGCCACGGCTAGTCTGATCGGCTGCAAGGAAACCGAAGTGTTCGTCTCCTCGACCGGCACCATCGGCGTTCCCTTGCCCTTTGAGAAGATCACCGCCGCCCTGCCCAAGGCAGCGTTGGCGCTGAAGGCCGATGCCTGGCTGGATGCCGCCAAGGCCATCATGACCACCGACACCTATCCCAAACTGGCCTCGCGCCGTGTGCGCATCGGCGATACCACCGTCACCATCAACGGCATTGCCAAGGGGTCGGGCATGATAGCGCCTGACATGGCGACCATGCTGGCCTATGTCTTTACCGATGCGAAACTGCCCGCCCCCCTTCTGCAAAGCCTGCTCACCCGAGGGGCTGATAAAAGCTTCAACGCCATCACGGTGGATAGCGACACCTCGACCAGCGACACGCTGATCTTGTTTGCAACTGGACAGGCGCAGCATCCGCGCATTACGCAAACCAACGATCCCAAGCTTAAGGATTTCCGCGCAGGCCTTGATGCCGTGCTGCTGGAACTGGCCCATCTGGTGGTCAGGGATGGCGAGGGAGCCACCAAATTCGTTGAGATCACAGTTTCGGGCGCCGCCTCGGCCAAGGCCGCCAAGCGCATCGGGCTTTCGGTGGCCAATTCGCCCTTGATGAAAACCGCCATCGCGGGCGAAGATGCCAATTGGGGCCGCGTCGTGATGGCCGTCGGCAAGGCGGGCGAAAAGGCCGACCGCGACCGTTTGACCATTCGCATCGGCGGATTCGATGTCGCCTGCAACGGTGCTGCCGTTCCCGGCTATGACGAAACGCCGGTAGCCAATCACATGAAGGGCCAGAACGTCAAATTCGAGATCGATGTCGGTGTCGGCAAGGGCCGCTTCACAGTCTGGACCTGCGATCTCACCCACGGCTATATCGATATCAATGGGTCTTATAGAACTTAATATTTCCGGCTCTACGACGTTGGAAGTGGGATTTGTCCCATGTTTCAATCCGTCATGGCCGGGCTTGACCCGGCCATCCACGATCTTCTTTCATAGAGATCAGGCGGCAAGGCGTGGATGCCCGGCACAAGGCCGGGCATGACGATGTATTTGCTGACCTCTGTGAGTTTGGCAGATCCACATGAAAAGTCGTGGAGCCATATTTCCGACCATCAAACGCCAAAGGATGTGTGCCGTGAAGAATGATAGCGGCTGTCTGTCGGTCCATCCGGGCTGGCGGGGCGAGGCGCTGACGACGGCGGAATTGAAACTGCGCCCGCCCAAAGCCCTGGATGTGCAGGCCCTGACAAAAATCGCCAACAATGCCGAGATCGCCCGCTGGACGGCGGACCTGCCCCATCCCTATCAAACCAAGGACGCGGAAATCTTCCTTGCCAAGGCAAGTCAGGCCAATGCCTCGGAGCGGGAAATCTCCCTGATCATCGAGCGCGTGAGCGATGGGGCATTGGTGGGGGCGATCAACCTGTCCACTGAAGACGGACAAGGGCGTATCGGCTACTGGATAGGCCGCGATTTCTGGAAACGAGGCTACGCCACCCAATCCATACGGCGCATGACCCGGCTGGCCTTTCAGGCCCTGGGACTGTCCGTCGTCACAGCGCAAGTCATGACGGCCAATACCGCCTCCTGCCGTCTGCTGGAGAAGCTTGGCTTCACCGGATCGGAGTTTCCCTCCTGCGGGCTTTCCGGCCGATGCAAGGACATACCCGTCACGCAGTTCCAGCTTGATCGAAAGGCCTGGGACCGGCAAAGAGTGGATCAACCCCTGCTGCTGGTAACGGCGGCGGCGCTGATCGATGCCGACGGGCGCGTTCTTCTCGCCAAGCGGCCAGAAGGAAAAGCCATGGCGGGGCTTTGGGAATTTCCAGGCGGCAAGGTTCATGCCCTGGAGAAACCGGAAGCCGCAATCTTGCGCGAACTTAAGGAAGAACTGGGCATCGACGCCACGCAAAGCTGCCTGGCGCCGCTGGCCTTCGCCTCGCACGATTACGACAGCTTTCATCTTCTAATGCCGCTCTTCGTGCTGCGCCAATGGCAGGGAACGCCCCAGGCGCATGAAGGCCAGACCCTGGCCTGGGTAAGCAAGGACAAGCTGAGCGCCTACCCCATGCCCCCCGCCGACATTCCTCTGACGGCGCTCTTGAGAGAGTGGATGTAAGAGTCTGTCCGGGATTACGCCGCCTTTACCTCGGCCAGGAAGGCTTTGACCTCGGTGCGGATGTTGCCCGCCTGGTGGCTCATTTGCTCGGCCTCAGCCTGAACGCTTTGCGACGCCTTGCCGGTTTCGGCGGCGGCGGTGCTGACACGTTCGATTGATGATGATACGTCGGCCGCAGCCCGTGCGGTATCATGCACATTGCGGCTGATCTCTTCGGTGGCGCTGCTCTGTTCCTCGATGGCCGCAGCAACCGATGCCGATACCTGATCGATTTCTGAGATGCGGTTGGAAATCTCGCGCAAGGCCGCCACAGTCTCGTCAGTCGCCAATTGCATGGCCTTGATCTGCCCGGCAATCTCATCAGTGGCCTTGGCTGTTTGGTTGGCCAGTGATTTGACCTCGTTGGCGACCACGGCGAATCCCTTGCCTGCCTCGCCCGCCCTGGCGGCCTCGATGGTGGCATTCAGCGCCAGCAGATTGGTCTGAGACGCGATGTCGTTGATCAGATGCACCACCTCGCCGATGCGTTGAGCCGCGCTGAGAAGCGACTCCACCTTGGCATCGGTGGCCTGGGCCTGCTGGGCGGCATCGCGCGTTGCACGGGCCGCGCCATCGACCTGGCGCCCGATCTCGGAAATCGAGGCGCGCAACTCCTCCGCCGCCGCAGCAGCGGCCTCAACGCGCTCGCTGGCCTGCTGAGAGGCGGAACTCACCACCTCGCTTTCCTGAGCGGTATTGCTGGCATTTCCACTCATCTGCACGGCGGTTCTGGCCAAACCATCGGCACCACCCGCCATCTGCTCAAGGAACTGGGAAACTTTCTTCTCGAAATCCTCGATCAGCCGCTGCTTGCGGGCTAGTTTCTCGATCTGCGCGGTGTTCTCATACCAATCCTCGGAAGATGTGACCGAAGCCTTGATCAGGGTTTCCTTAAAGAATTGCAAGCTGCGCGCCATATCGCCGATTTCATCCTTGCGCTGCTGGCCGAAAACATCGACGCCATAATCGCCATCGGCAAGCATGCGCATGGTTTCTGTCATGCGCACCAAAGGCGGGGAAATGCTCATCACGATGGCAAAGCCCAGAAAGGCGATGACCGATAGAAGGGCCAGCGATCCAATGCCCAGGAACGTCAGATCGCCTATGGCCTTGGCGTGAATTCGGGCAGCCTGCGCCTTCAATTCCACGCCGATCTGGTCCTCGATTTTCTTCATGAGATCGATGCGCGCCGTCGAGGCAGCAAACCAGACGGGAGCTTCCACTCCCTCGGTGCTGCCGGTTTCCAGGCTGGAGGCCGCAATCTTGCGCAGGCGCAACACCTCATCCACCGCCGGGCCGCTGACGGTTGACTTCACCGCCGCCTTCATCGCCGGGGAGGCAAAGGCCTGGAAGGCGTTTTCAAAAGCCATCTGTTGGCCCACATTGGACTGGAAGCGCTGGAAGAGTTCGGGCGAGAACTTGGCCGCGGCAAAACCCGCCGAGACCATGGCGCGTTCCTGTCCAGCGCGTTCCTTCAGCTTGATCCAGTTGGAATAGGCCGCCACCTGACGGGTGACGGAACTGTCCGTTGTGGCCAGCGCCATGGCATCGATCATGTCGACGATCTGGCCAATGGATTTCGTATAGAAGGCCTGGGTTTCCGGGATGGGAATCTCAAGCGCATCGACCTTGGTGCGAATGGCGGACAGCCCGCCCAAACCATTCAGAACGGCAGCACCCTGTTCCTTGTATTCCGGCATGGCGGCCATAATCTTTTCCATCCCCGCCTTGAAGGGAGCAAATCGCTTGTCGCCCTCCTTGCGGATGGCCCCCACCTCCTCTTTGAACTTGGTGCCTTTGCTGCCCAGGAACAGGGATGACGATCCGCGTTCCTTTTGCAACTCGTGAATAAGCGCGCTGGCATCGCCCGAGAAAGCGGCCAGATCCTCCAGCTTCTCCATCTCGTTGGCGATGCTAAGGCGGCCATTGATAGCCACGCCCGCATAGGCCGTCAGGGCCAGAAGCGGCAGCAGGACCAGCAGCATGATGCGCGTTCTGACCGTCACGGCATCGAACAGGCTATAAAATTTATTCAGAGCTCCCAGGCGCAAATGCCCCTTCTGCTTGTCATGCAAAGGCACATCGGCAATGCCCTTCTCGCGGAAGAATTCGCGCATGCGCAAATCTTCGGTCGAGACGTGATTGACGAAGAAATTCTTGACGAATTCGAGAATGTGCTTGGGATCGACCTTATCCCCGAAATTCTTGTGTCGTTCGGCCAAGGACAATATCTCGGCAAGGGAATGCTCGTGCATTTCCTTGTGGTGGCCAAAGCCGGGATAGCCGGCTTGGCTCATGAATCCTTCCTCGCGCTGGAAATGCTGGCGTATGTGGGTCAGAAGATCGTCGATGCTCTTGTCGATGAACTCCTTGTCCTTGCCCTTCTGGCGGGCTTCGTGCAACTGGTTCAGCATATCGACCCAGTGACGATGATCGTCATCGAGAACGCGAACGCCGGTGCTAAAGGAATCGTGCCAGGGAAGAAGGGCCATGCGCGTCACTCCTAACGAGCAAAGAAGGAGTTTCAGACTAGGATCCCCTGGCCGAAACGGACTTGATCTTTGTTAAGTTCCGGCAAAAAAACCCTTATGGCCTCTGCATTTCGGCCATGGCCCCGGCCAGGGCCGCCAGGGCGCGGGATCGGCTCCAAGAGTCGGAAATCGCCTCGGCCACGGTCAGCCCCCGCGCCAGATGGGCCAGGGCACCGGCCTTGTCACCTTGGCGCGAGCGCTCGCGGACCAGTTCGGCATACATCCAGACCCGGCCAAAGGGGTCGGCATGCGCCTTGGTCGCCAGTTCCGCCTCGATGCGCAAGATGTCGCGCCGCCCCAGGGGAACGACGTCAGACAGACGCCAAAGCGTGTGCGCCTTGATGGCTTCGTCCTCAATGACCCGGGCCATGGCCTCAGCCGTCTCACTCTCGCCCAACGCCTGCCAGGCCAAGGCGATCTGGCTTTCCCCGTAAGCCTTGGCAAAGGGCAGGTCGATGGCGCTCACCTGCGTTCCGGCCTCGCGCAGATGGCGCTTGGCCTCCGCATTGTCACCCAGCTTGATCTTTGCCGCGGCCAGGCGAACCTGAGCCAGAACGCGGTAGCGCGGGGCCTCGATATAGTCCGCCAGGGTTTCTGCCTCGCCTCCCCGCCCGGCCAGGGCCATGGCTTCGATCAGCTTGAGCTCGGCGGGAACGCGCAACAATCCGTCTTGTACCTGCAACAGCCATTGGCGGCTGGCGTCAAAGCGCTTGAGGGATGTTTCGATCATCGACAAGCTGGCCATGGCGCCTTGCCTGGCATCGACAGGAAGCGATAAAAGGCGCTGCTCGGCCTCAAGGCGCCAACGCGACGCCGCCCCGCCCTCGCCCAGAAGCAGGGCCACTTCCGCCAGCTTCAAGCGCGCCGCCAGAATTTCCTCGGGCATTTTAAGGCTGTCTAGCATTTGCACCGCCAGATTGCGGGCAGCGCGGGCACCCTCATGCTTTCCCGCCTCGGCCTGTCTTTGCGCCAGATTCAAGGCCGCCTCGCACCGTCTAGCGGTATCAGGAATCGCCTCCAATGCCTCAAGCGCAGCCTGGAAATTGCCCCCCTCAGCCAACGCGCGGGCAACGGAACCCAGCGCCGCAATCAGGGTTCTGGGATCATCGATGCGCGAAGCCACTTCCCAGGCCATCAGGGGAACGCCCGCTTCCGCCGCCTCGCTCGCCACTTCCGACAAAGCCCAGTCGCGCATCGACCCAACGGGAGCTGCCAATGCGGCCTGACGGGCCAGAATGGCCAGACATTCCGGGCGCGGCTCGTCAAAACAGCTTTGTGGACTCTCGACGGACGGCTGTGGACGGGCCGCCGCCTCTAAAAGCAGGCGGCGCGTGGCAGGCGATTCTTCGATCAATCTTTTGGCGCCGGTGATCTGCTCGGCCTTGGTCTGTTTCAAACGCCGCTCGATGCGGCGCATGCCCGCCACCATTTCCAGATGCTGCAGCAAATCTTCGCTGGGCAGGCCGTTCTGCTTTAAATTCCAGGCCTTCTGGTGCAGGCGAATGGCTTCCTGGGTCGATTTGCTCATGCGACCATCAAGGGCTCCATGATAAAGCCCCATCTCACCCAGCAGGCTTTGGATGGCCAGAAGCAGGGCGTCCACCGCTACCGGAGCCTCGGTCTTGCCGGGAAGTTGAGGCGGGTCACTCAAGGCAGCAGGCGAGGACGAATGCCAGGGCAAAAGAAACGCCAGCACCAGAAACGAGGCAAAGCCCCATTGGCGTGACTTTAAGTCTCCGCTAATATTCAATTTGTTTCCGTTAGATGCATTCATCAATGACATCCGCCCCCTTGGCGGTCCCGCGTCGTCCTAAGGTAACTACTCTTTGCTCCGATTTCGACCCCCTTCCCGTCTCAAAGGCACGATCCCCCATGAAGCCGCATGAACAACCCATCCTCCTTTTCATGCTTCGCCACCTGACCTATGGCGCAATAGGGGGCTTCTTCTTTGGCGCCCTCCTGCTGGCACTGGATATTGGCGGGCTTCGCGGCCTGATCTTCGCCTCTAACGACATGGGACTGGCCCTTTTTCTCCTGTTTTTTGGCTTCTTCGTCACGTTTGGCAGCGTCGGCATGGCCATCGGCATCATGACTGTTGAGCGTGCTGATAAATAACCATTTCTCTCGCTATTATAGAAACATCGTGTAGGATATTCTCGCTCGAAAGAGGGGAGCATGACGAAAGGGCGGGGTGGGCAGTCGGGAAAGAAAAGGCATCTGCGCGGGCCGCGCGGATTTCTCTACGCTATGCTGGGATTTTATATTCTGGTCGTCGGCGGATTCGGGACCTTCGCCAGCATCACCGACTATAACGAGACCCTCGACAATTCCGAAAAATTGACCCGCGATTACGTGCGTTTGCTGGAGGAACATACCAAGCGCACCTTGGATTCCGCCGACCTGCTGGTGTTGCGCCTGATGGACCGCATCGCGGTGCAGGGACGCCTGCCAATGTTGGCAGAGCATGAAACGGAACGGCGCGTCATGGCATCGATGGCCAATGCCTCGCCCCAGACGGAAACCCTGTTTCTGGTCGATCCTTTGGGCCACGTCACCCTGGCGTCGCGCCCCTTGCCGCAACAAGTCCTGGACGTCACCGACCGCGACTTCTTCCCCGTTCTAAAACAAGGGCACGAGACCCTTTTTATCGGCCGCGTGGCGCGCGACCCCTTTACCAACAACTTCACCTTCCCTGTCGCCAGACGCATCATCGATTCCCAGGGCCGCTTCCTGGGAATCGCCGTCGCTTCTATTTCCAACATCTACTTCAAAGAGTTCTACCACAATCTGGCCGTGGGCTCGACGCCCGCCCTTGGCGTCTACAAGCTGGACGGATCGATCCTGATCCGCGAGCCCATTTTCAAGGACGACGACGTCATCAACCGCAACATGGCGACCAATCCGATTTACGTAAAATATCTTCCGATATCGCCCATTGGCACCTATCGCGGAAAATCGGCTTATGACGGCGTGCAGCGCGTGGTCTCGTATCGCAAGGTGGAAAACCCGCCGCTTCTGGTCTGGATGAGCATTGCCGAGAACGACGCCCTGGCCGAATGGTACTGGCGGGCCATGCGCAATGCCGCCATCGGCGTGTTGACCATCTTGTTGATGACCGGCCTGTCCTGGATGGTGCTGCGCGCCATCCGCCAGGAAGAAACCGCCCGTAACGATCTGGAACGCGCCAACGACAGCTTAAGGCGCTCGAATGCCGATCTTGAGCAGTTCGCCTATATCGCATCCCACGATCTGCAAGAACCATTGCGTCAGATCGGCAGCTATGTCCAACTTCTAGAGCGCCGCTACAAGGACAAGCTTGATAGCGATGCCAATACCTTCATCGCCTATACCGTCGATGGCGTCAAACGGCTTCAGGGCCTTATTCACGAATTGCTGGCCTATTCCAGCGTCGGCACGCGCCGCTCGCCCTTCGTCGAAACCGACCTTACCGAACAGGCCCGCAAGGCCGCTCTGACGCTTTCCGGCGACATCAAGCATTCCGGCGCCGAGGTTTTGATCGAAACCCTGCCGAAACTTACCGTCGATGCGCCGCAGATCGAGGCCGTCTTCCAACAGCTAATCGCCAACGGCTTGCGCTTTCAGAAAGTGGGAGCCGTTCCCCATTTGCGAATCTGGGCGGAGGAACGCCCCGAGGACTGGATTATCTCGGTCAAGGATGATGGAATCGGCATCGACCCGCAATATTTCGACCGTATTTTCCTGATCTTCAAACGCCTGCACAGTCGGACGGAATATCCCGGCGACGGCATCGGACTTGCCCTATGTCAGCGCGTGATCGAGCGCCATGGAGGGCGCATCTGGGTTGAAAGCGAAATCGGCCAGGGCGCCATCTTCCGTTTCTCGCTGCCCAAGATCATTCACCAGCCGACGAATCCAAACATTCCTTGAGGCTGTCGGCCAAGCCGGTCATCAGGGAGTCGAACATTTGGGGGCCGGGCTTCAGGCCAGCGCCCAAATCATCAAGCGATCCTATGCGCACACGAAGACCCTCGGCCAGAATCTCGGCCAAACGCGGCGATGCTTGCGGTTCCTTGAAAATGCATGCCCCGCCGCTATCTGAAATTTTGCCGCGCAAAGCCGCCAAGGCCTTGGCGGATGGCTTGCGCTCGTCATGTGTGATCGAGCCCAGGGGAGACAGACCGTAGCGCTTCTCGAAATATTGAAAGGCATCGTGGAAAACGACGTAGGGTCTGGCGGCCAGGGGTGCCAATTGCACCTTCAAATGGCTGTCAAGGAGGTTTAGGCGCAAAGCCAGCGCGCTTGCATTCCTTTGGTAAAGACCGGCATGTAAGGGATCGATGATCGAAAGCCTGTCGGCCAACGCGGCTGCGAACAACTTGGCATTGCCGATATCAAGCCAGAGATGGCCGTCCGTCTCGAAACTTGAAGCAACGTTATGCCCCTCCCCATGCGCATGGCTTTCCCAGAAGTCGCCCTTGCGCATTTTCAATTTCAGCATGCCCGGTAGATCGGACATGGTCAGGACACGGCCCTTGCCGCCCAGACTGGTAACCGGCTTGGTCAAAAAGCTTTCGAATTCCGGCCCAACCCAAAGCACTAGATCGGCTCTTTGCAAAATCCTGACTTGAGATGGCTTTAAGCTGAAATCATGCGCCGAGGCATTGGCCTGCAATAGAAGCTCGGGCTCCCCTACTCCCGCCATGACGGACGCCGCCAGGGAATGCAGAGGTGCTATTGAGGCAACGACCTTGGGCGTCTCGCCCGCCAGCGCCCCAAAGGACGGGATCAAGCCCAATGCGACAAGTGGAACCAAG
>JADFZV010000029.1 GCA_015232335.1 Alphaproteobacteria bacterium | reverse complement strand
TATTGTAATACTATTGGTTCTTCTGCTCGGCGGCGGCGGTGGATATTATGGCTATGGCCTATACGGCGGCGCTGGACTAGGTGGCGCTCTTGGCACGGTTCTACTGATTGTAGCAGCACTGTGGTTTTTTGGTGTTCTCGGCAGCAGAGGTCGTCCTTCGTGAATCGGGCGGCGATCTTGCCTCACCGTCCTCAGCACGAATGAATGACAGCGCGTTGCCCGACATGCTGGTATTCTTGCGCGCCTTGACATCGGATCCAAGTCGTATCTGTTCCATCATTCCTTCGGGCGCCGCGCTGGCGAACCTGATCACCAGTGAGATTTCGCCAGAGTGTGGTTCGGTCATCGAACTTGGTCCTGGTACTGGCGTCTTCACCCGGGCGCTGTTGGCGCGGGGGATAAGAGCGGAAGATCTGACTCTGGTCGAAAATGGCGACGATTTCGCCGAACTTCTCCGGAAGCGCTTTCCGAAGGCACGGGTGCTCAAAATGGATGCGGCGCGGCTTGACAGGCATCATTTTCCGAAAAGCGCCCCGGCTGGTGCCGTTATCAGCGGGCTTCCTCTTCTTTCCATGCCACCGAAACAGGTCCTCGCCATTCTTGCTAGTGCATTTGGCGTTCTTTGCCACGATGGTGGATTCTACCAGTTTACCTATGGTCTTCACTGCCCGATATCGCGGCGGCATCTCGACCAACTTAATCTTGTCGCAACGTATATTGGTCGCACCTACCTCAACGTTCCACCAGCTGCCGTCTACCGGATTACTAGACTCAAAGTCGATTTCCAAAGCTATACCCCGTTCACTGGAGAAGCCGAAAATCTCAGGGCGGGATAATACGAAAAGCTGTCGCATAGGCTGGCCCCCGCATTAGCCTTTAGAGCCTGAGCACGACACGAGTTCGGTCAAAGCCAAATCTGGCCCCCGCAACCAAATATAAACCCCGCCACCCCAATAGGTTGGCGGGGTTTTGTTTTGGTCGGGCATCGCGGTGTCATTGACCGGGTAAGCATGGGGTAAGCAGGCCGCGCATTGCACGGGGTGAAAGTCTCTCAGGGTGGGGCTTACCGCGATTCATTCATTACCCCCCCTATGGACGATCTTATTCTTGCCACTGCGCTTTGCTTCATACATCAGTTGGTCCGCTTGGGAAACGATGGCAGAAATGCCCTCTGGCTGATCTGCTGCCTCGACCATTCCGATGCTGAACGTCACAGGCCAGTTGCGTTCCTCCATCGCTGCACGTAAACCAGATTGCAGTCGCTGAAGAGACTCTAGGCCATCGTTGTGGCAAGTGTCAGCAATGAGAATGCAGAACTCGTCGCCACCTATCCGAGTCGCAACGTCAAACGGACGAATGTGTCGAAGAATTGTCATAGCCACGGACCGGAGCACTTGATCGCCAATGTCGTGACCATGCTTATCATTAACTTGCTTGAATCCATCAATATCCATGAAAGCTAATACGAAGGGGTGTCCACCACGATTGAACCGGTGAAACTCGATCGCCAAGCGCTCCATTAGGACTGTCCGATTTCCTAGGCCCGTCAGCGGGTCAGTACGAGCCCCTGCAACTGCTGCAAGATGGTCATGACGTGCATAGGATACCGCATAAATTACGGCAGTTATAACAACGATATGGGTTGCGTGGCCAATCAAAAAGAAATGATCAAAACCATTGGAATCCTCTCGCAAAAGCACCTGTAGTATAATATTAAGAGATACAAAAGCTGCGGTCGCAATTCCGTATTTTGCCCCACCCATCCACGCCGAAAACATAATAAGAAGCTCATAGCCGTCAAACATATCAAATTTGGCCGGCAAGAACCAATCAGCAGTCGATAATACAGCAAACAGTATAAGAATCTTAGAATAGAGAAGTTTTGTAGACGGTTTAATTAATGGGATTGTTGGATTCATTCGAGATACCCCCACTAAATCGCTCCAGTACTGTTCTGAAAGCAACACGTCCTGGGATTAGGTCGTTGTATAAATGCACAACGTGATGCGAGGAAATTATGATTGGCCTTCGCTACTCTTTATGATTTTAGCCAGCAATTAGGAGGCCAACCATCTGGATTGACGAGCATATATTGCAACATATCTGCGCGTCGGAGAAGAGGCGAAAGAAGTCTCTTTAGAATTTACCGCGTCTAGTAGCTCTTCTGTGCTCCGCCTCAACTTACGCCTTAAAAAACGCCTGCGGTCCCGCCTCACCCTGTGTGACACGTCATTCTAAGCCTCAGGCCACGCATATACAGTGGGGATTCAAGCACGCCTGCAAAAACACTAACTTAATGAGATGAAATCACTTTAAATAGGTCTGGGGAAAAGTCGCATTCTGGAGAAGGCAAGCATGGGTGAGGAGACTATCCGGCGAGCACTGATCGCGGCGTTCGGGCTGATTGTGCTTGTGCTGGGCGTTCTGGGGGCGTTGACCGCCATTCAGTTCAAGTCCCAGTCGTCTCAAATTGATAAACTGAGCCATGCGGTCGAAAAAATTACAATCAAAGGCCTTCCGCTCATTGTGGCGATCAAAGACATTAATCTCGATATCGTGCAGGTACAGCAGTACTTAAGCGACGTATCCGCCACGCGCGCCCAAAACGGCAGGGATGAGGGATTGCGGCTGGCACAGAAGTCGGCCGAGGCCTTCAAGCAAGACATCGATCTTGCCAAAAGCCTGGCCGAGGAAACCGGAAAGTTGGAAACGGTTGCCATGCTTAAGGAAGTGGAGGCCGCCTTTACGCCCTACTACGAATTCGGAAAATCGATGTCGAGGGCTTATATCGACCATGGTCCCGCCATCGGCAACAAGATGATGCCCGAATTTGACGGACTGGCGGAAGAACTGAGCGAGAAACTCAATATTGCATCATGGTCAGTCGGGGAACTTTCCAGCGAGACCGTTAGCGAACTTCTCGACGCCAATAACGAGGTCGCCGCGTCCGCTCGAATTTTGGGGCTGTTTCTAATCGTGACGGCCACGGGGCTGGTCCTGGCATCAAGCATACTGCTCACATTTTTTCGCATAAATCGAAAGGCCACGGAAGAGCTTCGCATCGCAGCGATCGCCTTTGACTCCCAGGATGGCATATTCGTCTGCAACGCCAAGAGCGTCATTCTACGCGTCAACAAAGCCTTTTGCGAGATTAGTGGCTATTCTGCCGAGGAGGTGATTGGCAAAACGCCGCGTCTTCTCAAATCATCAAGGCATGATGACGCGTTTTTCAAAGGCATGTGGGACAGCCTCCAGGAAAACGGCTCATGGGAGGGTGAAATCTGGAACCGGCGCAAAAGCGGTGAGGCCTTCCCCGCAAGGCTCTGCATTTCATCTGCTGTGGATGGTTCGGGAACGGTTACGCATTACATTGGCACGATGACCGACATTTCCCAGCGCAAGGAAGCAGAGGATGAAATAACGCATCTTGCCTTCTACGACACGCTGACCGGCCTGCCGAATCGTCGCCTCTTTCTGGACCGCCTGAAACAAGCCACGGCGACAAGTGCGCGAACGGCCAGCCATGGGGCTTTGTTCTTTATTGATCTTGATCATTTCAAAACATTGAACGATACGCGAGGTCACGACAAAGGCGATCTCTTGCTAAAGCAGGTAGCGCAACGCATCACGGAAAACATCCGCGAAGGCGACAGTGTCGCCCGTCTGGGCGGCGACGAGTTTGTGGTTATGCTTGAAGACCTAAGCGGAGAAATCGAGGAAGCCGCCTCGTCTGCCGAAGCCGTTGGCGAGAAGATTCTTGCGTCCCTGGGCAGGGCCTTTGATTTGGACGGACTGGAATATCATTCGAGTTCGAGCATTGGCGTCACTCTTTTCATTGGCCACCAAAAAACAGTGGATGAGTTGCTAAAGCAATCCGACATTGCCATGTATCAGGCAAAGAAGGATGGGCGAAACACCCTGCGCTTTTTTGACCCCTACACGCAGGCCATGGTCATGGGGCAGGCCGCCTTGGAAGCAGACTTGCGCCAAGGCGTGTTGGAAGATCAGTTCATACTCTTTTATCAAATTCAGATTGGAGAGCAGGGGAAGCCGACAGGTGCTGAAGTGCTGTTGCGCTGGTGTCATCCGCTGCGAGGCATGGTGCCCCCCGGAGACTTTATCCTACTGGCGGAAGAGACGGGACTGATCGTCCGCCTGGGCTATTGGGTGTTGAAAAAAGCCTGCGAGCAGTTGGTTGCCTGGGCCGCCAATCCCAACACGGCCCATCTGTCCCTGGCTGTCAATGTCAGCGCCCGCCAGTTTCATCACAAGGATTTTGTTGCACAGCTTGAAGCGGTGCTGGATGTCAGCGGGGCCGATCCTAAGAAGCTCAAGCTTGAACTGACCGAGAGTCTTTTGGTCACCAATGTGGATGACGTCATTGCCAAGATGTCCGCTCTTAAGGCCAGGGGCGTTAGCTTCTCGCTGGATGATTTTGGAACGGGCTATTCCTCCCTGACCTATCTCAAGCGTTTGCCGCTGGACCAGTTGAAAATCGATCAGTCCTTCGTTCGCGATGTGCTGATCGATCCCAATGACACGGCCATTGCACGCACCATTGTCGCCTTGGGCCAAAGTCTTGGCCTGACGGTCATCGCCGAGGGCGTGGAAACAGTCGAGCAGCGCGACCTTTTGGCCGAGCTTGGCTGCCATTCGTACCAAGGCTACTTCTTTGGCAGGCCCGTGCCGCTGGGTGAGTTCGAACGATTGATGGGCCAAGAGTGGGGCGACGGCAAATGAAAACAGAGCTTGCGAAAGTGGCGTGGACAGAGGCCTTGCGCGTCAATGTGCCTGACATTGACAGCGATCATCAAAGACTGATCCAGCTCTATAATGCGCTTGTCGATGACATGGATCGGGCTTATCACGCAGAAACAATCATGCACGCCCTGCATTTTCTCGTTCATTATGCGCTAAGCCACTTTGCCCGTGAGAAGGCCTTTATGGAGCGAATCGCCTACCCCAAAATCGAGGAACATTGCGCGCTGCATAGCGCCCTTGAAAAAAAAGTTCGACAGATTTTCGATCAGTTCGCCCTGGATAAAAGCCCGGAATTTGCGCAGACAATCATTGTTTTTCTTGGCGATTGGCTCATGAATCACATTATGAAGGAGGACGTGGCGGTTGGACGCTATGCCTTCTCCGTGTACGGCCACGAGATGGGCAATAACGATTAGCCAGGACGTCGCCCTGCTTTTCCGCCAGTTTGCGATTTGCGCCCTGGCATCGTTGGAAAAAACTGGGCCAGCAGATCCTTGCGGCCCAAAGCGATCAGGCTTTCCTTGATCAAGGGCGCATTCTCGGGGTCGTGCCAGCGCAGATAGGCCTTGTGCAGGCGGCGTTGGCGCCCCCCCTTGGGTATGAAAACGCTTCTGAGATCAGGTGTCAGCGGATTCAAGCCGGTATGATACATCGCCGTTGCCAGTGACATGGGCGAGGGCAAAAAAGTTTGCACTTGGTCAAGCTTGAGGCCGTGGCGCTTTAACCAAAGCGACAGCTTCAGCATGTCGGTATCCGTGGTGCCGGGATGTCCGGCGATGAAGTAGGGAATGAGATAGAGTTTGTTCCCGGCCTTCCTGGCCGCATCGGAAAAGCGTTTTTCAAAGCGTTCATAAAGCGCTATGGGCGGCTTCATCATATGGGCAAGCACTTCGGGCTCGGTATGCTCGGGTGCGACCTTGAGATAGCCCCCGACATGATGCGCCGCCAGTTCGGCGATATAGTCGGGACTATCGAGGGCTAGGTCATAGCGCAGGCCGGAAGCGATCAGCACCTTCTTGATGCCGGGATGGCTACGCGTCTTGCGGTAAAGGCTTAGCAGCGGGCTGTGATCGGTGATCAGGCTTTTGCAGATTTTAGGGCTAACGCAAGACAGGCGCCGACAGATTGCTTGCGTGCGGGCATCCTTGCAACCCAGCCGGTACATATTGGCGGTGGGGCCGCCCAGGTCAGAGATGACGCCGGTAAAGCCTTTCATGTCGGCCTGCATCTGGCCGATCTCGCGCAGAACCGACTCCTCGGATCGGTTCTGCACGATGCGCCCCTCATGTTCTGTGATCGAGCAGAAGGTGCAGCCGCCGAAGCAGCCGCGCAGAATGGTGATCGAGAAGCGGATCATCTCCCAGGCCGGAATACGCGCCTTGCCATAGCTGGGATGCGGCGCCCTGGCATAGGGCAGCTCGAAAATGCGGTCCATCTCGGTGGTCGAAAGGGGCAGGGGTGGTGGGGCGACGATGAGGTCCTTGTCGCCATGGCGCTGCACAAGTGGCCTGGCATTCAAAGGATTGCTTTCCAGATGCATGAGGCGCGAGGCCAGCGCATAGGCCTTGACGACGCTACGCACCTCCTCATAGGCGGGCAGGCGCAGACCCGCCTCGTCGCCCACGAAGTCCGAGAGATAGGCCGTGCCGCGAATACCCCGCATCAACCGGGGCGCTTCGCCGTTTTTGGCGCGTCTGGCGATCTCGACGATGGCGCGCTCGGCATTGCCATAGACCAGCAGGTCGGCCTTGGCGTCCAGCAGGATCGAGCGGCGCACTTTGTCGGACCAGTAATCGTAATGGGCAAAGCGGCGCAGCGAGGCTTCGATGCCGCCCAGCACGATGGGCACGTCCTTGAAGGCCTCGCGGCAGCGCTGGGCATAGACATTGGCCGCACGGTCGGGCCGCTTGCCTGCAACCCCCTCCGGCGTATAGGCATCGTCCGAGCGCAGGCGCTTCTCCGAAGTGTAGCGGTTGACCATGGAATCCATGTTGCCCGCCGTGACCCCGAAGAACAGATTGGGCCGTCCCAGCGCTTGGAAATCTTCGATGCCGTTCCAATCCGGCTGGGCGATGATGCCGACGCTGAATCCCTCGGCTTCCAGCAGGCGCCCGATCAGGGCACATCCGAAGCTGGGATGATCGACATAGGCGTCACCTGTCACCAGAACGATATCGAGAGAGGAGAGGGCAAGGCGCTTCACCTCGTCCCGGCTCATGGGAAGAAAGGGGGCGGGCATTTAGAAGACTCGTCGCATCGGAGTCATGTCGGAAAGCGTGAAGCCATGGCGGGCATAAAAGCGTTTTGCGTCGGCGTTCCGGTGATCCGTCAGCAATGTCACGCGCCCGAATCCATTCTGTTCGGCATAAGCCAGGGCATGGGCAAGAAGTTTTGAACCCAGGCCAGAGCCTCGGCTTTCAGGATGCACCACCATGTCCTCCAGCCAGCAGACGGGCTCTCCCAGCGCTGTTGAAACGCTAAAGAGCAGACAGACCATGCCCGCCACTTGCTCGCCTTGGCGGGCCACGAACAGGCGCCCGCTTTGGGGTTCTGATAGAATCAGCCGCAGCCCCGCCACCTGCCGGGCGTGGTTTGGCTCGAACTCGGCCTCCTGCTCGAAAAGCGAGGCCAGCAGATCGGCCATGGCATCGATATCCCTGTGCTGCGCTTCTTCAATGATTTCCATGGCGCCTCTCACGAAAAAGGCCGCACCCTTAAAGGGCGCGGCCTTGTCTTCAATCTTCAAAGCAGCTTAAAGAGCGGAATCGACCCATTCATACAGCTTGCTTTTGGGCAGAGCGCCAACCTTGGTGGCGGCGACCTGGCCGTTCTTGAAGATCATCAAGGTTGGAATGCCGCGCACACCGTACTTCGAGGGTGTCGCCGGATTTTCGTCGATATTGACCTTGGCCACGCTGATCTTGGCGGCATAGTCCTTCGAAAGCTCTTCGAGGGCTGGGGCGATCTGGCGGCAAGGGCCGCACCATTCGGCCCAAAAATCGACCAGCACGGGACCCGAGGACTTCAGCACCTCGGCATCGAAGTTGGCATCGGTAACCTGCTTCATGAGACTATCCTTGGCTTGAGTTTGGCTGTTTGCCCGTTGTGATATGGGGAGGACATGCGCCCGAATCCACCCGAGTCTAGAAAGATGTGCGCTCAACGTCAAGGCACTGCAAGCCAACCCCTTGATTTTTCACATTAGGCTAAGGCCGCTTGACTGTGCCCGGCTCCCCTCTAGGATGGCCCGGCCTAAACGCACTTCCCCCGGGAGAGATCAGCGAGAGCTGGCGCCGAAGGAGCAACCGCCCCTGGAAACTCTCAGGCAAAAGGACCGGGAGAAGCAGGCATCTGGAAAGCAGATGGCCGTTTGCCATGCGCAAAACGGCGTCTCACCGACGAAGTAAGCCCGCTGCAAGGTGGGTGAATCTTTCAGGTCGAACGGACAGAGAGGGGCGCCTGATTTGGTCTCTGCCGTAACCGGAGGATTCTGTCCGTGAGCCTGCCCGATGATCTGAAAACCACGCCGCTTTACGCCCTGCATCAGGAACTGGGCGGCAAGTTGGTGCCCTTTGCCGGTTATGCCATGCCGGTCAATTATCCCATGGGTGTCTTGAAAGAGCATCTGCACACACGAAGCCACGCCGGGCTGTTCGACGTCTCGCATATGGGCGTGGTGTCGCTGATTGGCCAAGGGGCCGACAAGGCGCTGGAGGCCCTGGTGCCCGCCGATATCTGCGGCCTAGCGGTGGGGCGTCAGCGCTATACCCAGTTCACCAATGCCAGGGGCGGCATGCAGGACGATCTGATGGTGCTGCGCCTGCCCGATCGTTTGTCGCTGGTGGTCAATGCCTCTTGCAAGCACGAGGATATCGCCCATCTGAAAGGGGCTTTGGAGCCCAAGGGGATCAAGGTGGTGGCGCATCCCGAACTGGCGCTGCTGGCCCTGCAGGGCCCCAAGGCCGCCGAGGCTTTCGCCCCCCTGGCACCCGAGGCGGCGAAGCTCGGATTCATGAGCGGCGCCGAGATCAAGGTGATGGGCATTGCCTGTCTGGTCACGCGCTCGGGCTATACCGGCGAGGATGGCTATGAAATCGCCCTGCCCGCTGAAAAGGCGGAGGAAGTCGCCCGCGCTTTGCTGAAGCAGCCCGGTGTGGCCCCTATCGGCTTGGGGGCGCGCGATTCCTTGCGTCTTGAAGCGGGCCTGTGTCTCTATGGCTCCGACATCGATCAGACCACCAGCCCGGTCGAGGCCGATCTGGTCTGGACCATCGGCAAAAGGCGGCGCGAGGAAGGCGGATTCGCTGGAGACGGCATCATCCTCGCCCAGTTGAAGGCAGGCGCCAAGCGCAAGCGCGTCGGCATCAAGCCCGAAGGCCGCGCACCCGCCAGGGCTCATACGATCATCCAGGACGGCCAGGGCCGCGTGATCGGCGAAATCACCTCGGGCGGCTTCGGCCCCTCGGTCGATGGGCCGGTAGCCATGGGTTATGTCGATAGTGCGCATGCCGCTCCCGGCACATCGGTTCAACTGATCGTGCGCGACAAGCCCATGCCCGCCAAAATCGTTGCCCTGCCTTTCTTTTCGCATCGCTATTTCAAATAAGGGGATTCGCCATGACCGTCTTGCGCTTTACCAACGAACACGAATGGATCAGCTTCGACAACGGCACCGCCACCGTGGGCATTACCGATTACGCCGCCCATCAGTTGGGCGATATCGTCTTCATCGAACTGCCCGAGATCGGAAAATCGCTCGCCAAGGGCGGACAGGCCGCGGTGGTCGAATCGGTCAAGGCCGCCAGCGAGGTTTATTCGCCGGCATCGGGCAGCGTGACCGCGATCAATCAGGCGATTGCCGATCAGCCGGGGCAGGTGAACGATTCACCCGAGGGCGATGGCTGGTTCTACAAGATGAGCCTTTCCGCACCCGGCGAGCTTTCCGGCCTGATGGATAAGGACGCCTACGAGGCCTATCTGAAAACGCTTGATCACTGACCAAGGATTTTGGCGATGAGGTTTTTGCCGCTCACCGATGCCGACCGCGCCGACATGCTGAAAACCATCGGGGCGGCCAGCGTCGATGATCTGTTTTGCGATGTGCCCGCCAGTGCGAGGCAAAAGGGTCCGCTGCCGCTTGCCTTGGGCTTGAGCGAAATGGAGGTCGAGCGGCGCTTGGGCAGCATGGCGTCGCGCAATCTGGCCCCGGGCGACGTGCCCTGTTTCCTGGGGGCGGGGGCTTATCGCCATCACATCCCGGCCGCCATCGACCAGTTGCTGCTGAGGGGCGAGTTTCTCACCGCCTATACGCCCTATCAGCCCGAGGTCAGCCAGGGCACGCTGCAATATCTGTTCGAGTTCCAGACCCAGGTGGCGATGATCACCGGCATGGAAGTCGCCAACGCCTCTCTGTATGACGGCGCCACCGCCTCGGCCGAAGCCGCCCTGATGGCGGCCCGCGTTACCAAGCGCGACAAGATTCTGCTCTCGGGCGGCCTGCATCCGCATTACCGCGAGGTGACCGCCACCCAGGCCCGCTTCACGCATCTGAAGGTCGAGGCCCTGGCCCCCGATCCCTTCGGCATCGAAGACCTGATGGGACGCATCGATTCCCAAACCGCCTGCGTCATCGTGCAGCTTCCCGGCTTCTTCGGCCATCTTAAGGATTATTCGGCCCTGGCCAAGACCTGCGAGGCGCAAGGCGCCCTGCTGGTGGTGGCCGTTACCGAGCCGGTCGCCCTTGGCCTGATCAAGCCGCCGGGCGCCATGGGAGCCGATATCGTGATCGGCGACGGTGCAAGCTTGGGCGTGGGCTTAAATTTCGGAGGTCCTGGTCTGGGGCTGATGGCGGTGCGCGAAAAATACGTGCGCCAGATGCCGGGCCGCCTGATCGGCGAAACGGTGGATGCCGACGGCAAGCGCGGCTGGGTGCTGACCCTTTCGACGCGTGAGCAGCATATCCGAAGGGAAAAGGCGACCAGCAACATCTGCACCAATTCGGGCCTCTGCGCCCTGGCCTTCTCGATGCACATGACCTTTTTGGGCGAAGCCGGATTCACCAATCTGGCCAAGCTCAACCATGCCAGGGCCGTGCAATTGGCCGAGCGCTTGAGTGCCCTTAAGGGGGTCAAGGTTCTGCCGGGCAGCTTCTTCAACGAATTTGCCGTGCAACTGCCCAAGCCCGCCACCCCGGTGGTGGAGGCGATGGCGTCTAGGCGCATTCTGGCCGGTGTGCCGGTCAGCCGCTTCTATCCCTCCTGGGCCGAGATGGAAAATCTGATGCTGATTGCTGCCACTGAAACCGTGACGGACGAGGATATGGACGCGCTGATCGAAGGTCTTCAGGGGGTGCTGTCATGAGCCCGAACACATTTACCGGCAATCGCGCTCTGGTGATCGAGGAACCCCTGATCTTCGAACAGGGCGAGCCCCAGCGTTCCGGCGTCGATCTGCCCCAAGCACCCGAAATCGCCGACCGCCTGGGTGGGCTCGAGCGCCAGGGTGCTATTGGCCTGCCCGGCTTGGCCGAGCCTGAATGTGTGCGCCACTACACCAGGCTTTCGCAAAAGAATTTCGGCATCGATACCGGATTCTATCCGCTGGGTTCCTGCACCATGAAGCATAATCCTCGGCTGAACGAAAAGGCGGCGCGCCTTCCCGGTTTTGCAGGCGTGCATCCGCTTCAGCCAGCCAGCACCGTGCAGGGTGCTCTGGAGGCGATTTCGCTTTTGGGCCGCTGGCTGATGGATCTGACCGGCATGCCCGCCATCGCCATGAGCCCGGCTGCGGGGGCGCACGGCGAATTATGCGGCTTGATGGCGATCCGCGCCGCCCATGAGGATCGGGGTGATGCCCGCCAGATTGTGCTGGTGCCGGAATCGGCGCATGGGACCAATCCTGCCACGGCGACGTTGTGCGGCTATCAGGTGGTGTCGATTCCCGCCAACGAAAAGGGCCGGGTCGATCTGGCTGCCTTGAAGGCCAAGCTGGACAACAAGGTGGCAGCCCTCATGCTGACCAACCCCAACACCTGCGGCCTGTTCGAGAGCGAGATTCTGGAGATCGCCGCCGCCGTGAAGGCGGCGGGCGCCTATTTCTATTGCGATGGGGCTAATTTCAACGCCATCGTCGGGCGGGTGAAGGTGGCCGATCTGGGCATCGACGCCATGCATATCAATCTGCACAAGACCTTTTCCACGCCGCATGGCGGCGGCGGGCCGGGGGCGGGGCCGGTGGTGTTGAGCGAACGCTTGAAGGCCTATGCCCCGGTGCCCTTTGTGCGGGCTGGCGAGAACGGGCTGGAACTGGTGGAACACTGTCTGGGCGACGGCGAAAAGAGCTTCGGGCGCATGAAGGGATTCCACGGCCAGTTCGGCGTGATGATCCGCTCGCTGGCCTATATCCTCTCGATGGGGGGCAATGGTTTGTGGCAAGCCTCCTCGGATGCCGTGCTGAACGCCAATTATCTGCTGGCGCGCTTGAGCGCTGAATTGACGCCCTCGTTTCCCGAGGGTCCCTGCATGCACGAGGCGCTGTTTGACGACCGCTTCTTGAAGGATACGGGTGTGACCACGCTCGATTTCGCCAAGGCCATGATCGACGAGGGCTTCCATCCCATGACCATGTATTTCCCCCTCGTGGTGCATGGAGCCCTGTTGATGGAACCCACCGAGACCGAAAGCAAGCAGACCCTGGATCAGTATGTGGAGACGCTTCTGTCGTTGGCGAGGAAGGCCAAGGCGGGTGGGGCAGCCGATGATTTCAAGGCGGCCCCTCGCATGACGCCGCGCAGGCGTTTGGATGAAACCCGCGCGGCAAGAAGCCCGGTGTTGAGGTGGAAGCCCTAATCTGAAACGTCATGCGCGGACTTGATCCGCGCATCCACGTGCCTTCCTGGAGATTAAATTTTGTCCCAGGTCTTTCTCGTCCTTATGTAGCTGTCCTTGTTATAAAATGGTGCAAATACTTCGCTAAAAAACGGTATGTCATGGCTACCTTTCTTCATGGCTATATCTTGAAGTGAGGTTAGCAGCTCTACCCAATAGCGGATGATTTGCAGGACGTATAGCTGCCGATACGGTGCAACAGCTTCTACAAAGCCTGTTCTTGTGCTGGCATCCTCAATGTCTGTGATCTCATCGCCACTTTCAGAAGTGTGCCGGACAAAGGTGTGCTTCGACAGTAACGCCGAGATTACCGAGGCATTTCTCTGAATCGTATTTTTCCTTTTGGCGGACACGCGAGTTTTATACAGAAGCGCATCGACCCCGGCATACCAAGCGGCGATCGGGTCACCCTGGCGTCTTGCCCCAACAACGAGGTTAATGTTGGAATAACGATCACTTGTGGCAAACTCAGACAGTATCCTCATCATCGACAGATGAATGTCTCCGTCGAGGTTGCTCAAAAAATCGAAATTAGCATCGCGAGAATTCACAACTTCTTTTGACTTATCATATAGTTTGAGAATGTCGTGCCCTATATCATTTTTCACATAATTAATGTCTGGAAATTTCTGATTTTCAATATAGTGATCGAGCATCAGACATAGCTTGCCGATTCTCTCAAGACCGGTGGAGAGGCTGGTGAATGCTTGAAAATATATGCCTTTGGTGGCGTAGTTTGCCTTCCGGATTTGAGTGGCACCTGCCCCCAGCATCTCTTTCGTGAACTGCCCTTCCTTGTTTAGGGCGTTGAAGATTTCACTGGGCATTATCACCACTTGTTTCAATATGAGTTTGGAAAGGGAAGGCAGCGAGTACTCTGGCGGCTTCTGCGGTGTGGCAGACGTTCACGGAGATGCGTTTGAAATAGTCTGGGTCTTTCAAGCGCTCAAACACGCCGAACAAATGGCCGGGTCGCATTTCTACGCGGCCTTCAAGCCCATCCGAAAAACGAACCTGAAATTCCAGAGTTCCGATCACACGCGCTTCAATGATGTCGGGATAGGACACTGCCTGCCTCACGCGTCCCCGATGTTCCGCCGCCGCTCGACGCGATCGATGCGGTCGTCCACCCGATCCATGCGGCCCATAACCGAGGCGTAATGTTCGGTTTCCGAGGCGGCATTGCGGCCAAGTCCGCGCTCTATATCGGTCATCCGCGACTTCAGCTCGCGCACATCCGCCGCAAGCTCGCGCTGCATATCGAGCGAGCGCTGCATCATCTGCCCAAGCAATTCAAGAGTCACGTCAACCATAAGGCTCTCCACCATCCGTTGCAGAATGATGCGCTTGCCGCTTTTGTCGGTCAAGGGAGAAGCAGGTCCGCAGCCCTCCCCTCACACACGCCCGCTTTTGGCCACCTGGCTTAGGAAGCGGTAGCTGTCCTTGGGCGTGCGCTTCAACGTATCGTAATCGACGCGCACGATGCCAAAGCGCTTGGAGAGCCCGAAGCTCCATTCGAAATTGTCCAAGAGGCTCCAGGCCAGATAGCCTTTCACATTGCAGCCATCCTGGGCCGCCCTGGCCACCGCCGTCAGATGGTCCTTGAAGAAGGCCACGCGCTCGGCATCGTGAACCTGTCCGTCGGCCTCCACCTGATCATCATAGGCCGCCCCATTCTCGGCGATATAGACGGCCGGGTTGCCATAATCCTGCTTGAACTCCATCAGGAGATCGTAAAGCCCGTCGGGCTGCACCGGCCAGGCCATGTAGGTCCAGCGCTCGCAATGGGCATCACCCCAGCCCGCGTCGAAAGGACGCCCCGCCTCGTGCTTCATGGTCATGCGCGAATAATAATTGATGCCCAGAAGATCGATGGGAAAGCGGATGGCCTCCTCGTCGCCGGGCTTCACGATGTCCTTCATCTTCTCGGCCAAAAGTTCGGGAATTTTGCCGCGCATCACGCCATCCAGCGGCACACGATTCCACACGGCGTCCCAGCGCTTGGCGGCGGCGACATTTTCCGGCTTGTCATCCTCGGCCCGGCAGGGCTGCAGATTGATCACCGTGCCGGTGGTCAGCCCCGCATGTTCCGCCGTGATGGCGCGCAGCGCTGCACCCTGCGCCAAATTCTGGTGATGCAGGGCGCGCAGCATGCCCTGCTCGCCCAGATTGAGCCCCGGCGCTTGATCGGTCAGCCCATAGCCGAAGATGGCCACCACATTGGGCTCGTTCAGCATCATCCAGTCCTTGACCCGGTCGGCCAGACGCCGGGTCACGATGCGGGCATAGTCGGCAAAGGGACCCACGATCTCGCGCCCCTGCCAGCCGCCTGCATCTTCCAGGGGCTGCGGCAGATCCCAATGATAGAGGCAGGCCATGGGGCGAATGCCCGCCGCCAACAGGCCATCGACCAAGCGGTCGTAGAAATCGAGCCCCTTGTCGTTCACCGCACCCGTGCCGGTGGGCAGGATGCGCGGCCAGGCGATTGAGAAGCGATAGGCGTTAAAGCCGGCCTCCTTCATCAGCGCGATGTCTTCGGGGTAGCGGTGATAATGATCGCAGGCCTTGGCCGCCGTGCTGCCGTCTTGAATGCGCCCCTGGGCGGCATAGCTGTCCCAGATGCAAGGGCCGCGTCCGTCTTCGTTCAAAGCGCCCTCGATCTGATAGGACGAGGTCGAAGCGCCCCAGAAGAAATTTTTCGGAAAGGTCAATGCCGCCATGTCACATACCCCGTTTCAAAAGCATCCACAGACGAAAGGATGCCCGAAAGATCAGGCTTGTGCCATCGTTCAAAGAGACTCGACCGTGCTGGTTCTTCCGAGTCGTCGCCTCAAGCTATCCGTGCGCCAGGGAAAAAAAGCTGAAACATCAAGGGGATTGAGTACTGCCGCTTGAAATTGGCCCGTTTATATGGTCTTTCTGACGCATCGAACAACCTTTTTCAGGGATAAACAACATGGCCAAGGCACCTACGACCAAGGCGGCTGCTGCTGCCGCCGACAAGCCCCAGCTCGTCACCCTCAAGCACATCGCCGCCGCGATTGCCACCAAGCAGGAACTGTCGAAGAAGCAGTCGGAATCGATTCTCAACGACGTCGTCGACCTGATCACGAAGCACCTGAAGAAGGGCGCTCGCATCCGTCTCGTCGGCTTGGGCGTTCTCCAGGTCAAGAAGCGCGCCGCCCGCATGGGCCGCAACCCGGCCACCGGCGAAGCCATCAAGATCAAGGCGAGCAAGAAGGTTGCCTTCCGTCCCGCCAAGGAACTCAAGGAATCCATCTAAGCTTTCTTGGATTTCCTGTGATGTGATCAAGGCGGCGCCAAAGCGCCGCCTTTTTCATTGCCTCGGATATTTCGGTATGGGTTGTAGGAAGGCTGAATTTTCAGCCTTGAAATTCGGTACTCCATAACCAATTAATTTCTGCCGTTCCTTTCTGTCAGGCGGGGAGAGGTGATGGGATTTTCGTGAAAACAGCCCCTTGGGCGGCAAAATCCCTCTCCCCTCATTCGCCCAGTTGATTTTGCGTTGCAAAAGAGCTAGGAAGGTAGTGGACGTAAGCTGCCCGCAAGGGTAGGGTCATTCCCGTCGAAACGGGGTGTTTTGGTGTGGCGCGGGCCGAGGCGGCAAGACCTTGGGCCCATCAAGGAAGGCGGATCCTGAAATGACTTTGCAGACGGTATGTGTGGCACTTGTCGGCAGCGGTGGCGCCGGTGTGATGACGGCGGGTCAGATGCTGCTCGAGGCGGCGTCCAAGGCGGGCTATTACGGTCTCATGACCCGGTCTTCGGGTCCGCAGATTCGCGGCGGCGAGGCGGCGGCCTATGTGCGCATCGGTTCGGTCCCCGTGACCGGCCCCGCCGACAGTTTTGATGTTCTGGTGGCGCTGGACTGGCAGAACGTCAACCGCTTCACGGCGGAATTGCCGCTGAGCAAAAACAGCGTGATCCTGACTGATCCCGAGCAAGGCGACATGCCCGAAGCCCTGGCCAAGAGCGGCGCTGCCATCGTCGATCTGCCCATGAAGAAGATGGCCGAGGCGATCAAGGGCGGACGCGCCAATATGGTGGCGCTGGGCGTCGTCGGCCAGTTGTTCAACCTGCCGCTGGAAGCCATCGAGGCGGTGGTTGGAAACGCTTTGAAGCACAAGGGGGCCGAGGCCATGCAGTCTTCGAGCGATTGCATTCGCTCAGGTGCCGCAGTGGCCGGTCCCATGACCTTCCGCTATCCGCTGGCGCCCGCCAAGCCGGGATTCGCCCAGCGCTGGAACATCAGCGGCAACGAGGCTGCGGGTTATGGCGTGGTGCAGGGCGGGGCCAAGTTCTGTGCGGCCTATCCCATCACGCCCGGCACGGAAATTCTGGAATGGCTGGCCCCCAATCTGACCAAGATCGGCGGCACGCTGGTGCAGGCCGAGGACGAGTTGGCCAGCGTCAACATGATCATCGGCGCTTCCTTCGGCGGTGTGCCCTCGGTAACCGCCACGTCGGGTCCCGGGCTTGCGTTGATGACTGAATCGATCGGCCTTGCGGTGGCTTCGGAAACGCCCATCGTGATCATCGACGTTCAGCGGGGCGGCCCTTCGACCGGCATTCCCACCAAGAGCGAGCAGAGCGATCTGAACATCGCCTGCTACGGTCTGCATGGCGATGCGCCGCATATCGTGACGGCGGCCAACGCCATCGACGACTGCCTGCTCACCGGCCAATGGTCGATGCATCTGGCCGAGACCCTGCAAGCCCCCGTCATCATGCTGTCTGATCAGGCGCTGGGCCAATCGCGGGCTGTGGTCGATGCGCCAAAGCCGCGCGACTTCAAGACCAAGCGCCTGACGCCGACACCCGAAGCTTTGGCTCAGGGCGGCTATAAGCGCTATGCCGACACGTCCTCGGGCATTTCGCCGATGTCCTATCCGGGCATGCCGGGCGGCGAGTATACTGCCGACGGACTTGAACATGCCGAAAGCGGAACGCCGTCGAGTGCTGATACCGATCACGCCAAGCAGCTCAACAAGCGTTCGCGCAAGCTGGTTGATCATGATTTTGGATCACTTTGGGCCGATATCGAGGGCGAGGGCGAAATCGCCGTCATCACCTGGGGTTCGGCGACGGGCCCGGTGCGCGAAGCGGTCGAGCGCATGAACGCCAAGGGCCGCAAGGCCAAGCTGGTCAGCCTGCGTCTGCTTCTGCCCGCTCAACCCGCCAAGCTGGCCGAGGCGCTGAAGGGGGTCAAAAAGATCCTGGTGGTCGAACAAAGCCACGAGGCGCAATTCCTGAAATTCATGCGGGCCCATTACGACTTGCCGGGCACGGTCAAGTCGTTCCATCGCCCGGGCCCGTTGCCCGTGCGTCCGCACGAAATCGAACGTCATCTTGACCAGCTTTAAGGGGATATAGAACATGAACGTCCAAACTCCTGCCCCCTTGAAGGCCAGTGATTACAAGTCGGACCTGAAGCCCATCTGGTGCCCCGGCTGCGGCGATTTTTCCGTCCTGGCGGCTATCACCAAGGCCTGCGCCGAACTAGCGCTGCCCAAGGACAAGACGACCTTCGTTTCGGGCATCGGCTGCTCGTCGCGCATTCCGGCCTATACCAGCGTCTATGGCTTCCACAGCGTCCATGGGCGTTCGTTGGCCGTGGCCACGGGCCTTAAGATGGCGCGTCCGGACGTCACCGTGATCGTGGCGGGCGGCGATGGCGACGGCTTTTCCATCGGCGGCAACCATTTTCTGCATGCCTGCCGACGCAACGTGAACATGACCTATATCGTCATGGACAATCGCGTCTATGGCATGACCAAGGGCCAGGCCTCGCCCACCACCGAGTCCGACTGGACGGAAAGCGATCTGACGCCCGAGGGGCCTGGCGTTACGCCCATCATGCCTTTGCAGCTTGCTCTGGCCTGCGGCGCCAATTTCGTGGCTCGCGGCTTTTCGGGCGATCCCAATGGGCTGGCCCGCCTCATCGCCGAAGGCATCAAGCATCCGGGCTTTTCCTTCATTCAGGTCTTGAGCCCCTGCATCACCTTCCGGCCCGAGCAGCGCGACTGGAAGGACATGGTGCACAAGGGCTTCGAGCCGACCAGCGATCTGCGCGAGGCTTCTCAGCGGCTTTTGGACGACGACATGTTCACGTCGGGCATCGTCTATGCCGGAACCCGGGCTTCCTTCCAGGTGCCGCAAGCCCAGCCCCATCCTTCGACCGATCTGGCCAAAAGCTTTAAAAGGGCGACAGCCATGGACGACGTTGGCGAATTCATGGCGCATGCCATGGCCTTGGAGAACGAGGCGGCGGCCCGTTACGACGAGCTGGCCGACGGCATGGACACCCACAATAACAAGGAAGTGGCCGTTCTGTTCCGTCAGATGGCCGAATTCTCGCGCAAACACGCCTCTGAGGTGGCTGGACGGGCCGGATCGATCGCGGTGCCGCATCTGGCACCCTGGGAATACCGCTGGCCCGGCAACGAAGCGCCCGAGTCCGGCGATCCGACCGTGCCGCATTACCTGATGACGCCCCATCATGCGCTTCAGGTGGCGTTGCGCAACGAAACGCGCGGTCATGACTTCTATGCCCAGATAGCCGCGACCTCGGGCGATGCCGAAGTGCGCAGGCTGGCTGGCGACTTCGCTTCGGAAGAAGCAACCCATGTCGCGGAATTGAAGAAGTGGTTTGCCCGCTTCCCGGCCCCTCGCGTGGGTTGGGATGATGACTCCGATCCGCCCAACGCTTCCGAATAGTTTTTAGGCGTCCCCTCCGCCACACCGGCCTTCCTGTCCTGGGAAGGCCGGTTTTTCTTTGGAATTCGTCCATTTCATATCTGTTCTTTTCGTCTGGCGCCGTTGCCCGATTAGGGTTATGCCCAAGGCATGTCCTCACAGAGCATCTCTCATGGTGGCAATCTGGAGGCGGCCGAAAAGCGGTTCGGACGCCCAGAGGCCGGTTGGCTGGATCTTTCGACGGGCATTAACCGCATGCCCTATCCCATGCCCGGCCTGGGGGCCGATGTCTGGCGCCGTCTGCCCGGATCGGATGCCGCCCTGCGCGCCGCCGCCGCCGAATGTTATGGCTTGGCCGATCCCCGTCTGGTCGTGCCCGCCCCCGGCGTGCAAAGCCTGATTCAGCTTTTGCCCGCCCTTCGCCATAATGCCAGCATCTCCGTCTTGGCGCCCACCTATGAGGAACATGCCGTTTCCTGGCGGGATGCCGGTCATCGGGTGCGCGAGGTGTCCGGCCTTGAGGAGACATCAGGGGCGGATGTGGTGGTGGTGGTCAATCCCAACAATCCCGATGGCCGCTGCTACGATCCGGCCCGTTTGTTGGGCTTCGGCGAACAGTTGGCGGGGCGCGGCGGCTTTCTGGTCGTCGATGAATCATTCGCCGATACCGATCCCACTCTCAGTCTGGCCAGACAGGCCGGACAGCCCGGACTGGTCGTTCTGCGCTCGTTTGGAAAGTTTTTTGGGCTGGCGGGGCTGCGCCTGGGTTTCGCGCTGTGCGAGGCGGGCATGGCGGCCAGCCTCAGGCGCAAGCTGGGCCCTTGGGTCTTGAATGGCGCCGCCCTGGCGGTGGGCGAAGCCGCCCTGCTCGATGATGCCTGGATCGGAGCCATGCGCCAGAAATTGAAAGCAGATGCAACGCGCATGGATGCTCTGCTCTCACGTCCCAACATCACCCTTCTGGGGGGAACGTCGCTGTTCCGGCTGGTGTCGCTTAAGCAAGCCGAGACGCTGTATGACCGGCTGGGGCGTCGGGGCATTCTGGTGCGCGCTTTTCCCAAGCATCCCACTTGGCTGCGCTTTGGCTTGCCGGGACCCGAGGAAGAATGGCGGCGCCTGGAGGCGGCTCTCAACGCTTCTCTGTGATCGCCGTCACAGGCAAAACTGCTGTTTCATGAGACATTGGAAGCAAGAAAAACAGCAGCCAGAGGAGGCGAAGGTGTTGACGCGCGCGTTCGAGATTGCCGTCTACAATGCGGAAGTGCGTCGTCTGGTCTATGAGGGCGAGCATCACCGGCAATATCCCGATTCCTGGGCTGATACGCATTATATCGAGATCGAGGCCGAGGACGAAACCGGGGCCGCCGCCAAGATCGAGCGGAAATACCCGTCCGATCGCGGTTTCGTGATCGAAAAAGTGCAGCCGATCTGAATTTGTCCCCCTGCCCAGGCGTGGTATAAACCTGTCAACGCCACCAGGAAGAAGGGGAATATCCCATGAGCTTCAACGCCATTCTGCTGACCGAGGCCGAGGGCAAGGTCACCTCGGCGCTTACCTCGCTGGACGAGGCCCAATTGCCCGAGGGCGATGTCCTGGTGGGCATCGACTATACGACCATCAATTACAAGGACGGGCTGATTCTGAATGGCCTGGGCAAGATGGTGGCGAAATATCCCCATGTGCCCGGAATCGATTTCGCGGGAAACGTTCTGGAAAGCGCTTCCGACCGCTATAAGCCGGGCGACAAGGTCATTCTGACTGGTTGGCGCGTGGGCGAAGCCCATTGGGGCGGATTTGCCCAAAAGGCCCGGGTTAAATCCGACTGGCTGGTTCCCATGCCCGAGGGGCTGAACACCAGGCGCGCCATGGCGCTGGGGACGGCGGGCTTTACAGCCATGCTGGCCGTGATGGCGCTGGAAGCACATGGCCTGAACACGAAGAAAGAGGGCGAGGTTCTGGTGACGGGTGCTGCGGGGGGTGTTGGCAGCGTTGCCGTCGCCGTGCTGGCCAATCTCGGCTATAAGGTGGCGGCATCGACAGGTCGGGCGGATCAGCACGACTATCTGAAATCGCTGGGAGCCGCGACCATCGTGGAGCGCAAGGAGTTGTCCGAGGCACCCAAGCGTCCCATGATGTCCGAGCGCTGGATCGGCGCCATCGACAATGTGGGCGGACCCACCTTGTCCACCGTGCTGGCTTCGCTCAAGCATCGCTGCTCTTGCGCTTCGGTGGGCAATGCCGGTGGCATCGAGCTTAATGCCACGGTCATTCCCTTCCTTCTGCGCGGCATCAATCTGCTGGGCATCGATTCGGGTGCTAGCCCCTTTGCCGAACGCCAGACCGCCTGGAGCCGCTTGGTTCGTGAAATGCCGATGGACAAGCTGGATCAGATGACGGGCGTGGCGGGTCTGGGTGATTTGCCTGCCCTGGCCAATACGATTCTGAAGGGCGGCATCAAGGGGCGCACCCTGATCGACGTCAGTAAATAATACCAGTTTGCATTAATCGTGACCGATTAATGCAAGCCTCAAGCGCCGGGCGCGCCTCCGGCGCTTGGCTCCCGCTCGCAGGAATGCTCGCGCGCGGGCCTTGCCCGCGAACGGTATGAGTCATTCTTTCTGTGTGCCGGTATAAGCAAAGGAAGCGATTACTTCAGATCGCGCACGGTGGTCGTCATTTCGTCGGCGGTCTGGAAGACCTTGGTCGCCAGACTATAGGCCTTCTGAGTGATGATCATCTTGGTGAACTCGTCTTCCATCGCCACGTTCGACTGTTCGACGGCGGCGGCGGTAAATGTCAGCAGTCCCTCGTCATTGCCGCCCTGAACGCGGACCACGATGTCGCCTGCGTCGTCGCTCATGGCCCAGCGCGTTCCCGAGATCGCATCCAATTGGTTGGGCGCGTTGAAGGTTGCGACGGGAATCTGGTAAAGCCGCTTGGATTCATTGTTGGTGTAACTGCCGACAAAGAAACCGTCATTGGTGAAATAGGAATCGCGAAGATAGCCGTTGACGTTGCCGTCCTGCTCGAAATTATAGATCAGGCTGTTGCCGCCCAACTGGGACAGGCCCGACAGGTCGATGGAAATGTCGGAGGCGGTTACGGCGGTGGCGGTGGCCGTCGTGGTGACGGAAGAGGTGTAGTTGACATCCTTCCAGGTGACGGTGGTATCGATGAAGGTGGAACCGCCAGCACCTGCAGGCGAGACCGAGGACAGCTTTCCCTCGCCGTCGAAGACAACGGTGTAGGTGCCGGTAGCGGTGCCCGAAGCCGTGCCCAAAGGGTCGGTCGGGTCGTCGCCGCCATTGGTGCCGCAGGTCAGTTCCAGCGTCCAGGTATTCTCGGCCGTGGGGTCCGCCGTCAGGATAAAGTTCAACTGGTCGGATAGATAATCGGTGACGCTAGTGTCGGGGTTGTCGACCGATTTATAGACGGGAAGCGAGAAGTTGACAGTGCCAGAGCGCTCGGTGTTGGCATCGACATTGGCGCGCAGCGTCAAGTTCTGCGTTTCCTGCCCGGCCGCCAGCGTATAGAAATCCGTGCGGATGGCGGAAAGGCCGGACAGCGTGGAAGAGGGCGTGAAGGTGCCGTCGGTTCCGGCCGCGAAGGCCAGAAGATATTGGCCGTCAGGCGTTGCCAAATAGGTTGGCTGCAGATTGGTTGCAGGCGGCTCGGCGCCGCGCGACAGCGAGTTGTTATAGGTGTCGTCATAGGAAACGCTGTAGGTCGTGGACGTCGTCGCGGCGGCTGTGGTGGTGGTGGCGGTGTTGTCAACCTTCCAAAGGAAGCTGCCCGCTCGCCCGAAGCTGTAATCGGTTTCGGTTGTGGGCGAGCCCGGAGTCGTGCTTAGGATAAACAGTCCCTGGCCGTTGACGGCCATGTCCAGATTGCCGCCGGTGCCCAGAATCGTGCCCTGGCGGTCCACCGACTGGCGCGTCGTCTTGTTGACGCCGAAGATATTCCAGTTGGGATAGGTTTCAGAAAGCGAGGTCTGAAACATGTCCTCGGCCTTCTTATAGCCCGCCGTGTTGATGTTCACGATGTTCTGGCTGATGACGTTCATGCAATGGCTTTGGGCCATCATGGCGGTCATGCTGTTGGTAAAGGCGCCCCATAACATGGTCCGGCTCCCGGCTAGAAGGTAATTGCACTCAGTCCGGAGCAATCCGTGTGCCAGGGCGCTGTGCCCGGAAAATATGGGCTTTTCTGGCCGGGAGAAAGTAAAACGCCCGGCAGGGGCTGCCGGGCGGGGAAATTATTGCCGGGTGGAAGGGGGCTTGCGTGAATCTTCGCGTCCCAGCCGCCATTGAGGCGGCGGCCAAGCGTTTCGCAGAAACGCGCCCGGCGAGGGACAATAACGACCAGCGCCCGGCGCTTGAGGGCCTATATAAAATAAGCCTTCAAAGGCGGAAAGCCGTTGAAGCCCACCGAGGAGTAGGTGGTGGTATAGGCTCCGGTCGAAAGCAGCTCGATCTTGTCGCCGACCTTAAGGCCCAGCGGCAATTCGTAACCTGCCTTTTCATAGAGAATGTCAGCCGAGTCGCAGGTGGGTCCGGCAATCACCACGGGGCCTGCCTCGCCGCCATCGTGCGGCGTTTTGAGGCGGTATTTGATCGCCTCGTCCATGGTTTCGGCCAGACCGCCGAACTTGCCGATATCCAGATAGACCCAGCGCGCCTCGTTCTCGTCGTAGCTTTTCTTGGAGATGAGGACGACCTCGGTCTGAATGATTCCCGCATCGCCCACCAGAGAGCGGCCGGGCTCGACGATCATGGCGGGCAGGCGGTTGCCGAAATGGTGGGTCATCGCCTTCATAATGGCGTCGCCATAGGCGTCGATCTCGGAAATATCGGTGCGGTAGCGGGCCGGGAATCCCCCGCCCAGATTGACCATCTTAAGCTCGATCCCCGCTTCGTTGAGCGCCGAGAAGAGCATGGCGGTACGCCCCACCGCGACGTCCCATTGCGAAAGGTCCGTCTGCTGCGAGCCGACATGGAAAGAGACGCCATAAGGGTCGAGCCCTCGGTCACGGGCCTCGATCAGCAGATCGCGGGCCATCTCAAGCTCGCAGCCGAACTTGCGCGATAGCGGCCAGTCGGCGCCTGAATTATCGACCAGGATGCGGCAGAAGACCTTGGAGCCGGGGGCGGCCTGGGTCAGCTTGTCCAACTCGGCCTGGCTGTCGAAGGCGAAGAGGCGCACGCCACGGGCGAAAGCCGCCTCGATGTCGCGCTGCTTCTTGATGGTGCTGCCGAAGGAGAGGCGGTCGGCCTGGGCGCCGCAGCCCAGGCACAGATCGATCTCGGTCAGGCTGGCGGTGTCGAAGTTCGAGCCCAGATCGGCCAGCATGGAGACGATCTCGGGCGCCGGATTGGCCTTGACCGCGTAATAGACCTCGGCAATCGGCAGCGAGCCTTTCAGCGCCCGGTAGTTCTCGGCGATGATGTCAAGGTCGACCACCAGGCAGGGCGTCTCGGGCTGCTGCTCGGCTAGAAAACGTGCAATTTTCTGGCTCATCGGCGACGGCCTTCCTGGCTCCGCTGCAACAAAATGCGGGCGGAACAGTGCATGGCCCCCGAATACGGGCCGATGCGCCGACTAGGGAAAGGGTCGGGGTCGAGTGCGCTTGCGCGCTCAATCTCGGACATGGTCACATCCTCACGAGTTGCCGTTGGCGACAAGTAAGAACACAACAACGTCGTTGCTTAACCTTCCGAGAGAGCCCGTGGGCCAGAGGCACGTGCGCGTAGCGTCTATAAATCGCTATATACGCCACTTTCGCCGGAATGAAAGAGAAAATTTCGAGTCAGTTTAAAATAGTTTCCCACAGAATCCCTGGGCTACTTCTTGGCCTGCGCACGGGCCTGGGCCATGAAGTCGTCGATTTGGCGCTGAAGCCCGTCGATCTTGGTCTGAAGCTCGGTCAGCGCCGGAGCGTCCTTCTCGCCACCAGCCTGAGCCGCTTGATCCGCCTGGGTCATGCCCTCGATGATGCCGGCATTCTTGGCCATGAAAGGCGCCCACATCTTCATGGCATTCTCGAAGAAGGCCATGTTCTGGTTGCTGGCGTCGTCGACTCGGCCAAAGGGGAACAGGCCGCCCCAGGTGTTCTGCATCATATTGCGGAACTGTTCTTGATTGCGGGCGAAGCTTTGCATGCTGACTTCGAGATAGCGCGGCACCAGATGCTGCAGATTGTCGCCGTAAAAGCCGATCAACTGGCGCAGAAAGCTGATGGGCAGCAGGTTTTGCCCGCCCTTGCCTTCCTCCTCGACGATGATCTGGGTCAGCACCGAGCGGGTGATGTCCTCGCCGGTCTTGGCGTCGAAAACCTGAAACTCAACCCCGTCCTTGACCATCTGGCACAGATGATCCAGCGTTACATAACTGGAGGTTGCGGTGTTGTAGAGCCTCCGGTTGGCGTATTTCTTGATCGTTACCGGGTTGGCGGCTTCGGTTTTCGGCTCGGACATCGGCTATCCCCTTCCCCGGGCGGGTTGCCCAGAAGCTTTCCCGACATCCTAGCGCCAGGGGCCTTGCACTGCAAAAGGTCTTTCGCGCCCGCACCATTTGGGCAATAGTCTTTACCCTATGAGCCAAGACAAGCCGCCGCCCGAAACGCCCGACCTTGACGCCCTGGCCAAGCGCTATCTTGATCTGTGGAATCAGCAGATGGGCAGTCTGTCGGGCGATCCCGCCCTGGCCAAGGCCATGGCCGAGGCGCTGACCAACAGTTTCGAGGCCATGAGTCAGGGCATGGCCGTTTTCGCCCAAGGCTTCAAGAAACCGGGAGAGCCCCATGGCCCGCAATCCCCGCGCCCAAGGCCCCAGGCCGCTGATGCTGCATCTGGCGGTGCAGATGGCCAGCCTGATGGGGTCGATCGCCGCCTTGCCGCTCTTGAAAAGCGCCTCGCGGTCCTTGAAAGGGCCGTTCTCAAGCCTGGCGCCGGAGCTCGCGGCCGCAAACCCAGAGGCGCTTAACCGGGCCATTGCGGCCGAGGCCGAGCGTCAGATCCGCCAGTTCCAGGCGGGCATCGAGGCATGGCAGAACCATCCCTACCGAAGGTCCTTGGCCGATCCGCCGGTTCTGTGGGCCGAAGGCTCAACCAGGCTTTTGGATTACGGAGGCTCGGGGCAAAAGGGGGCCGTGCTGCTGGTTCCCTCCCTGGTCAACCGGGCCTATATCCTCGATCTGGCGCCTGGGCGCAGTCTGGCCCGTTTCCTGGCCGGGCAGGGTTTGCGGGTCTTTCTGATCGATTGGGATGCGCCGGGCGAGGCGGAAAGGGATTTCTCGCTGTCGGATTATATCGCGGGGCGCTTGGAGACGGCGCTTCGCGCTTCTGTCCGCGCGCATGGCGCCAAGGTCGCCGTGGCGGGCTATTGCATGGGCGGCCTGCTGGCCTTGGCCCTGGCCCAGCGCAGGCCCGAGGCGGTGACGAAGCTGGCGCTTCTGGCCACACCTTGGGATTTTCACGCCGACAAGGCCGAGCAGGCTGCCATGCTCGCCAGCCTGAAGCCCTGGCTGACGCCGCTATTGGAACAGGCGGGGGAATTGCCGCTCGATCTTTTGCAATCCCTGTTCGCCGCCCTCGATCCCGATCTGGCGGTGCGCAAGTTCCGCGCCTTTTCCCAGCTTGATCCGGCATCGCCTGAGGCCCAGGCCTTCGTCTCGCTGGAGGATTGGGTGAATGATGGCGTTGCCCTGACCCGCAAGGTGGCCTGGGAAACCCTGTTCGGCTGGTACGGAGAGAACAGGCCCTTCATGGGGTGCTGGGAGGTGGCGGGCCGGGCCGTGCGGCCTGGGGACGTGACATGCCCCACGCTGGTCGTGGTGCCGGGCCAGGATCGCATCGTGCCGCCCGCCCAGGCCAGGGCCGTCATGACTCAACTGCCCAAGGCCGAACTGGTTCAGCTTGCCGCCGGACATATCGGCATGATGGTGGGCGGCAAGGCCGAAGAGAAGCTTTACCGGCCCCTGTCCGATTGGCTTAGAGCATCCTGCGATAAATCTGACGCAGTTTCGTTGGGCTTGGGCGAGCGCGCCTGACAGGAAAGACGCGAAAAGCGATGTGGTGCATCGGTTGAGCGGCTTGACGCCACAGGCGCCCGCCCAAGCCCAACCCATGCCGCCGATGGCGGCCAGACAAATTCTGTCGGCGAAGCCGACGGGGGCCGGGCGATTTTCCGGCACAGCTTCGTCGAAGGGTCCCGATACGCTCGGCGCCCTTCTCCTGCCTGTGACGGAAAATCGCTCCGGCGAAATGCGTCAGATTTATCGCAGGATGCTCTAGCGCTCGATCGTATTAAACGTGGATTGTTCACTTATACGGCGGCAGGCTGAGGCCCATGCGTCTGGCAGTGCCGCAAGCAATGCCCTTAGTTTATCTTCATTTTTTGCTTGGGCCGCCTCCCAGATTGCCGCCGCACAGTCGACGAGGACTTGATCACCGACATATCCGGCCATTCCCCTTAAGTCATGAGCATGAAAGAGAATTTCATCCAGTGCCCCCTTGTCGCCAAGACGGCAAAGGGTCTCGCAACTTTCAACGCCTTTGCTAAAAAAGAGTTCCTTCAATTCACGAATGGCGTTTGAGCTGAGATAGGCGGAAAAGCTGCTGAACGCTTCCACCCTGTCGGGCTCGCTTTCATTCTTGACGAAATGAGCAAGGACGCAAGCCATGGTTTCAAAGAGGCGGTCAGGATCAATCGGCTTGGAGACATGGGCATTCATGCCGACGTCATGGCATCGTTGCACTTCATCCTGCATGGCATTGGCGGTCAGGGCGATGATCGGAACCCCTCCGGCAGGCTGGGGTAGCCCACGAATGGCTTTGGACGCTTCAAGCCCGTCCATCCGTGGCATCTGCATATCCATCAAAATCAAATCGAAGCGGTCTGTTCTGGCCGCCTCGACGGCTTCCAGGCCATCGGCAGCAACGGTCACTTTATGTCCGCCTTGGGAAAGCATGGCGAGCGCAACCTTCTGATTGATGTGGTTGTCCTCTGCCAGAAGGATTGAAAGGGGCGGCAGGGTGATGGCGGCGACCGGTTTCAAGGAAACAGGGGGCGCTTTATCGGGAATGAATGACAGGCGAAACCAGAAGCGACTACCTTTGCCCGGAACACTGTCCACGCCGATTTTTCCGCCCTGGGCCTCGACCAACCGCTTGCAGATGGCCAGCCCCAGGCCCGAGCCGCCGTACCGTCGGGAAATGGAGGTGTCTGCTTGACTGAAGGACTGAAAAAGACGCTCAAGCGCCTCGGCTCCAATTCCGATGCCGGTATCACTTACTGAGAAATCCACGTCAATCCGTTCAGAGACGGCTGCTGCTGCCGAAACTTGCAAGGTCACGCCACCCCTTTCTGTAAACTTGATGGCATTACCGACAAGATTGAACAGGACTTGGCGTAAGCGTCCTGGATCGCCGACAAACCATGCGGGCAGGCTGGGATCTATCTTTGTTGTCAGCGATAGCCCCAGGTCCGAGGCGCGCGCGGTCATCAGCGACATAACGCTTTTCACCGTCTGCTCCAGATGAAACGGTTCGCGTTCGAATTCGACGCGGTTGGCCTCCAGCTTGGACAAATCCAAAATATCATCCAAGATGGTCAATAAGGCTTCAGCCGAGCTTTTCAGCGTTTCCATGCGGTCATGTTGCTCGGCCGAAAGCGGGGTATCAAGAACCAGCCTAGCCATGCCCAGAACGCCGTTCATCGGCGTACGGATTTCGTGGCTCATGGTGGCCAGGAATTCCGACTTGGCGTGCGCTGCCGCCTCCGCAGCTTCCTTGGCCTGACGCAGAATCGCCTCCTGCTCCTTCTGGGCAGAAATGTCAGTTATGACTAAATAGACCGATGGTTCGCCATCAAGAGACATCACCGACGCCGACATGCTACCCCACAAACGCCGCCCTGTCATGGCATGGATCTGCACCTCGAATCCATTGACCACCTGCTTGCGCCCGAGTTCTTCCAGCAGTCGCTTGCGGTCTTCCTTACAGGGACAGAAGTCACTGACCAGTACAGACTCCATCTGGCTTTCCGGCACATTGATGAGATTGAAGAATATGCGGTTGCCATAGAGAATGCGGCCATCCGACTGACGGCAAATAGCGACAGCTAGGGGCGTTGTATCGAGGATGGTGCGTAGCCGCTTTTCGCTATCGGATAGCTGCTTCAGCATGAGGTTACGCTCGGTCACATTCTGGCTGATCCCAAAATAAAGACCATCTGATCGCTGGACATAGTTGACCGCCAGATGGTGAACGACACCATCGACGACGGCGCGGTATTCGAACCTGTCGGTAAATCCTGCTGCAAGCCCGCCAGCCTTAAGTTTGCCCATGTGACCAAGAATAACGCCAACATCGTCGGGATGCACAAACTGCTCGACATAGGCGGGGCCAAACAAAGTTTCATCCAACGGCACGCCCAGTAGCAACTGGCCGTGATCGGGGCTTAGGTGCAGCAAAAGCGATTCGGGCTCGAAAACCCACCAACTGGTACGTCCTAGCCGCTGGATGCGGTCCATGTCCTCTTCGAGTGCTTTGCGGGCGCGTTCGGCGGCCTGCAATTCGCTTAAGTCTTCGATGACGAAAATGCGGCTATCGGCGACGGTTGACCGGCTGACCCTGAGCGGCAGGTCATGATCATGGCCTGCGATGACGTCACACAGCCAGCCAGGAGCCACCTTTGATAAGGGCTTGCCCGTAAGCGGCTCTGTCCCGGCAGACGAACACAGGGCAGCAAAAGAGGCGTTTGCAAAGATGATTTGGTCAGCCCGGTCTAGGGCTACGATAGAGCATGGGAGGGCGTCGAAAATCGCTCCCGTATGATCCGCATCAATTTTCATCCCGCACCTAGCAAATAGCCTGCAATTTTTCTTGGAAGGATTCATAGCAGGTTCATGTCTAAAATCGAAGTCGGACGCTGACTTCGATTTTAGACGATCTGCTCAGTGGCCGGGAAATAGGCTTCTAAGCCCCTCGGGGCTGGCAGCGCAGACGCCCTTTTCGGTGATCAAGGCGGTGACCAGCCGGGCCGGTGTCACGTCGAAGGCGGGATTGGCCACCGGGCTGCCCAGGGGCGTCACCTGAACCTTCAGAATTTCGCCAGAGGCAGTGCGGCCCTGAAGATGGCTGACTTCCTCGGCGCCTCGCTCCTCGATGGGAATCTCGGCAACGCCATCTTGAATCCGCCAGTCGATGGTGGGGCTGGGCAGGGCGACATAGAAGGGTACCTTGTTGTCGAAAGCGGCCAGCGCCTTCAGATAGGTGCCGATCTTGTTGCAGACATCACCCCTGGCCGTCGTGCGGTCGGTGCCCACGATGCACAGATCGACCATGCCATGCTGCATGTAATGGCCGCCCGCATTGTCCACGATCACCTTGTGGGGCACGCCATGGCTTTTCAATTCCCAGGCGGTCAGGCTCGCACCCTGGTTGCGCGGGCGCGTCTCGTCCACCCAGACATGAACGGGAATGCCTGCGTCATGGGCGGCATAGATGGGAGCGATGGCCGTGCCCCAATCCACCGTGGCCAGCCAGCCTGCGTTGCAATGCGTCAGGATGTTGACGCTGCCCTTGCGGCCCTTGGCTTCCCAGGCCTGCTCGATCAGCTTAAGGCCGTTACGTCCGATGGCGGCATTGATGGCCACATCCTCATCGGCGATGGCCCCGGCCTCGGCCCAGGCGGCTTCGGGGCGCATGCCGGGATGAACGGGCTTCAAATGGGCCTGCATGCGTTCCAAGGCCCAGCGCAGATTGATCGCTGTGGGGCGCGTTTCCACAAGTGTTGCAGAGGCACTTTCCAGGCCAGCGTCCGAGGCGTCGTCGTTCATCGCCAGCGCCATGCCATAGGCCGCTGTGGCGCCGATCAGCGGAGCGCCCCTGACCAGCATCTCCATGATGGCATGCGCCGCCTCTTCCATCGTTTCCAGGCGCACGGTGACGAACTCGTGCGGCAGGCGCGTCTGATCGATGATCTCGACGGCTTGGCCCGCCGGTGCGGGCCAGATGGTGCGAAAGGGTGTGCCGTTGATTTTCATTTCCCCAGCACCCGTCCGGCCACGGCGTCCAGCTTGGCCAGCAGGGCCGGATCGCGCTTGTCGGGTGCTGTGATCAGCGCATTGTCCAGCGCATGGTCGCAGCCCTTGGGGCAGGCTTTCGGACGGTTCTTGAGGCCCGGGGCCATCTTGCGCACCAGGGCGCGGGCTTTGTCGGCGTTTTCCAAAAGCACCTTGACGATAGCGTCCACCGTCACATGGTCGTGGTCGGGATGCCAGCAGTCGAAATCGGTGACCATGGCGATGGTGGCGTAACAGATTTCGGCTTCGCGGGCCAGTTTGGCTTCCGGCATGTTAGTCATGCCGATGACATGCGCCCCCCACGAGCGGTAGAGATTCGATTCAGCCATGGTCGAGAATTGCGGACCTTCCATCACGACATAGGTGCCGCCACGCTGATGGGGAATGCCCAATTCCTTCAGCGCCTCCTGGGCGGCATCGCCCAGGCGCCCGCAGACCGGATGGCCCAGCCCGACATGGGCGACACAGCCGGTGCCGAAGAAGGATTTGACGCGGGCGAAGCTGCGGTCGATGAACTGATCGACGACGACGAAGGTGCCGGGCGGCAGATCCTCGCGCAGGCTGCCCACGGCGCTGACCGAGAGGATGTCGGTCACACCGGCGCGCTTCATGGCGTCGATATTGGCCTGGTAGTTCAGTTCCGAGGGCGGAATGCGATGGCCGCGCCCATGCCTGGGCAGAAAGACCAGCTTCTGGCCGTCCAGTTCCGCGAACAGCAATTCGTCCGAAGGCTCGCCCCAGGGGGTAGCGACAGGGCGCCACTCTGCCTTGCTTAAGCCAGGAATATCATAGACGCCGCTGCCGCCGATGATGCCAAGAATGCTTTCCCTCATGACTGCTGGTCTCCTGAATAGAAAAGGCCGCCCGGGTCGCCCCGGACGGCCTCTCTCTTACCCTAATTTCTTACTCAAAGCGACGGGGTTGGTGGGGCGGCCGTCGCTTTGAGGATCACTCAATGCACATCCTTCCAAATCTTGCGCTTCAGCGCATAGAACAGGGCGGTCAGGACCAGAAGGAAGATCATGGTCTTCAGGCCCATGCTCTTTCTGGCTTCCAACTCCGGCTCGGCGGCCCAGTTCAGGAAGGACACGACATCCTTGGTCAGTTGGTCCGCTGATGCCTTGGTGCCGTCGGCATAGGTGACCAGATCGTCGGAGATCTGGGGCGCCATGGCGATCTGGTTGCCGGGGAAGACCTTGTTGTAGTTCATGCCGTCGCCCAGCTTGAAGCCTTCGGGGGCATCGGCGAAGCCCATCAGCAGGCTGTAGACATAGTCGGGTCCGCCAACGCGGGCCTTGGTCATCAGGGAGAGGTCGGGGGGCAGGGCGCCGTTATTGGCGACGCGCGCCGCCTGATCGTTGGCGAAGGGAGAGATGTAGCGATCCGACAGCTTGCCGGGGCGGTTGAACATCTCGCCTTCGTCATTGGGGCCGTCCTTGGTTTCGCGTTCGGCGGCGACCGCCTTGGCTTCCTCTTCGGAGAGGCCGATTTCCTTGAGATTGCGATAGGCCACCAGTTTCAGGCCGTGGCAGTTGCTGCACACATCGTGAAAGACCTGATAGCCGCGCTTCAACTGGGCCTTGTCGTAGGAACCGAAAACGCCGTCCCAGCTCCAGGACTGCTTGTCCAGATGCGCACCGCCGGAGGCGAGGGCCGGGCTGGCGCCAAGTGCGAGCGCCAGGGCGGCCGAAGTGATGACAGAGCGCAACATTATGCCTTCTCCTTCAGAACGCTGGCGCTGATGCTGGCCGGAAGCGCCAAGGGCTTTTCCAGACGACCCAGAAGCGGCAGCACCACCAACAGATGGAAGAAATACCAGAAGGTGGCGGCCTGTCCGATGGGGATGTAATTGCCCTCGGCCGGTTTGCCGCCGATCCAGCCCAACACGAAACAGTCAGCCAGGAACAGCCAGAAGAACCACTTGAAGACGGGACGGAAGCGTCCGCTTCTGACCTTGCTGCTATCCAGCCAGGGCAGGGCGAACAGCACCAGGATGGCGCCGAACATGGCAATCACGCCGCCCAGCTTGTCGGGAATGGCGCGCAGGATGGCGTAGAAGGGCAGATAGTACCATTCCGGCACGATATGCGGCGGCGTCACCATCGGATTGGCCGGGATATAGTTGTCAGGTTCGCCGAAGAAGTTGGGGGCAAAGAAGACGAAGCCCATGAAGACCAACAGGAACACGCCCACGCCGTACAGATCTTTGATCGTGTAGTAGGGGTGGAACATTATGGTGTCTTGCGGACCTTTGATCTCGATGCCCGAGGGATTGCCCGACTTCGAGGTGTGCAACGCCACCAGATGCAGGAAGACCAGGGCGAAGATGACGAAGGGCAGCAGGTAATGCAGCGAGAAGAAGCGGTTGAGCGTGGGATTGTCCACGGCAAAGCCGCCCCACAGCCAGGTGACGATGAAATTGCCCACCACCGGCACCGCCGAGAACAGGTTGGTGATGACGGTCGCACCCCAGAAGCTCATTTGGCCCCAAGGCAGCACATAGCCCATGAAGGCCGTGGCCATCATGGCCAGATAGATCAACAGGCCCAGCCACCACAGAATTTCGCGCGGCGCCTTGTATGAGCCGTAATAGAGGCCGCGAAAGATGTGGACGTAGACGCAGATGAAGAAGAACGAGGCGCCGTTCATGTGCAGATAGCGCAACAGCCAACCGTAATTGACGTCGCGCATAATGCGCTCGACCGAATCGAAAGCCATGCTGGTGTGGCCGGTGTAGTTCATGGCCAGGACGATGCCGGTCATGATCATGATGACCAGGGCGAACAGAGCCAATGATCCGAAGTTCCACCAGTAGTTCAGATTCTTGGGCGTGGGATAGGAAGAGGTCGAATGATCCAGCACGGTGAACAGCGGGATTCGCTCGTCGATCCACTTGATGATCTTGTTGTTGAAGGCAGGGGCGCTCATGGCCTTTTTCCTCTTGTCTTAGCCGATGCGGATCTGGCTGTCGGTCAGGAAGGTGTATTTGGGTACGACAAGATTCAAAGGTGCCGGTCCCTTGCGGATGCGCCCCGATGTGTCGTAGTGCGAGCCATGGCAGGGGCAGAACCAGCCGCCAAAGTCGCCGCGGGGATCCGATGCCTTCTGGCCCATGGGAATGCAGCCCAGATGGGTGCAGATGCCGACCAGAATCAGCCATTCCGGCTTTTGTACACGGTCCTTGTCGGGGGTGGGTTCGCGCAGATCGCTTAAGGGGGCTTCTTCCGCCGATTTGATCTCGTCGGCCGTGCGGTGGCGCACGAAGACCGGCTTGCCCTGCCAGGTGACGGTGATCGCCATGCCCTCGGCCACCTTCGACAGATCGACCTCTGTGGTGGACAGGGCCAGCGTGTCGGCGGCGGGGTTCATGCTGTGGACGAACGGCCACACCGCAAGCGCGGTTCCCACGGCGCCTACGGCCGAGGTGGCGATCAGCAGAAAGTCCCGGCGCGATTCGCCCTGACTTGAGCCGCTGGGCGCGGCGGTGGTGGAATGTGCCATCTGTTTCCCTCGGTCTTAGGCCGCTTCCACGGGTCTGCTCTTGACCCAGGGAGGCTGGCTCGCTTAACCCTGTGACGTTCCGGGATATCCCGAAAACACGAAGAACCCCCCTCGGCCCTACCCTAACACGGTCGCCGCGGATATGGATCGCAGCGTATACCCGATGCGGGTAGGCTTGGAAAGGCAGAAATGCTAAGGACGCCGGGTATATCAGAAAATGCTGAAGAATCAAGAGCGCCTCGTTTAGCCTTGTTTCAGCCGGATATTCCACAAAACGCGGGCGCTGTTTTGCGTCTGGCGGCCTGCCTGGGGGTGGGGGTGGAGATCGTCGAGCCCATGGGATTCTTGTGGGATGACAGGAAGCTAAGGCGGGCCGGAATGGATTATGCGCCGAGGGCCAGGGTGACCCGCCACGTCTCCTGGCCGGCCTTCGAGGCGTGGCGCAGGGGGGAGGGGCGACGGCTCGTCCTCTTTACCACCAAGGGCGCCATCCCCTTGCCCGAGGCGAAATTTCTTCCTGGCGATATTTTGTTGTTTGGGGCCGAAAGCAGCGGCGTGCCCGACGAGGTCCATGCCCAGGCCGGTCTTCGGCTGGCCATTCCCCTGGTCCAAGGCGAGCGTTCGCTCAATGTCGCCCAGGCCGCCGCCATCGGCATCTATACGGCCCTGGCGGGGCTTGGTAAGTTGCCCGTATGAAAGTCTTTGGCATCGTGGGACCCAGCGGCAGCGGCAAGACAACGCTCTTGAAGCGCCTGATTCCCGAATTGGTTCGTCGGGGCCTGCGTGTTGCCACGGTCAAGCATTCCCATCATGGCGCCTCGGTCGATGGGCCGGGCGATCCCGGCTTCGAGGCGCGCCAGGCCGGAGCCACGGCCAGTCTGGTGGCGGGAACGCAGCGCTGGATCAGGGTTTGCCGCGAAACGGTGGGGGACGAGCCCTGCCTTGATGATGTGTTGGCCCGCCTGTCAGGCGCCGATTTGGTGCTGATCGAGGGCTTCAAGCGCTACTCGCATGCCAAGATCGAGGTTCACCGGCCCACCCATGGCCGTGACCCCATCTGGCCCACGGATGCCTCGGTGGTGGCCATCGCCAGCGACGCGTCTTCGCTGCCGGGTCTCGACCGGCCATTGCTGGCCTTGGACGATATCGGCGCCATCGCGTCTTTTCTGACCAGCCATCCAGGATTTATCTGATGCCGGCAAACGCCTACCACAAGCTGGAAGAGCTGTTCGCAAAGCTTTTGAGAATCGAGGACGCCATCGCCATTTTGCAATGGGATGCCGCCGTGATGATGCCCAAGGCCAGCGCGGTCGCGCGGGGCGAGGAAATCGCCACGCTGAAGGGGCTGCATCACAAGCTGCTGGCGGGATCCTCGGTGGCCTCGCTGATCTGCAAGGCCAACAATCTGGATATGGACGACTGGCAGCGGGCCAATCTGGCCGAAATGTCGCGCCAGTGGATTCACGCCCATGCCGTACCCGCCCGCCTGATCGAGGCCCTGGCCAGGGCGACATCGGCCTGCGAGATGGTTTGGCGCGAGGCCCGTGCTCGGGGTGATTTCAAATCCGTCCGCAAACCCCTGGAAAAGGTGGTGGCGCTGATCCGCGAGGCGGGCGAGGCCAAAGCCGAGCCCCTGGGTGTTACGCCCTATGAGGCGCTGATGGATTTGTACGAGCCGGAGGCCTCGGAAAAGCGGATCGATCCTTTGTTCGCCGATCTGGAAGCCTTCATTGCCCAAACGCTGCCCCGTGTGCTGGATCGTCAGAAGGGGGCGCCCCCTCCGGTCCTGGGGCCCATCCCCGAGGCCCGGCAGAAGCTGCTGGGACGAAAGTTGATGGAGGTCATCGGATTCGATTTTTCCAAGGGAAGGCTTGATGAAAGTGCGCATCCCTTTTCCGGCGGAACGCCCTATGACGTGCGCATCACCACGCGCTATGACGAAGCCGAACCCCTAAAATCGCTGATGGGGGTGGCCCATGAAACCGGGCATGCGCTCTATGAAATGAATCTGCCCGAGGCATGGCGTCACCAGCCGGTGGGCCGGGCCAGGGGCATGGGGATGCATGAAAGCCAATCCCTGATCGTCGAGATGCAGGCCTGCCGCTCTGCCGAATTCACCCGCTTTCTGGCGCCGCTTTTGCGCGAGATGCTGGGAGGCTCGGGGCCGGAATGGCAAGCCGACGCCCTCTTGCGACGCTTAACCTGGGTCAGCCCCGGCTTTATCCGGGTCGATGCCGACGAGCTGACCTATTCGGCCCATGTCATTTTGCGCTATCGCCTGGAGCGCGACATGATCCGGGGCGCGCTCAAGGTCAGCGACCTGCCGGAGGCCTGGAACGAGGGCATGCGCCGCCTTCTGAACATCGTTCCCGCATCCGACGCGCAAGGCTGCCTTCAGGATATTCACTGGTATGACGGCGCCATCGGCTATTTCCCCAGCTACACGCTGGGTGCGTTGGCGGCGGCCCAGCTTTTTCAGGCGGCAGGCAAGGCCATGCCGGATTTGCGCGGCAAGCTGGAACAAGGTGATTTCTCGCCCCTGATGACCTGGCTGAAAACCCATGTTCACGGCCAGGGCTGCAAGGGATCGAGCGACGAAATTCTGGAGCGCGCCACCGGTTATCCGCTCGATGCCGGTTTCTTCAAGGCCCATATCGAACAGCGCTATTTGAACAGCGATGATTGCTGAAAACAACCCTTGACGCGACACCCGTAGCAGAATACATAAGGGCCATTACCGCCCTTATTGCGTCTAAAAGCCGCCCGGATCCTCCGGGCGGCTTTTTGCGTTTGGGCTGGTTATTGTCTCAACCTCATCACAGGAGACCCGCCATGGGTGGCTTCAATTCAGTCGCGGAGGGCCTGCCCTCCGGGAATAATGTTCCTTTGGGCAATTCAACCGACGACAGCGGCAATGGCCTTGCTGGGCTCACACCCGCTGCTCCGCCTGCCTCAACCGGCGGCGACTGGGCCAGTCAGGCCTTTGCCCCCGCCAACGCCATGACAAGCCAAATGCCGGAACAAACTTGGCGGCCCAGCCAGACAGCACTCGCTCAGATCGTTCCGCCGAAACCGTCATCC
>JADFZV010000028.1 GCA_015232335.1 Alphaproteobacteria bacterium | reverse complement strand
CTTGGCCACCAGAAGGGCCAGAAGCAATTGGGCCAGCACCAAACCTTCCAGGGCGCGCCAGGAAATGTTGCGCTCAAGCCCTTGCTTCCAGCGCAGAACCAATGCTGCAAGCGAACAGAGCAGCACCAGATCGAACAACAGCTTGCCCGCAAAAACCTTGAGCAGATTGGCCGGATAGGACGCCAAATCAACGACGGTCGCCGCACCCGATCCATAGGCGCCGCTGCCCGCCGCCATGCGGGTAAAGTAAGCAAGCGAGACGTCCCAATTGCCAAAGGCGGGCAGAAGGAAAAACAGAAAGGCGATCAGGCCCGACAAGACATAAACGCCCGTCTCCTTGCGCAGCCCCAGAATGAACAGCGGAACGACGGCCAGCGGAGCGAACAGCAGCTTGGAAGCGGCTCCGAATCCCACCACCACGCCAAAGGCAACAGGCAGGCGCCCCAGGCCGGTTTCGCGCCGTTCTATCGCCTTGAACAAAAGGGCGCCCAACAACGAGGCCGCCAGCAGCAAAAAGGGCTCGGGCTTGACCTGATAGGCCTGCTTTAGAATGAACATGGTGAAGAAGGGCGAGGTTTGGGCGACCAGGGCTGGCAGCAGGGCTCCCCCGAAAGCGCGAAAGGCCGACAGGCCCAAATAGAACAGACCAGCGAAATTCATAAATAGAATGATTGTGCTGATGCGCTTCAAGAAAACTTCAGGGTCCTGAAGCACAAGCCGCGCCAACTCATCGCCAGAAGCGAAGGGAGATCCCAGACGCAAGATGAAGGCCACCAGCGTATGCACCGGCGTTCCCGGATGGAAGACGTCGGCTGGCGTCTCGCCCATGCCCAGCATCAAGCCGTTGAAGAGATAGAAATAGGACGGATCGACTTGATGCCATATCCAGAACGGCCCTGAATGAAAACGGAAAATGATGGACAGTACGACAAGGGCCATCGGAAGAGCGCCCAGCGTGATGAAGAGCGGCGCCCGCCCCTTCTTTCCTGGCTGGCTCATGGTCAATGCTCCCGGTGAGCGGCAAAGGCGATCTTGTCGATCCAGGCCAGCATCAGGGCCGAAAGGACGAAGGTCAGATGAATGCCGACCAAAGCGATCAGGGCATCGTTGGAATAATCGCGCACGTTCATGAAGGCCTTCAACAGATGGATCGACGAAATGGCGACGATCGAGGCGGCCACCTTGATCTTCAAGGTTCCGGCATCTACCTTGCCCATCCAGGAAAGTGATCCCTTCTCCGCTCGCGCCACATCGATGCTGGAAACGAAATTCTCATAGCCGCTCAAAATCACCATCACGATCAGGTTGCTGACCAGAACGATATCGATCAGCCCCAGGGCGGCCAGGATGACGTCGCCCTCGCCGGTGGTGATCAGGTGCGCCAGCAGGTGAAACCCCTCGATTCCGAAGCTGACCGCCAGCACGATCAGCACCAGGGAAAGCCCCAGATACATGGGCACCAGCAGCCAGCGGCTGGCGAACAGAAGTTTCTCGACGAAGTTTTCCAGCATGTCCGACCTATTGAAGAATGAACCGGGGAGGACTTTAGCGCAATTCCTTGGGCGCACGGAAGGAAAAGCCTCTGGGGGCCTGGGCAAGGGCCGCTTTGGTCCTGGCAAGGTCGTGCTTCAGATTCTCAGGCAACCCCTCTTCTCCCCCCAGGGCGCGCACCAGATCGACCAGAGACGGCGCTCCCTTCTCTCCCCCATTGATGGTGGCACCGAAGCCTTTGGCCACCTTGACCAGGGCGCGGATCAATTCCTGTTTCATCAAGACGACCTGGTCCGCCGTCCGGGCCAGCGCCTCCTCGGCCCCCGGGGCCGCCATCAGAATGGTGCGGTGATGCGGATCCAGCCCGTGCGGATTCAAATGCCCATAGACCGACATCTCAACCCCGACCTTTCCCCCCAGATCGCTTCCCAGCGCCGCTATCTTCTCGCGATAATCCTGATAGGCACAGAGCGCATTGGCCATGGGAGTCGAATCCCTGACCGGAGCCACCAGATTGACATCCGACGAGGTCGTCCAGGGCTTCAGCATTCCGGGCGGCGCAACACGAGCACGGGTTCTGGCCAGATCGGGCGCTCCTTCCCGAATGGCCCTGAAGGCATCCATCTCGGAACCGGACGAGAATCCGACGCCGAAATCGATCATCACGCCGCCGATGGTTTCCGTTACCTCATCCAGCAACAGCGCCAGCACATCATCCACCGCATGATCGGACCAGCCGGTAATGCAGGCCAGCCAGTCGGCTCCGGCATAGTCGCAGCTTTGCAACAAATTCTGCGCCTTGCCCCTCAAGGAATCGTCGCCAGCACTGCCGATGAATTGCTCCAGCGAAGACCTGGTCACCAACTCGACGCCGTTGATCACCGTCGCCTCATCGACACGGCCCACCAGACTGCTGCGGTCCAGGGGAACCTGCACCTCGGTCCAGGGATGCAGATAGGCCAGAAAATCGCCCAGCGCGTCCGTGTCGTTTCCCTGCACGGGCAGAACCAGCCCGAATTCGTTCAAGGGAGTTTCGAAATAACGCATGCGCACGGCCTGAACCAACCCGGTCCAACCCTGCATGCCTTCGGCGCGCAAGATCGCCTCGCCGGTCAGAATCTCGGGGCTCGCCTCTCCTCCAGCAAGCGCCACTTCCAGGCAGGAAGCCGAGGGGCGCAGGCGCAAAGGCCCCATACTGCCCGAAGCGATGACGCCCCCCGCCATGGCCGAGCCGATGCTGGTCAGATCGACCAGCACACGGGCAGCGGGGCCAACCAGATGGCCCAGAACGGCGTTTACCTGCGCAAAGGAAAGGCCAGCCCCCACCGCCACGCTGGAGGTGGCGGGATCGATGGCCATTTGGTTGGTTTTCAAATCCCGAAGCGCCGTAGATGCCGCCACCATTTCCGGTTCCGGGCTGCTGCGCGGGCGCACCGCCACCACCCCTTTGAAATCAGACACGGATTCTTGCGAATAGGCAAAGGCGCCGATGGCGCTGGTCAAGCCCCCCGCCGGCATGACGGCATAGCCCTCGGCCAGGGCCTGATGGACCGCTTGGGCGGGCTCGGCCGACACCAGAAGCCGGGCCTCAAGCGCGCGTCCGCCATCGTCGGCCAGATCGGCCTGGGCAAGGGAAGCAAAGGAGATCATGTCGGGGGTGGTAGCAGACCTGCCGCCACACGCAAGGGGAAAAATGAGGGTTTCAATGAAAATCGTTACCCGCCTGGGAACCTTTCCCCCGGATCGAGGAGAGGCTGCGCTTTCTTGATATCTGCGCTAAGGTTTGCCGCCCACCTGAGAAAGCGAGACGATCTGATGCAAGGCGATGACAGTTTTACCAAAGTGACCCACAAAAGCTGGCTTGGCCGCTTCGGCAGCACCATAGCCGGTGCGTTTGTGGGCCTGATCCTGTTCATTGCCAGCTTCGTCCTGCTCTATTGGAATGAAGGAAGGGCGGTGGACGCGATCATAGCCCTCGACGCCGTGTCCAAACAGGTCGTGTCCGTATCCGCCGAGGTGGTCGATCCCTCCAATGAAGGACGTCTTATTCACCTTTCAGGGCTGGTCGATGTTGCCTCAAACCTGGTCGATCCGGCTTTCCACGTTACAGCCCCCAACGCCATTCGCCTGGAACGTCGCGTTGAAATGTTCCAGTGGCGCGAGAATAAGGAAACCAAAACCGAGAAAAAGATGGGCGGCGGCGAAACAGAGACGACAACCTATAACTATGTCAAGGAATGGTCCGACGAACTGATTGATTCCAGTTCCTTTGAACGGCAGCAGGGACACGCAAACCCCGCCATGCCCTATCAGAGCAAGATTTTTGATGTGAAAAGCGCCAGGCTTGGCGGCTTTACGCTGGATCAAAGCCAGATTACGCAGCTTTCAAATTTCGAGCCCCTGTCCGTGGAAGCAGAAGATGGCAAGCTGCCGCGAGGGTTTCGCCAGGAGGGAGAGTATCTATATCGCGGCAAGGCGCCCGACCAACCCCAAATCGGCGACTTGCGCGTTACCTTTCATAACGTGCCTGTTCAGACCATCAGCGTTATCGCTCAGCAACGCGGTTCGACCCTGGCGGGTTTCAAGGGAGAAAGGGAGCGGACCATCAATATGGTTTCCTACGGCACCCTTGACGCGTAAGCGATGATCGAACATGCCAAATCGGATGAGGCGATTCTGACCTGGATTCTGCGTGCCGCCGGATTTTTTATGATGATGTTCGGCCTGGCGTTAATGACGAGTCCGCTGGCTTGGCTGGCCAGCCTGCTGCCTTTCCTGGAAAGCCTAGTCAATGCCGCCAGCATCGGCGTGGCCTTCATGATCGCCGCCCCGCTGACCCTGACCATTATCGCGGCAGCCTGGCTGATCCACCGCCCCCTGATCGGCGCCGCCCTTATCGCTGCCGGATTTGCAGCGGTCATCATCATCAAGCGCCTCATCCAACCCGCGCGGGAATAAGCCTACTGATGTGATAAAACCGGCCTTTTCAAGATAGCCCATTGCTTCGAAGGCTCGAACCCTTGCGAGCGATAAAACTGAATGGCCTGCTCGCGCTCGACACTGGTGCCAACCATCATGACCGACACATTTCGTGACCGGGCGAAGTCATCGACCAGGGCGATGAACCGGCTGCCCAATTTCTTGCCCCGAGCCGCAGACCCCACCACCAGGGAATAAAGCACCACCTGCGGCGGCTCGATCGACAGCGGCATGTAATAGGCATGAACCATGCCGAGAACAGTCCCCAGATCATCTTCGGCCAGACGGAAGAAATGGTCCTGATCGGCATTCACCAGATCAAGACGCTGCTGCAACTCAGCCAGCGGCACGTCATAGCCCAGATGCTCAAGCCCAAACTGATGAATGACCGGCAGGTCGGATGAAATGAAAGGACGAAACTGGATATCCATAGCGCCCCCCTTTGTCACAGGCCGGGCAAATTATCATAGGTTGCATAGGCGGCGTCATGTTTATTTTTAGGAAAATATACGCTGCCTTTGTTTATTAGTAGGCGATCATATCCCCCAACGAGAGCCTTCTGAAAATCGAAAGGGCACCGGTTTCCCGGTGCCCTCCGCTTGGCCTGTAGGCGAGAAATAGCCGGTTATTCTGCCGCGTTCTTGAACATGTCGATCTGATCGAAGTTCATATAGCGGTAGATGTCGGCAGCCTTCTGGCTGATGACGCTGGTATGCTGCATATACTCGTCCATGGTGGGAATCTTGCCCAGAAGGGCGCAGACCGCCGCCAGCTCGGCCGAGGACAGATAGACCCTGGTATCGATGCCCAGCCGGTTGGGGAAGTTGCGGGTCGAGGTGGAAACCGCCGTCGAGCCCGTCTTCACCTGAGCCTGGTTGCCCATGCACAGCGAGCAGCCGGGCATTTCCATGCGCGCCCCGGCCACACCCAGCATGCCGTAATAGCCTTCGTCGGAAAGCACCATGGCGTCCATCTTGGTGGGCGGCGCCACCCACAGACGGGCCGGGATATCCTTCTTGCCTTCCAGGATTTTTCCGGCCGCTCGGAAGTGGCCGATATTGGTCATGCAAGAACCGATGAAAACTTCCTCGATCTTGTCGCCCGCCACGTCCGAGAGCAGCTTGACGTCGTCGGGATCGTTCGGACAGGCCAGGATCGGCTCCTTGACCGTGGTCATGTCGACCTCGATCACGGCGGCGTATTCGGCATCCGCATCGGGCTCAAGCAGCACCGGATTCTTAAGCCAGGCCTCCATGGCAGCAACGCGCCGCTTCAAAGCACCCTGATCCTCGTAGCCGTTGGCGATCATCCATTTGAGCAGTGTGACGTTCGAGCGCACATACTCGATCACCGGTTCCTTGTTCAAGCGCACGGTGCAGGCCGCCGCCGAACGTTCAGCCGAGGCGTCGGTCAGTTCGAAAGCCTGCTCGACCTTGAGATCGGGCAAGCCCTCGATTTCCAGAATGACGCCGTTGAAGATGTTCTTCTTGCCCTTCTTCTCGACCGTCAGCAATCCCTTCTGGATGGCCGCATAGGGAATGGCGTTGACCAAATCGCGAAGCGTGATGCCGGGCTGCATCTTGCCGGTAAAGCGCACCAGAACGCTTTCCGGCATGTCGAGCGGCATGACGCCGGTAGCAGCACCAAAGGCCACAAGACCCGAACCTGCCGGGAAGGAGATGCCGATGGGGAAACGGGTGTGGGAATCGCCGCCGGTGCCCACGGTGTCAGGCAGACACATGCGGTTCAGCCAGGAATGGATGACGCCGTCGCCAGGGCGCAGCGCAATGCCGCCGCGCGTACTGATGAACCCCGGCAGCGTGTTGTGGGTCTTCACGTCAACCGGCTTGGGATAGGCCGCCGTATGGCAAAAAGACTGCATGACCAGATCGGCCGAGAAGCCCAGGCAGGCCAAGTCCTTCAACTCGTCTCTGGTCATCGGCCCGGTGGTGTCTTGCGAGCCCACGGTGGTCATCTTGGGTTCGCAATAGGTGCCCGGACGAACGCCCTTGCCCTCGGGCAGGCCGCAGGCGCGCCCCACCATCTTCTGGGCCAGCGTATAGCCCTTGCCGGTATCGGCGGGCACCAAAGGCAGACGGAACAGCGTCGAAGGGGCAAGGCCCAGTGCGGCGCGGGCTCTGGTGGTCAGGCCGCGTCCGACGATCAGCGGAATGCGGCCACCGGCCCGCACTTCGTCGAAGATCACGTCGGACTTCACGGTGAACTCGCTGATCACCTGGCCGTCCTTGAGGGCCTTGCCCTCATAGGGACGAAGCTCGACCACATCGCCCATCTCCATCTTGGAGACGTCGAGTTCGATCGGCAGAGCGCCCGCATCTTCCATGGTGTTGTAGAAAATGGGGGCGATCTTGGTGCCCAGGCAGACGCCGCCGAAGCGCTTGTTGGGCACGAAGGGAATGTCGTCGCCGGTGAACCACAGCACCGAATTGGTCGCTGATTTGCGCGACGAGCCCGTGCCCACCACATCGCCAACATAGGCCACCGGATGGCCCTTGGCCTTCAGGCCGTCGATCAACTTGACCGGGCCGCGCTTGCCCACCTCTTCCGGCTCGATGCCGGGACGCTGATTCTTCAGCATGGCCAGCGCATGCAGGGGAATGTCTGGGCGGCTCCAGGCATCGGGAGCGGGCGACAGATCGTCGGTATTGGTCTCGCCAGATACCTTGAACACGGTAACCGTGAGGCTCTTGGGAACTTCGGGGCGCGAGGTGAACCATTCCGCTTCGGCCCAAGAGGTCATCACCGCCTTGGCATGGGCATTGCCCTTGTCAGCCAGGGCTTTCACCTCGTTGAAATAGTCGAACACCAAAAGGGTCTTCTTGAGCGCCTCGGCCGCCGTGGCACCGCATTCGGCGCAGGCCAGAAGATCGACCAGGGGCTTGACGTTGAAACCGCCCAGCATGGTGCCCAGAAGTTCTGTCGCCTTCACCTTGGAGATCAGGCTGCAGGATGTCTCGCCCTTGGCGACCTTAGCCAGGAATTCTGCCTTGACCTTGGCGGCATCATCGACGCCCGCCGGAACCCGGTTGACCAGCAGATCGACCAGAAACGCCTCCTCGCCCTTGGGCGGGTTCATCAGCAGGCCGACCAGTTCCTCGGTCTGCTTGGGCGTCAGGGGAAGGGGGGGGATTCCTTGGGTTGCACGTTCCGCGACGTGGCTGCGATAGGCTTCAAGCACGAGAGGCTCCTTTCGCTGAGGGGGGCCGAAAGCGGCATCCCTTATATCACACAGAAAAAAGGCGGCCATCCCTTGCTAGGGAAGGCCGCCTTCTATTTATCGCCGGTCGGCGTTCATTTCAGCTTCCGCTAACTTAAACCGCCGCCAAAGCCGCATTCAACGTGGCGCTGGGACGCATGGCCTTCGAGGTCTTTTCATCATTCGGATGATAATAGCCTCCCATATCCACGGGCTTGCCCTGAGCGCCGATCAGTTCGGCATTGATCTTCGCCTCATTCTCCGACAAAGCCTTGGCCAGAGGAGCAAAGCGCGCCTGCAAATCCTTGTCCTTGCTTTGAGCGGCAAGCGCCTGAGACCAGTAAAGCGCCAAATAGAAGTGGCTGCCGCGATTGTCGATCTCGCCCACCTTGCGGGCAGGCGAGCGGTTGTTGTCGAGAATCTGGGCATTGGCGGCATCCAGCGCATCGGCCAGCACCTGGGCCTTCTCATTCTTGAAGGTCTGGGCCAGATGTTCCAGCGACACGCCCAAGGCCAGGAACTCGCCCAACGAATCCCAGCGCAGATAGCCTTCCTCCTGGAATTGCTGAACATGCTTGGGCGCCGAACCACCGGCACCGGTCTCGAACAATCCGCCGCCGCTCATCAAGGGAACGATGGACAGCATCTTGGCGCTGGTGCCCAGTTCCAGAATGGGGAAAAGATCGGTCAGATAGTCGCGCAGCACATTGCCGGTAACGGAAATGGTGTCCTGGCCCTTGCGGATGCGCTCGAGCGACAGCTTGGTGGCCTCTACCGGCGACATGATACGGATATCAAGCCCGCTGGTGTCGTGGTTCTTCAGGTATTTTTCCACCTTCTTGATGATTTCGGCGTCATGGGCGCGGCCCTTGTCCAGCCAGAAGACGGCAGGCGTATTGGACAGGCGCGAACGCGTGACCGCCAGCTTGACCCAATCTTGAATCGGAGCGTCCTTGACCTGGCACATGCGGAAGATGTCGCCTTCCTCCACCTTCTGCTCCATCAGCGCCTTGCCCGAGGCATCAACGACGCGCACGGCACCGGCACCGCCCATTTCGAAGGTCTTGTCGTGCGAGCCGTATTCCTCGGCCTTTTGGGCCATCAAGCCGACATTTGGCACGGAACCCATGGTCTTGGGATCGTAGGCGCCGTGCTTCTTGCAGTCCTCGATCACGGCCTGATAGACGCCGGCATAGCAGCGGTCAGGGATCACGGCCTTGTTGTCGTGCAGCTTGCCATCGGGCCCCCACATCTTGCCCGAGTCACGGATCATGGCGGGCATCGAGGCATCGACGATGATGTCGCTGGAGACATGCAGATTGGTGATGCCCTTGTCAGAATTCACCATCGCCATGTCGGGACCGTTCTTCATGGCGCTCGCCATGTCGGCCTCGATCTCGGCCTTCTTGGCCGCATCCAGCTTGCCGATCTTGGCATAGAGATCGCCCAAGCCCATGTTGGGATTGACGCCAATCTCCTTGAAGGTGGCAGCATGCTTCTCGAACACGTCCTTGAAGAAGACGTAAACGGCATGGCCGAACATGATGGGATCGGAGACCTTCATCATGGTGGCCTTGAGGTGCAACGAGAAGAGAAGCCCGGGCTGCGACTTGGCATCGGCAATCTGCTCGGCAAAGAAAGTGCGCAGGGCCTTCTTGCTCATCACAGAACAGTCAATGACCTCGCCCGCCTTAAGCGTCGTCTTCTCCTTGAGAACGGTCGACTTGCCGTCGGATCCTACGAATTCGATCTTGACGTCGGTGGCGGCATCGACGGTCACCGACTTTTCGGAGCCATAGAAGTCGCCGTGGCTCATATGGGCCACATGGGTCTGCGACGTGGGCGCCCAGGCCCCCATCTTGTGGGGATTCTTCTGGGCGAACTGCTTGACGGAAGCGGCGGCGCGCCGATCGGAATTGCCCTCGCGCAGGACGGGGTTCACGGCCGATCCCAGCGCCTTGCCGTAACGGGTCTTGATTTCCTTTTCGGCGTCGGTCTTGGCATCCTCGGGATAGTCAGGAATGTTATAGCCCTGCGACTGCAATTCCTTGATCGCCGCCTTCAACTGGGGAACGGAGGCCGAGACATTGGGCAGCTTGATGATGTTGGCCTCGGGCTTCAGCGTCAATTCGCCAAGCCAGGTTAGCTCGTCGCCAATTTTCTGGGCCGCCGTCAGGTTCTCGGGGAAGGTCGCAAGAATGCGCCCCGCCAGGGAGATGTCCTTGGTCTCGACATCGACGCCCGCCGCCTTGGTGAAGGTCTGGACGATGGGCAGCAGCGAATAGGTTGCCAGAGCCGGAGCCTCGTCAACCTTGGTCCAATAGATTTTTGGCGTCTGCGTGGTCATTCTCTTACACCCCAATCGATGATGAATTTTGAACGGCTATGGTTTGATACCTTGAATTAGGACACGAAACTGCATTGCGAGGCCGGTGTGCGGGTATCCATGTTGCGACCGCGATTGGTGTGATCATCGATCTCACCGGCACAGCCGACCATGCGCCCATACAGGAAGGCGGTAAAGGCCGCCATTTCCAGCGCCGACTCCGAGAAGGTTCCCGAGCGATAGCGCGGCCAAAGCAGCTTCAACAGCAGGGCGGCAATGACGGCGTCGATATTGACGCAGAACACGTTCGCCGTGACCCCATTGTCGTAGAGCGCTTGAACCAACGCACTGTAAAAATCGTGAAAGACGTTGATTTCGCCCCTCTCCTTGAACAGGCCGGACAGATAGACTTCGCGAGGATCCTTGTTGATCAACTGATTTTTGAAGACGGGGTGGTTAACACCCGGAATGTTGCGCACGCCGTCGCCAACGCCTTTGCGCGCCTTCTTCTCAGCGCCGAAAACCTGGGCGAATTTGGTGCCCATGGCGACCAGATCAAGGCCGTGCTTGGGGTCGCCCGCGTCTTTAAGGCCGGTCTCGCCAAACTGTTCGACCAGGAACTGAATACCCTCATAGCCGTTGCCGCCATGGGCAAAGCCGGTATGGGTAAGGAAGCCCATCATGGCCTTGTTGATCTGCACGCGCTCGGGCGATTCCGGGCCATCCGCCGAAACGGCGCCCTTGCAGCCCTGGGCCGAGATGGTGCCGACGCCGTTCGAAATGATCAGGCCCAGAAGGACCTGGAAGGGAAACAGCTTCTCGGGTGTTGGGGTCTCGCCCAGAAGGGCGAGATAGCCGATTTCCGTCGACGACCATTTGTTGATGAGATCGGCATTGGAAACGCCGCAGAAGCTGTCGGCCTTGTGCTGCGCGCCATCGACCGAAGCTCCAATGATGGCCGAAAAAAGACGCATGTTCCAAGACAGGTTGCGGGCCGTGTTGCGCGAGATTTTCTTGCGCATCAAGGCCGACCAGCAGACCGAGGTGGCAATGGCGGCCAGCACCGCATCGGCTGTGGGATGGCCGTCCAGCTTGGACAGGAAGTCGGCGAACACCGACTTGGCGCCCCGGGCCTTGATGCCCGCCAGCATGGCCTGGGCCTTGGCGTCAGCCTTCTTGCCGGTCAGCTTGGCCAACTGCTCGGACGAGGGTTTGAGGGCTGAAATGTCGAAGCCCGCCTCGTCGCCTTTGACAAGGCCGGAATGGCCGAACAGATCGATCAGCACGTCGGCTGCGTCGCAAGCCCCCTTGACGCGCCCGGGACCCACCAGAGCACAAGCGGCAGCGATCACGGCATTGGGAGCGTTTCCGGCGGCGCGGGCCGCATCGGCCACGACCGACATAACGTCGCCGTGCAGATTGATATCGGCGGCAATGCCCACATTGAACAAGGCGTTGTCGTTGTCGTCGTTATGGCGATGCAGAAGGGCCAGGCAGAAATTGGATTCCAGCGGATAACGCGCCGTATCCAGAATGGAAACGCCGCTGACGCGCGTGACCTGCGTCTTGGCATCCATGATCGAACTGCCCGAGCGATCCTTCATCGATTCCCTGGGATAGATGGCGCCCACCTGCTTGGTGAGTTCGGCGATCTGATCCTTGTAGGGCTGGAAAGGTTCGACCAAAGGAATGTCCAGCGACTTGGGCATAGCCAGTCCCTGATTGTCGCCGAACCAGGGCTTCAAGGTCAGGTCGCCTTCGGGCGCGAAGTCGGGATTGACGCCATGCAGTTTCATCACCGCCGTCAGCGCTTCCGGGATGTGCGAGATGTTAGTCACCACAGCACCCTTCCAGGACACAACGGGATTCTCGGGCGAATAGATCTCCTTGACCCCCAGAATATCCTTGAACCAGTTTTCCTTGGCTTCGGCGCTGTCGCCCGATCCCGACATGGCGCCGGCATGGCCGACGGCCCTGGTCAGCTTGGCCTTCCAGCGGCCCACCACGCAGGCGATCACCGGCTTGGTGAAGGTCAGGTCGCGTTCGTAATAGCCACCCGGCTCGACATACATGACGGCAGCCTTGCTGCGGGCATCGTTGTCGAAGGCATGGGCGAACTCGGCGGGCGCGAAATGGATGTAAAGATCCTTGCCCGACGAAACCGAGGTCGTGGTGCCCCAGCCACTGGCCACCAGATAGGTGGCCATGGTGGTCGTGAAGTTGCCGGAGTTGGAGAAGATAGCCACCGAGCCCTTGCGCAAGCTCTCCTCGGGCTTGTCGCCACCCAGGGCGCCACCAATGCGGACATGATTCCAGGAATCGGCAACACCCAGGCAGTTGGCACCGAAGACATCGACGTTGCGCTGTTGGGCAAGGGCGCGGATTTCGCGCGAATCGCGCACCGAGACCTTCTCGGTCAGAATGACGATTTTCTTAAGATCGGAATTGACGCGGATCAGTTCGAACACACCGTCGCGCACGGCCGCCGGGGGCAGATAGACCACGCCGACATTGAACTTGTGGCCGTCTTCCATGCCTTCGCGCACGTTGTTGTAGACGGGAATATTGCCGATGGGCGTTTCCAAAACCTCGCCCTTGCGGCCAGGCGAGGTGCCGAACACCACATTGCCGCCGGAATAGCTGTGGCTGGTGGGCGTGACGCCCTTCGACTCGTTACCCAGGATGTTGAGAACGCACACCCGATCTTCGGGCGTTGCAATTTCAGCCAGCGAATTGATGCCGACGAAATACTTGAACTTGCCGTTACCTTGCTTACTCATTGTTTCCCCCAGGGCCTTAGGCCGCACAGCCGAGTTTCTTGGCCAGCAAATCGCGCCCGCCCGCTTTCATCCACTTATCCGCTTCCTGCGCATAGCGCACCACGTCGGTCATAGCCGAATCGAAGGCGAAGATGCGATAGGGAATGCCCAACGAATCCGCCACGTCCTTGAAGGCCAACAGGCCGCGCGACAGATTAGGACCGCCCCTGCCGATCACCAGATAGAGCGGGGTGGGGCCATGTTCCGAGAAATATTCGCGAAGCGCGTCGGCCATGGCGCGGAAGGTGACGAAGATGTCGGTATTGTTGGCCTTGCCGCCGATGATGAACAGCACGTTGGTCTGCTTCAGCCAGTGCTTCAAGCAGATGCGCATCACCTCGCGCATCTTTTCATAGGGCGGGTTGCCGCCAAAGTCTGACGAGATGATGGCATCGTCGCCCAGAAACTCGGTCACCAGCGAGTTGGCGCCGCCACCGAAGGTGGGGGCCAGAATCGTGCCGTTGGGATTGATCACCGAAACATCCGACTGGCCCTGATAGGTGCGCAGTTGATTGATTTCCTGCTCGAAGTCGGAGTAATCGACGGCGAACAGTTCCGCAGGCAAGTTCAAGCGCTTCATCCGAGGATCATCGCGATCGAAGCCGCATTTGAAGTCGCAGGCCACGGGCGTCAGCGTGCCGGGACGCTTCTGGCTCATGCGGATGGGGTTGAGCTCCAGCGTGGTCATGCCGTAATGATGGAAGAGGTCCCACAGCTTGGGCAGGTTCTGGGCCAGGGGCGAAATGATCTCGCGAGGCGCCTTCAGATCGGACAGCGCGTTGGTGATCACGAACGACTTCAGACCGGTCAGCGGATCGAAGGGAATTTCCGCGATCTGCTCCTTGGAAAGCTCCTCGATATCCATGCCGCCCATATGGGTGATGGTCAGCGTGGGGGCACGGAACTTGGTGGAATCAGTGATCGAAACATAGACTTCATGCTCAGCCGGAACGGCGCCTTCGAAGGTAACACCCTGGGCCTTGGCGGTTTGGTTGCCATGGATGTGGGTGGCGAAATACAGGCGCTCTTTCTCGGCCAGGGCGGTCTTCAGGTTCTTGGCCCGGCCCAGCAGGCCCGCCTTGCCCTTCTTGCCAACGCCACCTCGGAAGATCGGCTTGACGAAAACCTCGCCGCAGCGGTCGATCAGCGCTTTGATCTCCTGCTCGCTGGCTTCCGGCCCCAGAACTTCCGACGTCGGAAAATCAACGATCTTGAGGAGCTTGGCGCCCCAAAGCATACCTGTTACGTTCATTGCTTATCCCCTATTTCGCCCCGTCTCATGAGGCTCAGTACTCTTGCGGAAGGTCTTTCAGCGCGGCCCAGGAATAAACCGGCCCGTTCACGCACACGTAATCCTTGCCCACATTGCAGCGCCCGCACTTGCCGATACCGCATTTCATCTTGTTTTCGATTGTGGTGTAAATGTTCTCGTCCGTGAAGCCCAATTCCTTGAGATTCTGAATAACGAACTTGATCATGATGGGCGGGCCGCAGGTGATGGCGATGGCGTTCTCTGCCGAAGGCGTCTTTGACATGACATTGGCGGGCACGAAACCGCAATAGCCCTCCCAGCCTTCTTCCTGGTTGTCGATGGACAGATGCACCTCGGCGTCGCCCTTAAGCTTATCAAGCTCGTTCTTGTACATGATGTCGCGCGACGAGCGACCGCCATAGAACACGGAAATCTTGCCAAACTGGCCGCGATCATTGACGGCGGTCTGGATGACCGGCCAGATGGGGGCCAAGCCGCAGCCGCCGCCGATGAAGATCAGATTTCTGCCCTTCCAGTCCTTGACCGGAAATTTGTTGCCGTAGGGGCCACGGATACCGACGACATCGCCGACATTAAGGTCATGCAGCGCCGTGGTCACGCGCCCCACCCGCATGATGCTGAACTGCTTGTACTCCTTGATGTGCGGGGCCGAGGCGATGGAGATCATGCTCTCACCCTTGCCGAACACTGAGATCATGGCGCATTGGCCGCAATCATGCTCGAAGCCGTCGCCATTGACGAATTCGATGCGGAAGGTCTTGATGGCGCGCCCTCCCGGAACCTCTTCCTTGATGGCGGCAATACGGCCCAACTTCGGCAGATAAGCATTCTGGCTCATGGCTGCCCCAACCTCTCGACGACGGAAACGATATCGATGCCCACGGGACACAGCGAGACGCAACGGCCACAGCCGGTGCATTGCTGCGTATCGTGATTCTCCACGAAATACAGGAACTTGTGACAGACGCGCTGCCTGAGACGCGAGCCCAGATCATGGCGCGGATTGTGCCCCGACGTATGCATGGTGAAATCAGGGAACTGGCAAGTATCCCAGGTGCGCACGCGCTCGCCGGAACAGGGCGAACTGCAGGTCACTTCATCATTGATGTCGAAGCAGTGGCAGGTCGGGCACAGGAAGGTGCAGATGCCACAACCGATACAGGCCTTGGCCATTTCGTCCCAGGCGGGCGAATCGAAATTCTTTTTTAGTGCTCCCGCCACCTTGCCCAGATCCTTGATTGGGCGCTGCGGATGCGCCTTGGCAGCCGCGTGGGTCTTCTCGACATGGGCCTTGTCGGTGGCCGAAGCATCCTTGAACAGATCACCGCCCTTGGCCAGAAGCTCGGCGCCGCGCGCCGTCACCGCCTTGACGTGATAGACGCCGTCAAGCTCGGTCATCAGAACGTCAAGCCCATCCTCGGCGCAGGGCGAACCGCCGACCGAGGAGCAAAAGCAATTGGCCGAAGGCGGCGTGTTGCAGGCCTGGCCGACATAGATCACCTTGGCACGACGTCCATGGTAATAGGGGTCTTCATACTCTTTGGTGAAAACGATGTCCTGGCGCACCAAGCCCCTTGAATCGCAGGGACGCACACCGAAGACCACGGTGGGCTCGGGATCGGGCAGGGTCTCCGTCAGGATCGGCGCCTCGCTGGGAATTTGCGAGAACTTGTACAGAACCTCGCGCTGGGGAAATACGAACCCCTTGGGCGGGCGGATGGTGTTGGGATGATCAAGCCCTACGGCCTTGGCATCCGCAACCGGCATGTAATTCCATACATCCTCGTCCTCAAGGGCGGGCGCGAACAGACGGGTCTGCCCCAGCTTTGCCATCCAGGCGGCCAGATCGGCCTTTTTCAGCATTTTCTCCATGGCAACTGTCTTTGTCATGGTCCTACCTGATGAAGCTGTTGGGATCGGTGTCGCGGAACGACGAGGTCAGCGTGGGAAGCTCAGGGTCCGAACCCGGGCTGTACTGGAACGTCTCGAAGGCTTCCATTTCCAGGCGCGTGTTCAAGAGGCGCAGGGGAATGTTGACCGGGCAGACGCGCTCGCACTCGGCGCAATCGATGCAACGTCCGGCCAGGTGAATGGCGCGCACCATATGGTACATGGCACTTTCCGACTTGGCGGGAGAGCGCTCAATCCATTTGATGCGCTCGGCCTTTTCTTCCGCCGTGGTATCGGGGGCTATCACGAAATTGATGCTGTCCACCACGCATTCGTCGCAATAGCACATCGGGCAGACCGAGCGGCAGGCATAGCAGCGCAGGCAACGGTCGAACTGGCGCGACCAGTAGGCCCAGCGGTCGCCTTCCGACTCCTTGATCTTGGCCTTCACGGCCTGGAAGGGCGTGTGAAGGCCGCGCTCGGCCTTGGCCTCTCCGAAAACGACATCCGACAGCGTGGGATGGGCCGAACGGCATTCCAGGCAACGCTCGGCCATCACCTCGGCGGCGGCGATGCTCTGGGTTCCCTCATTCGTGGTCACGGCAAAGGCATCGGCTCCGTCGAAGGCGACAGCCAGCGCCTTTTTGTTGCCAAGCTTTCTGGCAAGCTTGCTGGCATCGACAACGCCAGTCCCTTCGCAAGAAACGCCGATGACATGCACGCTTTCGCGCGGAAAATGATTTTCCTGCAGCAGAACCGTGATCGCCCTGGAATCGCAGCCCTTGGCAACCACAGCCACCGGACGCTTGTCGTCGCTGCGCTTCTCGGCCTGATGCTTCTTGTCGTTGACCAGATAAAGCGCCAGATTCTGAACACAGCTCGGATCGAAAATCAGATCGTCGGCCTGTGCCGCCTCGGTAATGCCCGCAGGCTCGGCCAGAAGGCCCGCCGTGCTTTTGCGATAGCCGAAGACGGTGCGAACCGTTCCCTTTTCAAGAAGGCCCTTGGCGTGGGCTTTAAGCTGGGCGACGTCGATCATGGGCGCTTCGCCTTCAGCCGGGTCTGCGGCCCGATCTTCTTGATGTCAGCCACGAAGTCATGCATGACCTGAGCGAACTTGGCGCCCTCGGCGGCCGACACCCAGCTCATGCGGAAACGGTCATTCTCAAGACCGATGAACTGCAACAGCTTCTGCACCAGATAGATTTTGCGCCGGGCGTAGAAATTGCCCTTAAGGTAATGGCAGTCGCCGGGATGGCAGCCCGAGACCAGAACGCCGTCGGCTCCCTTGTTAAAAGCCGACAGCACGAACATGGGCGACATCGAGCCCGAGCACATGATGGTGATGGGCACGGCGTTCGAGGGATATTGCAAGCGCGATACGCCGGCCAGGTCGCTGCCCGCCGACGAACACCATTTGCACAGAAAAGCGACGATCTTGGGCTCGAAGCCCGTCTCATCCTTGGCGGTTTGCTCGACTTTCGCCACGGCGTTCATACTCCAAGACAGGCGTTGATCATGTCGTGAATCTGCACTTGCGCCACGTTCTTCACATCGATGGCGGCGCGCAGGCAAACCGCCTGGCAGGTGCCGCACCCTTCGCACAGAACGTCGTTGACGCGGGCCTTGTTGCTGGGGGCGCCCAGATCGATGGCGCCGTAAGGACAGGCCTGGACGCACATTTCGCAACCCGTGCAATGCGAGAGCCGTACCTTGGCTACCGTCGGGCTGTGCATCAACTCGTCCTTGGAGAGGAGTTGAATCACCTTGCTGGCTGCAGCGCTGGCCTGGCAGACGGTCTCAGGAATGTCCTTGGGAGCCTGGGCGGCGCCCGCCAGGAAGATGCCGCCGGTAACACTTTCCACCGGGCGCAGCTTGGGATGGGCCTCGGCCAGGAATCCGTCCTTGTCTCTGCCGATCTTCAGCGTCTTGGCGGCATCGGCGGTGCCTTGCGAAGGCTGCATGGCCAAAGCCAGCACCACCATGTCGGCTTCGATCTCGACATTCTTGCCGGAAATCGTATCCACGCCCAGAACGATCATCTTGCCGCTCTTTTCGTAGACCTTGGAGACGCGTCCGCGCAGATACATGACCTCGTCGCGCTCCATCGAGCGCTGGACGAATTCCTCGTAGCCTTTGCCGCCCGAACGGATGTCGATATAGAAGACATAGGCCTGACCGTCGGGCACATGATGCTTATACAGCGTGGCATGCTTGGCGGTGTACATGCAGCAGATCTTGGAGCAATAGGCGCAGTGGGTTTCCGGATCGCGCGAGCCAGCACACTGGATGAAGACGACGTTCTTGGGCTCCTTGTGGTCCGAGGGGCGCAGCACATGGCCGCCCGTGGGGCCCGAGGCCGAGCACAGGCGCTCGAACTGCAACCCGTCCAGCACGTCGGAATATTTGCCCATGCCGTATTCGCCCAGATTCTCTTTGCCGTACAGATCGAAACCGGTGGCGACGATAATGGCGCCGATATCTTCGGTGATGACCTTGGGCCGCATGTCGTAATTGATCGCCCCCGCCTCGCAGACTTCGGCGCACTTGCCGCAAACCACGGGATTCAGACCCAGGCAGGCGCTTTCGTCCAGCGTATAGGTGGCGGGAATGGCCTGGGCAAAGGGAATGAAGATGGCGCGGCGCGAGGTCAGGCCAACGTCATACTCGTTGGAAACCACGGTCGGGCAAACCTTGGCGCAATCGTCGCAGATCTTGCAGGTCTCGGGATCGACATAGACCGCCTTCTGGTGAATCTTGGCCTTAAAGTTGCCGACAAAACCGGAAATCTCTTTCACCTCGGCCTGGGTCAGCAGCTTGATGTTCTTGTGCTTGGAAATCTCGACCATTTTGGGAGAAAGAATACACTGCGAGCAGTCAAGCGTCGGAAAGGTCTCCGACAACTGGATCATGTGGCCGCCGACGGTGGGATTCTTCTCGACCAGAATGACCTCAAACCCGGCATTGGCCAGATCGAGCGAGGCCTGGATACCGGCGATGCCGCCGCCGATCACCAGCACCTTGCGCGTGACGGGAACGCCGATGGGTGTGAGCGACTGATTGTGCTGGACGCGCTTGACGGCGGCCTTGGTGATCTTTAGGGCCTTCTCGGTGGCCTTGGGCTTGTCGGAATGCACCCAGGCGCACTGCTCGCGGATATTGGCGATTTCGCAGCGGAAGGAATTAAGCCCGCCGCCTTCCTCGGTCACGTCGCGGAAAGTCTTTTCATGCAAGGTGGGTGAACAGCAAGAGACGACAACGCCGTCCAGCTTGTTCTCCTTGATCGCCTTGGCCATCGTGCTCTGGCCGGGATCGGAACACATATAGACGTAGTCTTTCGAATAGACGACGCCCTCCTCGCGGCCCAACTCCTCGGCAACCCGAACCACATCGACGGTGGCGGCGATATTGTTGCCGCAGTGGCAGACGAAGACGCCCGTGCGCTTGGTCATTCCACGCCCTCGCTCATCGCATCGGCCGTGACAGAAGCTCCCGACTTGGCGGCCATGATCTCGTTACCGTAGGCATAGCCCTTGTCGAAAGCCTGAATGTTCGCCTTCAGGAAGCGGCCCGGCACCAGTTCTGGTAAGGCCTTCTTGACGGCGTCGGGAGTGACGCATTTGGTGACGGCGGCGAAAAATCCAATCACCACCAGATTGGCGAACAGGCGGTTGCCCAACTCCTCGGCAAAACGCGTGGCGGGTACCGGGAAGACCTGCACACGCCCGGTATCGGGCTTCTGCTTCACCAGATCCTGCTCGACGATCAGGATGCCGCCATTGCCCAGTTCAGGTTCGTACAGGTTATAGGCTTCCTGGGAAAGCGCCACCAGGACGCCCGGCACGGTGACATAGGGATAAAGGACGCGGCTTTCCGACACCACGAGCTGCGAGCTGCAAGCGCCGCCACGGGCCTCGGGTCCGAAGCTTTGGGTCATGGTGGCGAACTTGTTGTCATAGAGCGAGATCGCCTTGCCCGTGATCAGAGCGCAGCGAACGATGCCCTGGCCGCCGAAGCCGGAAAACCGAACTTCCATCATTACACGGCACCCTTGGCGGCGGCTTCGGCCTTGGCCTTGGCTTCGGCTTCCTTCTCAGGCGTCGTCTTGCCGTAAAGCTGGTATTCGTCACCCAGCACGTTGGTGTATTTCTGGTTGACGTTCTCGAGGTAGGTCGGCTTGTCGCGCTCGACGAACTTTCCGATCTTGATCTTGCTCTGATAGCCGATATCGACTTCGCGCGTGTCGATGCCATGCGCGATTTCGGCATCGTTCTGATAATATTCCAACGCATCCAGCCCGTCGCCCAGACGATTGCGGCGCTGATAAAGCGTGGTGCAGGGTGCGATCACTTCGATGAACGAGAAACCCTTATGGTTCAGGGCCTCCTTGATCGAGGCGCTGATCTGCCTGGCATGCAGCGACGTCCAGCGCGCCACATAGGTGGCGCCGCAGGCATCGGCCAGGAAGGGCAGGCTGAAGGGGAATTCGTAGTTGCCAAAGGGCGTGGTCGATGCATTGGCCGTATTGGGCGTGGTCGGCGTCATCTGTCCGCCGGTCATGCCGTAGGTGAAATTGTTGACGCAGACCACCGTGATATCCATGTTGCGCCTTGCCGCATGGATGAAATGGTTGCCGCCGATGCTGAACAGATCGCCGTCGCCCGAGAATACAACGACCTTCATCTCGGGATTGGCCAGCTTCAAGCCGGTCGCCAGGGGAATGGCGCGGCCATGCGTGCTGTGGAATGAATCGAGCTTGACATAGCCCGCCGTGCGGCCCGTGCAGCCGATGCCCGAAACGATGGCGATCTTGTCGAGATCGAGGCCCGACTTCTTGATGGCTTCGGCAAAGGCGGTGACGACGGTGCCGATACCGCAGCCCGGACACCAGATATGGGGCATGCGCTCCATGCGCAGAAACTGCGACATGGGATTGTCCTGGGCGAAACTGGCGTTGGCGTTCTGGTTCATGACCGGCCCTCCTTGATGGCGGCAAGGATTTCGCTGGGATCGTGAACAGCGCCACCCGTGCTGTTGACGCTGATCACCTTGCAGCGCCCGCCAGCCACGCGTTCGACTTCGCGCACCATCTGTCCGTAATTGATCTCGGGCACCACGATGGCCTTCACCTTCGAGGCAATCTCGCGGATTTGCTTTTCCGGGAAGGGCCAGGCGGTGATCATGCGGAAATTGCCGGTCTTGATGCCCTGCTTGCGGGCATCCATCACCGCCTTGATGGCGATACGCGAGGTGATGCCATAGGAAACCACGACCACCTCAGCGCCTTCGAGCTGATCGGCCTCGAAGCGGATGATCTTGTCGGCGTTCGAATCGATCTTCTCGATAATATGCGTGATGTTGATCTTACCCGCTTCCACCGTGGCCTGCGGATAGCCGCGCTCGTCGTGGACCAGACCCGTGACATGGAAACGATAGCCGTCACCCACCTTGACCATGGGGCCAGGCATATGGTTCTCGGCTCCGAACTTGTAGGGCTTATACTGATCCTTGGGGCCCGTGTACCAGTTGCGCTCGACCACCTCGATCTCGCTGGCGGGTGGAATCACCACCTTCTCATGCATGTGGCCGACGGTCTCGTCGGTCATGATGAAGACGGGCGTACGATAGGTCTCCGACAGATTGAAGGCTTCAATGGCCAGATCGAAACATTCCTGGGGGCTGTCGGGAACCAGGGCGATGACACGGTAGTCGCCGTGCGAACCCCAGCGCACCTGCATCATTTCCTGTTGTGCGGTCAGCGTGGGCAGGCCGGTCGAGGGACCGCCGCGCTGAACGTTGGCGATCACCATCGGCGTCTCGGTCATGCAGGCCAGTCCGATATTCTCCATCATCAGGGAGAAGCCGGGACCCGAGGTGACGGTCATCACCTTCTGTCCGCCCCAGGCGCCGCCGATCAGGGCAGTGATGGAAGCGATCTCGTCTTCCATCTGAATGAACAGCCCTCCCGCTTCGGGGCAGCGCTCAGCAAAGCGTTCGGCCGTTTCGGTGGATGGCGTGATGGGATAACCCGCGAAGAAGCGGCAGCCTGCGGCCAGCGCTCCTTCGGCCAGAGCATGATCGCCATCCATGAAATGCGGGCCTTCAAGAACGCCCTTGGGGTCTGCTTTGACCTTACGCACCATGCGTCTCCTTGTCTTCTTCGCCGTCGGTAGGAGCGGCGGAAACGTAAATCGCGAATTCCGGGCAGATCAGTTCACAATATTTACAGTCGCGGCATTTGTCTGCTTCGATGACCTCGGGCGGATGATAGCCCTTGGCGTTGTAATCCTTGGACAGCGCCAGAACCTTGGTCGGGCAGAAATTGACGCAGAAGCCGCAGCCCTTGCACCAATTCTGATTGATGTGAACGACACCATGGGCTTCCTTCAGCTTGCCGAAAAACATCGCCGCCCCTTTAGATCAGGCCCTTGCCGGCAAGAACCGGCTTGGGCGGAAAGTGGTGCAGGCCGAATTGCAGGACATTTTCCTCGCAACCGAAGGCGATCGCCATCAGTTGCGTGAAATACACGACCGGCAGGCCGATGAAATCTGGATGGTACTTAAGGGTCGCTTCCTGGCGCTGATCGAGATTGAAGGCGCAAAGCGGGCAACTGACGGCGATGATTTCAGCACCACGTGAGCGCGCCGAATTGATGATCTGATAGGTCTTGTCGGCGACGATGTTGGGGCTGTCGACCGTGCGATAGGCGCCACAGCATTCAGTCTTCAGCGCGAACTCGATCGGCGTCGCCCCCAGCGCCTTAATGAGATTTTCCATGACCACGGGATTTTCCGTGTCGTCGATGGCAACCTGCTTGGGACGCACCAGCGTGCAGCCGTAGTAATTGGCAACTTTCAGGCCAGCCAGCGGCTTGACGACCTTGGCCGTCACGTCCTTGAAACCAACTTGATCGCGCACCAGGCTCAACACATGATGAACCTCGACATCGCCCTCATAGGGCGTTTCCTCGTCATACATGAAATCGTTCATCTGCGCCAATTCGGTGGGATTGGCCCTCACGCGTTCGTTGGCCCGCTTCAACGTGCTAAAGCACATCGAACAGGCGGTCATCAGATGCGTGCTGTTGGCTTCCTTGACGCGGATCAAATTGCGGATGGGGGCTAGCTGATGAATCAGATCATCGGCGGTCAACGAGGCTACGGTGCCGCAGCAATTCCAGCGCGGCAATTCCTCGACCTCCACGCCCAAATGCGACATCGAGAACAAGGTTGAGTCCTCGAAGTTCTTGGCGTGATTCTTGAGCGTACAACCTGGATAGTAGCTGAACTTCATCCTCTCCCCACTCCATCGGCACTTTCGTTCCTCATTTTGCGGAGTTTTCCGCGAGGGAACTTTAGCCTGACGAGCAGGTGGAGAGTGTTGCCATACGAGATAAATGGAAACACCCTCAAGGAGGATGCAGATATCTCTTTCGTGTGGGGGGTGCGACATCCCTTCGGGTGGCGTGATTCCACGCCTGCGGGTAGGCAGAAGAAGGTCTTAGAAAATCGCCTTGCCGCAGAAGCCGATTTAGTACGCCAAGCAGCAAAACTCAATGCGGCAGCGCAGCAAATTCTTAGCGCTTTTTGTGCAGGCGCACAAGAGAAATGGATTGGAGACAAGCCCACGCCGTCCCCAACACACAATCCTAGAGCGGGTCGTCTGAAATCGAAGCCGTCAAACGGCTTCGATAGATGACGAGAATCCGCTCTAGAAATTTGTTTTAGCGAAGGATTCACGTTTAACTCCATGTCAACTGGGTGACTCGGAGTTAAACGATCCTGCGCTTGATGAAAAAGATTACGAGGTGAATTTGCGCATGCTGCCGATCAGAGCAATCGGCGGAACGGCGCGCAGCGTGCCCAGGGGCAGCTTTTCGAAATTCATGTGATCCTTGCGGGTGCGCAGCACGATCTGTCGGATGGCCTCGATCACCTCGGCGATCTTGACCCCCTTGGGGCAGCGGGAATTGCAGGTCAGGCAGGAAACGCAGGTCCAGATCGCTTCCGATTTGACCAACTCCTCCTCGAAGCCGAACTGGGCGAAGCGGATGACCTGATTAGGCAGAATATCCATATAGGCCGCCATGGGACAGCCTGCCGAACATTTTCCGCACTGATAGCAGGCGCGCAGATTCTGCCCGCTGATGCGTTCGACATTGGCCACGAAGGCCGTCGTTGCTTTATCGCGGGAAATGCGTACCGACATGAGCGTATCCCTTTGAATTACTCGGCAGCCGAGCGCTTGTCGCCGGGCGAGATGCGCGAGCGCAACATGGAGTGACGGGCCGGAGCGCTGCCCAGGCGGGCCAACTGCTGAATCTTGACGTCTTCGGGCGTGTAGGACGGCAGGATCATCGGCGACACAAGATCGGTCTCGATCTTGTTGGCCTTCAGTTCCTTCACATGCGACGTCACGTGATCAAGGCTAAGCTTGCCTAGCTTCACCGACTTGGCATATTCGCTGGCATGCTGTCCGGCGCGGCGACCAAACACGTTGTAATCCAGCACGGAATTGCCCATCAGACGGTTGCGGCCATGCACGCCGCCCGAGGCCTCGCCCGCAACGTAAAGTCCGGGAATATTGGTTTCGCAGCGTCCATTGATCTCGACGCCGCCATTTTGATAGTGCAGCGAGGGATAGATCAGCATCGGCTGCTTGGTGATGTCGATGCCAAAGCGATTGAACTGGCGGCACATGCCGGGAAACTGGTGCTTGGTGAAACCTTCGCCGTGAATCATATCGATGATCGGCGAATCGAGCCAGACGCCCGTGCGTCCGGCATAGGTCTCGACCCCCATGTTGCGGTCAGCACTGCATTCACGGATGATGGCCGCACTTTCGATATCGCGCGGCTCGCGGGGGAAGACGAACAACTCGCCATTCTTGTTCAAGGGCTGACCGCCTGCACCGCGGATCTTTTCTGTGATCAGGAAACCCGCAATCTGCTCGGGGAAGACAGCACCCGTGGGGTGGTACTGCACCGAATCCATGAAGGCCAGCTTGGCGCCGGCGCGATAAGCCATGACCAGCCCGTCGCCGGTGGCGCCGTAATGGTTGGTGGTGGCAAAGCCCCGAATGTGCAAACGGCCGAAGCCGCCGGTGGTAATGATGGTGGCCTTGGCCTTGACGGTCAGGAACTGTTCGGTATCCAAGCTGTAAAGAATGGCGCCTGAGCAGCGCCCCTTGTCGTCCAGCACCAGCTCGACCGCAGGCTCGAACTCGCGCACCTGGATTTTGTCGGGGTGGTTATGCACTTCGTCCATCAGGGTGCGGGTGATGATGGCGCCGATATAGTCGCGGCACGACACCATGCGCTTGCGCGACGTGCCGCCGCCGTGCAGCACCTGCATGGTGCCGTCGGCCTGCTTGTCCCAGATCACGCCCAGACGTTCCAGTTCCTTGACCACCTCGGGCCCGTCTTCAGTCAGAATGCGCACCAGTTCGGGATTGTTTTCGAAATGCCCGCCGCCCATGGCGTCGAGATAATGGCGCGTGGGGGAATCCTGCGGGGCCACCGCCGCCTGCATGCCGCCTTCGGACATCATGCTGTTGGAATCACCCAGGCGCAGCTTGGTGACCAGCATCGAATTGACGCCGTTTTGCATGGCGGTAATGGCCGCCCAGCACCCTGCTCCGCCGCCGCCGATGATGAGAAGATCGGTCTCATAGTCAGGCTCGCGCAGATGGATGTCCATCAGGCGCGGCTCGACCATCGAATGCGCTTCCAGAAGCTCGGTGATCTCGGTGGTGAGTTCCTCGCCCTTGTTGGGGCCGACGCGGATCTTGCTGCGTGCCCCCTTGCTGAAATCGGGATGATACTTGCTGAGAACGTCCTTGCGCTCCTCCGCATTCATCGGGGGATAGACGGGATTGCCGGACTTGGCCAGTTCGAGGCGCTTGGTCCGCGTCCGATCGACTTCCTTAAGCGATCCGGCAAGATATTCAGGATACATCGTCAACTCCCCGATGATTCTTTAAGGCTCGATATCGCGTTCGTAATACATCTTGCTGAGGCTGGCCTTATCCATGCCCATCAAGGAGGTATATTCCTCGTCGAACTGGCCGCTCTCGACCTGCTTGATGCGAGCGCCCAGTTCCTTACTCTCCTTGGCCAGATAGCGGCCATAGAGCCTGCGCCCCAGCACGCCCACCTTATGCTGCACAATTTCAGCCGGGCAGCGCAGCGCGCACAGGCCGCAGGCCACGCAGTCGAAGGAAAGGTCCATGATGGCGGCGATGTCGCCGCGCTTGGCGGCCTGAATGTAGTCCATCACCTGAATGCCCTGCGGGCAGCTTTTGGTGCAAGTGTTGCAGGCCACGCAGCGGAAGACGACGGGATAGAGGCGCTTGATGGTATCGACATCGGGCGACAGCTTTTCGACGTCGTAGATCGCCTTTTCCATGGGAACGGCGGGAATCTGGGTCAGCGACATGCCTTCCTGAACCAGGGTGGTGCAGGCCAGACCTGAGTGAATCTTGTAATCGCCGGGCAGGCGGTAAATGGTGCCGCAAGCGCCGCAGAAGCCTTCGCGGCAACCGGCGCCACGGATGATCTGCTGACCGGAATATTCGATGGCGCGCATGATGGTGGCATGTTCGGGCACCACATGGCGTTTGCCCATGATGTAGACCGTTACCATCCGTGCCTTCGGCTTCGGCTGATCCAGGGATTTATCCTGCTTGCCGGCTGGGGCCTTCGACACAGGTTTGCGACTCATCTGGGCATCTCCGTCTGCATCATCCATACAGGCCGGGATATCAGCAGGCCAAGATCGTGCCCTTGATCTTGCGACTTAACGCAACAAGGCACCCGCTCAAAGCTTCCTGCACGGTTCCTACCGTCCCCCCCGCCAAGCACCTTTTATCTTTACTCCCGAATTCGAGCCGGGATGATGGATGCGCCGCGGGCAGGTCTCTCCCTACCTAGTGGGCAGAGAGTGTTGTCTGGCAAAGAAATTGGAAACACCCGATAGGAGGTCCGGATTGACTCTTTCGGGTTGGGATGGGCTCATCCCTTCGGGTGGCTTTGCCACCCTGACGCACCGCACCCTTCCTGCTGCGCCGCACAATGGTTACTTGGCGCAATCCCCGATGCGGCGGCTGATCGTGCGCAGGCTCATACGCCCCATCTCGCCGCCACTGACATCGACCTCGCTCTGCCAACTGTTCCCCAGGCCCAATTCGGCCTATATTTGAAGGAATGCGAGTGGCGTTTTAACAACAGTGACCCGTCAGTCCAATTGTCAATTATAAGACAATGGGTTAAACGCTATATGAGGTAGTTATCTGGGTCAGCCCCATAAACAACCGCATCGTCCCCTCCATCTGAACAGGATGGCGGTATAGAAACATGAGGAAAGGGTAGGAACAAGGCGGCTATTTCTCTCTAATGACGGGAAGTGCAAAGGAAAAGGTCGATCCCTTGCCGGGGGCTGATGTCACCCAAATGTGTCCGCCATGCTGCTCGACGATTTTCTTGCAGACCGCCAGGCCAATTCCGGTTCCGTCATAATCCTTGCGGCTGTGCAGTCTTTGAAAGATCAGAAAGATACGATCCAGAAACTTTTCCTCGATGCCGATTCCGTTGTCTGAAATCGAAAAGACCCATTCGTCATTTTGCCGCTTGGTCTCGATTTGAATGCAGGGCGTTCGCTCGGGATGACGATATTTGATGGCGTTGCCGATCAGATTCTGGAAGAGGCGAATCAGCTCGTCGCCATGGGCAAGAACGACTGGCATTTTCCATGGCGCCTGGATTTCCGTTTTTGTCTCTTCGATCACCAGGGCCAGATTCACCAGCGCCTCGTCAACGGCATGCCTGGAATCGTGCGGCGTCTTGGGCCTGGCACTCCGGCCAACGCGGGAATATTCCAAAAGATCGAGGACCAGATGGTCCATGCGCTTGGCGCCGTCGCTGGCAAAGGCAATGAATTCGCGGGCATCCTTGTCCAGCTTGTCGCGATAGCGCTTTTCCAAAAGGGCGACGTAGCTTGAGATCATGCGCAAGGGCTCGCGCAGATCGTGCGAGGCGACATAGGCGAATTGCTCCAGTTCGGCATTCGACCGCTCGACCGCCTCGGCCTTTTCGCGCAGCGCCTCGGCCGAGCGTACGCGCTCGGTTATATCGACGCCGACGCCGGTCAGATAAGGCTGGCCGTTCAAAATCACTCTGACCCCGGTAAAGTAATAGGGGATCGCTTCCCCGCTTTTAGTCAACAGATGGGCCTCGACCACGGCGCTTCCGGCAGTGAAAACACGGGCAATTTTCTCTTGAATCAGGCTCCCATCGCCGCTTTGAATATAGACAAGCGCGGATTTGCCCAAAATTTCACTGCCCGAACATCCCAGAACCGTTTCCAGATTCTTGTTCCAAAGAACGAAACGCCCGCTTGAATCGAGCAGATAATAAATGCCCGGCATGCTGTCGATCAGGGCCTGCACGAAATCATGCTCGCGCTGCAACAGTCCCTCGACCTGCTTGTGCTCTTCAACCTCTTCCAGCAGCGACAGATTACTCAACGACAATTCGCGCGTACGTTCCTCGACTCGGGAGGTCAAACCACGATTGAGCAGCACCACCTCGTCCAGGGCCTCAAGATGACGCAGACGATCATGGCCACCTTGGGCCAGCATTCCGGCAAGCTTGGAATAGAAAGCCATAGTCGATTTGACCTGCGCCTCGGGGATGATGGGCACAAGATCAAGAGCCGCCATATAGGTTTTTTCGTCAATGCCGAAGCGTTCCGCCTGCTTTTTGAAAAATGCGCGATCCGGCGGTTCGTGCAAAAGCTGGCCCAGAAAAATGGTCGCCACATGCTCACCATCGATGATGATGGGCGTTGCATAATCCATCAGTCCGTTGGCGCATCGATAGCCGATGAAAGAGCCATCATGCAGATGGGCTGCGATATACCGATCACTCTCGAAGCAGCCTTGGCAGGATGCTTCGCACACGCGGTGGAATTTGGAGCAGATATCCTGCCAGCCGATACCCGACAGAACATTATTATCGACATCGATCAGGCCATGCGGAATACCCGTCGCCTGATAGAAAGAGGCCATCATGTCGTTAAACTGCCCGATATCGACCAGATCGGCAAAACGACGCTTCACACCCGTTAAATCCGAATCAAACGCCCGCATCACTGCCCCATAGCCCACATTTAAAGCAGGGCCTTCATAACTTCGGATTGTACGCTTTGCGGCACTCTTAACCAAGCGGTTTATAAATCGTCTACTAATTTAATGCCTGTTAAACTGAAGTCATGCCAATCAATCTTAAAGCCGAATGCTCTGACTGATCTTTCAACGAAAGGGCGGACAGCCGGATCGGCCAGCCGCCCTCTCTGATTCGGCCTAAATCATCGCCATGCCACCATTCACGTGAATGGTCTGCCCGGTGATGTAGAGGGATTCGGGACTGGCCAGGAAAACCACGGCCGAAGCAATCTCTTCCGCTGTTCCCATGCGCCCGATGGGAATGCCCGACATCAACTTTTCCTTTTGCGCATCCGGCAGCACTTCGGTCATGGCGGTGGCGATGAAGCCGGGAGCCACGCAATTGATGGTGATGCCGCGCGAGGCAACTTCCTGGGCCATGGTCTTGCTCATGCCGATCAGCCCGGCCTTCGAGGCCGCGTAATTGGCCTGCCCGGCATTGCCCGTAACCCCCACCACCGAGGCGATGCTGACGATGCGCCCGTTCCTGCGCTTCATCATTTCCTTGATGCAGGCGCGCGACAGCCTAAAGGCGGCGGTCAGATTGACGTCAATCACCAACTGCCAGTCGGCATCCTTCATGCGCATGGCCAATCCGTCGCGGGTAAGCCCTGCGTTATTGACCAGGATATCGACCGAGCCCATGGCCGCCTCGGCATCCTTGACCAGCTTTTCGGTGGCTTCGGGATCGGTCAGATTAGCCTGAAAACAGTGAACCCGGTCCTTCAATTCCGCCTTCAGGGCTTCCATGCCCTGGGCGTTCATGTCGGTCAGCCCTACGGTGGCGCCCTGGGCATGCATGGCCCGGGCGACAGCACTGCCGATTCCCCCCGCTGCGCCCGTGATCAGGGCGTTCTTGCCGGTCAATTTGAACATGGTGCGTCCTTTCGCTCTAACCTCAGTTTGCTTTTAGAAATGCTTCGATATCGGCGGGAAGGTTCAGAGACAGCGCCGACATTTCCTTGTCGATGCGCTTGACCAGACCGGCCAGAACCTTCCCCGTTCCGGCTTCGACCAGCGTGTCGACGCCCAGTTCCTTCATTTTCAGCACCGATTCGCGCCAGCGCACGGTCCCGCAAACCTGCTCGACTAGCAGGCGCTTGATCTCGCCAGGGGCCGTGACCGGCCTTGCGCTCACATTGGCGATCAAGGGTACTGCGGGTTCTTCAACCGTCACCTGGGACAGCGCCTCGGCCATCGCCTCGGCCGCCGGGCGCATCAGGGCGCAATGGAAAGGGGCGCTGACAGGCAGCAGCACGCTGCGCTTGGCCCCCTTGGCGGCGGCAATCACCAGGGCGCGCTCGATGGCGGCCTTGGTGCCGCTCACCACCACCTGTCCGGGGGCATTGTCGTTGGCGGCGGCGCAAACCTCGCCCTGCCCGGCCTCTTCGGCCACGGCCTGGGCCTGTTCGAAATCAAGGCCCAGCAAGGCCGCCATGGCGCCTTCGCCCACCGGCACGGCCTTTTGCATCGACAAGCCACGCAGCCTTAACAGCCGTGCCGTGTCGGAAAGGGTCAGCGCCCCCGCCGCACACAGCGCCGAATATTCGCCCAGCGAGTGTCCGGCGACATAGGCCGCCTTATTGGCCAACGAAAACCCGCCCTCCTTCTCCAGAATCCGCATCACCGCAAGGCTGGCCGCCATCAGGGCAGGCTGCGCGTTCTCGGTCAGCGTCAGCTCTTCGCCGGGGCCTTCGAACATCAGGCGAGACAAATTCTGCGACAGGGCTTCATCAACCTCGGAAAACACATCCCGGGCGGCGGGAAAGGCCTCGGCCAGCTCCTTGCCCATGCCCACGGTCTGCGAGCCCTGGCCGGGAAAAACGAACGCACGCGACATAAAGCTGATCTCCAGTTTTTAAGGTCGGACAAGAAAAGGCCCCCACCCCCTCCCTGTCAAGGCGTGACAGGATGTCACAGCCATGAAAAACTAGGGGGCATGTTGTATGTCCGCACCCTAATATGTTCTTTGTTCCTTGTCTTCTGCGCCCCGGCCTGGGCCGAGACTCCCCCCAACGTCTTGATGGTGGGCATGCGCCTCGACGATCTGGCGACGCTGGACCCGGCCGAAGTGTTCGAGGTTTCCGGTGGCGAACTGGTGGCCAACCTCTATGACCGTCTGATCGACATGGTGGACGGCCAGCCCAAGGGGGTTCTCGCCGAAAGCTGGAAAATCTCAGCAGACGGACGCCAATTCATCTTCACCTTGAAAAAGGGAACGAAATTCCATTCGGGCAAAGTGGTGACGGCTGGCGATGTCGCCTGGTCGTTTGAGCGCGTGGTCAAGCTGGACCGCGGAGCCGCCCCCCTGCTGCGCCAATTGGGCCTGACCCAGCAGAATGTCGGATTAAGAGCCCGGGCCGAGGGCGATCAGACCTTCGTCCTCGATCTGGCCGATCCCCTGGCTCCGGGACTGGTCTTGAACATCCTTTCCAGCTACGCCGCCTCGGTGGTCGATTCCCGCCTGGGCCAGCAGTTCGAAAAGAACGGCGACTTCGCCAGCACCTGGCTGCGCATGCATGACGGCGGATCGGGCCCCTTCAAGCTAATGCTGTGGAAGCCCGGCCAGGGTCTGGTTCTCGACCGTTTCGTCAATCACCATGGCCGCCCGCCCGCCATCGAGCGCATCGCCCTGCGCCATGTCGCGGAAAGCTCGGTCCAGCGCCTGATGCTGGAAAAGGGTGATCTGGACATTGCGCGCAATCTAGCACCCGACGATCTGGAACGGCTTGAACGCAACACAGACGTCAAATTGCTGCGCATCCCCCAGGGCGGGCTGGTTTATCTGGGCATGAACATGAAAGCGCCCCCCCTGGCCGATCCCAAGGTCCGTCGCGCCTTGAAGCTGCTGATCGATTACGACGGCATCGCTCGGAACATCCTGAAGGGAAGCAAGACGGTTCACCAGACCATTCTGGCCGACGGCTTCGCGGGCGCTCTCAAGGAAACGCCCTATCGGCAGAATATCGAAGAGGCCAAGCGCCTGTTGTCAGAGGCCGGGTATGGGGGAAGGCTTGCGCTCACGCTTGACGTGCGCAACGTCTCGCCCTCGCTTTATATCGCAAGCGCACTGGCGGCTGATTTCGCCAAGGCTGGCGTGCGCATCGACATCGTCCAAATGGATAATCGCCAATTGCTGACGCGCTACCGGGCCAGATCCCACATGCTGACGCTGGCCCAATGGTCGCCCGATTATCCCGATCCGCATGCCACCATCCAGGGCTTCGCCTGGAATCCCGACAATTCCGATGCGTCCCCCTTTCGGCTGCTGGCCTGGCGCAACGGCTGGAACATTCCCGAACTGACCGGCCTCGTCCAATCGGCCAAAAGCGAGCGGGATGGGACCAAGCGCGCGAAACTTTACGAACAGGTCCAACGCACCGCTCTCGATGGCGGACCCTATGCCGTGATGTTCCAAGATATGCTGGTGCTGGCGCACCGGGCCAGTGTGCATAATCTGCGCCCGGGCCTTACCTTCGATTCCATGCGCTATGCCGACGTGACCAAGGACGGGCTGAAATGAACCGGCATGCAGGAAGAATGACGCATGTCGGTCGCGGGCAAGGCCCGCGCGCGAGCATCCCTGCGAGCGGGAGCCTAGGGCGCACAGCGCCCGCCCGGCGATTGAGGCTTGCATTAATCGGTTTCGATTAATGCAAACTTGTATGAGATCCCTTCTGACCCTGCCCTTGACCCTTCTCGCCCTGCTGGCCTGCACCTTCGCCTTCACCAAGATCGCCCCCATCGATCCCGTGCTGGCCGTGGTCGGCGACCGGGCCAGCGAGGCCGCCCGAATTCAGGCCAGAAAGGATCTGGGGCTTGATCGGCCCTGGCCGATCCAATTCCTTTGGCATGTCGAACGTACAGTTACGGGCGATCTGGGCCTCTCCACCTCGACCGGACATGCCGTTCTCGATGATCTGGCGCAGGTCTTTCCCGCCACCATCGAACTGGCCCTGGCCGCCACGCTGATCGGGCTCGTTCTGGGCCTGCCACTTGGAATCATAGGGGCCTATTGGCGTGGGAGCTGGCCCGATCATCTGGCCCGACTGATCGCCCTTCTGGGCCATTCCGTTCCTGTCTTCTGGCTGGGGCTGATGGCGCTTTACCTCTTCTATGCCCTGCTGGGCTGGGCGCCGGGCCCTGGCCGCCTGAACTTCTATCTGGAAGGGCTGGTTCCCACGGTCAGTGGCTTCATTTTGCTCGATTCACTTCTGGCCGGACGCTTGGACGTGGCGGGCGATGCGCTGGCGCACCTCGTCTTGCCCGCACTCACGCTGGGCCTCTTCTCGACCGCCCTGTTCGCCCGCACCAGCCGAGCCCTCATGCTCGATGCCCTGGGACAGGATTTCATCCTGACCGCCAGGGCCAAGGGCTTGAGCGAGTGGAACGTCGTCCTCGGCCATGCGCTCAAGTCCTGCGCCGCCCCGATGGTCACCACGCTGGCCCTGGCCCTGGGCTCGCTGCTCGAAGGATCGGTGCTGACCGAAACCGTTTTCTCCTGGCCGGGCCTGGGGGCCTATATGACGGGTGCCTTGATGGCAGCCGACATGGCGGCCATTCTGGGCGGCACCCTGCTGATCGGCCTGGTGGTTTCGCTGCTGAATTTGGGAGCCGATTTTCTGCAGCGCAAGCTTGATCCGAGAACGGCATCATGAAACGCTTGGCGCACGATCCCACGGCCTTGGCTGGCGCCTTCCTGCTGGCCCCGCTGATTCTGGGCGCCTTGATCGGCCCTTTCCTGGCGGAGACCGCCCTCGTCACCCATCTGGATGCCCGCCTGCTGCCCCCCGGGCAGGGTCATTGGTTCGGCACCGATGCCTTGGGGCGCGACGTTCTGGCCCGCACCCTGGCGGGCGCTGGCGCCACCCTGGGACTGGCCTTCCTGGTGGCAGGGCTGGCCGCCCCTCTGGGATTGGCCCTGGGCGCCGTGGCGGGATCGCTGGGCGGCATCGTGGAAACGCTGCTCATGCGCACAACCGACATAGCACTCGCCGTGCCGCGCCTGATTCTGGCTCTGGCCCTGGCCGCAGCCCTTGGACCGGGGCTTTTGAACGCGGCCCTGGCCGTGGCGCTGACCGCCTGGCCGCCCTATGCCCGTCAAGCCCGCGCCGAAACCCTGGCCGCCCGCAAGGCCGATTTCATCGCTGCGGCAAGGCTGTGCGGCGCATCCGAGATGCGCATCGCCCTGGTCCATATTGCGCCCTTGGGCGTCTCCTCGATGCTGGTGCGCCTAAGCCTCGATCTATCGGGCATTGTGCTGGCCTCGGCGGGCCTGGGTTTTCTGGGACTGGGCGCCCAGCCGCCCCTGCCAGAATGGGGGGCCATGGTGGCTACGGGGCGAACCCATCTGGTCGATGCCCCCTGGGTGGCGGGCTTTCCCGGCCTAGCCATCCTGATGGCGGGGCTGGGCTTTTCGCTTCTGGGCGACGCCATCCGCGACGCACTCGATCCCAGGAACGAGCGATGCTGATCGATGCGCAAAATCTTTGTGTGCGCTTTGGCGCCAAACAGGCGGTGGAGGATGTTTGCCTCTCGCTGGCAAGGGGCGAACGGCTGGCCGTGGTGGGCGAATCGGGCTCGGGCAAAAGCACGCTGGGCAAAGCCCTCATGGGGCTGGTCGCCAGGCCGGGCATCGTCAGCTCAAAACGTCTGATGATCGAGGGGCGCGACATGCGATCAGCTTCGCCATCGCAATGGCAAGCTGTGCGCGGGCGATCAATCGGCCTCATGATGCAAGACCCGCGCTATTGCCTCAATCCGGTCATGACCATCGGTCGGCAGATCGCGGAATGCAACGCTTCATCCTCGGTCGAAGACTGTCTGGCCGAGGTCGAGCTGTCACCCGCCATCGCCAGTCGCTATCCCCACCAGCTTTCGGGCGGACAGGGACAGCGGGCCTATCTGGCCATGGTGCTGGCCCTCTCGCCCCAACTGCTGATCGCCGACGAGCCCACCAGTGCGCTCGACCCGCCGCTGGCCCTTCAAATGATGGAGCTGATCGAAAAGCGCATGCAGGCCCGCGGCATGGCGCTTTTGCTCATCACCCACGATATCGATCTAGCACGTCGCACCTGCCCTCGCCTGATCGTCATGCAAGACGGCAAGGCGGTGGAGACGTTGGAAAGCGGGGCAGAGCCCAAGCATCCCTTCACGCGCCGCCTGATCGCCTGTGTGCCGAGGCTTGCATGCTGAGCCTGCGCAACCTCTCGGTCGCCATCGGCGGACATCGCCTGGTCGAGAATGTCAGTTTCGACATGGCGCCAGGCGAGAGCCTGGGCCTGATCGGCCCTTCGGGTTCGGGCAAAAGCACGATCCTGCGCGCGGTGGCGGGAATGATCGATTTCACCGGCGAGATTCTGCTGATGGGCAAGCCGCTGAGCGCATGGCCCAGGCTGGAACGCGCCCGGCTCCTCAATATGGTGTTCCAAGACCCTTACGGCGCCCTGCATCCGCGTCACAGCGTGGCCCGAGCCCTGGCCGAGCCCCTGATCCTGCACCGAATGGACGACAGGAAACAGCGCATCGAAGAAGCGCTGACGGCAGTCGGCCTGACCTTGGATGTCCAGACCAGCTATCCCCATCAGCTTTCGGGCGGGCAGCGCCAGCGCGTGGTGATCGCCAGAGCCTTGATGCTGAATCCCCGTCTGCTGCTGCTCGACGAACCCACCAGCGCCCTGGACATGACCGTGCAGGCCGACATTCTGGACCTGCTGGAAAGACTGAAGTCTTCGCTGGGCCTTTCCTATCTGCTGGTGGCGCATTCCTTGCCCATCGTCTCAAGGCTGTGCGAAAAGATCGTCCGGATGGATCAGAGGGGCGAGCCCGACTTGGCATCGGGCGGTCTTTTGAACTAACATAAGGCCGGGACCGTGGTTTCGGTAGATCAAGGCTGCTTTTGCGGCAAATTAGGAGGTTTTCATGGCCGAGACACCGTCGAAGCGGCTGATGCCGTCGGACATCCAGGCCCGCAAGGGGAAAGCCCCCATCGTCAGCCTGTCGCTCTACACGGCCCCCCTGGCCCGTCTGGCCGCCCCTTATTGCGATTTTCTTCTGGTCGGCGATTCCGTGGGCATGGTGCTGTACGGCATGGACAGCACGCTGGGCGTTACCCTTCAGATGATGATCGACCATGCCAAGGCGGTGCGCAGGGGTGCGCCCGAGAGTTGCGTCATCGTCGATCTGCCCTTTGGCACCTACGAGGAATCGCCCGAACAGGCCTTTCGTTCGGCCGCCCGCGTCATGGCCGAAACCGGGGCGCACGGCGTCAAGATCGAAGGCGGCGCCCCCATGGCGTCCACCGTCACCTTCCTGGCCCAGCGCGGCATTCCGGTCATGGGCCATGTCGGCCTGTTGCCCCAGTCGGTGAATGTGGCGGGCGGCTTTCGCGCCCATGGACGCGACACATCGGAAGCCAGCCGCATCCATGACGACGCAAGGGCCATCGCCGAGGCGGGCGCTTTCTCCATGGTCATCGAGGGCGTGGTCGAGGAATTGGCGGTGCGCATCACCAGGGAAGTGCCCGTCCCCACCATCGGCATCGGCGCCTCGCCGGCCTGCGATGGGCAGATATTGGTCGCCGACGATGCCATCGGCCTGTTCAGCGACTTCAAGCCGCGCTTCGTGAAAAGATTCGCTGAGTTGGCGCCAGGGGCCGACGCCGCCTTTGCCGCCTATCGCCAGGAGGTGCAGGCCCGCAGCTTTCCTGCCATGGAACACTGCTTCGGGGTAAAGAAATAATACTCGTTTGCAGAAAAAACGACCCTTGGAAGCCATCCTTCGAGGCTCGCTCCGCTCGCACCTCAGGATGAGATTTGTGATGTTGCTTCAAAGATGATCCTCATGCTGAGGAGGATGCGAAGCATCCGTCTCGAAGCACGAGGATAACAGGCGTTTTTCACAAACTGGTGGAACTCCCTTACGCAGCCCTGAAGCCCTTGTCCAAAGGGGGGGCGCGGCGCGATTGGCGCGGCAGGTTTGCCGTAAGCGGGTCATTGTCGAACAGCGCGGTCAGTTGCTTGAGTACCGTGCCCCCCAATTCTTCGGCGTCCATGATGGTGACGGCGCGCCGGTAATAGCGCGTGACGTCGTGGCCGATGCCGATAGCGATCAGCTCGACCAGCCCCACGCCTTCGATCCAACCGATCATGTCGCGCAGATGGCGTTCCAGATAATTTCCGGGATTGACCGAAAGCGTGGAATCATCGACCGGCGCTCCGTCCGAGATCACCATCAGAATGCGCCGCTGCTCTGGCCTTGCCATCAGGCGGCCATGGGCCCAGAGCAGGGCCTCGCCGTCGATATTTTCCTTCAAGATGCCTTCGCGCAGCATCAACCCCAGATTTTTGCGAGCGCGGCGCCAGGGCGCATCGGCGGATTTATAGACGATGTGACGCAGATCGTTAAGGCGTCCCGGCTGTGCCGGTTTGCCGCCCGCCACCCAGGCTTCGCGCGCACTGCCGCCCTTCCAGGCCTTGGTGGTAAAGCCCAGGATCTCAACCTTGACGGCGCAGCGTTCCAGCGTGCGGGCCAGAATGTCGGCACTCATGGCGGCCACGGAAATGGGGCGTCCCCGCATCGAGCCGGAATTGTCGATCAGCAGGGAAACCACGGTGTCGCGGAAATCGGCCTCGCGTTCCATCTTGAAAGACAGGGCCTGCATGGGATTGGCTACCACGCGGGCCAGACGGCCTGAATCGAGCAGCCCCTCCTCGAGATCGAAATCCCAGGAGCGCTGCTGCTGGGCCAGCAATTTGCGCTGAAGGCGGTTGGCCAGCCTAGCTACCACGCCCTGCAGCGAGGCCAGATGATTGTCGAGTTGAAGACGCAGCCGATCCAATTCCTCGGGCTCGCACAGGTCTGCGGCTTCGACCACCTGATCGAAGCGCTGCGTAAAGATGCGGTAGGTGGGGCCGAATCCGGTGTCGTTTTTGCCCCGCGCCTGCTGGGTGGGGCCGCCCGCCTCGTCGGTGCCGTGTCCGGGAACCAGCATTTCCTCGGCATTCTCGGCAGACTCGGAGTCGCCGCCGGTATCGCCAGCGTCCGCCGCTCCCAATTCCATGTCGTCAGCACTCTCACCTTCCGACCCACCTTCGGACTCGGGCTTGGCCTCGCCCTCCTCGGAATCCTGACCTGAGCCCTGGCTTGTCTGCTCGCTGTCGGGCGAGGCCTGATCGTCCT
>JADFZV010000027.1:9284-40286 GCA_015232335.1 Alphaproteobacteria bacterium | reverse complement strand
AGGAGCCCGCTATTTTTTTGATCGTCAGATCAGATCGGCCAGCGTGGCAACCAACGGCAGACGCCAGGCCCGGCGAAAGGCGACCGAGATCAAGCCCGCCGCCATGTAAATCAGAATCGCCATCATCGAAACGCTGAAGAAAATTTCCCCCGCCAGAGGAATGGGCAGGGCGAACATGGCCAGCACCGCCCACATCCACAAAACAAAGCCCTGCCTGGCGTGAAAGAGAACGTATTCGTCGTCCTTGCAGCGTAAAAGCGGCACGAAGCACAAGATGCCCAGATAGCCCAGGGCGGCCATCAAAAAGGTGCGGACACCAAATTCGCGACGAAGTTTTTTCCGACTGCCCATGCGACGATCCCGACTTGTCCTGCCAACCCGATCAGGCCTTTGCTTCGGCGGCCAATTCATCCATCAGAGCCTGATGGCTGACCGGTTCGCGCTTGCTGCGATCGCGCAGATACGCGACCAGGGATAGCGCCCCGGCCAAGCCAACCACGCCCAGAACCACCGGCCCCCAGGCGCCCAGACCCAGGCCCAAACCCAGTCCGACGCCCTTTCCGGCCAGCACCGTGCTGCCCGCCGTCGCCGAGGCCACGGGATTGAGTGCCGCAACGGCAGGCGACAAGGCATTGCCCGCCGCCACTGTGGCCGCACCGGCCGCCGCCGTGGCGGTTTTTCCGGTTGCAGCAACGGTCGTGCCCAGCTTGGCGGCCAGCAGGCTGCCGGTTGCCGCCTTGGCCCCAACCGCCGCTGTCGGCTTCAAGACCAGGAATTGTCCGAAATTGGCGCCGACCACCGGGCTTTTCGCCACCGTGAAGGTCTTGCCAGCCAGGCCAGAGGCCTGGGCGAAAGCTGTATCCTGCACCGGAATTTTCAGCAGTTCAGCCCCAGCAGCCGCGCCGCTTTGCTTCAGATACAGCATGGGAACGGTCTTGCCCGCAGCCGAAGCCATCGGGGGAGCCACCACCGTATAGGTCTTTCCGGCCAGGGCGGGCAATTGGGCCGCCGCTTCACCGCCAACGACTTTCATCATGACCAGGGAATCAGCGCCTGCGCCGGTCGATGCGGCAACACCAGCACCCTTGGCCACAGGCGTCAGCGACACCCAGCTTCCGATGCCGCCCAATGCCGCCGGGGTCTTGCCGACCAGCACGGACTTGCCTGCCAGGGCTTTCAGTTCGGCGATCTGGCGCGTCGCATCCAGCTTGACGGTAATGGCGCTGCCGCCATCCGGCGTCAACGTGGCCAGCTTCGTCGCCGAGGAAACGTTGGTCACGACGACCGTCTTTCCTGCCAGCGCCCCCACTTCGGCGGCCTGACGAGCGCTTTCCACCTTGGTCAGAATGACATCAGCAACCATCGTCTTTATCCCATCCGTCAAATGAGGCCGCCGACCACCATCAGGGCGCGGTCAGGCCAACGTGAAATTCAAACGCCTTTCGGCTCAGTGCGCAGGCTCGTCCGGCGTGGTGTCGGCAGGCTTCTTGAAGCCTTTACCGACCAGATCGATCACGCGCTTCAGCCCCTGCCCTGCGGCATTGGAGAGATCGGCCACACCGGTCTTCAGGCCGGGCGCCACGGCAGCGCCAAGGCCTCCGACATTGCCCAGAACATCCTTGGTCAGCCGGATCATGCCCACGACGACATCTTCGACGGGAACCGTGCGAGGTCCGCAATCGCCGGAACAAGCCTTGCCGGAACTGCAAGCAGAAGCCTCGGGGGCTGCCGCTTCATCCGTCACCTCGGACTGGGCTTTCTTACGCGCCATGACTGAGCCTCTCATGGAATGACCCCGGGGCGGATCGCTCCGCCCCGGTGACAAGTCGATAAAACTAGATGCGATCCGAGAAGTAGCCGATCAGGGGCATCTTCCAAGCGCGCTTGAAAACGACCGAGATCAGGCCGATCGCCGAGAAGATCAGCACGGCCATCGACGAGAAGCCGAAAATCATCTTGCCCGCGCCCGGAATCTGAAGCGAGAAGGCAGCCAGCACGGCCCAGATCCACAGAACCAAGCCCTGCTTGGCATGGAACTGAACATATTCGTCGTCCTTGTTCATCATCAGGGGAACAAAGCACAGAATGCCCAGATAGCTCATCGCCGCCATCAGCGACGAACGGCAGTTGTAGCCGGATTCCTGAGCAAGGTTAAGAGTCTCTTCAGCCATTTTAATCTCCCAGATTTAAGCTGCAATATCATCGGCGGACGCTGCTGCGCCGCGATTCTTCATGTATCCGTAAAGCGACACGGCGCCAGCCAGACCGGCCACGCCAAGCAGCAGCGGCCCCCAGGCGCCAAGCCCAAGGCCCAGCCCCAGGCAAACGCCCTTGCCGGTCAGCAACGCGCTGCCCGTGGAAGCCGCAGCGATCGGGCTGACCGAACTGGCCGCAGGCAAAAGCGCCACACCGGCAGCAGCAGGTGCTGCAGCCGCGACTGCCGTCACCGCCTTGGTCTTTCCACCAACAGCCGCCGCTTTGGCGACAGGCGCTGCCATCGTGCCCTTGGCAACGGGAGCAACGGCGGCACCAGCCTTGGCGGCTCCCGCCTTGGCGGCGCCAGCCTTGGCACCGGCAACCTTGGCCTGAACGACTTCATTTTCAATTTCGCCTGCAGCGGCAGGCGCCGCAGCGACCTGCTTGGCCGCCACGGCCTTGGTGGCCCCGGCCTTGGCGCCGACGACCTTCGCCTGCACGGCCTCGCGCTCGATCTCCGCAGCGGCAGCCGCAGGAGCCGCAGGCGCAGCCGCAACCTTGGCGGCGGCCCCGTTGATTGCCTGATTGACCATAGTTCCCATCCTCAAATTGGTTCGAGACGCAGTCTAAAATCCCTATAAAACCATATTATCGATTTTTATACTGTGCGCAATCCCCCCCTAGCCCTATCTCCTTGAAAAAAGGGCGCTAAGAGAGAAACTTCCCTCAACTGAAACTTTTTCTCGACTGGCTTTTACACTCATGAGACAAATAAAAAAGAAAGCCTGCAAAGACAACCTCTGGACTAGGGGGGGGGGGGGGGGGGGGGGTACGTGACTTCACGGATAGACGAGCTATGCAAAAAGAACCATTTAAAAATGACGGCACAACGGCGGTTGATTGTCCGTGTTCTGTCGGCGGCGCAGGATCATCCCGATGTCGAGGAGGTGCACCGCCGCGCTTCTTTGATTGATCCTAAAATTAGTTTAGCGACCGTTTACCGGACCCTGCGCCTCTTCCAGGATAAAAATATTTTGGAGCGCCATGATTTCGGCAATGGGCGCTCGCGCTTCGAGCCGGAAACGCCCCTGCACCACGATCATCTGATCGACAATACCACCGGAACGGTTATCGAATTCCATTCCGACGAAATCGAGAAACTGCAAAAGCGAATCGCCAAGAAAATGGGGTTCCGCCTGATCGGCCACAGACTCGAGCTTTATGGCGTTCCCCTAGCTGAAGCGGACGGCAGTCCAAACTGAGCAATTAAAGTCGCCAGCGCACACCCGGATTGGGGTCCAGCGGCACCTTGACCACGATGTCGTGGCATTTGATGCAGCGCCCGGCCGGGGGATGCGGCTGCTGCGAGACAGGTAGAATCGGCGGGCCCAGCTTATGGACGCGCGAGAAATTCTCAAGCACGGCGCCCACCGGAGTCTTGAACTGCGAGCCCGCAGGGGCGCCCCCCGTGATCAAATGGCAGTTCAGGCAATCCCCGACATAGGGATGCGGCATGCCGCCGCCCGGCGTGATCGGCGGAATATGCTTGATCGACATCAGCTTGTAGCGCGGCGCCGGTTTCAGGAAATTCTCGAACGGACCTATGACCGACGGCTCGGTGGGAAGCGGCATGCGCCCCAGCATCACGCCCTCGGCCCGACGCAAGGAGGAAAAGTCCGTAATCTCGAACAGGATCGGCGACTTGCCCCAAAAAAGTCCCGCAGCGATCAGCGCAGCCAGCAGCAAGGTCCCGAGCGTTGCCCGGCCAAAGCGTTTGCGCCATGCCTCAAACTTGGTCACGCTGGAAGTCCTTTACCCAGCTCATCGGGTTGGATTGCCCCACAGGGCCAATCCCTCATCGTCGCGCAGAAGACACTTCTGGCCATCCACGATGACGTATTTCGCATAAAGCTCGGCATTGGGACGCGAGGGATCGAACTGAAAACCCGCGCCATTGACCCGCGCATTCTCAAGGTTTCCGCATCCCACCTGCTGAAGATACCAAAGTGGTGCCAGGGATATTTCGCGCAGGGCCGATCCTTCATTGACCCAGATATGCATCTGGCCCCAGCCGACATCGGCGCCCAGACTCGCCACCTGGGTCACCCGCCCGCCGAAAGGCTGCGGCTTGGTCGGCGAAAAGGGAATGAGACCGGGCATCGCCACCGGCACCGCCGCTCCCGTTGCTCCAGGCGCAAGCGCCGGAGCGGGCGGTGCGCCAGCAGCGCCGAAATTGACCATGGCGGGAATGTCGAGTTCATTCCTGACAACACCCGCCACTTGGCCAAACTGACCGGGAAGAAGGGCCAACAGGACAAGAAAAACCAGGAAGACCGCCATGGCGGCCAGCAGCGACATCCCGGAAATCTTCGGCCGGTCGGGCGGGCCGAGATCGTCGTCTTCAGACGTCTGTTTGTGCTTGATCACGCAGGAAGCGCCTCTTCCATCGCAGCGGGGCTGACAAAGAGCCGGATTTCACGCGCATGCGGGATTTCATCCTGGATTTGGGCCTTAAGGCTTTCGGCCACCGCCGTGCTGTCCTTCACCTTCATGTCGGGAGAGACGCGCAAACGAATGTCCAGATGGATTTCCTCGCCGACATTGCGTCCGCGCAGGAAATAGATGTTCTGGACGTTCTCGTCATCCATGCAGATGCTCCAGACCGTCTTCAGGATATCGACATCGACCGAGGTATCCATCAGACCCTTGACCGATTCGGAAATCAGCTCGATGCCGATCTTGCCGACCAGCAGCGAAACGCCGATCGCGGCCAGAACGTCGGCGATGGGAAAGCCGATCACCGAGGCGACCACGCCAGCCAGAACCGCCGCCGACGACAAGGCGTCGGAGCGATTGTCCCAGGCATTGGCGATAATGGCCGGGCTGTTGTTCTCGGTGCCCACGCAGACCTGATAGCGGTACATCAGCTCGTTGGTGATGATGGTCACCGCTGCACCCACGGCGGCGATGATGCTGGGAGCTTCGATATTTCCCGAGATGATCTTCAACACCGATTCATACATCAGGAAAATGGCCCCGAAGAGCAAGATCATGCCCACGATGGCCGACGAGATGTACTGGATATTGCCGTAGCCGAAGGGATATTTGCTATCCGCCGGCTTGGACGACATCTTGATGCTGAACATGGTCACCGCACTGGCCACCACATCGGCCCCGGAATGCAGCGAATCCGCCAAAAGACCGGCGCTGCCGCTCAGCAGTCCCAGAATGCCCTTGAAGATGGTCTGGGCGATGTTCACGAAGAACGCCCACCAAATGACTTCCTCGCGACAGTTTTTGCAGTTTTGAAATCTCATCGGCCGATATATTCCAAAATAGAGCTGCCCGCGATGCGGTAATTGCCGTCAACAAGGCGGCCCTTGATCTCCTTGCTGCGCAGCAGATTGATCACGTCGGGCCTGTCCATCGAAAGCAGCCTGGCGGCATCCGCCGTGGTGTAAATGCGGTGCGGCAGGATTTCCTCAGCCATCACCTTGTCCATCAGGGTCATGATGCCCTGGGTGAATCCGATGATGATGCTACCCTTGAACAAGGCTTCCCAAATCATTGGCCTTCTCCATTCTTTTGGTCAGAGGGAAGAAGCGTCTTGATCATATCCTTCGAGATGATGGGTGCCGCGCGCTCGCTTCCCGGCTGGAAATAGTCAAAGCGCTTGAAACCCGTCAGATAGGCGAAATAATCCCACGGCCATTTCGTGATCGCCGCGTTGTAAAGAGACGCCGAATTATTGTAGTCGTTGCGGGTCGCAAGTACCCGATCCTCGATATCGACCAGCGAGTTCATCATCTGCTTGTAGGTTTCGGCTGATTGAATGTTGGGATACTGCTCGACCACCGCCATCAGGCGGCCCAGCATGCCCGACAAGGCGCCGGTATCCATCGCCTTCAATCCACCGCCGCCCAGCATCTTCTCCAGCCCGGCCAAGGCACCCGCCTTGTCGGCATCCGCCCCCAGGCTCTGCGCCCGCTTGTCCGAGGTGTGGCCGAAAATCGAATGTTCCAGCGAGGCGTGGCTGAGCGTCAGCATGACCAGGTTGCCGAACAGATTTTCGCGCCGCTGAATGGCCGCATCCAGATTGGAGTGCTTGGCGATCACTTCCTCGCGCATGGTGATGAAGGTGTTATAGCGCAGAAAAAGGGTGGCCACCAAGCCCAGCACGGCCACGATGGAAAGAATCAAGGCGATGCGCACGGTGCGCCGATCCGGCTCGGTCGAGGGCGTATCGACCACGTAAAGCTGGCTCAGAAGCTCCTCGTCCTTGCGCACCCGGCGCAGAGAGCGGACATTCGATTCTTCGTTGGCGGCCGTTTTCATGGGATCAGCGCCTTATGTCATGAGGCAGCGGCATCGATTTCATTCACTTTCTTGAGGTAGGGCAGCGCTTCGTCGTGCATGTCCATCTGCTCATAGCAATAAGCGATGGCGCGCAGCGTCTTGGCATCCTCGGCCCGCAGTTCCAGCGCCGCCTTGAACCAATCGATCGCCGCTTCGAAGCGGCCCAGATTGTCCAGGGCGACACCCAGGCGGAAACGGACATTGAAATTGGCCGGATTGGCCTTGGCCACCTTCTCGAGCAAAGGCACCGCCATCTCGTATTTCTTGGCCTGGACATAGGCCAGGCCCAGGATCGTCGCGGCCTTCATATTGGCCGGGTCGGTCGCCACCACCTTCTCCAGCAGTTCGATACCATCCTCGACCGAGCCCGTGCGCACGTAGGAAACCCCAAGATACAGGGGAATCTCGCCGTCATTGGGATTTTGCGCCGCCACCTGTTCCAGCAAGGGAATCGCCTGCTCGTAGCGACCGCTTTTGGCGCTGTTGATCCCCTTTTGGCGGTAATAGGTCAGGCGGATGTCGCCTTCGACCGTAAAGGCGTTGCTGAAGGCCGACACCAGATTGTCTGCCAGCCGCCCAACGACCTTGGCGCCGTAATGGGCGTAGAGGCCAACATCATCCATCAATTCCGTGGTCTTTTTCAGCATGTTACTCTCCAAAGCCCGGCTACTGTATCACGTGGCATGCTTCGCAGGGCCCGCGATTTTCGTGCGGAGGGCCCGTTCTCGCGACTTGCCGCTGTGAGATGACGGGGGGGGGCAAACTTATCAAATCTGGGTCAGGTGTCAATTCGAGCCCCTTGCCAATGGGGTGGCAACTCGTGCACGGACCCCGCTCGGGATGCGGACGCGGATCGCCAGCCAGGATCATGGGAGCGGCCTCGACCTGCACAAAACCTACCGTATTATCGGCCCTTAAGACCAGATTCAGCGTCCGCATGACGATGCCATTGCCGCTTTGTCCCGTGCCGTCATAGGGCAGGCCCATGCGCTGCGTCGAGCGCTTGGCGCGGGTGATATCCAGGCTGACCCCGCCTTCCTTGCGCAGAACGGTCAAAAGCACCTCGTTGCGGTTGGCCAGATCGCGCGAGACGCGCTGCCATTCCTCGATCGTCGGCACGGGAATGCCTTCGACCTTGATGATGACGTCGCCGCCCAGAAGGCCGGAACGCGCGGCATTCAAGGTGACCTCGCCCAGCAGGATGCCTTGCAACCCCTTGGGAAAGCGCAGTTTCTGGGAAAGCTCGTCGGTCAGCAGGCGCCCGTCCATGCCTTGCCAATGTCCCTCGAACAGCCGCAGATTGCGGGGGATGTAATTGGGAACCGTGGGCTCGAGGGGCATCGGCTCGGCGCTCTGCGCACCCATCTGGGCCAGATCTCCCGGCAACGCCGCCGAAGGCGGAGGCGCAAAGGGCTGGGCCATCTGAACGGCCTGCGCCGGTTGCGCCATAGTGGCGGCAGGATTGGGCTCGTTTCCCTTGCGAGTCAGAAAGACCACGGTCGCCGCAGTCAGGCCGATGACCAGGGGCAAAAGCAGCTTGGGCGGGATCATCGCCATGGCACCCCGCCCCCGTTCAGCATGTGGCCGGATTGCCGCCTCATGACGCGAACAGCATCTTCACGGCAATCGCCGCCATGATGACGGCATAGATCGATTTCAGGGTCACCACCGGCAAGGCGCGCATCAACTTGGCGCCCAGAATGCCGCCCGCATAGGCACCGGGAATCATCAAGAGCGCCAACACGATCGGGGCCTGCCAGTCGATCAGGCCACGGCTGATGCCATGGGTGAAGGAAACCAGCGTTCCGGCAACCGAGGCCCAGAAAACCAGGACCGAGCTGTTGGCGATGGCATTCTGCAGGCTGGTGCGACCGATATAGCGTTGCAGGGGCACTTCGATAACGCCGCCGCTGATGCCCAGAATGCCGCTGACCAAGCCCATCGGCAGACCCAGAACGGCCGAACGCAGATGGCCCTCGGGAATATCGATGGCCGGTTTGGCCTCGGCCTCGCCGGTTTTCTGATCGGGTGCATCGTCTCCGATGAACGCGTCAAGCGCATCGGCCTTCGTCCCAGGGGCCCGATCCGCATAGGCGATTTCGTGAACCGCCTTCATCGCCATGGCCATTGCAAAGACGCCCAGCAGGATGGCGATACTGCCGTCACCCATCGCATTGCCCAGGAAATAGCCGAGAACGACACCGGCAACGCCCCAGGGAGCCAGCTTCTTCACCTTGTCCCACTCGACCAACCCGGCCTTCGAATTGCGCAAAGACGCGGCGCCATAGACTGCGACATTGGTCAGAAAGGCCACGGGGCGGATCAGATACATGCCATAGCCAAAAAAGGCCATCATGCCCGCAACTTGAAGAACGCCGCCGCCCATCGTCATCATGCCGCCGGTAATTCCCGCAGCCAGAGCCAGCAGCGCCAGCCCGAAGACGTCGGACAACGGATAACCCGCAATGCGCAGGCCACCGCTGTGATCGCGATCAAACAGCAACTGGCCGCCATTGGGGGCATTGATCAGCCCGATGCCCCCCGCCGTGGGCAGGGCGACATTGACGCCATAGCCGGGGGCCGGGGCCTGTCCGCCCACCTGCGCCTTGGCCTTCGACCACCAGCCCGCCGCACCCGCTGCAGCAGGCACCGCCTGGGGGGCCGCCGCATTCTGCTGGGCCATGCCCACCGCCTGCTGATTGGTTCCCTGCGGAGCCACGGCGCGCCCGCCCATCTTGAACTTGAGGACATCTTGAAAATGAGCCAGGGCGATATGCGCCGGAATGGCAAAGCCCTCGATGCCGCCGCTTGGTCCCTTGACTGCGATATTGATGCCCACCAGCTCGCCCTGAGCATTGACCAGGGGGCCGCCATTCTGCTCCCAGCTATAGACAGCATCGGTGCGCAGGAGATGCGAGATCGTCATGCCGCCCGAGGAGAGCGGCGCATCGGTGGCGATCAAGCCGCCCTGGCGAATCACGGGATTGCCCCGCATGCCCTGGCCGAAGGCGAAGACGGGCTGGCCGACCGCCATGCCCTGCGTCGGCGCCAGCCTGAAATGCAAGAAGCGCTCGGGGCTCATCATTTTGAGCAGAGCCAGATCATGGGCCGGCTCGGTCTTCACGATCTGAGCCGGAAAACGCTGAACGCCGCGCCCCGTGCTGACATGAATCTCGATCTGCGGCAGATTGGCCACCGTGTGCAGCGTCGTCAGCACATAGCCATTGGCGCCCACCAGCGCGCCCGAGCCCTGAACGACGGCGTTCACGCCGCCGCCGCTGACACCGACCACAGCCGGAGGCACGCTGTAATAAAGACGACGGACATCGGGCTGCGCCACCGAGCGGAACAGAAACTGCGTCACGGTCATGTCGTCGCCCGAGAAGAGGTCATCCTCTTCATAGGTGTTCATGACATAGGCGCCCCAAGCGAAGGTGAGCGACACCAAGACCGCCATGACGGCAACCGGAAGCTTCCACGGTCTTTTACAAAAGACGATGGTGTTCTTGGGAAGATCGCCCGTTGTTTCGCCGGTCTCAATCATGATCGTCCACTTGCCGTTCGAGTTCACTCAATGCCGACGACACCACACCCGGTCTCGGGCGCGGCGTTCGTCAGTTTAAAGCAGATACAATGTACAGGGTGGAGAAGCAAAGAAAAAGCGCCATGATGGGCATTCCCCACCTGGCATATTCCCTGTGCCCCAAACCTTGTCCTGCCGGAATCATTTTCAGAAGCTCCGGATGACGCTTAACGAAACGCTCGTAATGGCTGACGGCCAGCGACCCCGAGGTGGCGCCGGAAAGCGCGCCCGAAGACCCAGCCAGGATGCCCAGCGACAAGGCCCACCAGGCCGTCTGCGGATCTGTGGCCGTCACCAGCGAGGCGGCAACCGGCGCAAACAATGCCGCCGAGGTGCTGCCGCCGATAAAGGCCGTGAGGCCCGCCACCAGCCAAAGAAAAGCAAGGGTACGAAAGACTGTGCTGCTGCCGCCCAACCAATCGATGGCAAAGACGCACCAATCCAAAACGCCCACCGCGGTCAGCCCGCCCACCATCACGAACAGGCCGACAAAGAAGAGAATATCGTGCCCGCCACAGGCCTGGAAGATGTCGTCCTCCTTGAAGCCGCCGAAGACAAGGGCGGCCAGTCCCGCCACGAAGGCGATCCAACCCGGTCGCACATCGATGGTTCCGGCCAGCACAAAACCCGCCAAAGCCAGGCCGAAAATGAAAAGCCCCTTGCGCAACAGATTCTGGTCGACGGTGGGGTGCCCGAAGATGTGATCTGCGTCGTCGGCCCGCGAGGCAATCGGCTTGGGCTTGGAGCGCCATTTTGGAAGCCGGTATTCGAAAAAGACCAGCGTCAGCGCCAAAAGCACCAGGCAGGGAACCATCATGCCCGAGATGAAATCATTGAAGTGCAGCACGCCCGCCGAAGCGATGATCATGTTGGGGAAATCGCCGATCATGGTCGAGGCCCCGCCCAGATTGGCCGCGACGATTTCCACGATGATCAGAGGAACGGGATTGAGTTCGACCCGGCGGCAGATGTTCAAGGTAATGGGCAGGATGATCACCATGGTGGCGATATTGTTGGTGACCAGCGCGATCGCATAGGTGACCAGGGACATCATCACCAGAACCCACCAGCCGTTGCCCAGCGAATGCTCGGCCATACCCTCGGCCAGATGGACGAACAGGCCCGACTTGGCGATCAGCGCCGACATCGCCGACATGCCGAAAATCAGCGCCAAGGTCTCGAAATAAATCGAATTGACCGCCATTTGCAGCGTATAGCCGCCGCTTAAGCTTCCGATCAACAAGAATGCGGCAGCACCGGCCAGCACGGCTACATGCCCGGCCACCACCTCTCTGAACATGGCGGCGAAGACGGCGATAAACACCAGAACGGATAGGACGCCGGCCATGTATCTCTAGGCCCGCGTCATCATGACTTCGTCGTATTCCAAAGGACTGTTGGAGATGTGCGGCGCTTCGTCCACGCTGTCGCGCGCCTCGGCGCTGATGTGAAGCGAGGCGATCAGGCGAACCTTGCCGCAGACTTCGTCCCTGGCCCGCTCGCAGATGTCGTGCGCCCGTTCGATGGTCTCCTCGGGATCGACCGCGATGATCATGTCGGCCCAGATTTCCTGGCCGACATAACGGGCGCGCAGATGAATGACGCCCTTGACCCCTTCGACCGCTCGCGCCGCATCGATGATGCGATTGCACAGAACGTCGCCCACCGAATGGTCCATCAGGCCGCGATAGGAATCCATGAAAATGACGCGGCTTAGGAGCAGAAGGTCGATGGCCTCCCAGATGGCGACACCCGTATCGATCCAGGGCATGCTGAGATAGTGGGCGCCGATGATGCCAAGTGCCACGGCGCCCGAAGCAGTGGCGTCTCCGTGATGGTGCTTGGCCATGGTGCGCACGATCGGGCTGTTGGTCTCGATCGCAACACAGCGCGAATAGTAATACATCGCCAGATTGACGCCGACCGCCACGATGGCCGCCCACAAAACGATCAGATGCGGCGTGCGGTGGCGTTCCTCGTCGAACAAGATCTGCACGGCATGCACCAGCAAATAGCCGGTCAGGCCGATGAAGACCACGCTGACCACCATCGACAGGATGAATTCCACCTTGCCGTGGCCGTAGGGATGCTCGGCATCCAAAGGCTTGCTGGAAACCGAGGTGCCGATGATCACGGTCAGCGAGTTGACCATGTCTTTCAGCGAATAGAGCGCGTCAGCCAGCATCGCCTGCGAGCCGCCGACAAGGCCGATGAACGCCTTCATGAACAGCATGACCGTGTTGACGGCCAGACCGACCCAGCCGATGGTCTTCGAACAAGTCACGCAATTGGTATATCTCATTGCCTGCTCCTGGGGACGCGCCCGCTTTTTCTGCCCAAACGGGGCAAGATCGGGACGGCCATGTCAAACGCTCAGTGAATTCTGGGCACGATGTCCTTGCCGTTGGCTCGCTTGGTCATGAAATCCTTGCCCGCCGGACGTTTCCTGCGACCCAGCGATGTCTTGGCCAGCGCCGTGATCACCGCCACCGCGAAGCCCGAGAAGAAGCAAATGCCCATGATGACGAACAGGGGCGTCTGCAACATGACCAGGCCCAGATTGACCACGACGAGGTGCGCGTTCGCCGACGCAAAGAAAACGATCACCGCACCGGCAATCAAATAGAACAACAGCGAAAACACGTTACCTCCTACTCCGCCTGCAAGCGCCCAGTCTCAAGGCGGGCTGTGCGCCCGCCCAGACCGAAATCAGCCAGCGATCTCTCCAAGTTGTCCCCAATATTGGGGCGGAAGCTCTTCGGCCAAGCGCAAAGCGCCGCGGCAACCGTCATAGGTCGGGTCGGTCACGCACACCACTTCGGCGTTTCCATAGGCGCGCAGGCTATTTTGGATGTACGAAGCCAGCCCCTTGATGCGCGACCCACCACCGGCGACGATGATGTTCTTCAGCGCCATTTCCTGATATTCCGGCTGGAATGTCTGAATCAGGGTCTGAATGCTTTCGATGATGTCCGGCAAGGGCGCTTCGCACGCCACCTTCAAGGCGTCGGTGACGTCGCAGCTCACGGGCTTTCCTGCGGCGCGCAGATCGACCACCACGGGGCCTGAGGGCGAGCCCACGAAGGAATGCGCCTCCTTGATGGCGCAGGCGACGTTGACGTTCATCTGAATGTCGGGATAGCGCTCGAGAATGGCGTTCTGCAAGCGCTCGTCGACATAATTGCCCGCCTTGGTCAGCGTTACCTGATCCTCGGGCGCCGGAACGGTTCCCTTGAGCGCGCACAGATCGACCGTACCTGCGCCGATATCGACGACGATGGCGTTCAGCAGCTTGTTAAGGCCGTAGGCGACCATGAAGGGTTCAGAAACCACCATCGCGGTATGAACCACTTCCTGGGCCATCTTGAGCAGCAGCGACTTGTTCGATCCCGTCGCCCGGGCAGGAACGCCGATCACAGCGTAAACTTCGTCATCCGGCTTGGCATCGGCCATCTTGATGACATGTGAAAGCATGTGGCGCGCCACTTCGATGTCGCGCTCGCCATTCTCGGCCAGGACGCCATCTTCGAGCGGATAGCGCAGATCGAGGTAAGAGCGCAGGTCATAAGCCTCGTTGCCCACGACATAGGGACGCCCCAAAAGCTTCAGCCCGATCACGTCCTTGGGATAGCCGACGACCGAGCGCACCAAGCCCTTGGCGCCGCGGTTCGACATGATCGCCGTATGCGACGTGCCCAAATCGATTCCCAACAAAAGCTTGTTTCCGCTCATTTGCCTATCCTTCCCTGTTTTCCGTTGCCCCGGGCGATTTGCCCCCCGGTCCTGATCCTGATCAGCGTCGCTATCCTATTTCTTCGCCTTGCCTGGGGAATGCTTCTGCTTCTTTGCGCCAAAGCCCAGCGCACTTGCTGCCGAGGCCCCCGCAAAGGCGGCCAATCCCACGACACTGCCAACACCACTGCCAACCAGCGTCACCACACCCGTCAGCAAATTCTCGACGGGAACTTCCTGCGACTTGACGCCTGCAGGCTTTGCCAACAGCGCTGATGCGGCCTTCTTAACGGCTTCCTTTTTGACTTCAGCCGTTTTTGCAGGCACCACCGGGGCGGCGGCGGGTGACGTGTCCGGCTTCTTGGCTGCCATCGTCTCCACCACGGGCGGTGGCGCCGGTTGAACGGGCTCGGGCTCGGGTTCGATCTCTTCGGCCACGACCTCTTGCTCCACGGCAACCACGACAGGCTCGGGTTCGGGCTCTTCGGCCACGACCTCTGGCTCCACGACAACCACGACAGGTTCGGGGGCGGGCTCGGGTTCGGGCTCTTCGGCCACGACCTCTGGCTCCACGACAACCACGACAGGCTCGGGCTCTGCTTCTCGCTCTGGCTCCGAAGCTGCAGCTTCGACTTCGATGTCAACCTCGATGTCGATGACCGTGGCGGGCGCCGCGTCGATATCGACCCGAATCTCTACCTCGGCTGACGCCTGATCGGTTTCCTTCTCGCTATCATCCCCCGACCAACCCGGATCCCAAATTTCGGACCCGATGGGAGGCGATTTCGTCATCTCGGCTTCGGCGAAGGGCAGCATCGGCGCGTTGCGCAGGCCGCGGAATGGCCGGTTGGACCAGGGAGAGGCCTGCAGCAGATCACCCCACACGCCATCGGCGGGCAGGCCTTCCTCCGCCGCCGGATGCGACGCAGCACGGCCCTGCCCCTTCCCTTTTACTAAGGGCGGCCTTGAATCCGTAGCGTCATTCACATCTCTGGTCATCGCCATCCCTGCTGCTGAATTCGCCCTTAGGCGTCAGAGTACGACAAAAAATTCCTGCCCGTTCCGGTGAACCTTGATAAGCACCGGCTGCCCCACTGCCGAGCCCTTGATCGACTGATCCAACTGGGCCGCATTGCCAACCGGACGGTTATTCACTTCCAAGATGACATCGCCTGCCGCCAGCCCGTTAACCTGAGCCTTCGATCCGCGCTTGACCTCGGCGATCGAGGCACCCTTCAGCATGGTCCCCTGAGGAGCGCCGACGGCGCCCGGCACCTGCTGAAAGCTCTCGATCTCGATCCCCAGCCAACTGAACTCGCTGGGCACAACAGGTCTTGCCTGCGGCATGGTCGGCGCAGGCGCGCCCATCATCGGAATCTGCTGTTGCGCCATTCCGGCCTGCGGCATCGCCGTTCCCGTCTGGGGCGCTCCCTGCAAAGCCGCCACGCGGCCCATCACAGACGGAGCGATATCGAGATTACGCGGCTCGCCATCCCTAAGAATGCCCAGCCGAACCGGTCTGCCATCCGCCATCGCCGTCAGTTGCGCGGATATGTCGGTGGGCGCCTTGACCGGCCGACCATCGGCTTTCAAGATGATGTCGCCCGCCTTCAGCCCCGCCGCGAAGGCGGGAGAATCGGGAACGACGCCGCTGACGAAAACGCCGCGTCCCGCCGGCTGATTCAGCTTTTGCGCCAAAAAGGGCTGCATGGCTTGCAGATAAGCCCCCAGCATATTCGTGCTGCCGCCCGGCCCCGGCATATCCGGAGCCATGCCGCCCGCGCGGCCCGTTCCGGCCCCAGCCTGGACATTCATGGCCAAACTCGCCGGAGGTTGCGCGAACTGATAAGGCGATCCGCCAACGCCCGGTCCCGGCATCGCGACCACCCCGGCCCTGGCGGGCAGCAGCGTGTGGCAGGTCGTGCAGGCCATCTTCTCGCGGCCATCGGCATGCGGTGAAGCGATGCCCGCCATGATCGGCGGCGGCACAGCGCCCACGGGCGCCGCCACGGGCATCATCGACTGGCCCTGACCAGCGACGGTCCTTTGTCCAGCCCCACCAATCAGGTCGTGGCAATTCGTGCAGACCATGTTCTGGCGTCCGTCACGGTGCGGCGAGGTCACGCCAGCCATGATCGGCGGGCCAGCGGCGCCGACGGCTCCGCCCCCCATCTGCTGTTGCCCAAATGCGGCGTTGCCCTGCGGGCCCTGAAAGGCCACCAGCCCCATCGACGGGCCTTCAACCGTCGAGACGGGAAGGCTGTTCAACTCGTCCATGGCGAACAGCTTGGCCTGATTGCTGGGCACCGAGAAACCGATTCCGGCGAAGGCGCCGGTCGGCGTGTAAATCGCCGTATTGATGCCGATCACGGCGCCGTTGCGCGCCACCAAAGGCCCGCCGGAATTGCCCTGATTGATCGCGGCATCGGTCTGCAAGAGATTGGTGTGCGTAACCCCCTCGATGACCAGCGATTTGCGCTTGGCCGAGATGATTCCTCGGCTGACCGTCATATCCAGCCCGAAGGGGCTGCCGATCGCCAGAACAGCGTCCGCCACCCGAACGGCATCGCTGTCGCCCAATACGGCGGCATGCAATGGTGTCTTGGGCGTCACCTTCAGCAGGGCGAGATCGAGCGATTCGTCCATCTTCACGATGTCGGCCGCATAGCGCGTCGCCGCAAAATCATCCAGCACATTGACGAAAACGGAATTGGCGCCGCGCACGACATGGTAGTTCGTGAGAATATATCCGTCGCTGCGGATGATGACGCCCGATCCCATGTTTTCGACGGCGCGCGCCATGGGGGTGGCGAAACGGAACTGGCCGTCCGGAAACACGCCGGTCGGGGACAAAGGCTCGGCAACGCCCTGACCGCCCGAAGCTGCCGTGACACTGACCACACTGTTGCGCAGCAAGCTCGCAACCGACGAAAAATCGGGAGACCCCGCCCAGTCAGCAGCCTGGCCGCCGCCCGTCTCGACCATCGGCGGCATAGTCGCCAGCCCGCCAGCTCCCGACGGAGGTGCTGCGAGAACGCCCACCGGCAGGGACATCGCCCCGCCAGCACCCGCCTGATTGCCCTGAACCGGCAGGTTGACGGCGGGATTACCACCCAAATTCGCCAGAAGCTTGCTGAAGCTGACGCCGCCACCCGTCGATTGGCGATAGGCGTAAGCGCCAAACAGCACGACCAGCGCCACCACGCCAATGACGAAGAAATACTTTTTCAGATCCTTCGAACAGACCTGCGGCTCAACCGCCTCGTCCGTATCGTCCGTAAAATCCCTCATCAGATATCTTCCTCGGCCTCAGCCTTGCCTGTCGCCTTGCCGCCCGGCTTGCGGACAGTGCGAACACCCGCCGCCAAAGCCACCAAACCCAGGAAAATCAGGGCGAGCGGAAGGGCGCCGCGCAAAAACTCGGTAACCGACCACCACCAGGCCGTCAGTCCCCAAAGCCCCAAGGCCACGGTGAGCAATCCAAAAATTACGCTCGGCATGATGTCCTCTCCGACGATATGGCTTGAGTTGGATTCAACCTAAAGTTCCTGGCTTTGTGGGTCGGCATCGCCCATAACCGCGACTTCTTCATCCTCGCGGCCCGCTTCCCGGTCAAGCCTTTGAACCCAAACGGCGTAGGCCAGAATAAGGAGATTGCCCACGCCTGTAAACAAAAATGGGGCATGCGGACCGACCATGTCAAAGAGCAGTCCGCCCACCTGAACAAAGAGAATGATCCCGATGCCGCCCGCCACGTTGAAGGCGCCGAGCACGGATCCCAGCAGGTCGCGGGGCGCGTAATCCACGGTCAGAATCTGCGGTGCGACAAAGCAGCCCGCCTGTCCCGCCGCCACCAGCACCACCGGCAAAACGATGAACCAATTGAAAGGGTTGACCATGAAACCCAGCAACAGGAAGCCCAGGCCCGACAGCGCCATGCCCAGAATGATCGCCTTCGTGCGCCCCTGGCGCTCGATGAACATGCGCCATAGCGGGATGGAAACCATCACCGCAACACCCAGGGCGCCGATCAACTGTCCTGCCCTTGCCGCGGCGGCTTCCTGCGTCATGCCCACCAGATCGGCGAAATAGATGAACCACAACATCAAGAACAGACCGACGAAAACCATGTCGCTGCGGGCAAAGAACGAGGTCGTGAAGGCAAGGCGCAGATGGCGCTCGGCCCGCACCAGTCTCCAGACGCGCTTCCAGGGAATGGACTTGTCCTCCAGCCGAGGCGCGACGTCCACCAGGCAGGATTTGGCCAGCCAGGCGCCCAGCAACGAGATGACGGCCGTCAACAGCATGGTGGTGTAGACGCTGGCGTAATTGGGAATCTGCATCAGCACGGCATAGACCAGGGTGACGCCGAAGGCCATCATGAAGGCCGTATTGCTCATCAGCCGGGCCCGGTTCGAGCTGTCGCTGAAATCGCCCGCCAGGGCTGAAAGTTGGGGCCATACCGCACCCGTGCCCAACGACATGATGATGCGCGAGAGGTAATAGACGACCAGGGCGCTGCCCGCCAACTGGCCGAAGGGCAGACTGAAGGGGGCGATGAAGGCCCCCAGGGCTGCGACGAGAAAGCCGAATACGATGATGCGAACGCGGCCGATGCGATCAGACCAGTAGCCCAGGTAACCCACGACGAAAATGTCGAGGATCTCTGTCACCACCTGCACATTCGCGTTGATGAAACCGGCCTGCTCGAAGGAAATATTGAGAACGTTGCGCAGGAACAAGGGCTGCACGGCCACCGCCAGCGTCATGCAGATCATGCAGACGGCAGACAGCAGATACAGCGAGTTGCGCTGCGATTCCAAGACTCCCTGTGAGGGCATGTCTTCCTCTGGTTTCAATGCATCAAGGCCCTGAGAGTCACCCCGCACGGCCAGAGTGGTTAATCACAAAAGAAACCCCGTGTCCAGCTTTCCACCTTAGATGAGAATGACACGCACTCCTGTCTCTTTGCGCCCATCAGAAACCGGGCGTCACTTTCGTGCGCCCGACTTGCGCCTGAAGAGCGATGAGACCCCCTTCACACCCGCACCGAACAGACTGATCACGCCGCCCAGCAGATCCTCGACTGGAATTTCCTTGCGCTCCGGCTCGCGCAAAATTGAATCGGGCTTAGGCGGCGATTTGGCGGTTATTGGCTTTGGGACAGGACTGGGTGCAGGCGCATGGGCGGGTGCCGCCGACTTGGCGTTGGCCAGCAAATCGGCCAGCAAAGCAGGAGCCTTCTCGGCTTGCCGCTCCGGTTCATCAAGCTGTTCCAAATCGTCCGAGACCGTCTTTTCCAAGGGCTTTTCAGCCGCCAAAGAGGCCTCAGACGGTTCGGAAAAAGGGCTGGGGTCAGTCGCCTCCTCCTCGCTTGCCGCCGGAGCGGCTTGCGGCATCACCGGATCGGCCAAGACAGGCGGGGACTGAGGCGGACTGGGCTCTTTCGCATCTTGCGCCACGACCTCCAAAGCCGGAAGGGGCTCAAGGTGGGAAGGCGCTGAATCGGCAGAGACTTTCTGCGAGATGAGTTCCTGAAGAGGGGTCGAGACCCGCTTGTCAGACAGCATATCTCCCAACAAGCCGGGCTCCTGCTTGGGCTCTTGCACTTCGGGAGAATGCAAGACGGGGCGCATCCGCTGCAACCAAGGCTGGCTTTCCAGCAGCGTCTGCCAGGAGGGCGCCGGGGAAGGCGCCTCAGGTGCTGGGGAATGGGGAAGAACCGGCTTATCCTCTTCGGCCATCTTTTCTTCGAATGCTTCCGTCGCAGGCGCCACCTGGGACCACAAGGCCACCGGGGGGGCCGGCTCCTTGACCGCCGATGCGGGTCTGGCCAGCCGCGAGGACGCCTTCTTCGCCCAGGGCGCCTCTTCCATGAGCGAGAGAATATCCCGGGCTGGGGGCGGGGGCTTGAGTGAAGCGGGCGGGGCTTCGGCGCTTGGTGCGCCATGTGCCATCTCTGCTGCCGCCTGCCCCGTCAGGGCTTTTCCCCCGTTGACCGCGCCGCGTCCCTCGCCTTGAGTCTTTGCCGCCATAAACCCCTTGTTCTGCCCCATCTCGGCCAACATGGCCGCCAGTGACTTGGGCGCCGGGGCCGACTCCGGGGCCGCCTCCTGGACCGGCATCCGGGGTGCCTGTCTTTGCAAAGCCGACTCCGCTGGCGTCGCCGAGGGCGTTTGCCGCTTCGAGGCCGACTCCTGGACCGGCTCGGAAGCCATCTGCTTTTTCGGCGCCGATGGCCGGGCTGGCTTTTTCGGGGCTTGCCGCTTTTTTTCCTTAACCATTCACTCGCTCCAGATTAACGCCGAATCGCGCTGACTCATTCTTGCGAACGCTTCGAGGTAAAACAAAAGTCGCTCATTTCGCCCGATAAGCCCCAATTTCCGCCCTCGCAAGGGCAGGAGAGCCGATGAAAGATTTGCCATGATCCTAACAGGAAACAACGGGAAATGTTAGGGCGCTTCGGGGGGGATGGGCCGGGGGCTAGTTGCGAATGACTTTTAATTTGACTTGCATCTGAGGGGGGCTGTAAATTTACGGGGTGAGCAGGCCCCTTTGCCTCTCATCTCGGCCCAGAATTGAGAAGGTCTGCGGGCACGCTCCCGAAAGAGCTTGCTTTATAATGGGTTCGGGAAGCATCGCGGATTGGAACAATTCGGATCTGTCTAAGCAAAGGCAGATCCCAAGCAAGTGGGATCGAGATGCAGAATTCTCAAATGGAAGCAGTGACACTCGCCGATCTTGGCCCCGGACAAAGCGGCTGCGTGGTCAAGGTCGCCGATGACGCTTTGGGCCATAATCTGGCGGCGATGGGACTGGTCAGGGGGGCGACGGTCAGCCTCAACCGCACGGCCCCCATGGGCAATCCGCGCATCTACGCCATCAAGGGATACCAACTCAGCCTTCGCAACGAGGATGCGCGCAAGGTTTTGTTGCGCCTTAGCTGATAGGCCAAATTTCCTTGGTTTCCGGGCTAGCGCGAGGATGCCCGTTTTCGCGCGCCGTGGGATGTGGATGCACAAATGACGCATGACGTGAAGATCAAAACGCTGACCGTGGCCCTGACCGGCAACCCGAATTCCGGCAAGACGACCATCTTCAACAAACTGGCCAATGCGCGTGAAAGCGTCGGCAACTATCCGCGCGTGACCATTGCGCCGCGCGAACGCGTGATCGAACATCGCGGTCGTCAAATCATGCTGGTCGATCTGCCTGGCATCTATTCCCTGTCGGCCAGAACGCCCGAAGAGCAGGCCGGGCGCGACTACATTCATTTCAAGCGACCGGATGTCGTCATCAACATCCTTGATTCCGGCAATCTCGACCGCAGCCTGTTCCTGACCACCCAGTTGATCGAAATGGGCTGCCCGCGAATCCATGCCCTCAACATGTTCGACGAAGCCAGACGCAAGGGCATCTCGATCGACACCACCGCCCTGGTCTCGATGCTGGGAGGCCCCGTTATCGAAACGGTGGCAACGACGGGCGAGGGGCTGGAACGCCTGCTCGACGCCGCCTTGGAGATTGCCAACCCCGCCACCCCGCCACATCCAAGCGTTTCGGTGGGCTACGACGCCCATCTCGAGGCGGCAATCGAACGTGTGCGCGCCCAGATCACCGAATTGCATCCCCAGGAGATGTCTGCCCAGCAAAGCCGCTGGCTAGCCATCAAGCTGCTGGAAGGCGATGACGAAATTCTCACCCGCGAAGGAGAGCATAAGGAACTGATCGAGCAGGTCGGAACCGAACGCGCCACCTTCAAGCAACACCATGACGAAAGTTGCGAACTGGCCTTCGCCGCCGGTCGCTATGGTTTCATTCACGGGCTTTTGATGGAGGCCAGGACGGTTTCCGCAGAAATCCCCGACGAAGCCATGCTGCACACCAGGGTCGACGATATCCTTCTGCACCGCTGGCTCGGCCTGCCCATTCTGCTAAGTCTGATGTGGGTGATGTTCGAAACGACGTTCACCCTGGGGGCCTATCCGACCGACATTATCAAATCGGGCGTCGATGCCCTAAGCGGTTTTCTTGGCAGTATTCTTCCCGACAGCATGATCAAGGATCTGCTGCTGAACGGCGTACTGGCCGGCGTGGGCGGCACCATCGTTTTCTTGCCCAATGTGGTCATTCTTTTCTTCTTTCTCGCCCTGTTCAGCGAAACCGGCTACATCGCCAGAGGCGCCTTTCTGCTTGACCGGCTGATGCACCTCTTCGGACTGCACGGCAAGGCGCTGATTCCCCTGATCATGGGCTATGGCTGCAACGCACCCGCCATCATGGCGACCCGCACCATCGAAGGAAGACGATCGCGCATCATCACCTCGCTGGTGACGCCCTTCATGTGCTGCTCGGCCCGACTACCCGTCATGATGCTGTTCGCGGGCGCCTTCTTCTCGGCTCATGCCGGATCCATGGTCTTTGCCATGTATCTGCTCAGCATCGTAACGGCATTGGGCTCAGCGATTCTGTTCAGCAAGACCGTTCTGCGTTCCATGCCGGAACCTTTCGTCATGGAGCTGCCGCCCTACCGCCTGCCCTCGATCCGCGCGGTGCTGTTCCATATGTGGGAAAATGCGGCGGGATTTCTGCAAAAGGTGGGCAGCGTCATTCTGGTCGGTTCGATCGTCATCTGGTTTTTGCAGGAGTTCCCGCGCGAAATCACCTTCAGCCAGAATTATGATGCGGCTCTGACGGAACTGGCCTCTCAACCTGCCAGCGACGAGCGCGTATCAGAGGAAGAGAGGCTGACCGCCGAACGCGACCGCGAAAAACTTGAAAAAAGCTACCTCGGCCGCATCGGCATGGCCGTGGCCCCGGTGTTCGAGCCGATGGGCTTCGGCTGGAAGGACACCGTGGCCATTCTGACCGGCGTGGTGGCCAAGGAAGCCGTCGTCGCCAGCTATGCCGTTCTTTATGCCCAGTCGAAGGAATCGGAAGGCTTGATGAGCGCCATCAGCGGAACCATGAATCCCGCCCAGGCCTTTGCCTTCATGGTGTTCGCCCTGCTGTACCTGCCCTGCCTGGCCACCATCGGCGCCATACGCCGCGAAGCGGGCAGTTGGAAATGGGTCGGATTCTCGGTAGCCTATTCTCTGGGGTTGGCCTGGACGCTTGCCCTGATCATCGTCAACCTGGGGAGAGTGCTGCTATGACAACCGAAGCGGCATGGGACATTTCCGCGATCATTGCGGTGGCCATCGTGGTGGCGGCAATTGTCGTGCGGCATTTCAAGCGCATCTTCTCCAAGTCCGGCTCGGCCTCCTGCAGTGGAGGCTGCTGCGGCGCCGGTGGCAAAAAGCCGCCGGGCGGCTGCTCGTAATTCGCCAAGGCCCTTCTCTCTTCCCATGCTCGCCGGAACGCCCAAAACCAGCATGGTCAAGGTGGCCTTGTTCCTGCTGTTGCTTGGACTGGCCGTTGGCATGGTCGAATTGATCGACCATTTTTCAGGTCAATCGAGCAAGGAAGGACGAGCCTCAACTCCCAACACCCATTTCTGAATCACCGCATAAAGCTGGTCGGGATCGACCGGCTTGAAGATGGCGTCGTTCAATCCGAACTGAATGAACTTTTCCTGCTCGTCCTTCCAATCCTCGCCGGTCATGGCGATGATGGGCAAACGGGCGAAGCGTTGGTCAAGTCGGATGCGACGCGCCGCTTCGATGGCGCCCATCGTCGGCATCAAGACATCCATCAGCACGATCTGGTAGTCGTTAGACAAAACCATCTCGACAGCCACGGCGCCATTCTCAGCGGTATCAACATTCATGCCCACCGCCTCCAGCATGTCCCTGGCCACCAGTTGGTCGGTAGGGCTGTCCTCAACCAACAGGACTCTGGTGCCGCTTAAGCTCGACGGATCAAGCTGCGCCGAGCTGGATAGCTGGGCACTTGCCTGCATCGAAAGCCCAAGCACCTGCGCCAGCACTTCGTGCAGACGGTGGCGCAAAACAGGCTTTCCAAGATGCGGCGTGTCGCTTTCGGGCAGATGACCGTCCGACATCAAGACGAGATGCGGAAACTTGCCATTTCCGAACTTGCCGCGGATTCGGATGATAGCTTCGAAACCCTCGACATCCTTCATCCCCTGATCGATAAAAACAACGTCGAACGGCTTGTCCGACGCCAAGGCAGTCGTGATGGTTTCCAGCGCAGCCTTGCCGGAAGGCAGCCGCTCGACCTCGCCTCCCAGTTCTGAAAGCATTAAAGCCAGAGCTTCGCTTGCGCTGGGATTATCGTCCACCACCAGCATCCTGCGCCCGCCGAGGCGTATTGGAGAAGCTTGCTCCTTGGCTTTTGCCGTGCCCATGGGCAGGGTAAACCAGATTGTGCTTTTCTTTCCGGCTGTCGCTGTCGCTGTCGCTGCCCCCGCCTCCCCTCCCAGCAGAATCACCAGAGGCCTGAAGAGGGAACCGCCCGCCCCCGTCTCCATATCCATGACCGTTCCATCTTCCAACCCGCTTGATTCGCCGCAGGTTCCGCTGAAATCGATGGTGAAGCGGAACTGCGGGCGATCCCCGCTTGTCCCTTCCAAGGCGACCTGGAGAACGATTTCGCCCGCCTCGGTGCATCTGGCCGCCTGGCTCAGGCTGCCCAGCAGAAGTCTGCCCAGGCGCCTGGCGTCCCCGACCACAAGGCGCGGCACCTCCGGCGAGATGCGAACCACCAGTTCAACCCCCTTGACGTTGGCCAGATCCGCCGCCAAAGCAACCGCCTCGCCAATCAGCCGTTCCAGATCGAAGCGTTCCCAGGCAGGGGCTAGCTGCCCTGTCTGCAAGCCGGGCATGTCCATAAGGCCGCCCGTAACGGCCAGCAGCCGCTTGGCCGTCTTCTTCATCGTTTGAACGACATCTCTTCCTGGCACCATCTCCTTTCGGGCCAGGGCCAGATGCGCCAGATCCAGGATGCTGTATAGCTGCGTATGGATGTCGCGCCCGGCCGCCTTCAGGAAATCCATCATGGCCGTCGAAAGAACTTCGATCTTTTCCTGGGCGGCATCAAGCGAAGCTTTCGCCCTCTTCAGGTCCGTTAGGTCTTGTATCGATATCATGATCAGGGCTGTTCCGCCGATCTGAGCGGCGCATCCACTCACCAATATGTCAGCCTCGCGGGCATCGTTGCAGAGCAGCGTCATTTCGAACGAGCCGGGAGTATTCCTCAACGCCGCCAGTTTCTCCCGGGCCTCTTGAGCTGATGGCTCTGGGCACCAATCGGTCAGGCGCCGCCCAAGCGCCGTTTCGCGAGGCAGGCCGGTCAATTCAAGAAAGGCCGCCCCGCAAGCCACCAATCTGCCTTCGCCGTCCAAGATGATTGCGGCAATGCCTGGTATGTTCAGCAAGGCGTGGTTGCGCTCCTCCAACTCCTCGAGGCGGGTTAGAAAAAGCTGCCTTTCGATCTGGGCGTTCCCAGTCTCGGTGACATCGCGGACGCTGCCGCGATAGCCTGAGAATTGCCCGCTGGCATTGAAGAGCGGCTCGCCGCCTAAGCAAAAGGTTCGCGTGGCGCCGCGCCGGTCTTGAAGTGAGAATTCAAAGCCTGCAATTTTGCGATAGGCCAGAAAATCGTCAAGCAATCCCGCCAAGGCCTCTTGCGCGGATGTGCCCGTCACCGCCTCGACATGGCGGCCCAGGACAGTGCGCGGGTCTTGCCCCGTTAACGCCTGAAAAGCCTGCGACAGCCAGGTAAAGCGGTAGTCCGGCCCCATCTCCCAATGCCAAGTCAGCGATCCTTCTGACAGAAGGGCGATCCGCGCTTCCAGAATCTGCTGGGCCTCGGCGTATTTTCGACTTTCGCTGATATCGGCCAAACGCATCAAGGCGCCGCCGCCTCCGGACAATGGCAGGATATCCAATCGGCGCCAGACGTTCGCCGCCTCTCCGCCCTGCGTCGGATAATCGACGGACTGGCCAGACGAGCGGCCCCAAGCCACCTCAATGATGGCTTGGCCCAGCGCGTCATCGGCCTGAGGCGCCGCTTCGCCAAGGGCGCCAAGGGCGGGATTCTCCTGCGCCAGGACTTGCCAGGCCGGGTTTGCATAGACGATCTTGCCATCCAGACCGGCAACCGCAACCCCTTCGGCCAGGCTATCCAGAACCTTATGGAAGCGCTCTGGCGCCGCCTTGGGCAAAGGGGCCTCTTTCTCGCCCTGGGCTGGGCGCTGGCGCGCCCCCCAACCCACAACGCCCAGCAGACCGGAGAGCAGCAGTCCGACAAGAACCTCCGGGAGCATATCCTGGCCGAGAATATCCAACATATCCCTGACCGGAATGCCGACAGCGACGATCAGGGGATAGTCCATCAAGGACCTGTAGGCGATCACGCGCCCGCCTTCCTTTTCATCGAAGAACTGCCCAGACGGATTTTGAGCCAGTTGCGCAAATAATTGCCCGTCTTGAATCGGCGTATCGATGATGGCCGCGTTAAGATCAAGGCCTGCGCGCAGATAGCCGTCGCGCCCGGCCACGCTGGCCGTTCCGGCTGGGCCGACTTCGACGGATTTGAAGAACTCCGACAGAAGATGAGACTCGGCCGACAACAGCAAAACTCCGGCGAAACCGCCATCGGCCTTGCGCAGACGGCGCGAGAAGGGCACGGACAGGCGTAAGGTGGTGGCATCGGCCAGAGTGCGGCCGATGAAAAGCTTGTCGGAATCGCCGTTTTTGTGCGCTTTGAAAAAGTCCTGATCGCTGACATTGGCCTTGACCAACAACGGCCCGCCGCTGCTTTGCCTGACCAGCCCGTCTTCGCCGATGACCGCCACCTGCGAGGCCAGGCCTTGCATAGCCTGCAACTGCTCAAGCTCGACCTCGACGTCAAATCCCTTTCCCTGCGTTCGCTCGTAAGACTGCCTGACATGCAAAAGCGACAGATCGAGATTGCCGATGGTTCGGGCAATGTTTTCCTCGAAGGCAATCGACAAATTCTGTGCCAGAAGCGCCGCTTTTCCTGCCGCATCCTGGTCCATTCTGTCCGCCCGCCAGACCAGGGCTCCCCAGATCAGCGCGAAAGCCAGCCCAAGGCTGAGGGCAAGCCGAAGGCTGCCCCTGCGGGCCTGGGCTGTTATTGTATCGCTGGCTTGAAAGGGCTCGGCGTCGCTTGAACCCATTCTTGAAGGAACGGTCATCATCTTTTCTGGAAACTTCCCCGCGCGGCCCATCCCCCAGACAGGAGAAACGCCATCGTTGCAACAACCTGAACGCCTGTTCTTTGCCTAATCATAGCCAAGTGGGCGGGCGGCGCAAGGCGCCAGTCGGGGCTGAAAGCGCTCAGGGCTTGAGGAAGGCGCCGATTAGATAAATGACCAAGCCCACGCAGCCACCCACCAGCGTTCCGTTGATGCGAATATATTGCAAATCCTTGCCGACGCGGACTTCAAGCCGGTTTACCAGCGTTTCCGTGGGCCAGCGCATGACCATTCCGGCGATGAACGAGCCGATCATCTCGCGGCGCGGCACCATGAACTGTTCGATGGCGCGCTTAAGCCACCGGCTGGCCGTTTCACGAAACGTCATGTCTGCGGCGATGCGCTCGCCCAAAGAACGCACGGAATCCTCAATGGTTCCGCGAAGTCCCCTGCCGCTTTCCGCCGCACTTAAGGCAAGCTGATCGTGCAATTCGTTCCACAAATCGTCCAGATACGTCTCAATGGCCGGATCGTTCAGGATCTGGGTTTTGACGGCATGAATTCGTTCCTCGAACTCAGGGGTGGCGTCCAGGCGATGAATGAACTCCCGGGTCGCCTTTTCGAATTCTGCGCGCCAGGGATGGTCCAACGAGCGCAGCTCGACCAACGCCTCGCCAAGCCCTGCGGCGATCTGGTCGGACAGGGATTCCTCAAGCCACAAAGGCAGCCAGCTGCTTTTTGCTGCCACCTTCTTGCGGATAAAACCGCGCTTGGCGCGCAAAAGATCGCCCAGGGCCTGCAAGGCCTCATCCAGAAGCGACTGGTGATATCCCTGGGCCACCGCCACGGAAAGAAGACTCGACAGCAAGGGGGCGGTGATGGCTTTGCCGATGCCCTTTCGAAACATCGAATTCACCGTCTTGCGCAAATGCTCTCTTTGAATGACTTCCAAGACGGGCGGCAGCAGCACCATCAGCCGTTCCGCAAGCAGGCTTGCATTCTCGGGGGCTGACAACCAGCGGCCCAGGCGGCCCACGACATCAAGTTCCTCAAGGCGGCGCGCCACCGCTTGCGAGGCCAGAAAGTTGGTCGAGACGAAACGTCCGATGGCGGCGGCGATCCGCTTGTGATTGCGGGGAATAACCGCCGTATGGGGAATTGGTATGCCCAGGGGGTGGCGAAACAGAGCGACGACGGCAAACCAGTCGGCAATGGCGCCCACCATGGCCGCCTCGGAAAAGGCGCGGACGATGCCCAGCCAGGGCCAGCGTTCTTCCCCCAGGGCGGCCATCAGAAAAATCACGGCGACAAGACACAGCAAGCCGGTTGCCAGTCTGCGCATACGACGGACATCACGCATGGGGTCGACACCCAAACGCTCCGGTGCCGACAGATCTTGCTCCGCGTCTGCCTCCAAATTCTGCATCAGGGTCTTCACTCCTCTCCCCCAACTTCGACAGCGTAAATGCTGACGGGGCGATTCACCAAGCGGAAGCTGTTCTCTGTTAGGACTTTTCAGCCGCCCTCGCCCATGCTAGTGTTCCGACTTCCCTGACGGACCTGCCTTCAGCTCCTTGTAGATTTACGGGCTGTTGCATAAGGCGACGTCTTTTACTTTATAAGGAATTGAACATGCCCTTTCATCTGGCGCCCTATCTGGCTAAATCGCTTCCCGGTGTCGGCGTTCTTGGCGGAATCGTTGGCGGGGCGGCGGCTCTGGCGAAGAATCTCCACTTACTGCAAGCCGGAAAGGTCAGCCGCAAAGAAGCAGCAATCGATACCGGCAAGGAAACGGTTGGCGCCGGCTTGGCGACGGCCCTCAGCGCTGCCGTGGCCGGTGCTGTCGGCGGCGGCCTAGTGGTGTCGCTGGGCGTTGCCGTTGCTGCGGGCATCGCTGGCAAATATGCCTGGGACCGGGCCGTCGAATATACCGAGGCCCAGATTGCGGCACGCACATCCGGTGCGGATGACGAGGCGATCGAAGACATCGCCTGACCGGCTCATCCACGCCCTCATGAAGAGCGGCCCCTCGTCAGGGGCCGTTTTTCTTTTCAGCTCTCGGTCGGCGGATCACCGGCAGGTCTCGACCACAAGGCCTCGAGGCGGCCTGCGTCGGCCTGTATCTCGGCAGTTAGTTGCGGCTCCGGTGGTGTCTGTGCGCGTTGAATCGTTTCGGCCCCCTCCTTAAGCTTGCGACAGACCGTGTAGAACTCCTCGTTCTCCACGTCATTGGCCCAATTGGTCAGCCTGTCGCACGCGAAAACCAAATGCATGGCGATCTGCGAGCGAGGATGCAGGACATCTTCCTTTCCCGCCTCGGGCAGGATGCGCTGAGCCAGCCAGCCGATCTGATAAATCAAACGCTCGGTTCGTTGCTTTTTGATAATTTCCCAACTTGTGGAAACCGCCTTCAAGTGAAGCTCGTCGTCGGTCCGGCCATAAGCCCTGTTTTTCAAGCTGCTGGGGACCTGTATTTCAGAAACCGGCACAGAGCCCAGGCGCGGCTCGGTTCGCCGTTCAGGCCCGATATAATCCTGTGTCACCACGAAGGGTCTGCGGTTTTCTATCAGCAGATTTATCCGCGCGTGCAGAACCTGAACCGAGATGGGCCTGATGAGAACGGCATCGGCGCCCGCATTGACAAGGAGGCGGGCCATGTCCGGATGAGGGGGATCGGCAATCAAGATCACGTTGACGAAAGGGTCCTTGCTAAGCCTATGCTCTCGAACTAGCCGGATGATTCCAAAGACGTCCGAGTCCTCCATGTTCGCGTCAAGAACGACAAGATCGAAAGGCTGCTCACCCAGCAATTCGTGCGAGCGCAACGCTGAGGCGCTGTCTTGTATGCCGCGCAGACCGTGGCGGAACAAGGATGTGCGCAGGCTGCTGCGCACATTGGGATTGGGCTCTCCCAGCAACATGCGAATCGCGGCAAGGCTGAAGCTCAGACTCATGTCTCGTTATGCCGCGTCTTGAAGTGCCGATAGATTTTCATCTCCTGCATGAGGGCCAGAAAGACCATCTTTTCCTGATAGCGGTAGCGCGTGACCATGCACTCGACATGCAACACCCCCTGATAATGCGCCAAGTCATGCGCACCCAGCAGCAGTCGCTTTTCCAGCGCATAGGTTTGCTGCCCCCCATCCGTCAGCGCTGAAAAAGCCGCACTCTCGCTTTCACGGTCGTCTGGGTGCGAAAGCTCGAAATAGCTTGTCTGCAAAAGCTGGCCGCCCCGACATCCCAACAAGCGCTCCAAATTGTCGTTCGTCCGCAGAATTCGTCCGCATTCATCAAAAAGCGCAACACCAACCTCTGCCAGGCCCAGATACGCTGTGACAAGATCGTCAAGTGACGTGGCCGTAAGCATTTGGCGCCAAACTCCACAACAGATAAGGACACCTCCATATCGAGGGATATTACGCAAGATCAGGCGGTTACTCTGGCGTCCCCTGGTCTTCAGTCTAGACTTTTTCGAATCTCTGCGCCAGCTTGGACAGCAACACTGATTCACATTTACATATCAACAGACTATCCGCACACTCCATAAAAAATGCCCCTGTTCGGGGCATTTCGCTGGGGGGCGACGAAAGTAAATAAAAACTTCCAAGAAGGGGCCGAGTGCCCTGGCGGCTCATCTTGCTCTTCGCTATGCCGTCGCAGGCGCCCTGATCATCAAAAGCGAACTCTCCTCTGTCAGAACCTCACGCTTTTCGTCCAAGCTTCTGGGCAACTCATTCTGCCGTAAAACAACATCCCGGCGCGGCGCAGATTTTATGTCATTTGCCTGAAAGGGTCGCTTGAGCGCATGGCGTTGGCCCCGTAAAGGAGCGTCGCTAGCGTTCCGATGGCTAATCCAACACCAAGCGGACCAGCGGCAACGACTCCGAGAACGGCAAACGCCCCCTTGCCAAGGAGAAGCAGCCCCTTGGCCTTAACGACGGCAGCACCCGCCGCCCCAGCGCCAATCCCCGTGGCCGATGCCGTTGCTGCATTGAACCCATTCAGGCCCGCG
>JADFZV010000027.1:0-9237 GCA_015232335.1 Alphaproteobacteria bacterium | reverse complement strand
TGCGACTTGTTCGCAATAACCCTATTGCCGTTTGAGCTTCCTGTCAAGAGCTCCCGCCCCCTGTCAGGGCCTGTCCGAGAGGTTTTCAAGTTCCCGGTCTTGCTCAGCTCGTGGCAAAGCACACCACAAGGGGTGGGTTTGGCAAACAAGCCTGCAGCATCTTGCCAAGAAAGCATAAAAGCCCTGGTGAAGGTTCACGGCGAAAACAATCAACACATTAGCTTGTTGTTCTCTGCGCTGGACCCTAACGAGATATTGTGGTTCAATCCAAATGGAGCTAATCCTTAAAGCTTGGGAATATCGGTTTGCCTAGCGAAGAAAGGCTATTCCGGACAGGGGTATGACGAACGTTCATCATCTACATGTTGTAGGACAGGGGGCTGGCCGCTGGAATGCGTGGCGCCAGCAGGAGCCTGATGTTCTGCCCGATCTGGCCGGCGCCGATCTGAAGGGGGCCGATCTTGCCGGAATGGACCTCACGGGCGCCGTGCTGTCTTTGGCCAATCTGCGCAAGGCTGACCTTTCTGGGGCGAATTTGCGTCTGGCCAATCTGGCTGGCGCAAATATGGATGAAGTCAATCTCTCTGGGGCCTATCTCGAAGGGGCGACCATCGCCGGTGCCTATCTTTTGCGGGCTAATCTTTCAGGGGCTTGTCTGCGCCGGGTGAATTTGGCCGGCGCCAGCCTGGTGGGAAAGATCAATCTTTCCGGTGCCGATCTGACGGGGGCGAATCTGGCGGGGGCCCGACTTGTCGGAGCCAAGCTGACCGGCGCCAATCTGACCCGGGCGATTTTGGCCGGAACGGATCTGCGCGAAGCCGACCTGGGCGGCGCTACGCTGACGGATGCGGATACCAGCGGCGCCAAATTCGATGGCGCCAATATGAGTGGCGCCATCATCCGCGACTATCGCGTTGGCGGTCGGCAGCGCCCGTATTCGCACGATGACGCGGATGGCGGCGACGACGAAACCGGCGAGCTTGATTTCGAGGCCGGTCAGCCCGGCAAGGGCAAAGAAGAAAAATCACTCAAGCCGGAGGGGGAGGCACAGGCCCCGACTCCATCCAGAGTCGAGGCAAGCGAAGACTTGACGCCCGACATGGCGTTGGCAGAGACAACGACAGCCGCATCCGAGCCAGAGTCCGCCTCGCTTATGGAAACGCTGGAGGCTCCGGCAACCGAAGCGCCTCAAATTGCCCCCGCCCCCCTGGAGGCCAGACAGCCTTCGCCGCCGAAGACAGCGCCCGAGTCAGTCGAGGAAATCGCCCGGCAAGCCCCCGTTGCCGAGCCCCCGTCGGCACCCGTTGAAGAGGCTGGGCAACCCGCGCTTCCCAAAGAGCCCGAGCCGGTTGAAACCGTCGCTCCCCAAGCTGCCGAGTCCGCCCCCGCTCCTGCCGAGATCGTCGCTTTGGCAGAGCCCGAGGCCCCGCCCGTTCTTGCCGAAGCCCCCCTGGAAATGGCCCAGGCCAGTGCTGCCATCCCTGCAGAGACATCGCCCGCGCCAGAGCCTGCAACTGCGCAGCAAGCCCCGGTGGTTCATCCACAGCTTGCCCCGGCACCAGCCCCGGCGCCAGAGGAAGAGGCGGATGAGGGCTTCTACACCTACGAGCGCAAGGATTTGGCCATCTTGATGCTGTATTCCGAGCCCTTCAGCCGCAAGACGAAAGAGGAAAGACGTCTGCTGGTGGATCTGCTCATGCAGTACAACAAAATCTTTTTTGGCGTTAAGACGCAGATATCCATGGCCACCAAGGATAGCAGCATCATCGCCGGATTCGAGAATCCGACGGATGCGTTGCGCTGCGCCGGTCTTTACATCAACATCTTGCGCGACATGAAGGTGGATTCAAGCGTCTGTGTGAATTGGGGCTTTGCCACGATACGCACCGACATGGATGAAACCGGGCACAGCGACCTTCTTCTGAATTCAATCAGCCCGGCGGCCCGCCTGCGCCCCATCGCCACATCGGGTGAGGTTCTTATTCTGGAAGAGCTCTTCTCGAATGCCGCCACCGACAAGGATCTCTTCGTCTTCGAGCCGGTAACCCGCAAATGGACGCTGTCTTCTGACCAGTCAGGTCCCAGCGTCGATGTGCTCTGCTACCGTGTGCGCAACCGCGAAGCATCCGGGACTGCCTGAAGGCAGCCTGGAGTATCCGTTACGGTCAAGCATCTGAACCCGCAATTACGCACTCTTCAATGAGCCATCGTCGGCGAAGTGCGTAACAAGAATTTTTTCCAGATCCCAAAGATCCCCATCCTCGAAAACGATGCGAATGAGATCATTGGGATTGCACTGGGCGACGAGGGTTTTGATTTCCCCCGCCTCGCGCAGGATCTTCGACACTCTCCGGCCAACCGTATCGGAACCTGCCGCCATCTCTCGAAACTTATCCGAATGCGCCTTGACCTCAAGGGCAAGGCACCTGAAGAAGACGTTTCTGTCACCTGCGAAATAAGCGTCCGTCAAAGTCGAAATGAATTTCCTGACCGTCTCCTTGTCGTCTTGAACCTTGGACAAAAGGTCGGTCAGCAGCTGAGTGGCCGTCATGCTGAGATCGTTGAGCGCCAGCGTCAGCAACTCGGCCAGCGAGCGCATGCGGTCGATGCTCTGGACGGAATCGCTGGCAACGACCGGCGCCAGCTTTTGGGCCGACAGGGCCAACTCGCGCGAGATGTCTCGCGACATGCCGCCTTGCGAGCGCAATTCCTCGATGATGGCTTGCCGACTATCGCGCGTGGCATCGACCAGCAGGGCGGCAGCCTTCTCCTGCGCCTCGATCTGGGCTTCGCGGCTTTCCCGAATGGTCTGGCTGATCAGGGCAAGGGCCTCGGTGGCAATACCGTCGCGCTGGGACAGTTGGCCAACATCTGTCCGCAGACTATCCACGCGGATGGTTACCTGCGTGATGACAATGACAAGCCCAAAAACGATCAGAGGCAACGCAACGACAAGCAAAATGATAAAGAACTCATGCGGCATGAAATACATAATATTTTCCCAGCCGCTGTATACGGAAATATAGGCCGCGCAAACAAACAGCCAGAGCGCTGAAATCGCCATGAAGATGCTTCTGTTCTTTCCATTGAAGGACAGGAGCGACTTTTTCGACTTGTCATGCATGGCAAACTCCGCAGGTTACTGAAAGCAAGCGCACACCCTGGCCCGAAAGGCGATCCATTTTCGCCCACCTCCCAGGCGGGAAGCAAGGCCAAGCGCCCCGATCACAAGATTGATTACGGCCCCAGCACTGCAACGTCAATGGATTATCCCGTGATTTGGCCGCTTTGCAAATGATCTTTCCCCATGATTTGCCCAGATGCGCCTATTCACAGCGACACTTCAAACATTAGTAGGTATGGATTATTTTTTTGCACCATATCTAGTGTTTATGATAATCTTACGAATCGACTATTCAATTCAAGTCCTGGGGAGGGGAGAAGTGGCCTACTCGAAAGAAATCAGCCGTGACAGCCGGGGCGTTTTCCTGTTTCTGGTCGATCAGTCGCGCTCCATGAACAAGCCTTTCGGCATCGATCCGGCTGGCAACGCCCTGACCCGCGCCGAGGCGGTGGCCAATGCCCTGAACGGCACGCTAGAAGAACTGATCAACCGCTGCATGCGCGACGAGGGCGTGCGCGACTATTTCGATGTCGGCATCATCGGTTACGGCAAGACGCGGCGCCCTGAATTCTGCTGGCGCAACAATCTGGCGGGCCGCAAGCTGGTCCCGATTACCGAGGTGGCGGAGAATGCCGAAATCGTAGAGATGGATATCGCGACGGAAGTGCGCGGCCAGATCATTCACGAGCGGGTCGCCGTTTCGCGCTGGATCGACCCCATCGGCGTTGACAGCACGCCGATGAACGCGACTTTTCTGCTGGCCCAAGCGACGCTTGCCGAGTGGATCGCCTGGAATCCCGATTCGTTTCCGCCCGTCGTCATCAACATCACCGACGGCATGGCCAATGACGTCAACAGCGACCAGGAACTGCTGAGGACGGCCAGGAATCTGACCAATCTCGCCACCAGCGACGGCAAGGTCCTGCTGATCAATTGCCATATTTCAGGCGGCGATGATGCGTCGGTGTTGTTTCCCTCCACGCCCGATGAATTGCCCAACGACGCCTATGCCAGATTGCTTTTCGAGATGTCGAGCGAATTGTCGCCCCGTCATCGGGCGGTGATCGAGGAAGTTCACGACCGGACGCTAGCACCCGATGCGCGCCTCAAGGGCATGGCCTATAACGCCAATGCGGTGGCCCTGCTGACCTTGCTGGACATCGGAACGCGTCAAGCCATCAATGTTCAGCCCGCGCGTTCCTCTCTGGTCGAACCCTTCTCGCCGGGCGAGCTGTCTTCGGCTTCGGACATCGCGGGGGATAGCTATGATGATGGCGACTTCGCGGAATCGGAACTGCTGGACAAGGCATCGTGATTTCCGGGCAGACTTCCTGGCCGAGTTGCTCGGCCAGGGGGCGCTCTGTCGCCAAACCTCGTAACGACAGCTTTTCCATCGGCGATCAGATTGTCTGGCGGCAGAACGAAGACAAGTTTCGTCTGCATAGGTCCAGAGACGGCCTGCTGGCGGCTGTTTCCGACGGCGCAGGCGGCACGGGGCTGTTTTGCGGGGCCTGGGCCGAAACACTGGTCAACCGTTTGCCGGGAAGACCCATTGTCGGCATAAACGAGCTTAATCGCTGGCTGGACTGCTTCTGTCTCTCCTTTCGCAGCGATTATTCCCAGCGGGCGAAAAGCCAGCCGGTCAAGCATGCCAAGTTCGTCAAGGAAGGTTCGTGCGCCACGCTGGCCGCCTGCTGGCTGAGCTTCCTGCGCGGCCGGGCGGTGATGCGCTGGCTGGGTTATGGCGACAGCCAGATCATGGTGTTCGACCGAACGGGACCCCGCCCCGTTCTGACGACAAGCTTCCCTTCAACCCTTTCCGACTTGGGCCGGACACCCGCCCTGCTCAATTGGAAGGACCTGCCCGACAAGGCCAAACTGTCAACCGGGGTGGCAACGCTGCCTGCCCGCGCCACGATCGCCGTGGCCTCGGATGGGATCGGGCAATATCTTCTGCTGCGCTATCTCGCCTTGCATGCGCCAGGTGCCAGCAATTCGAAAATGTCCGAGGCGTTCTCGCGTCTTGCCGAGGGCGACAGCAAGCTTGGCGATGCCATTCGAGCCCAGCGCAAACAGGCGCAGGAGCCCTTCGCCAGGGTGCTGGATGCCTTGCGCCAAGCCTTGAAATCGGACCAGGCTTTCTTGGCCTATGTCCGCGCCCGCCACAAGGAGGGGCTTTTGGCAAATGACGATGCGACTTTGCTGCTGATCGATATCGACACGACCGAGCCCCCGCAGATGGCAGGCTCGGGCATAAGACAGACCCTCAGGGGCTCAACAGGATGAACCGACGATGACCTATCCTTTGATCAATGACTATAAGCATGCCGTGGTCAATCCGAAGGGGCGCTTCGTCTCTCTGGACATTTCGCCCCTGCGCGATGCCAGGAACGCCCCCATTTTGCTGGCGGGAAATTTCGCTGGCGTCTTCAAGGTGCAAGACTCAAAGGGCCAAGTGTTGGCCCTGAAATGCTTTACCCGCGACATCGCCCAGCTGACCCGGCGCTATCAGGCCGTGGCCGATTTCATCCGGACCGCCCAGTCACCCTATTTCCTACCGATGAAATTTCATCCCGAGGAAATCTTCATAACCTCCTCGACCGCTCCTCATCGGGATTATCCAGTGGCGACCATGCCCTGGCTTGAGGGCAGAAGCCTGGGGGCTATGACCGAGGCCTTGTGCGCGGCAAAAAAGCGCCAGGCCCTGGCTGGTCTGACCATCGCCTGGAGCCGCTTGTGCCAAGACCTGCTCAAGCGCGGCATCGCGCATGGCGATTTGAAGCACGACAATGTTTTCGTAAGCTCGACCGAGGGCAAGCTGAAACTGCTCGATTACGATTCGATGTATCTACCCAAGCTGAAGGGGCTTTCCTCGCCGGTTTTGGGCAGCGTCAATTTTCAGCATCCGCTGCGCATCACCAAGCATTTCGACGAGACCATCGATCATTTTTCCATGCTGGTCATTCTGCTGTCGCTGCGCGCCCTTGTTTTTGAACCGGAACTGTTCGCGCAGTTTCACAACGGCGAGAATCTGATCTTTAGCCGCGAGCATTTTCTGACGCCGGAAAGCGCTGCCCTGGTCGCCCGTCTGACCAAAAGCCCGGATATCTTCGTGCGCGATTGGACTCAGGCCCTGGTCAAGGCTTCCAAGTCCCGTGCAATCAGCGTACCGGGTCTAGCCGCCATGCTGAAAACGGCCACCAAGCTCGATGCCACCCCAGCCCAGTCGCGCCATACAGGAATTCTATCGTTCTTTTCGTAAAAGGGCAGGCCGTCAGGCCTCGGCCAGAGGCGGCGCCTCGGCGTCTTGCTTCTCTGCAAGCTCTGCTTCGCTTGGAATGTCATCCGTCGGCTTGGCTTTTTCGAAAAGCCCCCATGTCACATCGCCCAAGCCAGAACAGGCGGGACATAACACAGTCCAGGCTGATAAAGACGCCTTGCAATGCCCGCAATGCCAGCCGTAATCCTTGGCGGCATGCTCGGCCTTGTGACGCCATCTGCCGACGGCCGTCGCGTCGCCAGTCTCCTGCTCTTCGATTTGAGCCAGCAGGGCATAAGCTTTCGCCGAGGGTTCGGACTTCACCGCCGCGATCAGATGTCGTCTGGCCCGCCCCCAAACCTTGGCATGGCAGGCAGCCTCGCCCAGAGCCAGGTCGCTCTGCGGGTCTCCAAAACCCTTCTGAACAATCTCTTCGATGCGCTTGAGACGGTCATCTGCCGTCGCACCTTGCGCCAACTCCACCTGGCGTTCCAGAAGGGGATAGGTCGGATGCCTGTGGCAAGCATCCTTCAACAAAGTGCCCACCTCGTCAGGCTTGCCTTGGCTGGACAGGATGTCGGCCATGAAAAGAGTCGCGGGAATGAAGGCCGAGGCCTCGTGTTGTGCCGCTGCCTCTTTGGCCAGGGCCAGAGCTCGCTCCGGGTCGGCGGCTAGCGAGGCCATGGCCTGCGCCAGAGTGATGCCTGCCTTCAAGCGCAAAGCGGCATCCGGCACTTTGCCCTTCTGCGGAATGGCCGAAGCAATCAAGTCCTGCGCGCCATCCCAATTCTCCTCCCGCACCAGTTCGGTCAGCCTCGTTGTATCGACAACCAGCATTTCCGGTGCTGGCGGCGCTTCGGAAGGAACATCCTGCGGTTCGCGCTTCACTGGCTTTGGCGAAGGCTCGGGGGCTGAAAAGTCAGCAGGCGACAAATGACGCGCTGCCAGCCTGCCCCTTGAGGGGCGGGGTGGGGCATTTCCCAGCAGTTTTCGCCACCAGGAGTTACCCTCCTTGGCCCGCACGGACTCCCTTACTGCATTGTCGTCCAGCGAAGGCTCTCCCACCTCGGCGGGCGGAAGCGGCATGAACGAGGCCAAGAGCTTGGCCAACTCCCGGCTTTGCAGCAATTGAGCTGCCTGTCCGGCGAGACGCCGTCCTTCGCGAATCTGGCCGACCGAAGCGGCCTCGAGAGCGCCGATCAGTGCCGCCAGACCAGCATCCTGATCCTTGCCGCGCCTGGCCAACAAAGCGCGGCTGCGCATTTTGCCCAGGGAGAAGATAAAACGGAAGAGCGTGGAGGTGAAGGAGATCAACAAGAAGAGAGCGAGCAGGAACAGCAGCAACACCAGCATGGTCGTTTCGACCTGCCAGCCCATCCAATCGATGCTGATGGCGCCGGGATTGGCAACCAGCCAGAGGGTTGCCGCAGCAACCAGGCCGGAGAGACTCAGCAGCAGGATCAATCGGAAGAGCATGGATCAGTCGCCGCTTTCATTGGCGGCCGTGATGGCCGCCGAGAGGATTTCCGAGAGCGCTCTGTCGGCATTGATTCGCGTCACCGCTGCTTGCATCCAGGGCAACATCGCATTGGCCGTTGGCCCTTGAAGCAGTCTGAGGGCATCGACGCAGCCGATCAGGTCGCCATCAGCCATCAGCTTTTCAGCGCGCCTGAGGGCGTCGCCGTTGCCGTCTCCGCTGCCATCCGTCCTGCGCACGGTGATGGCGGAAGAGAAGAACTGGGAGACGCGACCCTCCAACCAGTTGCTGCCCAGTTGTGAATTGGCGGCCGTAGCTGCGGATGCGTTTGGCTTGTAGCGTTCCATCAGCACGGCGCGGGTGGGAATTCCCGTCTGCGCATGCGGGGCCAGAAATTCAAGCGCCTTGGCGAATTTGCTCGGGCCCAGCGAGCGCGCGACCTGCAATTCGGTTTCGAAAGGCGTCCCCCTATCGACGGATTCCCGCAACTGGCGGACGGCCAGCAGGACCAGCGATCCCCTCGCCACGCGCTCACCCTGCCGTTTGCGCAAGTCATCCGGCTTTTCCGCCGGGCTGGCAGCATTTGCTGGTATCTCGGCCCCGCCAGCCTGCAAAGGCTTGTCTGCAGGCAAAGGGGCGGCCAGAGGCTTCGGCGGCAATTCCTTGCTATCCTCTTGGGTGCGCTGCTGTGTCGCCTGCCTCAACTGCGCCTCGACCAAAGCCAGCCGCTGCTCGGCCTGTTCAAGCCGGATGGCCGCCGACGACAGGGCAGCCTCAAGCATAGCGGCGCGCTCAGAAGATGCTTCAGGCGGCGGCGAGGTTTGGACGGGCCTGGCAGAGGAAAAAGATGAAGCGGGAAGCCAGCCCAAGAGGGGCTCCGCATAGGGGCGGATTTCCGTCCAGGCGGCAGCCCCCCCCATCAGCATCAGAAAAAGGACGATGAGGACAAGGCGTCCCGATCCGCCGCCTGACTTCCTTCTGGACCGTTCTCCTGCCCGGGCATCGGTACGCGATGCCCGGCTGGGAGATGAGGCGATTTGATCGAGTGTCTCTGTCATTCCTGCCACCTTGCCCGAGGGTTATAACACGGGCGAAGGGAAAAGAGCCATAAGCGAAGCCACGCATGTGCCCGCCAAAGGAAAAGGCGCCAAGCCCCTTAAGGAGGAGCTTGGCGCCTTTCGGGCGCCTTTCAGCTTTATTGAAGTCTTAGAGCATCCTGCGATAAATCTGACGCAGTTTCGTTGGGCTTAGGCGAGCGCGCCTGACAGGAAAGACGCGAAGAGCGATGTGGTGCATCGGTTGAGCGGCTTGACGCCACAGGCGCCCGCCCAAGCCCAACCCATGCCGCCGATGGCGGCCAGACAAATTCTGTCGGCG
>JADFZV010000026.1 GCA_015232335.1 Alphaproteobacteria bacterium | reverse complement strand
GTTGGCATGTATCCATTCGGATACAATGCCACCATGATCGAAATCTTCGTATCGGATGAGTTCTCTGGCTGGTTCGAGGGACTGAAAGACAGGCAGGCCAGGGTGCGCATTCAGGCCCGGATCGACCGGGCGGGCCTGGGAAATCTTGGAGACAGCGCCCCGGTCGGCGACGGAATTTCGGAAATGCGCGTTCACTGCGGGCCGGGCTATCGGGTGTATTTTATGCAGCAGGGCGGCAAGTTGATCGTTCTATTGTGCGGCGGTGACAAAGGAAGTCAGACGAAGGACATTCAAAAGGCCAAGCGGATCGCCAAGGATTGGAAGGACAAACCATGAGCCGGAAATTCAAACGCTGGGATTCGGCACAACATTTGAAAAGCCGCGAGGACATGGCGGCCTATCTGGAAGCCTGCCTGGAAGAAGGCGATCCCGAATTGATTACCCACGCCCTGGGCGTGATCGCCAAGGCCAAGGGCATGTCGGAATTGGCCAAGGAAACCGGCCTTGGGCGCGAAAGCCTGTACAAGGCCCTGGCTCCAGGCGCGAAACCCCGTTTTGAGACCGTTTACAAAGTGATCCGCGCCCTGGGAATCCAACTTCACGCTGCATAGGTCAGCGGGGTCTCAGCGGGGTCAGGGAAATAATCAAGACCTGACCCCGTCCCCGTCCCCGTCTACGATCTCTTTGGCTAAATCCCAGCCGAAACCGGCCCGGGCCAGGGCCTGGATGTCCTTGGTGCGGTGGTCTGCGCGCGTCTCCGGGGCGCGGTAAGGTCCCAGGCGCTTCTTGCGGGCAAGGGCTAGGGCGGCTGTGCGGTCGGGCTCGTCCATTTCGTCCGAGAGCTTGGCAACGGCCGCTTCGGTGGTGTCCTGATCCACGCCCTTCGATTTCAGCGCCCAACGGATGGTGTTGCTGGGCTTGCCCTGCCGGTTCAGACTCTCGGCCCGGTTTTCGGCATAGGCGGCGTCGTTGAGGTAGCCCAGCCCCTCCAGCTTGTCCAAAATCGCCTCGATCCAGGCCTGACCCTCGGCGGCGTCGGTGCCGTGCGCTTTGGCCGAACGCGCCACCCGGTTCAAAAGAACGCGTTTCAGATTGGCCCTGGAGCTGGCGAATCGCCCCAGATAATGCAGGGCGGCGTTTTCCAGGCTTTTGGGCGAGGCTTTGCGGGGCTGTTTCATTGCGAAGGAGCATACCCAATTGTGCGAGGGGCCGAAAGCTGATAGCTGAAGACCCATGGCAAGCACTTCGCCCAACACCCATCCCACCATGGGCCCGGTCAACTGGCTGGGGCTGTGGACCCTGATCTCCAAGGAAGTGCGCCGGTTTCTGAAGGTCTATTTTCAGACCGTCTTCGCCCCCGTGGTCACCACGCTTTTGTTTCTGGCCGTGTTCGCCCTGGCCCTGGGGCGCTCGGCCCAGATCACAGCGGGTGGCGTTGCCTTTCTGGAATTTCTGGCACCCGGCCTGATCATGATGACTATGGTGCAGAACGCTTTTGCCAATTCCTCCTCCTCGCTGATCATGGCCAAGGTGCAGGGCAGCATCATCGATGTGCTGATGCCGCCCTTAAGTGCGGGCGAACTGGTGGTGGGATTCGCCACGGGGGGCGTGGTGCGGGGCCTCTTCGTGGGGCTGGTGGTAGCACTTTGCATGTCGTTCTTTGTGCCGCTTCATGCCCTGCATCCCTTTTACATCATCTATCACGCCGTCACCGCCTCAATGATGCTGGCCCTTCTGGGCATGATGGGCGGTATCTGGGCCGACAAGTTCGATCATATGGCGGCTGTCACCAATTTCGTCATCACGCCCTTGTCCTTCCTGTCGGGCACCTTCTACACCATCGACCGCCTGCCCGAGATGTTCCACGCCTTGGCCCTGATCAATCCCTTCTTCTATATGATCGATGGCTTTCGCTATGGCATGATCGGTCATGCCGATGGAAATCTGATGGTGGGTGCGGTCTATGTAGGCGCAGTCGATCTGCTGCTGCTGCTTCTAAGCTGGATGATGTTCAAACGAGGCTATAAGCTGAAGGCCTGAGTTCCGTTCCTTAAAGGGAGAGTCAGTCATGACATTGCGCAGCGCCTGCCTGTTGGCGGTTTTGGCCGGGTTTGCCGCCCCGGCATCGGCGGCCAGCGATTATTTGAATCAGGGGCGTCAGTTGCTGGGCTCACAGGCACCGGCCGCGTCGACAAGCTCCTCCTCCTTGAGCGATACACAGATAGCCGGTGGCCTCAAGGAAGCTCTGAAAGTAGGGGCCGAGCGCACGGTCAAGCGTCTGGGAAATCCCGGCGGCTATCTTGACGATACCTCTGTCCATATTCCGCTTCCCGGAACGCTGGCCAAGCTGAAGGGGCCGCTGACTATGGCAGGGGCTGGGAATGTTTTGGCCGATCTGGAAACGCGCATGAACCGCGCCGCCGAGGCGGCAGCCCCCAAGGCGCTGGATATTCTGGCCGACGCGGTTTCAAAGATGAGCCTGAGCGATGCCAAGGGCATTCTGAACGGCCCCCAGGATGCCGCCACGCAATATTTCAAACGTACCTCGTCGGATGGCATCGCCAAGGTCTTCAAGCCCATCATTGATCAAACCCTGTCCGATGTGGGTGCGGTCAAGGCCCTTCAGACATTGTCCTATCGGGCGGCTCCCTTAGGCGGATTGGCGGGATTCGATCTGACGGAATATGCCACCGGCAAGGCGATGGAGGGCTTGTTTCATTATATCGGAAGCGAAGAGGCCTCGATCCGCGCCAATCCGGCGGCCCGCTCGACCGATCTGTTGAAGCAGGTCTTCGCGAAATAATCAGGAAGCGTTTAGGCGCCCCAGAGCCGCCGTCAGATTGACCACCAGAATGGCGCCGCAGTCTCTCAAGGCAGAGCCATTTCCAGGGTTGCCGGCCAGCGAGAGAACGGCTCCGGTGGCATAGCTGATGGCGTAGTCCTCGCCTTTGGGGGCGCCGATCAGCCAGACCGCATGAGTGCCCCTGCGGGCGCGTTCGAAGGCTTCTGTGGTGGCGGGCTGTTCCTGGCTTTGACGCACGGCCCCCGCCAACAGGGCCAGCATGCCCACCGGCAGGCGAAAGCCCTGATGCGCCTCGGCCAGAATGGCCGCCAGCTCCGATTCACCTCGTCCGTACAGGCGCCAGGCTCCACTGCCCTTGCGGTCGGTACCATCCAGGGGCTTTAAGGCCCCGGCATCGGTCCAAAGCTGCAGGGCTCGGGGTTTAGCCTTGACCAGCTGAGCCAAGGCGGTCAGCGAGAGCAGAGCGTCGTCCGAAATGCGTTTTACGTTTTTGGCACGCTTGGTAGGGGCAGGAGGGACATCGAACAAGCTGTTGAGCTGTGAGGGGGTCATGAGGAGGCGACTCTTTGGCTGATTGCACGATGCGTCCGATATGAATTCTTTAAATTTTCAATCGGATAGGCCCCTATTAAAATACCAAATGCGTATTTTGTCAACTGGAGCTGCGGGGCACTTCCAAGGAAGGGTGGGGACCAGCTAATCGACCTTGGTGACTGTCAGTTTGTCGTGGCTGTCGGAGAGAAGCTGAAGAGCGACCACGCCGTGAATCGAGCGCAGGATCAACGAACTGGCCCAATTGCCGGGGGATACTTCCAGGGGTTCGGTCACCTCGATGGTACTGATGCCCTCCATGTCCATGCTGATGCTGTGATTGTTGTTGAATGAGATGGAGGCGACGGTATCGGCCATTTTAAGAGTCCCCGCGTGAAATCATTTGTGCCGACATCATGTGGCGTGAAAGGGGGCTTTGCGTCAATGGCGCTGAAAAGGGGACGTGAGCCAATGCGGTATCATACTACCGCACTCGATTTTTTCAGCATTTGCGCCATTCCTGCGTTGACATGGTGCATTAAATCGCCATACTGCCGCTCCTTCGCCCCATGGGGCAACCGATAGAAACGGGCTTAAAAAGATGAAAACCTATTCCGCCAAGCCTGCCGAGGTGGAGAAGAAGTGGGTGCTGATCGACGCCGATGGCGTCGTGCTGGGCCGTTTGGCCAGCGTGATCGCTCTGCGTCTGCGCGGCAAGCACAAGCCGATCTTCACGCCGCATGTCGATTGCGGCGACAATGTCATCGTCGTCAATGCCGAGAAGGTGAAGCTGACCGGTCGCAAGCTGGCCCGGAAGCGCTATTACTGGCATACCGGTTTTCCGGGCGGCATCAAGGATCGCACGATGGGCCAGATTCTTTCCGGCAAGCATCCCGAGCGGGTTGTCGAAAAGGCGGTCGAGCGCATGCTGACCCGCAACACGCTGGGACGTCAGCTCATGAACAATCTGCGCGTCTATGCTGGAAGCGCCCATCCGCATGAGGCCCAGCAGCCTCAGACGCTGGATGTCGCCGCCATGAACCCCAAGAACAAGAGGAGCGCCTAGCATGGCCGAATCCCTTGAAAAGCTGTCCGAGTTGACTTTGGGCAAGCCTGCCGTTGCCGCCAAGCCGGTCTATGAGCAGAAGCTGGACAAAGAAGGCCGGGCCTATGCCACCGGCAAGCGCAAGAACGCCGTGGCCCGCGTCTGGATCAAGCCCGGCTCGGGTAAGGTTCTGGTCAATGATCGGGCCATCGAGGTCTATTTCGCTCGTCCCGTCCTGCGCATGCTGATCAATCAGCCTTTCCTGGTTACCAACCGGGTGAATCAGTATGACGTGGTCTGCACGGTGGTCGGCGGCGGTTTGTCGGGACAGGCCGGTGCGGTTCGTCACGGCATTTCCAAGGCGCTGACCGGTTTCGAGCCGGCTTTGCGTCCGGCCCTGAAGTCGGGTGGTTTCCTTACGCGTGACTCGCGTGTGGTCGAGCGCAAGAAGTTCGGTCGTGCCAAGGCCCGCCGCAGCTATCAGTTCTCGAAACGTTAACGCTGGATCAAGTCCTTATTTGCTACAAGGGGGCGTTCCGGCAGCGGAGCGCCCCTTTCGTTTGTGGGAGAGCAAGATGAACGCGATCAATGTCGCTATTCTGGGTGCCAGCGGCTATACGGGGGCCGAACTGGTGCGGTTTCTGGCCAATCATCCCCGGTTCAGCCTTCAGTTTCTGACCGCCGACCGCAGGGCCGGTCATTCCATGTCTGCCGTTTTTCCGCAACTGGCGCATCTGAATCTGCCCGAGCTTGTCTCCATCGAGCAGGTGAACTGGGATGACGTTGCGGCCTGTTTCTGCTGTCTGCCGCACGCCACCACTCAGGAAGTTCTGGCTCGCGTGCCGGCTCATGTGCGCATCGTCGATCTATCGGCCGATTTCAGGCTGGCCGACATAGCGGCCTATGCCAAATGGTATGGCCACGAGCATCATGCGCCGGATTTGCAGAAGGAGGCCGTGTACGGACTGACCGAAACTTATCGGGCGCAGATTCAGGCGGCGCGTCTGGTGGCCAATCCCGGATGTTATCCCACCTGTTCGCTGCTGCCTTTGATTCCTCTGGTCGAGGCCGGTTTGATCGAGGAAGACGACATCGTGATCGATGCCAAGTCGGGTGTTTCGGGAGCGGGAAGGGCCGCCAAAGAAGGCTCGCTCTTTTGCGAAGTGGCCGAAGGGGTGCATCCTTATGGCGTGGCTTCGCACCGGCATGTCGCCGAGATCGATCAGGAAATGGCGAAGGCATACGGGCATGCTGTCACTGTCAGCTTCACGCCGCATCTGATGCCTATGAGCCGGGGCATGTTGGCCTCGATCTATGTGCGGAGCAGGAAGGGCGCTTCTTGCGATGATCTTCGGGCCGTGTTGGAAAAGAGGTACAAGGACGAAGCCTTCGTGAAGATTCTGCCCAAGGGCGTCGTGCCGCAGACCCGCCATGTGCGGGGCTCCAATCTGTGCCTGATCGGCCTGGCCGAGGACCGGGTTCCTGGCCGCATCCTTCTGTTTTCGGCCATCGACAATCTGGTCAAGGGAGCTTCGGGACAGGCGCTGCAGAACATGAATCTGATGTTCGGCCTGCCCGAGACGATGGGGCTCGATCTGGTGCCGATGTTCCCTTAATATATGCACTCAGGCGCCGTGCGGGCGCTGTGCGCCCTAGGCTCCCGCCGGGGTGGAACCCGGAGCGCCGCCCTTGGCGGCGTGAAAATGGGGAGTGAGTTTATGCAAGGTCTGATCATGCCCTTCAAGGGGCGCATGCCGAAACTGGGGCAGGGGGTCTTCATTGCGCCCACCGCCGCCGTGATCGGCGATGTCGAGATCGGTGACGAAACCAGCTTGTGGTTTGGCGTTACCGTGCGCGCCGACGTGCATGAAGTGCGCATCGGGTCCAACACCAATATCCAGGACGGCTCGGTGGTGCATGTCACCGGAGGCAAGTTCGGCACCTATATCGGCTCGAACGTCACCATCGGGCATGGCGCCATCATTCATGCCTGCACCTTGGAAGATGGCGCCTTCGTCGGCATGGGGGCGATTATTCTGGACGGCGCCGTGGTCGAGGGCGGCTCGATGGTGGCGGCGGGTGCCGTGGTGACGCCTGGAAAACGCGTGAAACGGGGCGAGATGTGGGCAGGAAGTCCGGCCAAGCTGTTGCGCACCATTTCGGAAGACGAGATCAAGGCCTTCGCCTGGTCGGCGCCGCATTATGTGGATTTGAAGAACGACTATCTGGCCCAGGCCAGAACGCGGTAAGCCGGGACAAAACACCAGGCTTTATTGACGAATGGAGGATTGACCCATGTCCGCCTGCATCCTGACCGTTGCCCAGCAGAAGGGGGGGGCGGGAAAATCGACCTTGGTGGCGCAATTGGCTGTTGCCTACGCCCATCATGGTCACCGCGTTGGGCTGATCGATGTCGATCCGCAGGCCAGCCTGACCGCCTGGTTCGAGATGCGCCAGAAGACCCTGGGACAGGAGGCGGGCGGCATCAGTGCTTCACAGGTGGCGGGCTGGAAGCTGGCCACCGAAATCGACCGCATGAAGAAGAATCACGATCTCATTCTGATCGACAGCCCACCCCATGCCGAAACGGACGCCCGTGTCGCCGTGCGCGCCGCTGCCCTGGTTCTGGTGCCCGTGCAGCCCAGCCCGATGGATTTATGGGCGACCAAGCCCACGCTGGATCTGGTGAAGAAGGAAAAAAGCCGGGCCTTGCTGGTGGTCAATCGCATTCAGCCGCAGGGCCGCTTGCCCAGGGCGATTCTGGCGAAACTGGTCGAGGCGGAACTGCCTCTGGCCCAGATCATGCTGGGCAATCGCGTCGCCTTTGCCGCCAGCATGATGGAGGGGTTGGGGGTGCTGGAGCTTTCGCCCCGTTCACCCTCGGCCATCGCTGAAATCGAAGCTCTGTCTCGTGAAATCGCCAAGATTCTGGGGCTCAAATTCTGATGCGCTCGGTCGAACGCCGCCTTCAGGAAATTTTGGATGCCGCCGGGCGCGTGCCCGGAGCAGGCCAGGCCAAGCGTCTGTACCTTCGGATCGAGCCCGAGGTGCTGAAACTCGGCTATGTCGCCACGCCGGTTGATCTGCCCCTGGATGTCGTTTTGGTCCAAAGCGTCGACGAGCCAGCCGATGTGGCGCTGTTTACGCAGCATGGGCTGGATGTTTCGCCCGCCATCTGGGCTTGGCGACAAAAACATTCCGATGGGCTGGTTCTGCTGTGGGCCTGGGACAATCATCTGGGGCAACTGCACAATCTGCACAGCGCGCTGGCCGCTGACATCGTGTTTCCCAGCCATGCCTATGTCTCTGACTATCTCTCGACTCCGATGGCTCTTCTGGGGCCGCACTTGCCCGCCTGCTCGGCGCAATGGCATGGTGGTTGGCAGGAGACGGACAAGCGTTCGGACAGGCTGATGGCACATTATGTTGATTATCCCTGGGCCGGGCGCACCCGGCTGCTCTCGGAGTTGGCGCGTGAAGGCGCATGGGTCGATGCCCGGCTGATGTCGCCAGAAGACAAACGGCCTTATTTCGGAAAATCATCTAGCGAGCGGCTGCAAGAATGGCTGGAACACAAGGTCTCTCTGGTGCTGCCGGTGGACCGTGATCTTTCCACCCGCTTCTTCGATGCCCTCTATGCCGGGCAAATTCCCTTGCTGGCAGGCGACATCGCCGATCTTGACTCCGTCGTTTCACCAGCCCTGCGCGAAGATCTTGGAATCGTCCATGTTCCAGAAATGACGCTAAAGAGTGTGCAAGACGGATATGCCAGGGCGCTGACACGCTTTAATGAAGGCGGTGTGGCGGGGGTCGCAAGGCGCCATCGCTTTGCCACTGAAAACCATATGTTCAAGCAGCGTATCGCCACGGCACTGGCCTGCGTAGAGGATTTGAAGGCAGGGTGCTTGCAACCCAGATTCCTGGTTGCGCCAGGAACCTCAGGGCTTAGACTGAGCGCACCTTAACCATATATGGGAAACCGATGCTGATCATTGCCCTGGGCGCACATATGCTGGCCGCCATCGTCTGGGTGGGCGGCATGTTCTTTGCGCATCTCATTTTGCGCCCGGCCATGACGTCCATGCCCGATGCTGAACGTCTGGCCTTGAGGGGACGCCTGCTGCCGCGCTTCTTCGCCTGGGTCTGGGCGGCGATCATCGTGCTTTTCATAACCGGCTATGGCGTTCTGTACTTCGGATACGAAGGGCTGGCCGGAGCCGGTTTGCATATCCGCCTGATGGAAGGGATCGGATTGATCATGATGCTTCTGTTCGGTTGGATGTATTTCAGGCCCTTCAAATCCTTCATGCGGGCTTTCAAGGAAGGGGATTCTTCCCAGGCGGCGGCTGAATTCGACCGCATCCGCGGCGTCGTGCTGGTCAATCTGGTGCTGGGCGTGATCGTTTCCGTCCTGGGCGCTACCGGCAATTTCTGGGGATAGGCATGGGCGGACAGGAACGCAAGGTCGAGATTGTCGAAAAGCTAACGGCTTTTCAGGGCTATTTCCGCATTGATCGCTATCAGCTTCGCCATACGCTGTTTGCCGGTGGCATGAGCGGCGTGATGACCAGGGAGCTTTTCGAGCGCGGCCATGCGGTGGGTTTGCTGCCCTATGATCCGGTCAAGGATGCCGTGGTGCTGATCGAGCAGTTTCGTATAGGCGCCTTTGCCGCAGGCTGGCAGCCCTGGCTTTTGGAGGTGGTGGCCGGGATCATCGAGGAAGGCGAAAGCCATGCCGAGGTGGCAAGACGCGAAACCAAGGAAGAGGCTGGAATCGAGGTGCGCGATCTGGTGCCCATCCATCATTATCTGGTCAGCCCGGGCGGCACCACAGAGACCTGCGCTTTGTATTGCGGACGTGTCGATTCGACGCATGCTGACGGCATTCATGGGTTGGGGGCCGAGCACGAGGATATCCGCGTGGTTGTCATGCCTGCGGATGAAGCACTGGCGAAACTGGATAGCGGGTCCGTGGTCAATGCGGCAGCCATCGTCGCCTTGCAATGGCTTGCCCTGAAACGGGGCGAAGTGCGCCGCCGCTGGCTGTGCGGTTGTTAGGGCCGGTTTCAGCCAAATTCGCAAGAGGAGATAAACAAGCGCCCAGGACCACCTGATAGGCGCCGTGCGTCAAATTTATCCAGGCCAGCGAAATTAGCGGTTTTAGACCCTTGAGAATTGATTAAGATGGGCGAACAGCGACAAAAATTTAGGGATATTATCGGCCTTGGAAGACATTGGCGTCCACTTTCCCTCGATTTGGAAGCACAGGCCGGACGAACGTCAGCTGCAAGCCATCATTGCTACGTTGGAAGAGGGGATTCAGCTTTGGGATTCTGAGGGAAAGCATCTTTATTCCAACCCGGCAATCGCCGCCCTGTTCGATTTTTCCCCCGACCACCCACCCGACGAGTTCAGCTTTTCGAAATGGCCATGCTACCGCGATGACGGTACGCCCTTTCATCTTGAAGACTATCCGGTGGCGCGCGTTCTCGCCACGGGCCTGGCGCAGACCCGCGTTCTGCTGCATATCGTTAAACCGGATGACAGCGACCTTTGGCTGCGCATGAGCGCCTATCCCATCTTTGACGCCAAGACGAAGCGGATTACCAGCGTCGTCAGTTCTGCCGCCGACATCACGCAGATGATGGAGCAGGGCCGACGGATGGAGCAGATGGCGCATTACGACGCGCTGACCCGTCTGCCCAACCGCGTGTTGCTGGCGGATCGCATGTATCAGGCCATGGCGCGCAGCCAACGCAGCGGGGAAACCCTGGCGATCTGCATGATGGATCTTGACGGATTCAAGCCCGTCAACGACACGCTAGGCCACAAGGCGGGCGATCAGTTGCTTCAGGAAGTCTCGCACCGCCTTTCGGATTCGATTCGTGGCGGCGACACGGCGGCCCGCATCGGCGGCGATGAATTTGCCCTTCTGTTGGGGGGGCTGCAGTCCTTGCGTGAATTCGAAATGATCGTTGGACGTCTACTCCAGGTGATTTCCAGCCCCTATACCATCGGCGAGCAGCAGGTGCGCATTTCCGCCAGCATCGGGGTTACGCTCTATCCCAATGACGGAAGTGATCCCGATCTGTTGCTGCGTCATGCCGATCAGGCCATGTATCTGGCCAAGCAGGCGGGAAAAAATCAGTTCCAACTGTTCGATTCCAATCAAGACCAGCGTTTAAAGGCTAACCGCGGGGCCGTTCGCAAGATCGAACAGGCACTGGAGCAAGATCAGCTCGTTCTCTACTACCAGCCAAAAGTCGACTGTCGCCAAGGAAGTGTGCTGGGGGTGGAAGCCCTGGTTCGCTGGCGTCATCCCGTCATGGGGCTTTTGTCGCCTGCCGAGTTCCTGCCTCTGATCGAGAATGACGACCTGATCGTCACATTGGGAGAATGGGTGGCGGCTGAGGCGATGCGTCAGATTGTTGCCTGGCAGAAGGAAGGGCTGGACATAACCGTCGGCATCAATATTTCGGCCCGTCAGCTCTACCACAGGGATTTCTCGCGCAGGCTGCGCGAAATGATGGCGGGACAGCCCGAGTCCGTCACCCGCAGGTTGGAAATCGAAATTGTCGAGACCACGGCGCTTGAGGATGTCTCGGCGGTCAAGGACGTTATCGATGATTGCCGCAAGCTGGGTGTGCGCTTTGCGCTGGATGATTTCGGAACCGGTTTCTCGTCGCTTGTTCACTTGAAGCGGCTGGCGGTGGATGTGTTGAAGATCGATCAGTCCTTCGTACGCGATATGCTGAACGATCCCGAGGATTTGGCGATCGTCGAGGGCGTCATCGGCATGGCGGCTGCCTTCAAGCGAACGGTGGTGGCCGAGGGCGTGGAAACCATCGATCATATCCTGATGCTGCTGGAACTGGGGTGCGACGTGATGCAGGGCCATGTGCTCTCCCGCCCGATGCCTGCCAGCCAGGTCGCTGGGTGGGTTCGCAGCTTCAAGCCTGACCCTTTGTGGCAGATGTCGTCATCGCCGCGCCCGACCAGGGATTATTTCCATCTTCTGCTGGCCGAAGCCAATCATCGCCAGTGGCATGAGGAGATCATGTCCGGCCTGCACCATATGAAAGGCTTGGCGGCAAGTAACCCCAAGCTCGATGACCGGTCTTGCCGCTTCGGCCAATGGTATTACAACGAAGGGACGCGGCGCTTTTTCAGTCTTGCGGAATTCCGAGCCCTCGAGCTTGTGCATCAACAACTGCATCAACATGCCAAGGAAATCTGCGAGAATCATGCCTGCCTTTCTGAGGGCGAGCGCCAGGAGCAGGAAGCCAGGCTGGTCCTGGAAAACTTGGAATTCGTCCATCTTTTGCGCCAGTTCCGTCACACGCTTGCAAAAGAATGACGTCGTCCTTTCATTGGGTTAGTCTTATCCACTTCGTCTTATCCCAGGAGCTTTCCGATGACCAATGCTGAACTGCTTGTTTGGAGCGACAGTTTCGTGACCGGGGTTGCGGAAATCGATGAGCAACACCGGATTCTGGTGAATACGCTCAATGAAGCCAATTCAAAATTGACCGACACCAGCAGCATCGAGTTGCTTGAGCAAATCACCCGCGATCTCTTGAGCTATGCGCTTTACCATTTCGAGACGGAAGAAGACCTGATGCAGAATTATGATTATGTCGGGGAAAAGAGCGACGAGAGCGGGACGCATCTTGAACAGCACCGCGCCTTTTCGGCGAAAGTGGTTGCCGTCCGCGACGGATTGAAATCAGGTAGCCGGATTTCGCGCGATGATCTGTTGAGCTTCCTCAATGGCTGGCTGGTCAACCATATCTTGAATACCGACAAGAAGCTGGGCGCTTTCATTTCTGCCAAAAGGGGTGCTGCATAGAGTGGTGCCTGCTATAGCTCGGTATATTTCCGGGCATTCCCCTTGGCCTTTTCGACCGGGTATTTGGCGGCGTTGGCGTCGATCTTGTCGGCTCCGGCCAGGGAGAGGTCGAACCCTGCCCGTTCGGCGATCAGGAGGAGGTAGAGGAAGATGTCGGCACACTCTTCGCGAAGCCTTTCCGTGACCTTGGGGTCGTGAAGGCGGGCCTCCAATTCCTCGTCGCTCTGCCACTGGGCCAGCTCCAGAAGCTCGGCCGCCTCCAGAGACAGGGACAGGAGCAGGTTTTTAAGCGAGTGAAACTTCTTCCAATCGCGTTCGTCGCGAAAGGCCAGAAGGCGGGCGGTCAGCTCGTCATGGGTAGGGGGTTGGGTCATGGGCGCACTTTGCCCGGCTCTGAAAACTTCGGCAACCCTTTATGCTCGTTACTAAAATGGGGCTGTTTAAGAAAGATGATTTCTCCCTTTGACAAACTTGCGCAACTCAGCATATGACTATCCCATAATATTTAGGGGAAATCGGCAACCCTAAGGAGCCGCCAAAACGGGCGGGGAGATAGGGTGGGAAGCCGAAATTCGCCTTAGGCGCAACACTTTAGAAAGAGGAAGGGGAGGATCGGGTATGCCCACCTTCGTACACACCGACAAATGTGACGGCTGCAAGGGCGGCCAGGTCACCGCTTGCATGTATATCTGCCCCAACAACCTGATGAAGCTCGACACCGAGCGGATGAAGGCCTTCAACCAGGAGCCCGATCAGTGCTGGGAATGCCAGTGCTGCGTCAAGGCGTGCCCGCAGCAGGCCATTGAAGTCCGCGCTTATCAGGATGTGGTGCCGATGGGCGGCCAAGTCATCCCCATGCGCACCGACACGACCATCATGTGGACCATTAAGTTCCGCGATGGCGAAGTGAAGCGCTTCAAGTTCCCCGTCCGCACCACCCCCGTCGGTTCGATCGATCCGTACGCAGGCAAGCCGGGCGTTGGCGATCTTGACAGCAACCTGCTCTTCACCGAGGCGGGTAAGACCCTGCCCACCATCTGATTCGCTGTACGAGATAAAGGAACCGACACATGAGTGGTACTTTCGGCAATCCCGAGATCGTCGACGTCACAGCCGACATTCTCATCATCGGCGGCGGTATGGCTGCTTGCGGCGCTGCGTACGAAGCGCGCCGTTGGGCCCCCGACGCCAAGATCACCCTGGTTGACAAGGCGGCTTTGGACCGTTCCGGCGCCGTCGCCATGGGCCTTTCGGCCATCAACACCTATCTGGGCGAGCAGAAGCCTGAGGACTATGTCCGCATGGTTTCCGCCGATCTGATGGGCATCACCCGCGACGATCTGGTGTACGACGTCGGCCGTCACGTTGACGATTCGGTCCACCTGTTCGAAGAGTGGGGCCTGCCCATTTGGAAAGACAAGGGCAGCGAGGACGTGGCGCTCAAGGACGGCGGCAAGCCTGTCCGCTCTGGCCGTTGGCAGATCATGATCAACGGTGAAGGCTACAAGACCATCGTCGCCGAAGCCGCCAAGAAGGCTCTGGGCATCGACAATATCATCGAGCGTTGCTTTATTGTGAAGCTGCTGCTGGATGAAAAGGACCCGAACCGCATTGCTGGCGCCGTTGGCTTCTCGGTTCGCGAACACAAGCTTTTCGTCTTCAAGGCCAATGCCATTCTGCTGGTGGCCGGTGGCGCCGTGAACTGCTTCCGCCCGCGTTCGGTTGGCGAGGGCAACGGCCGCACCTGGTATCCGGTGTGGAATGCCGGTTCGACCTACGCCATGGCGGCGGAAGTCGGCGCCGAGCTGACCATGATGGAAAACCGTTTTGTGCCCGCCCGTTTCAAGGACGGTTACGGCCCGGTCGGCGCCTGGTTCCTGCTCTTCAAGTCGCAGGCACTGAATGGCTTCGGCGAGAATTATGTCACGAAGAACGCCCATATGCTGGCCGACTTCGCGCCGTACGACAAGGCGGCGGTGGTTCCCACCTGCCTGCGCAACCACGCCATGCTGCATGAAATGAAGGAAGGCCGTGGCCCCATCATGATGGACACGCCGACCGCCATGAAGAAGCTGGCCGAGACGATGACGCCTAAGGAGATCAAGCATCTCGAGGCCGAGGCCTGGGAAGACTTCCTCGACATGTGCATCGGTCAGGCCGGCGTTTGGGCTGGCATGAACATCCGCCCGGAAGTGACCGCTTCCGAACTGATGCCGACCGAGCCCTATCTGTTGGGTTCACACTCCGGCTGCTGCGGCATCTGGGTGTCGGGTCCGGAAGACCTCAACAGCCCGGCCAATTGGAAGTGGGGCTACAACCGCATGACCACCGTGAAGGGCCTCTTCACGGCGGGCGACGGTGTGGGCGCTTCCGGCCACAAGTTCTCGTCGGGTTCGCACGCCGAGGGCCGCATCGCCGGCAAGAACATGGTCCGCTTCGTGCGCGACAACAAGGGGTACGCCCCCGCTCTCAAGGGCGACATCAAGGCGATTGCCGAGGAAATCTACGTGCCCGTGCGTAACTACATGGAGCACAAGGACAAGACGACGGCCGAAGACGTCAACCCCAACTACATCCTGCCCCGCATGCTGCAGATGCGTCTGCAAAAGCTGATGGATGAGTATGTGGCGGGTGTGTCGACCTACTACAACACCAATGCCCGTCTTCTGGCGCAGGGTCTGCATCTGTTGACCATGCTGAAGGAAGACAGCAAGCTGATGCGCGCCAAGGATCTGCACGAACTGATGCGGGCCTGGGAAAACTACCACCGCATCATCACCGCCGAAGCCCATCTGCGTCACATTCAGTTCCGTGAAGAGACGCGCTATCCGGGCTTCTTCTACCGCGCCGACTTCCCCAATCTCGACGAAGCCAACTGGAAGTGCTTCGTCAACTCGAAGATCGACGTGGCGACCGGCGAGTGGAAATGCTTCAAGGTTCCTCACAAGGATCTGGTCGAGAAGCACTATACGGGCCAGGCCAAGCATTAACCTACGAAGTGCGTCAAAAGGGTGGGGGGCGTCGGTTGTACCGGCGCCCCTTTCTCTTGATGCTAAGATGTTCTACAACACCATTGCCCCGTAACGCCCAGCCCAATCGAGGCCGCCATGAACAGCGACAAGGAAGAAGATCGAATCGGTTCCGAAGAGGACGGCTTCGATTTGGACGAAGAAAACTCGTCCTGCGGTCCGCAGCCCCGGCAGGAGGAATTCAACCTGTTCGAGGCACTGAGGGACAGCACCGGCAACACCGATCCCGTGACTCCGGTGCGTTTGAAGCCTGAGGACAGCTTCAATTTCCGCTGTCACAAGGATGTCGCCTGCTGGAACCGTTGCTGCCATGGCGCCGACATAACGCTGACCCCCTCTGATATCCTGCGCTTCTCAAAGCATTTCAAGCAGTCGGCTGCGGATTTTCTGGCAGCACATACCGTGCCCGCCTTCTTTCCGCGCAGCAATCTGCCTGTGGCCAAGTTGAAAATGGGCGGAGAAGACGGCAAGGGTCCATGCCCCTTCGTGAGGGCCGAGGGCTGCTCGGTCTATGAGGCGCGCCCGCAGACCTGCCGCTACTATCCCCTGGGTCTGGTCTCGATGAAGATGAAGGACAGCCCCGACAAGCAGGATTTCCATTTCCTGGTCCGCGAGGCCCATTGCCAGGGCCATGCCGAGAAGCAAGAGCAGAATGTGGCTCAATACCGCGAACAGCAGGGCGTGCTGTCAGCCGAGGCGGTGGATCGCGGCTGGGTGGATATTCTGATGAAAATGGCGTCTTGGAGTTCGCTTGGCGGGCCGATGGGAAAGGCGCCGAGTGCTCAGACCCAGAAGATGTTCTTCATGGCGACCACCGATGTCGAGGGCTTCCGTCGCTTCGTTCTGAACACAAAGTTTCTGGAGACCTATGAAATCGACGCCATGGCGGTGGACGACGTCAAGAACGACGACGAGGCGGCATTGCATCTGGCCTTCGACTGGCTGAAAAACATCCTGTTCAACGAACCTACTATCATGTTGAAAGAGCCGGTGCTCAAGCAGGCCATCGCCAAAGCCCGCACAGAAATGGGGGCTGGCTGATTCAGGCAACCGCCATCATTTGCTCAGTAGGTATGTGCGGCTGATCCAGAACGCCGACCATGCCAATGATGGTGGCGTCTTGACCGAAGATGTGGGCCAGTTTGAGAAAATTGGTGCGTCCATAGTCGTCGTCGATGGTTGCTACGATCTGTTGCTTGGGTGGGCCGACATGCTGCGCAACAGTGATGACCTCTGAGATGGAATGTGGCAGAACATCTTGGATATGCAAGCCGAGCAAATGGTGATGCTTACGAGACGTTAGCTTCAGAAAAGCCCTGTTGCAGCCGATCAGGATGTCCATGCTGTCCAGATAAAAGATGGGGAAGGGCAGGGCGTCGATCACCTGCTGTTGGAATCCCAACTGGCTGGTCAGCATTTCAAGCGCGTGATGGCGGTCTCTGGCATCATGAAAGGCGGCGATGGCTCCGTTGACAAAGCCGTTTTCAAGAACGGGAGTCACCACGATATCGACGGGCAGCAAATGCCCGTCTTTGCAACGGATCATTACGTCGCAAACCTCATGGACCTGACCTGACATCAGCGTGGTGGCGATGGGAGAGTCGCGGTGATGGATGTGGGTTTCGTCCATCTTCAGGGGATGGAAAACATCGTCGGGTGATTGCAGCATCAGATCGGATGCTGACCAACCGGTCATGATCTCCAGCCTTGGATTGATAAAGGACATGCGCCCCAGCGAGTCGAGTCCGGCAATGCCGTCGCCGACCGATCTCAGAATCAACTCGTTCTGTCGGTGCAGGCTATCTAGCTGAAGATAGGCCTTTTTATGATGTTCTGCGTACAGAATCGAGCGGCGCAGTTGAATGCCATCGAAATGTCCCTTTACCTGGAAGTCTTGGGCACCAGCATGCATGGCCTTGATCCCCAAGTCGATGTCGTCCCTGTGGACCAACACGATGACCGGAAGGTCTGGGGATTCTTCGGCTAAGATTCGAAGCGTATCCAGGCCAGATGAGTCGGGAAGGTCTAGCTCGAGCAGGACTGCATCGAACTTGCCATGTTGCAGGGCATTGATGGCAAGGGCGAGGGAAACAACATGAACGATGTTGAAAGAGATCAACATTTCACTGCCAAGGTTGTAACGGATAAGATGGGCGTCTCCCGGATTGTCTTCGACCAGAAGAAGTGAAACATGACGAAAGTTAGACATGACAGACCTCATCCAATTCAATGCAGGGTGATGTGTTGCGGGGCATCCTCTGTAATCAACGGAGGTGGGTGAATGAGTTTTGATGGGGTGAAGCGCCGCTCCTCGCACTTCAATTTAGTTTGTCGTCTGCGTCGATCCGGTCCCAGAAAATTATGCGTAGCGACGAAATCGCGGGGATGAAAAACGATTCCGACTAGGCGGGCATACAGGGCTTCGGCTGAAATCGGTTTGGCCAGAAATTCGTTCACGCCAACGTCGCGCGCCCGGGCCACCACATGTCGCTCGGTAAAGCTGGTCAGCATGATGACAGGAACATAAGGATTGCAGATATCCGAAGCGGTGCGGACCAGGCGTGTCAGATCGAGGCCGTCCAGCGTATCCAGTGCGTATTCCGTGATCAAAAGATCGATCGAAACCAGATTGAGCTCTTTCAGTGCTGATGGGCCGTCCGTTGATTCTCGGATGTGGTGCAGCCCCAAGGTGCGCAAGACGCCCTTGAGGAGTGTGCGCATATGTCGGTTGCCGTCGGCGATAAGGACATTCAGATGGTTAAAGGCAGGGACTGGGACTTGCGAAGAAAGCAGGGAAAGTGGTGGCAGCATATGTCCCTCCTGATAGGTGCTAAAGGAGGCATTTTGATTTTCCGATACCTGTTGGCTGACCTTGTTGCAAAGCCCCGAAGGTGCTTTGCCCAGATACGCCTTTATTGGGTAGAAAGATCAGTGCTGTTTTTTTCCCTGGCAGAGCCCAGCAAAGGAGCTGGATAGGCTTGTTGAGTGTTGTGGGCGGAAATCGGCTCCTACGATCCGCTGAAGAGGCACCTGGCGAAGTGGTAATACCAAGAAATCAGTGGGTGGGCATTCCTTTTACAATGGCCTTTATGACGATTTCAGTGTGCCCCAATTATCAATCGCATCCTGAAAATTGCAACCATTGTTATGTGTTCGAAACATCAACATTTAGCATTTGTATAAATCAATGCGCTAACCATTAGAAAGTACATCGGGTTCTCTCAAATCTGCAAGAACTTAAAGGTCGCTTACGCGAAAGCTATGGTATTGATATAGATCAAATACTGTAATAACCTAATTAGTTTTAAGAATTACTTTTGCTGCAAGTCATCAATAGTACGATTTTATGAAAATCCTGCCGCTTAAATGTCAGCTATTGCATAGCCCCAGCCGCCATTGTGGCGGCGGCCAAGCGATTCGCAGAAACGCGCGAGGCCGAGGGCAATATCAAATCGCACCCGGCGATTGAGGGGAGGAAAAGGGAGCGCAGCGACTGGCGCATTGAGCGCCCGCGAGCCTCGTCCCGCCAATGGCGGGCCAACAAATGTTGTGCCGGCAAAGCCGGTGGGCGAGCGTGAGCCAAGCCCGCACAGTCGGCTTTGCCGACAGATTCATATTGAGCCTGTGAAGCAGGCGCGCGCCCGGCGTTGAGGGGCGAACTTATAACGACAATTTCGACGTATCGACGCTGGAAAGCCCTTCGCCGCCGCCGGTCAGTTGCTGCTTCATCTGAAGCTTGAGGTCGCTGGGGCTGTCGGCCTCGGCCAGCGCCGTTTCCTCATCGATCGCCCCTTCCACGAAAAGACGGAACAGGCACTGGTCGAAGGTCTGCATGCCCAGATCGGTATTGGCCGCCATCACCGGTTTGATCTCTTTCACCTCGCCCTTGCGCACCAGATCCTTGATCAGGCCCTGGTTCAGAAGAATCTCAAGGGCCAGGGCGCGCCCGCCGCCCGCTTTGGCGACCAGACGCTGCGAGACGATGCCCTTCAGATTCAGCGAGAGATTAAGCAGAATCTGATGGTGCATTTCCTTTTCAAAGAAATTCAAGACGCGCTCGATGGCCTGGTTGGCGTTGTTGGCGTGCAAGGTGGCCAGGGCCAGATGCCCGGTCTCGGCGATATTGATTGATTGCTGCATCGAATTGGCGTCGCGGATTTCGCCGATCAGAATCACGTCGGGTTTCTGGCGCAGCGTGTTCTTAAGTGCTGTGTCGAAGCTTTGCGTATCCACCCCCACCTCGCGCTGGGTCACGATGCAGCGCTTGTGGTCGTGAATATATTCAATGGGGTCTTCGATGGTGATGATATGGCCGGGTGCCGAGGCATTGCGGTGGTCGATCATGGCGGCCAGCGTGGTCGATTTGCCTGAGCCCGTGCCGCCCACCAGAATGACCAGTCCGCGCTTTTCCAGCACCAGATCGCCCAGCACCTGGGGCAGACCCAGGCTTTCCATGGTGGGCACCTGGGCGGTGATGCGCCGAATCACCATGGCGGTGTGCTGGCGCTGCTTCATGGCGTTGATGCGAAAGCGCCCTTGGGTTTTTCCCAGATCGAGCGCCATGTTGAGTTCGCAGACTTCCTCGAATTCCTCGCGCTGGGCGGGCGTTGTGATATCGGCCAGCACGGCTCCGATGGCCTCGTCGTCCAGAGGCTCGCGCTGAAGGATGTTGAAGCCGCCCTCGCCCCGCATGGTGGGCGGCGCTCCGTGAGTGATATAAAGATCGGCCCCCTTGTGGGCGATCATGGTGGCAAGCCAGGTGCGAATCTTCGATGCGTCGGCCATGGACATTCTTCCCTATCGAAACAGGCTGGTGATGCCCTTCTTGGGCGCTTGCGCGCCTTGAGGCGGTTGAGGCTGAGGCTGGGACTGGGGCGGAGGTGCTGGTGCTGGCGTCGGGCGTGGCTGGGCCTGTTGCGGCATCGGCTGGGGTTGTGGCTGGGGTTGGGGGCGAGGCGGCTGGGCTTGCTGTTGCGGAGTGGAAGGCTTGGCGCCTTCGCCGCCACCTTCGCCCGCAGGCGCTGCCGAGGGCATGGCGAAGCGCTCCATTTCTTCAGCAGACACGATGCCCTGCGCCACCATGGTCTTTACGCTGTCTTCCAGAGTGGCCATGCCGAAGCGTTGGCCCATCTGCATCATGGAAACGATCTGCGGCACCTTGTTTTCGCGGATCAGGTTGCGCACGGCGGGCGTGCCTACCAGAATGTCGTGGGCGGCGACGCGCCCGCCCTGGCCGTCGATGCGCTTCATCAGCACCTGGCTGATCACGGCCTGCAAGGAACCCGCCACCATGGCCCGCACCATTTCCTTATCGCCCGCCGGAAAAACGTCGATGATGCGGTCGATGGTCTTGGCGGCCGAACTGGTATGCAAGGTGCCCATGACCAGATGCCCGGTCTCGGCGGCGGTCAGGGCCAGGCCGATGGTTTCGTGATCGCGCATTTCGCCCACCAGAATCACGTCGGGGTCTTCGCGCAGCGCACTTTTCAGCGCGCGGGCGAAGGATTTGGTGTGGCGGCCAAGCTCTCGGTGATTGATCAGGCATTTGTTGTTCTGATGGACGAATTCCACGGGGTCTTCGATGGTCAGAATATGCTTGGCGTGATTGCGGTTGATATAGTCGATCATGGCGGCCAGGGTGGTCGATTTGCCCGAGCCGGTGGGGCCGGTCACCAGCACCAGGCCCTTTTCGAAATCGGAGAAACGCTTGAAGATAGCTGGCGCATTCAACTGATCGAGCGTGGGCACGATGGTGGGAATGGTGCGAAACACCGCCGCCGGGCCGCGATTGGTGGTGAAGGCGTTGACGCGAAAACGCGCCGTGGCGCCAAAGGAGATGGCGAAATCCAACTCGTGCTCTTGTTCGTACTCGGCCCGCTGTTCCTCGCTCATGATCGAATAGATCATGTTCTTGGTTTCATCGGGGGCCAGGGGTGCGATCTTGATCGGCTTGATCTCGCCGTTCACGCGCAGGATGGGCGGATTGTCGCTGGTCAGATGGATGTCCGAGGCCTTGTTCTGCTGGGCAAAGGCAAGCAGTTCGGTGATTTCCATGACGCGTCCGTCTTCCCTAATTTAATTGTTCATCAGCCAGGCCAGGCGGCGGCGGATATCGTCGAGCGATACCGGCACCGGCGCCGTTCCCGGGCGGTAGTCCTTCAAGAAGCGCTCGTACTGGCTTGCCGCCAGCTCGCGCGCGCCCAAACGATCATAAATCGAAGCGAGGTTTAAGCGCCAGACTGTCTGTTCGGGCTCGATCGCCAGCGCTTCTACCAAGGTTCTGGCCGCCATCGCCAGATTGCCCAGATTGATGTGAACATCGCTCATCAGGGCGGGGATGCGCGCCACGTCCGGGCAAATCTGGCGCAGATCATTCAGCTTTTGCAGGCGTTCGGTGGGGGGCAGGGGGGCCAGAAGGCCCAGCAGCCCATCCAGCGCCGTGCGGTTGAAGGGATCATAGATCAGGGCCCTGCGGTAATGATCGCCCGCCGTCACCACATCGCCCAGCTTCTCGGCGCTCATGGCCAGGCCCAGATGGGCGATGCGCGAATCGGGTTCCTTGACCAACACACCCTTATAGCGGGCCAAAGCCTGGGCGTAATCCTGGCGCTCGAAGGCCTGGGCGGCCAGGTCCAGGGGAGGTGGCGTGGCATCCACGGCTTCGCGAAGCGGGCTGGCCGACAGGCCCAGCGATGCCCGCCAATAGGCCATCACCTTGGAGAGATAGATCAGGCCGTTGGGGCTGCCGGGGGGGGCGTGATAGCGCCTGATGGCCTCGCTCCAGGAGCGGGTCCTGAGATAGAGTTCCTGTAGAAACTGGGCGCCATAAGCGACATTGGTCTGGGGGTCGAAGGCAAGGTCCAGGCTGGAGAAGGCCTTGACGTGCGAGCGCAGATTGATCTGCATGCAGCCCACATCGACCGAATCGACATCGCTGGCCAGTTGCGCCACCACCCCCTTCTTGGCTTCTTCGAGATTGGCGTAATAGCGCCCCTGGCCTGCGGCATTGACCGTATAGGGCCAGGGGGCGCGGATGCCGGTCAAGGGATCGCGAAACGAGCTTTCCACCGTGGCGATGGCGAAGAGCAGGCCCTTGGGCAGGTTCAGGCGCGCCTCGGCTTCTGCTATCGGCTTGTTACAGATTCCAGCACCTTGCGTTTGCGCCAGGGCGGGCAGGGGAGAGGCCAGAAGGAGAAGGAAAACGGCCGCAAGGCGCATCACGGGTTTCCGCAGGCCGTCTGGCCGCAGGAGGCCACGATGCTTTGGGCCGAACGCCAGCGCAGGATATCGTCGAAGATGCCGCTGGTGGACGCCCGCTCGGTGGGATCGTTCTGCACGAAGGGGGTGGCGCCGTCATTGTTGGCGGCTTCGCCGACGCTGGCGTCGGTGGTGTCAAGCCGTGTGGGATTGTTGCTTCCGCTATAGGCCCCGCTGGCATGGGCCCCATGGCTGATCAGCACGTAGGCTGCACAGGTGAAGAGGGTGGGGCCGGTTGCCGTTACGCAGGCTCCCGCATTGCTGTTGGTCATCTCGTTGCCGGCCAGATTGTTCACGATCAACGTGCCTTTGGGATAGCTGGTGCCCGAGCGCTGAATGCCGTCGGTGGTGCTGCCGCCGGTGTGAAGCACGATGCCGTTGGCTAATGCCGCCTGATTGACCCCAGCCACGACATAGGTGATGCGGTTGCCCCAGCCGTCGCGGGAATAGAGTTCGTCAAGCCCCAGCGTGATCCAGGGCACGACATGGGCCCCGTTGGCGATGGCCGTGCAGGCGGCGGTGCCGTCGGCGGGCTGGGCCAGGCCGTAATTGGCGTTGGCGCTGTTCAGGGCGCCGTCGGCCGGGCAGGGCAGGAAGCTGTTCTGAATGGCGAACAGGGTGATGGCGCTTTCGATCTGGTCCATGCGCTCGCGCGTGGTCTTGATCTTGGCGCCGTCAACTGAGCGGCCATAGGTTTGCAACCCCATGCCGATCAGCAGCGAAACGATGACCAGCACAATGGCCACTTCGATCAGGGTAAAGCCCTGCTCGCCACAGCTTTTCAATTGCCGGAATTTAGAAAAAAGCCAATTTGCTTGCCGCTTGTGCATTTCCCAACCCCCATCCCACCAGGGATGGGGGCTATCCTAACAGGAAACCGCAAAATTCAACAGAGCCCTTCGACCCAAATCAAGGATCGAAGGTCTGCATGGTGAAGCTGGCATAAGTTGCCTTGGTATCCTGGCTGCCCGAGCCAAAGGTGAAGCCCACGATCATTTCCTGGTAGGTGCTGGGATTGAAGGGCACGCATTTCTCGATGGTGGCCGTAGCGCTGCCGGTATAGGCGCTGGTGATGGTCTTGAAGGCTGTGGTGCTGCAAGACGAATCCTTGGACTTGCAGGCCCAAGCCTTCACATAAACCTCGGTGGCGGCGCAATTGGCCGACGAAGCCGTGATCTCCACCCGGTAGCCGTGGGTCGAGCCGTCTTCCAGCCAGGGATAGGTGCTTGATTCCTTGTCCTCGTCCTTGTCCTTGTCTTTTTCCTTGTCCTTATCGCTGTCGGCGACCATGACCGGCTCGGGAACGGCAACCAATTGCGGGGTCCAGGGAAATTCCTGCGAGGGGAGCATCAGCCAGGAGCTTTTCTTCTCGTTCGTGCCGGTCCAGCAGGCCCCATAAGGAGAAGTGGAATCGTTGGCCGAGGAAGTGTCCGGGCAGTCGGGACTGTCCGTTCCGTTGTGATTGACCTTGTCGTAAACGATGGCGAGGTGATTGTTGTCGGGATCGCTCATGCCCGTGTTTTTATTGATATCGAATTCGATGCCGAAGCGGGGCTCGGGCATCGAGGTGTAGCCCGTGCGGTCGGCATAGCCCAGATACTCGGTGTAGCCGCCGCAGAGTGAACTGCTGATGCTGGTCGAACCCGGCAGGAAGGCCAGTACCGTGCCCTCGCCCTGGTCCTTGTCCTTGTCGCTGTCGAATTTCAGCGTGTAATAGATGCGGATGATCTTGTTCTTGAGCGGCATGACAGTAGGAATCCAGGCGCAACTGCGCCGATTGTCCTCGCCCTCGTCGAATTCCAGTTTGCCCATCTTCTTGGCTGACTCACTCTTCTTGATCTTGGGCTTGAAGGTCTTGCTGCCTGAGCTGTCGCTTGTTGCCGTCAGCGAGGAATCACTGGTCAACTCATAGAAAGAAAAGGCTTTGTTGCCAGCGGTTGGCGTCGGGGCCGCAGGTTCCTCCTCCTCGTTCGTGGTGGTGGTGGTCGTCGTCGTGGAGGCCGGGCCGGTGGACGTGCAGGTGCCGCCGATCTTCGGGCAGAGCTGGCGCTGGGCATTGGCCTGGAAGCTCGTACCGCCCAGGAAGACGGCAAGCGAAGTCGTCAGGAGCAGGAACTGCCTGGCGCCGGGGGAAAGTTGTTTCATGTAGCAACCCTTTCTAGCTTCGAAGGTCTGCGCTGTTCTGATCAAGGATCAGAGGAGGGACCAAATCCAGTAAACAAGCGTGTCGTCGTAATTTCCCCCGGGCGTTCCGCCCTTGACATAGACGGTATCCCCGTCGGTGTTTTCCAGTTCGTCGGCATCGGTCGAGGCCGCCTTCTGCACCAAATTGCCTGTATAGGCGCCAGCCCCATTGGGGCCCATGCTGATCAGGACGAAGATGGCGTTGGTGACGATGTTGGCACCTGCGGCACTGTTCTTGACGGTCAGCGTTCCGGCGCCGGTGGCTCCGGTCAGCACAAGCGCCGGATCGACGTGATAGGCCAGGTAATTTCCCCAGGGGTCGAAGACCGATTTCTGGGGGATGCCCAGCGTTTTCCAAGGAATGGTCTGGAGACTGGCCGCGACGACATCGCAACCGGCGGTTCCGTCACCCGCCTCTGCGCCGTCATTCGCCGAGATGTCGGCCGGGCAGGGCAGGCGGCTGTACATGCCCCAAAAGGCGGCGATGGCATTCGTGATGACATCGGCTTCAAGCATAAGATCGGCCCGTTGCGCCTTTCCCCGGGTGGCCCCGCCGAAATAGCGCGTACCGATGGACAGGGCGGCGATGATGGCCAGAATGGCCACGATAATCAGCAGAGCAGCGCCGGAGTCACGGCCCGAAGGGACCCGATTTCCGTCACGTTGCGCCATTTCCGATCTCCTGGTCATATCCGCGTGAGCATATCAAATTGCGTCGCAAATAGCAAAACACCGCCTGATCGATCTATAACTTTTGGGTGGTTTTCCACAAAAGCCTGCCTACACCACCTTGTTGGTCCTCAGACAGGTCTGTCGGGAAGGCGACAGCCTGTTTCCTTCTCATCACATTGATTCTTAACAGTATTCATTGGGCATGAGGCTTGCATGATCCCCTTCGACTGGAGGAGTCATGTCCCTGAAGGCCAAGATCGCCGATGTGTTTCAGGAACCCGGTTGTGCCACCAACCGGGCCAAAACCGAGACCGTCCGCAAGAAGGGCTGCTCGAAGCCCCTGACGCCGGGTGCGGCGGCGGGCGGCTGCGCCTTCGACGGGGCCAAGATCGCCCTTCAACCCATTACCGACGCCGCCCATCTGGTTCACGGCCCCATCGGCTGCGAGGGCAATGGCTGGGACAACCGCCATTCCGCCAGTTCCGGCCCCACCCTCTACCGTTCGGGCTTCACCACCGACCTGTCCGAACTGGACATCATCCATGGCGGCGAGAAAAAGCTGTGGAAGGCCATCCGTGAACTGGCCGAACGCTATCGTCCGCCCGCCATCTTCGTCTATCAGACCTGTGTTCCCGCCATGATCGGCGACGATGTGGTCAAGGTCTGCAAGGCGGCAAGCGACAAATTCGCCCTGTCGGTCATTCCGGTCGATGCGCCGGGTTTTGCGGGCTCGAAGAATCTGGGCAACAAGCTGGCGGGCGAGACGCTGCTGGATTACGTCATCGGTACACACGAACCCGACGACGTGTCGGCGCAAGACATCAACATCATCGGCGATTTCAATCTGGTGGGCGAGTTGTGGCAGGTGCTGCCTCTGTTCGAGCGGCTGGGCATTCGCCTTCGGGCCTCGCTCACCGGCGATGCCCGCTATCTGGAAGTGGCTTCGGCGCACCGCGCAAAAGCCAATCTGCTGGTTTGCTCGCAGGCCCTGATCACCCTGGCCCGCAAGATGGAGGAACGCTACGCCATCCCCTTCATCGAAGGCTCGTTCTACGGCATCACCGATACCTCGAACGTGTTGCGCGGGCTGGCAGGCCTTTTGGTGCGCCAGGGAGCGCAACCCGATCTCTTGGAGCGCACCGAAGCCCTGATCGCCTCGGAAGAAGCGAGGATTTGGCGCGCGTTGGAATGCTTCCGCCCCATTCTTTCGGGCAAGAAGGTGCTGCTGTACACCGGCGGACATAAATCCTGGTCGATCGTCTCGGCCCTTCAGGAATTGGGCATGACCATCATCAAGACCTCGGTGCGCAAGGCGACCGAGGGCGACAAGGAACGCATCAAGGATTTGATGGGCGAGGAGGCGCCGATGGTCGATGCCATCCCGCCCCGCGAGATGTACCGCATGCTGAAGGAAGGCGAAGCCGACATCATGCTGTCGGGCGGGCGCACCCAGTTCGTGGCCCTGAAGGCCAAGCGCCCCTGGCTTGATATCAATCAGGAACGCCACCACGCCTATGCAGGCTATGACGGCACGCTGCGTCTGGTCGAGCGTCTGGCCCTGGCTCTGTCGAACCCCATCTGGGAACAGGTGCGCCGCCCCGCACCCTGGGAGAATTAAACATGGCTCGTATCGTCAACGCCCGCAAATCCTGTGCGACCAATCCCTTGAAGATGAGCGCCCCTCTGGGCGGCGCCATGGCCTTCATGGGGCTTGATGGCTGTTTGCCGCTGCTGCACGGCTCGCAGGGCTGCACGGCCTTCGGTCTGGTGCTGCTGGTGCGCCATTTCCGAGAAGGCATTCCCTTTCAGACCACGGCCATGAACGAAGTGACCACCATCATGGGCGGGCTCGACAATCTGGAACAGGCCATCTTGAATATCGCCAGCAGGACCAAGCCCCGCATCGTCGGCATTTGCTCGACCGGGCTGGTGGAAACCAGGGGCGAGGATATCCCGGGCGACATGCGCCTGATCCGCCAGCGTCACCCAGAGCTTTCGGATACGGCACTGGTTTTCGCCTCGACGCCCGACTATGTGGGCGGCATGGAGGAAGGCTGGGCCGCGGCGGTGACGGCCATGGTGGAAACATTGGCCCAGCCCAGGCGGGCGCGCTCAAGGCGCGAGCGGGGGCGGATCAATCTGCTGGCGGGCTGCCATCTGACGCCGGGCGATATCGAGGAGTTGCGCGAGACCATCGAAGCCTTCGGCCTGTCCGCCACTGTGCTGCCCGATCTGTCGGGCTCGCTGGATGGGCATGTGCCCGAGCAGTATATCTCGACCACCTTCGGCGGCACCAAGGTCGAAGACATCGCTGGCATGGGCAATGCGGGCCTGACCATCGCCGTGGGCGGCCACATGCTGGCAGCCGCCCAGGCCCTTCATGCCAAGACCGGTGTGCCCTATGTCGGCTTCGACCGGCTGACCGGCCTGGGGCCCTCTGATCATCTGGTTGAGACCTTGGCCGATTATTCCGGGCGCCTGGTGCCCGAGAAACTGCGCCGCCAGCGCAGCCAGTTGGTGGATGCCATGCTGGACGGGCATTTCTTCTTCGGAGCCAAGCAGGTGGCCCTGGCGGGCGAGCCCGATCTGATGCTGGCCTTGGGCACCTGGCTTACCGAAATGGGTGCCGAGTTGAAAGCGCTGGTCGCCACCACCGCCCAGCCGCGCCTGGAATTGCTGCCCGGCGCCGAGGTTTTGGTGGGCGATCTGGACGATCTGGAAGCCATGGCGGGCGGCTGCGACCTGCTGATCACTCATTCCCATGGCAGGGGCATGGCCGAGCGGCTGGGCCTTCCCTTCTACCGGGCGGGCTTTCCGCAGTTCGACCGGCTGGGGGCGCAGAGCCAAAGGCTGGTGGGTTATCGCGGCACCAGGGATCTGATTTTCGCCGTGGGCAATCTGTTGATGGAACATGGTCACGATCATGTCCCCGTAGCACCCTCACGGAGGATGAGCCATGCGGCGGCTTAAACTGGTCGAGGACAATCCCAGGCAAGGAGGAACCATGCGCATCGCCTTTTCCACCAAAAGCATGACTGACGTCGATGCCCATTTCGGAGGGGCCAGGACGATCGCCATCTATGAAGTCAGCAAGGACAGCCAGCGGTTCCTGGAGGCGTTGCAATTCGACAACGTCGCTGACGAAGACGGCAATCACGACGATAGCGTGGATCGGCTGGGCGCCAAGATTGATGCACTTCAGGGCTGCGCCATGCTGTTTACCTTGGCCATTGGCGGCCCGGCGGCGGCCCGCGTGGTTTCGCGCAAAATTCATCCCGTGAAGCTGCCCAGGGCCGAGCCCATCGCCGATGTGATCACGCGTCTGCAAGACACTCTGGCCGGAACGCCGCCGCCCTGGATGCGCAGGCTCTTGGCTGGCCAGGATGATGCCAGCTTTATGGAGGATTGAGGAATGGATGCCATCGTCGCCAATGGGTTCGTAGCCGAACTGATCCGCCAGATCAGGGCTCAGGACGCCTTCGGCGCCTGGGCCAGGAAAAGCGAAGCCGATCTGCTGGAGCCCTATATCGTTGATCGGGAAAAGCGCAAGACCATTCCCATCATCGGCGATCCCGATCCCGACATCATCGAGCGCGTCGAGATGTTTTACCGCGCCATCGGTCTGGCCGTGGAAAAGCGCACCGGCCTGATCGCCAGCCCCATGCTGAAGATCAATCACGAGGGGTTCGGGCGCGTCGTGCTGCTGGCGGGCAATCTGGTCGTGCTGTCCAAGCATTTGCGCGACGTGCATCGCTTCGGCTTCGAGACCATCGAGAAATTGGAAGCCGAGGGAAGCAAGCTGACCGATCAGGCTGTCTTGATGATCGAGCGTTTCCCCGAAGTGGCAAAACTGTAATTCCAAAGGAGGTTGTGATGAGCGTTTATGTGGCATTGACTCGCGGCGGCCAGCCCTGGGAGCCCCTGTATGTGGAATCCGTCAGCCCCGAGAAATGCATCGGCTGCGGGCGCTGCTTCAAGGTCTGCGGCATGGAGGTGTTGTCGATCATGGGGGTCACCGAAGATGGCGAGCTGGTGGCCGTTGCCGAGGATGACGAGGACGACGAGGGCGAGATCGACCGCAAGGTGATGACGGTCAAATATCCCGAGAACTGCATCGGTTGCCGGGCCTGCGCCAAGGTCTGCACCAAGGGGGCTCAGTCCCATGTTAAGGCAGAGGTGATGTTGGCATGATACCAAGCGGCAAAATGAGACACATTTTGCCGCTTGGACGTGGGCAAGGCCCGCGCGCGAGCATTCCTGCGAGCGGGAGCCTAGCGCCACAGGCGCGCCCGGCGACTGAGGGCAGTATTAATCATGTGGTGGGTCATGTTTGACGGAAAACCGGCAGGGGGCGAAAACAAGGCAGACGTGATCTATGCGCATCTGATGGCGCGGGCCATGGGCGATGGCTTCGATGCCCATGTCTTCGCCTCCAATATCGCTTTGGCGCATTGCCTGGATACGTCGGCGCCGGGGCGGGGATTGGGACTTTCCCCCCTGGCTTTCAGGCGTCTGCTCGATGCCGTCTTTCCCGGCTCGGCCATCCATGTCGATCTGGCATCCTGTTCAGGCGAAGATGCGCTTGAGGAAGCCGATCTGCGCGCACTTCTGCTCTCGGGCCGGGCCAGGGGCACGGTGATCGAGGAATGGATGGCCGCCATCCTGGCGCGCTCGTGCCAGCGGCCCAATCATTTGTGGCAGGATTTGGGGCTTAGGAACCGGGGCGAACTGAGCGAATTGATGAATCGCTATTTTCCGGGTCTTGCTGCCTTGAATGTCCGCGACATGAAATGGAAGAAATTCTTCTATCGCCAGCTTTGCCTGGCGGAAAACGTGCCGATCTGCAAATCGCCGGTCTGCGACGCCTGCGCCGATTTCGCCCAGTGCTTTGGGGCCGAAGAGGCCCGGCCCCTGCTGGGTTGCGGCATCTAACGCTTTCCCTCCACCAGCCCAATCAACGCCTCTTCCATCCGAGTCAGTTCAGCCCGGTCCAGGAACAGGGCGGGGGCCTCGCGGCGCAGGTGGTCCGCCAGCTTCGCACCCCAGGAAAAATCCTGGGCCAGACGCAGGGCGATGTCGGCATAGCTTTGGGCGCTGTCGGCCACCAATTCCTGAATCCCCATCTTGGCATAGGCCGCCATGGTCACACGTTCGCGCAAATAGTCGCCGGGAAGCGTTACCACCGGCACACCCTGGGCGAAGGCTTCCAGGCTGCTGGACCCGCCGCCGAAGCGCCAGGGATCGAGCACGGCGTCGGCCAAGACCAGCAGCGTCATGAAATCCGTGGGCGACAGGCGCCCCAGAACGATCAGACGTTCATTCAAATCGGGAATGGTTTTTTGCATCCTGGCCTTCAGCCGGGCGGTGATCAGGGGATGCAACTGTTCGATCAGGACCAGTTGGCCCCTCGGATCGCGCTTCAAGATATCGCCCAGCATCGCGTCGAATTCGGGATGGAACTTGAAAAGCGATTGCGGACAGACATAGAGGCGCTTGTTTTCAGGCAGTCCCAGCTTTTCCCGGTCGGGCATCAAACTGCCGGTGGCGGGTTGGCGTAAGTAAAAGGGAAAGCCGGAAAGGCGGAGCAGGGGTTCGGTGTAATGCGCCTGGGCGTTAGGCTGATCCAGAGGATCGCCCGAAAGAAAGGCGTCGAGCGAGTCCAGGCCCGTGCTGTCGGGGTGTCCGCAGGCCACCACCTGCACCGGGGCCAGACGGGCATGGGCCAGGAAATAGGTGGTGGGCTCCATACCGATGTCGGGATAATAAAGGATGTCGAGTTTGGCCTCGGCGATAGTGGCGCGGATCGTATCCAGCGGTCCTGCCAGAGAGCAGGCATGGTCGGCCGTGGCGGCGATCTCGCGTGCGGTATCGTCGATCTTTCCGATCTGGAAAACGAACACCTCAAAGCGCTCGCGGTCGAGGTCGGCGATGATGCCCCGATTCAGCTTGGCCATGGTGTGGGCGTGCAGATGGCGCGACACGAAACCGATCTTCAAGCGCCGTCCCGGCGCCCAGGCTTTGATGTGCGGTGCTTCGAAGGCGAGCGAGGGACAGGCTTGGCGCCAGAAGCGGGCCGCCAGCTCCATCAAAGGGCGGTCGGAGAGCCCATGATAGGCCAGATGAAACAGCGTGGTGCCGACGGCGCGTTCGGGATCGTCGATGAGAATCTTGTCGGCGATCATCGCCTGAAGCCCCTCTTCCAGCTTCCGGCGGCAGCTTGCGATCTGTTCGAGGTCATCGGGAATCACCGGCGTCAGCAGCACGGACTTGGCGCGCGTTGCCGGGTCGCCGCCTTGCAGATAGGCGGCAAGGTAGGCCTGGGCGGCTGCCTCGCTGTCGCCCATGGATTTCAGGATGTTTCCCTGTGCGGTCAGGGAGCCCGGCGATTCCTGCCCGTTCGACAGGACATCGAGGGCCTGATCGAACAGTCCCTTGTCCTTCAATGCCTCGGCCAGATCACAGCGGGCCGCATCGCTAGAAGCATCCAGCGCCAGGGCATTTTGCAAGGCCTCGATGGCGTCGTCGAACCTTCCTTCGGCATGGGCCAGATTGCCCAAGGCGATCCAGGCGGACAGGCAGTTTTTGTCCAGGTCCAGAGCCCGGTCAAGGGCAGTCTTGGCCTCGGCCATGCGCCCCAGACGGATCAGGGCGGCACCTTGGTTGGCCCAGGGCACGGAAAGCTTGGGGGCGAGATGGCAAGACCTGCCAAACCAGTCCAGGGCTGCCACGGCATCCCCTGATGTCATCAGCCAGGCCCCGGTATCCGAGGCCAGTTGGGCCATCGCAAGCGCCATATCCCCGGGGGTTGGATGTGCGCCCAACAGCTCCAGCAGCGATTGCGCCAGCTTGCCATCGCCGCCCTGCAAGGCACTGTCCGCCATCATCAGCCCCTTGGCGAAGGCCTGGGGATGCCCGCTTTCCAGCAGGCGCTCGATCATCTGGCATTCAAGATCATGTTTGGCTTCCATGGCGCATCCTACCCTATCAGGGCTTGCCAGGGGAGGGTTTGAACGCCACATTTCCCGCATGAGCGACTCATCCCCGACGATTCTTCATTTGCCGGTGCGCGGCATGACCTGTGCCGCCTGTTCCACCCGCCTTGAAAAGGTGCTGGGGCGTCTGCCCGGCATGGATCAAGCCCGGGTCAATCTGGCGGGCGAAATGGCCGATCTGTCTTTCGACCCGGAGCAATTGGGTCCCGCCCGTCTGGTCGAGGCCATTCAGAAGGCGGGCTTCTCGGTTCCCACCGAAGTTTTCGACCTCGCCATCACAGGCATGACCTGCGCCTCCTGCTCCGGGCGTCTCGAGCGCGTTCTGGCCAAGCTGCCGGGTGTTTCCCAGGCCAGCGTCAATCTGGCGACCGAGCGGGCGCGCATCGAAGCGCCGCAGGGTGTCGTGACCACGGATATGCTGCTCGGCGCCGTTGACAAGGCGGGCTTCAAGGCGACGCCCGCTAGCACATCGGCCGAGCGCCAGGCCGCTCTTGAGGCCCAGGCGGCAAAGGAGGCCGGGCGCGACCGTTTGCAATTATGGGCGGCGATTCTGCTTTCGACCCCGTTGGCCGTGCCGATGCTGCTGGACCTCTTTGGTCCCATGCTGATGCTGCCGGGTTGGGTGCAGCTTCTGCTGGCGACTCCGGTTCAGTTCTGGATCGGCGAGCGCTTCTACCGGGGTGCCTATAAGTCGCTGCGCGGCGGGGCTGGCAACATGGACGTGCTGGTCGTGCTGGGCACCACGGCGGCCTGGGGCCTGTCGGCCTGGCAGTATCTGATTTTGGAGGTCGAGCATGGCCTTTATTTCGAGGCTTCGGCCATCGTCATCACCCTGGTTCTGCTGGGCAAGACTCTGGAGAGCCGGGCTAAGCGCAGCGCCGCCCAGGCCATCAAGTCCCTGATGAATCTGCGTCCCGCCACGGCTCGCGTGATGCGCCTGGGCCAGCCGGTCGAGGTGCCGGTGGAAACGGTGCTGAAGGGCGATATCGTGCTGGTGCGCCCCGGCGAGCGCTTTGCCGTCGACGGTATCGTCGAGGAGGGTGAAAGCCAAGCCGACGAGTCCCTGATCACCGGCGAAAGCCTGCCGGTGGCTAAATCCGTGGGCGATTCCGTTACCGGAGGTGCGATCAACGGCGAGGGCATGCTGAAACTGCGGGCCACCGCCGTGGGGGCGGAATCGACCCTGGCCCGCATCATCCGGCTGGTGGAAAGCGCACAGTCCAGCCGTGCCCCCGTGCAAAAATTGGTCGACCAGATTTCCGCCGTCTTCGTGCCTGTGGTGGTGGTGATCGCCCTTCTGTCATTCCTCGGCTGGTGGGGCTTCGCCTCCGATCCCGGCCATGGCTTTCTGGCCGCCGTATCCGTGCTGGTCATCGCCTGTCCCTGCGCGCTTGGGCTGGCAACACCTGCCGCCATCATGGTGGGTACCGGCGTTGCCGCCAGGCACGGCATTCTGATCAAGGATGCCGATGCGCTGGAGCAGGCCCATCGCCTGGATACGCTGCTCTTCGACAAGACCGGTACGCTGACCGAGGGACACCCCGCCATCACGCGGCTGCTGCCGACATCGGGGCTCTCGGAGAAGGATTTATTGCGCATGGCCGCTTCGGCCCAGCAGGGCAGCGAGCATCCCCTGGCGCGCGCTGTACGCCAATGCGCCGAAAGCCGTTCAATTTCTCTCTCCCCTGTCAGCGGATTTAAGGCCTTGCCCGGGCGAGGCCTGGAAGCCAACGTTGATGGCCGCGCGATTTTGCTGGGCAGCCCGCGTCTGATGGCGGAACGGGGAATCGGTCTGGGCGGTCTCGAAGAAGATGTGCGCAAGGCCGAAGAGGAAGGCGGCACCGTGATGGCGCTGGCGGAAGGCCCGAATCTGCTGGGCTTGCTAGTGGCTTTCGATCCGCCCAAGGCGGTGGCGTCGGGGGTGATCGCCGGTCTCAAGGCCCTTGGCCTTAAAACCGTGATGCTGACCGGCGACAACGCCCGCGCCGCTCGCCATGTGGCGGACCTGGTGGGCGTCGATGAGGTGGTGGCCGAGGTGTTGCCGGAAGGCAAGGCCGACCTGGTCCTGCACTTCAAAGCCCAGGGCCGCAAGGTGGGCATGGTGGGCGACGGCGTCAACGATGCGCCCGCCCTGGCCGCTGCCGATGTGGGTATCGCCATGGGTACGGGCACCGATGTCGCCATGCACACGGCGGGGCTGACCCTGATGCGCGGTGATCCCGCCCTGATTCCGGCGGCACTGTCCATCTCGCGCGCCACTTTTGCCAAGATTCGCCAGAATCTGTTCTGGGCCTTCGCCTACAATGTGGTGGCCCTGCCTCTGGCCGCACTGGGGCAATTGTCGCCGGTGGTGGCCGGGGCGGCGATGGCCTTCTCGTCGGTCAGCGTGGTCTCCAACGCGCTGCTGCTGAAGCGCTGGAAACCCTGAACGAAAACACCCGCCTTACGGCGGGTGTTGCGATCTGCAAAAGGGACGGTGTTCTAAAGATTGGCGGCCGCGAAATCCCAATTGGCCAGATGATCCAGGAAGGCCTGAACGAAATCGGGCCTGCGGTTCTGGTAATCCAGATAATAGGCGTGTTCCCACACATCGACGGTTAGAAGCGCCTTTTGTCCATGCGCCAGGGGGGTATCCGCATTACCGGTCTTGGTGATGCGCAACGTTCCCTTCTCTTCGACCAGCCAAGCCCAGCCGCTGCCGAATTGCGTCACGGCGGCGTTCTTGAAATCTTCCTTGAACTTGTCGAACGAGCCGAAATCCTTCTCGATACGTGCCAGAAGCTCGCCCGTGGGCTTGCCGCCGCCCTTGGGCTTCATCGACGACCAGAAGAAGGTGTGATTCCATACTTGGGCCGCATTGTTGAAGACGCCCGCCTTCGAAGTATCGCCCGCCACGGCGAGTATGATCTCCTCCAGGCTCTTCGCAGCCAGCGGTGTGTCCTTGATCAGGTTGTTGAGGTTGGTCACATAGGCATTGTGATGCTTGGCGTGATGGAAGGAAAAGGTATTGGCCGACATGTGTGGCTCAAGAGCCGTGGCGGCATAGGGCAGGGGGGGGAGCTCGAAAGCCATGATCGTCCTCGCATTTTAAGGAAAAGGGATCAACAAGATGATCAGAAGATAGGAACACTGTGCCTGCTTGTGAAGGGGGCATCTTCCTGGAAAAAGTCCGCCTTGGCAACAAATGTATATTATGGCAATATACAACAATGATAGTTTTCGAGCGGTTGACCGGCTTTCAATGGGACGAAGGCAATGCTCGCAAGAGTGCCGATAAACACGGCGTCAGCCAAGCCGAGGCCGAGCAGGTGTTTTTCAATGAACCGCTTCTGGTCGTTGACGATTCTGCCCATAGCCGGGCCGAGCCACGGTTTCACGCGCTGGGTGTTTGCAACGATGGCCGCAAGCTGCATATCACCTTTACCCTTAGGGACGAGGGCACCAGGATTCGCGTGATTTCGGCAAGAGACATGCATCGCAAGGAGCGAAGCCGCTATGAACAAGAAGCGTAATGTTCCTCCCCGCTTCAAGACCGAGGCCGAGGAAAGGGCTTTCTGGGAAAGCCACGATTCAAGCGATTACGTTGACTGGAGCAAGGCTCGTCGTGGGCGCCTGCCCAACTTGATGCCTTCGACCAAGGCGATCTCGCTGCGCCTGCCGGTCGATCTCTTGGAACGCATCAAGACCGCCGCCAACAAACGTGACGTGCCCTATCAGTCGCTGATCAAGGTCTGGCTTGCCGAGAAGATCGACGCAGCGTGAGAACACTATCTCGGTGACGAAATCAGCCTCGCCGCCGTTTGGCCTGATTGGGCGGCACCTTCCAGGGTGCAGGGCAGGCCGGTAGCGGTCCAGTCTCCAGCCAGAATCAGCCCCTCGGGAGTGCCACTCAAGGGCATTGGGCGCAGGGCTTCGGTGGCGGGGGTATGGGCGAGGGTGGCCCTTTGCTCCTTCATCACGCGCCAGGGCGGCAATTCGGGTGATTGGCCCAGAACCCCGGCGCATTCTGCCCAAATCCGTGCGGCAATCGCTTCAGCAGGTTCCTGGGCCAGCTTTGTTGCCGCACTTACGGTGACCGACAGCACATCGCCCCGCAAAGACCACCATTGGCCCAGCCCGCGCACCAGCCCCAGATAGCTCTGCCCGCCCGGCAGGGCGAGAGGTGTATGCGGCAAAACGAAATGGGCGTTCACGATGGGACGCGCCTCCAGCCGGGGCAGCGCGGGCAGAAGATCGCCCAGCGCCCAGGGCGGCAGGGCCAGCAGGACGGGGGCCTGTTTGGAATAGCTAATCAGTTCGTCATCCTCGAAGACCAGCGCCTTGTCCTCGATGGCGGTCAGGCGGTGACCCAGGCGGATGTCGGCCCCGTTGGCCTTCAGCCAGGCCAGAGCCGGATCGATCAGGGCCGCCGATAGACCTTCAGGTGCTGTAAAGGCGCGGCACGCCGCCTCGCCCTTCAGAAGGGTGCGCTTCAGCACCTCGCCCAAAAGCCTTGCCTGTCCTTCCTCGGGCGCCGTGTTCAGAATGGCGTCGCACAGCGGTCGCCACAGGCGATCCAACAAGGGGCCATTGCCCACCACCTGGGCCACCGTTTTATCACCCTTTGCCAGAACCAGCCGCAGGGCCGAGAGATAATCAAGCGGTCCGGTTTTTGGCACACGGCGCTTGGGATCGAACAGCCACCAGGGGATCGGCCCCGGATCGGGGGCGATGGTCCAATTCTCGCCGCTGGTGGCATCATGAAAGGGAAAGCTGGCGGGTGCGGTTTCTTGAAGGGCGCCGCCGATTGTCCTTAGGAAGGCGAACAGGGCGGGATTGGCGCTTAAGATCAGATGCGTGCCGTTGTCGATCAGGCGCTCCAGCCTGGGATCGAAGAAGGAGCGGCAGCGCCCGCCCGCGTGATGCGCCGCCTCATGCAGCACCACTTTTCTTCCTGCCTCGGTCAGGCGGACGGCAGCGGCCAGTCCGGCGATTCCGGCGCCGATCACATGGACAGGCGTCATGGCGGAAAATAGCCCGAGACAGCGCCCGAAACCGTGGCGGCCAGGAAATCCCAAGGGGTGAGTTTAACCCGCGCGGCCAAAGGATCGCCCCGCCGAAGAAGCTCATACAGCCTTTGGGCCAGGCGCACGATGACGGCACTTTCCATGCGCAAACCCCGGCTGGTGACGGCGGGCGGCAGCAGGGCGGCGGTGTCGATCAGCGGTTTGGTGGCGTCCAGCATGCGCCCCATCACGGCCTCCAGCCCCGGCGTCAGCGCCGTTCCTTCCAGGTCCTCGAAATTGGCCCCCGCCTCGGCCATCCAATCTTCGGGACAGTAGGAGCGGCCCAGCTCAAGATAATCAGGCTTCATGTCCTGCAGATGGTTGAGAATCTGCAAAGCACTGCACAGCGCATCCGAGCCAAGCCAGGCATCGGGATTTTTCTCAGCATGCAGTTCCAGCAAAAAGCGCCCCACCGGCATGGCCGAATTGCGACAATAATCGATCAGATCGTCCCAGCTATGGGTGCGCCCGCGCAGCGAATCCCGCTCGAAGGCGATCAGCAGATCAAGCGCATGGCGGGGATCGACCCCTGTCTCTTCTAAGGATCGTTTGAGCGGCAGGGCAGCTTCGGCTTCGGGCGTCTCGGCCTTTCCGCTGATCAGGGCGCGGCCCATCGCCCGCAAGCCCGCCACCTTTTCCGACGAGGGCAGACCAGGGTGATCGGAAATGTCGTCGGCGGTGCGGGCAAAGCGGTAATAGGCGGCCACATGCGGGCGCAGCGGCTTGGCGATCAGGAATGAGCCTACGGGAAAGTTTTCGCTGCTGGCGGTCTTTCCGGAAGCTGTGGGGGCGGGGGCTGGCTCGGCCATGGGCTCTGGCGGGTGGTTTCTGGTGCGCCTATATTGCACGAAATGACTGTTTCGCCAACCGATCCCCTGCTGGCCGATCTCAAGCGCTTGGACGGCGAGCGCTTCACCACGCTGCTGTTCGCCCCCCAGGGCTGGCGGGCGGGGCTGGCGGCCCTTTACGCCTTCAATCTGGAACTGGGCCTCGTGCGCGAACGCACACTGCGCGAGCCGATGGCGGGTCATCTGCGCTTGCAGGCCTGGCGCGATGCCTTGATGGCGGGAGGGGCGGGGATTCCCTTGCTCGAGATTCTGCTGGGCCAGGGTTTCGAGAGCGGGCCGCTGCTGGGGCTGATCGATGCCAGAGAGGGGGACCTGGAAACAGAAGCGCCCGCCCGTCTGGCCGATCTGGAAGCCTATGCCGGGGCCACCGGCGGTGCCCTGGGCGAACTGGCGGCGGCGTTTCTGGATGGCGACGCTGTGGCTTGCCAAATGTCTAGGGATGCGGGCACCGGCTATGCCCTGTTGGGCCTGATGCGTGCCCTTCCCGCCCATCTGGCGCAGGGGCGGCGTCATCTGCCGCAGGACCTGTTGCCGCAAGCCATCAAAGGGCCATCGCCCGAGCTTTGCAGCGCCGTGGCGAGGGTGGCCGAGCGGGCGGCGGCCTATCTGGAACGCGTGCGCCTGAAAGACATTCCCCGCGCCCCGCGCGCCGCCTGCCTGTGTGCCCTGCAGGCCAAGACCCATCTGAAGCGGCTGAAGCGGGCGGGGTTTAATCCTTTCGATTCCCGCCTAAGCATTCCCGCCACGCGGCCACTGGCGCTGTGGTGGGGGATGAGAAGGTAATGACCATTGCCCTCCGAGGTGGTATATTTGCCGAAATCATTGCCAAGGTGGCGGCTATGAAGGCGATATTGGACCGTATTTTGATCGACCCCGAGATTTGCGGAGGCAAGCCCTGCATCAAGGGAACCCGCATCTGGGTGGCCTTGATTCTGGATTTCCTTGCAGACGGCATGACCGAGGCCGATTTGCTGAAAGAATATTCTCAGCTTTCACATGAAGACGTTCTGGCGGCCCTGGCTTATGGCGCCGAGATGTCACGCGAACGCATCATGCCCGTGCCGCTTGGGCATGTGGCGTGAATGAAGATCAAGCTGGATGAGAATATCGGGCGTCGTGGGTTGTCGCTTCTTAAGGAGGCGGGACACGATGTGATGACGGTCGTCGAACAGATGCTTGGCGGCGCTTCAGATGTGAAGCTGTTCAATGTTTGTGCCGAAGAGGAACGTGTTCTTGTGACGCTGGATCACGACTTTGGCCAGGTGTTGAGATTTCCGCCTGAGAAAAGCGCGGGTCTTGTCATTTTGGAACCTAGTGAACCCGTAACACGGCAATCGCTTTTGGATCGACTGCGCGACTTTCTGACTTTGTCGGAAACACAGTCGCCTGTCGGCGCTTTATGGATCGTCGAGCCCGGGCGGGTAAGGGTGCATGAGGGGCATGGTTCAAATTAAGGAAAACTCACGCGCAGTACTAATAATGCTACAACCAAGACAATTAGCAAAGTCATCGTAAGGGCTGGTAGGCCCCTGGCCTTTAATCGCCACCCTTCCTTGTCATGTTCAATTTCAATTTCTGAGTCAGAGATCATTGTCTTTGGCCTCAGATGGAATCTGTCGCGACAAATAAGTCGGGTCTGTTTTTGCTATTTCAGAAAGCTGCTGTTGCAGCCCTGAGAGATCGCAGACCTGTCGCTCTTCGCCCCCCGGGGTCTGTTCTACAACCTGATTGATGAGGCGACGTTCTCTTAACTTGACCAGAGAACGTTGGATGGTTCTGACATCCACCCCCATTCTGCGAGCAATAGTCGTGCTTCTTGGAAATGGGCGCTGTTCTTTGTACCACCAGTGCATTGTCAGATTCAGCAGAACAACGAGATCAGTTGCGGACAAGCCAAGCTCCGCCTGATTCTTCAGCAGTACGTCTGGCACGATTTGAAAGCCGGCTTCAGCCGCCTCATGCCATTTGTCGAACGCCCTAAGGGCTGGTGCCTTTGATTTTTTCATGTAGCCAATTTAACACAGTCTGACCAAGATAAAATAGATATCTGTTTTGTAGCGACGCGTGTGTCGTTTTTTTAGCAAAATGGCAATCTTACCCCTAAAGCCACGCCCCCAATCTCTCCAGCGCCCGCTCGGCATAGGCGGCGCGGCGTTCCTTGCCCCCCAGTTTGCGGCGTTTGCCCTCGGGCACAGGCAGGGGGGGGAAGAGGCCGAAATTGATGTTCATGGGCTGGAAAGTGTCGGCGCCCGCCCCGGTGGTGATGTGGTTGAGCAGAGCGCCCAGCGCGGTTTCCAGGGGCGGAGGCGAAGGGGCCGTGCCCAGAAGCTCCTCGGCCCAGAAGCGCCCGGCCAGCAAACCTATGGCCGCACTTTCCACATAGCCCTCGCAGCCGGTGATCTGGCCCGCCATGCGGATGTTGGGCTTCGCCTTCAGGCGCAGAGAGGCATCCAGCACCACCGGCGAGCGGAGGAAGGTGTTGCGATGCAGCCCGCCCAGGCGGGCGAACTCGGCCCTTTCCAGGCCCGGAATGGTGCGAAACAGCGTCGCCTGTTCGCCATGTCTCAGTTTCGTCTGGAAGCCCACCATGTTGTAAAGCGTACCCAGCGCATTGTCCTGGCGCAGTTGAATCACCGCATAGGGTTTGGGTCCGTTGGGGTTGGTCAGCCCCACCGGCTTCATGGGGCCGAAGGCCAGGGTGCGCTCGCCGCGCCTGGCCATCACCTCGATGGGCAGGCAGCCCTCGAAAAAGGGCGTGTCCTTTTCCCAATCCTTGAATTCAACGGTGTCGGCTGCGATCAGGGCTGCCACGAAATTCTCATAGTCGTCCTTGGACAGCGGGCAGTTGATGTAATCCTTGCCGCTTCCCTTGTCCCAGCGCGACTGGAACCACGCCTTTGAGAAGTCGATGCTATCTAAGGTGACGATGGGGGCGATGGCGTCGAAGAAATGCAGATGATCCGAGCCCGTTGTTTTGGCCAGTTCGGCCGCCAGCGCGTCCGAGGTCAGGGGGCCCGAGGCGATGATGGCGGGCAGGCTGGGAAGCTCTGTGACTTCCTCGCGCAGCAGGGTCACCTGAGGCAGGGCCAGCAGGCGCTTTTCCACCTCGGCTGAAAAGGCCTGGCGATCCACCGCCAGGGCGCCGCCCGCCGGAACCTTGACCGCGTCGGCCGCGCTCAGGATCAGCGAATCCAGGCGACGCATTTCCTCGTGCAAAAGGCCGATGGCGCTGCCCAATTCGTCGTTGCGCAGCGAGTTCGAGCAGACCAGTTCGGCCAGCCCGGCCCCTTCATGGGCCGGGGTGGTGCGGTGCGGGCGCATTTCGTGCAAAACCACGGGAATCAGCCGTTTTGCCGCCTGCCAGGCGGCCTCGCACCCGGCCAGGCCGCCGCCGATGATGTGAAGGGGGCTGTCCATATGGCTGGTGATAGGACGATATCAGGCCCATGTCCAGGGTTGACGCCGGGAAGGCGGGCTTGTATGCCTTGGCCATGGATTGGAAATCGCTTCTTTCGACCGAGAATCTGCTCTTCGCTGGCGCCCTGATGCTGGCGTTGATCGTTCCCCAATATATCCGGCGCATGATGCTGCCCGTGCCCGAGATCGGCGCCGCCGCCCTTTTGGCCCGTATCGGCAATGGCGAGGATATCCTGGTGCTCGATGTCCGTACGCCCGAGGAATTCAAGGGCGAAACCGGCCATATCGCGGGTGCCGTCAACCTGCCCTTGAACGACCTTAAAAACCGCTTGAGCCAGTTGGGCGACCAGTTGGCGGATTACAGGTCTGCCCCCGTCGTTCTTACCTGCCGCACCATCAGCCGGGCCGGAACCGCCGCCGGTCTGTTGAAGAATGCCGGTTTTTCCGATCTGGCCGTTCTGTCGGGCGGCATGGCCCGCTGGTGCCGGGAAAACAGGCCCGTAAGCAAGATCTGATTTTCGTCAAAACAGAAGAAAAGATCATGACCAGGAAAAACCATTATGTGGTGGGCGGCGAATATGCCGACACCAGCTTTACCGCCATCGCTTCCGGCAAAAGCAAGGAACGTCATGGCCCCTTCGACGAGAAGGAAGCCTATGATTTCTGGCGAGGCATTACAGGGCGCACGGTCGATAATGCGCTGATGCGCTTTACCATCGAGGCCGAGACGGACGCCGAACTGGCCGTCTGGTATGTGGTGGGCGGCGAATTTGCCGCTGCGGGCTTTA
>JADFZV010000025.1 GCA_015232335.1 Alphaproteobacteria bacterium | reverse complement strand
CGACAAAACGTAGACGTTCTTCCATAACCGAACTCGCTTTCCACGGCATCGACACCTCCCGCCAAATGGCGAAAAGTGTTACCCATGTGTCCGGTACAAAACGTCACCTATCTCTCAGGTCGGTCACGGCCCCTTGCGGGGCCTTTTTCGTTGGCTGACAGAGATTGAGCTGAACGAACCTACTTCTCCAGCGATTCTCTGACGGCATCCTTGACGCCGCCGATGGCGTTCTGGAATTTGCCAGTGACCTTGTCATTCTGTCCGTCGGCGACCATCTTGGCGTCGCCGAGGGCGTTGCCCACCGCAATCTTGATGGAGCCTTTGCTCTGTTTGGCCGAGCCGGCAATGCGATCCTTGTCCATTTTCAATTCCTTTGGAGTTGTTGCTGCTAATGATGAAGAAGGGGCCGCGTAGCGTTCCGCTACGCCCGCCTGTAAAAGCCACCGCCCAGCAAGACGATGCCCAGAATCAAAACGCCGACAGCGGCGGCTTGCGGTATGGAATGCGACGTGCTTTCCGTGGTCTCAATCTTCAGATCACCCAGTTTGGCCACTTCCGTGGTTTCGCTTACGGTGAAATAGGGAATGGCGAGACCCAGCACACCAAGAACGGCCAGGACCAGCCCGGCAGCCATCAGCTTACCCATTGTTTTTCTCCTAACATCGCGGGAGCGGCGATTCGTCGCTGTCTGGTCAGTTTGCGTGAGGCATGAGGCTTAAAAAGGCGCTCATAAATTCCGGCATGCGGAATTTCCAGTTACACGCTTCTCTCAGACGACATTTTTCTCATGAACATCCTAGCAGCGTCCGCCTGTCGTGAAGCGGGTCGGAATATACCCAATCTCCTTAATGCAAGCCTCAAGCGCCGGGCGCGCCTCCGGCGCTTGGCTCCCGCTCGCAGGTATGCTCGCGCGCGGGCCTTGCCCGCGAATGGCATAGGTCATTCTTTCTGCATGCCGGTATCATCCCCCTGATCGGTGTCGATACCAATCCTGGCAATAGTCGGTTTTGAATCTGCGGTCATGCTCCAGCAGCACACGCAGCATGATGTCGAAGGCGCCGTAGGCATCGTGCAGAATAAGGGCGAATTTGAGAAGCTGATCCGAACTTAAGCCTTCCAGCTTCATGAAGTTGCGGATGAAGACGGCATCGGCCCAGACAAGCTGGCTAAAGCCGGCATGCGGATCGTTGTTGAGCAGCATCGGCTGTACGACACGGCTGCACAGCGGCGCAAAGCGATGCAGGATAAACCCTTGTTTTCGCAAGAATAGTTCGACTTCTGAAAAGAGAGGTTGGTCTTCATAAAGCGCCAAAAACTCCACCTCGCTATGGATGACCAGGCAGTCCTTCAGCTTCTGGACGGCGTTTTCGAAAATGAGCAGTTCTGCCCCCTGGACATCGATTTTCAGATAATCCATGAGGTCGATTTCGGTCAGGTCGTCCAGCCGCTTGGTTTCAACCTCGATCCTTTCCACCACGCGGCCCCAGGCCGGAAACAGATGGAAATTGGACAAAACGCTCTGATCAGGCTCCAGCAGCGACGACATGGCAGGCGCGCTGCACTGGCGAAATGTCCGCACCGTCCCGTCCCCAATGACATGGGGAAGATAGGTTTCGTTGTCCCCTTTCTTGCGATTGAGATCGCAAAGCGCCTCTGGGTTGGGCTCGAACCCGGTAACACGGGCCACCTGGCTGCGAATCAGCCCCATATAGGGCGGATCGTCCCCGACCGGATTGGCCCCAACATCGACCACACGGACCAGGGGAATGGCCGGGATGACGGATTTCAGGGTTATTTGTCCATCTGCCATCGGTTCACTGCCTTTTAAACGAGAGCCAGAGGGTGGGGGCAAAAACAGTCTTAGACACTAGGAGGCTAAATAATTATAATATGAAAACAATTGGTTATTAGCTGCCCGGACCTCAGTTCAAGCCTTGAAGGGGTTTTCACTCCCTACCCGACTTTTCTGTTGCGCCAAAAGCCCCCTCGCCCCATATTCCGCGCTTGCTAATATAGTTTAATTTCAGCGAATGGGCAGGCTAACTTAGCCCTGGAGATGTCATGAGGCACCGTCAAGGCCAAATCCGCAAGATCGTCATCGCCAACCGGGGCGAAATCGCCATTCGCGTCATGCGGGCGGCCTCGGAGCTGGGCATTCAGACGGTCGCCATCTATTCCCAGGAAGACCGCTTCTCGCTGCACCGCTTCAAGGCGGACGAAAGCTATCTGGTAGGCCCCGGCAAGAAGCCGGTCGATGCTTATCTCGACATTCACGACATCATCCGCATCGCCCATCAGACTGGTGCTCAGGCCATTCATCCGGGCTATGGCTTTCTGGCCGAGAACCCTGATTTCGCCGAAGCCTGCGCCGCAGGCGGCCTGACCTTCATCGGCCCCCTGCCCGAAACCATGCGCGCCCTGGGCAACAAGGTGCTGGCCCGCGAGATGGCGATCAAGGCGGGCATTCCCGTCATGCCCGCCACCGATCCCCTGCCCTATGACGACGCCGAGGTTCTGAAGCTGGGCGAAAAGGTCGGCTATCCGGTCATGATCAAGGCCAGTTGGGGTGGCGGTGGGCGCGGCATGCGCGTCATCGACCGCGCCGAGATTCTGGTCGAGAACGTGGCCGCCGCCAGGCGCGAAGCCAAGGCGGCCTTCGGCAATGACGAAGTCTATCTGGAAAAGCTGGTCAAGAAGGCGCGCCATGTCGAGGTGCAGATTCTGGGCGATGCGCATGGCAATGTTGTTCACTTCTACGAGCGCGACTGCACGGTGCAGCGCCGCCACCAGAAGGTGGTCGAGCGCGCCCCCGCCCCCTATTTCGACCAAAGCCAACGCGACGAGTTGACCGGCTATGCGCTCAAGCTGGCCCGCACAGCCAATTACCGCAATGCGGGCACGGTGGAATTCCTGCAAGACGCCGACACCAAGTCCTTCTACTTCATCGAAGTCAATCCGCGCATTCAGGTCGAACATACCGTCACCGAATGCATCACCGGCTTCGACCTGATCCGCGCCCAGATTCTGGTGGCCGAGGGCATGCGCATCGGCGAGCCCGGCAGCGGCCTGCCCCGCCAGCAAGATATTCCGCTGAACGGCCACGCCCTGCAATGCCGCGTCACCGCCGAAGACCCCGAAAAGGATTTCGCGCCCGATTATGGCTCGATCACCAATTATCGCAGCGCCGCCGGTTTCGGCATCCGGCTTGATGCCGGAACGGCCTATTCCGGGGCTCGCATCACGCGCTATTACGATTCGCTGCTGGTCAAGGTGACGGCCTGGGCGCAAGAGCCCGCCGACGCCATCTTTCGCATGGACCGCGCCCTTCGCGAATTTCGCGTGCGTGGCGTCAAGACCAATCTGCGCTTTCTCGAAAATGTGGTGAACCATCCGCATTTTCTTGAGGGCGACTACACCACCACCTTCATCGACGACACGCCCGAACTGTTCCATTTCCAAAAGCGCCGGGATCGCGCCACGCGCCTTTTGAATTTTGTTGGCGAAGTCATGGTCAACGGCAACCCCGAGACCAAAGGCCGTGAGACCCCCAAATCCTTCGCCGCCCCCGCCGTGCCGCACGATCTGCCCGATGCCGCACCGCCCGCGGGCACGCGCGAGATGTTCCAGAAGCTGGGCGCCAAGGGCTTTGCCCAGTGGATGCGCGATCAGAAGCGGGTGTTGATCACCGACACCACCATGCGCGATGCCCATCAGTCGCTGCTGGCGACCCGCATGCGCAGCCACGACATGTACGCCATAGCCCCCACCTATGCGCATCTTTTGCCCGGTCTTTTGTCGCTGGAATGCTGGGGGGGCGCCACCTTCGACGTCGCCATGCGATTCTTGAAGGAAGATCCCTGGGAGCGCCTGCGCGAATTGCGCACCCTGGCCCCCAATATCCTGACCCAGATGCTGCTGCGCTCGGCCAATGGCGTGGGCTACACCAACTATCCCGACAATGTAGTCAAGTTCTTCGTCAAGCGCTCGGCCGAAGAGGGCATGGACCTCTTTCGGGTTTTCGATTCGCTCAACTGGGTCGAGAACATGCGCGTCGCCATCGACGCCGTTTGCGAAAGCGGCAAGCTGTGCGAGGCGGCCATCTGCTACACGGGCGACATTCAAGATCCCAAGCGCGCCAAGTACGACCTGAAATACTATGTCGGCATGGCCAAGGAACTGGAAAAGGCCGGGGCGCATATCCTGGGCATCAAGGATATGGCGGGGCTTTTGAAGCCTGCTGCCGCCAAGGTGCTGGTCAAGACCCTAAAGGAAGAGATCGGCCTACCCATCCATTTCCATACGCATGACACCAGCGGCATCGCGGCGGCCAGCATTCTGTCGGCCATCGATGCCGGTGTCGATGCTGTGGACGCCGCCATGGACGCCATGAGCGGCACCACCTCGCAGCCCTGCTTGGGCTCGATCGTCGAAGCCCTGCGCGGCACCGAGCGTGATAGCGGACTGTCTAGCGAATCCATTCGCACTGTCTCGGCCTATTGGGAACAGGTGCGCAAGAATTACGGCGCCTTCGAAGCCCATCAAACCACCGGCGCTTCGGAAGTCTATCTTCACGAAATGCCGGGCGGCCAGTTCACCAATCTCAAGGAACAGGCCCGCTCGATGGGGCTTGAGAAGCACTGGCCCGATATCGCCAAGGCCTATGCCGACGTCAACCATCTGTTCGGCGACATCGTCAAGGTAACACCCAGCTCAAAGGTGGTGGGCGACATGGCCCTGATGATGGTCACCAACAGCCTGACAGCTGAGATGGTGGCCGACCCCGAGCGCGACATCGCCTTCCCCGATTCCGTCGTTTCCTTCTTCAAGGGCGACATGGGCCAGCCCGTGGGCGGCTTCCCCGAAACCTTGCAGAAAAAAGTGCTAAAAGGCGAAAAACCGCTGACCAAGCGTCCCGGCGAGGTGCTGCCCGCCGTCGATCTGTCCAAGACCAAAGCCGAGATCGAGCAGAAGCTGGGCCGCCAGATCAGCGATGACGAGTTGGCTTCCTATCTGATGTATCCCAAGGTGTTCATGGACTATGCCGAACATCTGAAACTCTATGGCGATGTCAGCGTTCTACCCACGCCTGTCTTCTTTCACGGCATGATTCCCGATCAGGAAATCTCGATTTATGTCGGCCCCGGTCGCGCCCTGATCGTGCGCTATCTGACCAAAAGCGAGGCCGACGAGGCGGGCGAGGCCACCGTCTTCTTCGAATTGAACGGACAGCCCAGATCGGTGCGCGTTGCTGATCGAACCCGCACACCGATCAAACAGGCCAGGCCCAAGGCCACCGAGAACAATCCCCTGGAAGTGGGCGCTCCCATGCCGGGCACGGTGGTCAGCGTGGCCGTCACCAAGGGCCAGAAAGTGGCCAGGGGCGATGTTCTGCTGGCCGTCGAGGCCATGAAAATGGAAACTGCCGTCCGGGCCGAATGCGACGGCGTCGTTCACAAGATTCACGTCCATTCCGGCGACGCCGTGGATGCCAAGGATCTTTTGGTCACCATGCAGGCCGAGGGGGCGTGAGCAGGGATACCCTGCTTGCGTTTCTGAGGACGGGCGCCGCCAGAAGCGCCAGGCCCTTCCTGCATTGCCCCGACGGACGCTCTTTCACTTATGGCGATCTTGACGCCCAAACCGCCCGTCTGGCCCAGGCCCTTCAAGCCAAGGGCGTCAAGCCAGGCGACCGGGTGGCTGTTCAGATCGAAAAATGCCCCGAGGCGGTTTTTCTCTATCTGGCCTGTCTGCGCATGGGGGCGGTCTATTTGCCGCTCAACACCGCTTATACCCTGGCCGAGACCACCTATTTCATCAAGGACGCCGAACCCGCCCTGATGGTCGCAGCCCCCGATTGCCAGGCGGATTTGGCAAAACTGGTTCCTGTTGTGCTGACTCTCGACGCGCTGGCGCATGATCGTTTTTCCCCCGTCTTCGAAAACAGCCCCCTGGCAAAAGACGATCTGGCGGCCATCCTCTATACGTCCGGCACCACCGGGCGCTCGAAGGGCGCCATGATCACGCTGGGCAATCTGACCTCGAACGCAATCACACTGGCCGACTGCTGGCATTTCACGGAAAGTGACGTCCTGCTCCACGCGCTGCCCATCTATCATGCGCACGGTCTGTTCGTTGCCATCAATACTGTGCTGGTGGCAGGTGCTTCGATGATCTTGCTGCCCCGCTTCGATGCCGATGCCGTTCTGGATGTGATGAAGGACGCCACGGTAATGATGGGAGTCCCCACCTTCTACACGCGCTTGTTGGCGCATCCCTCACTAAACAGGCAATCAACGCACCACATGCGCCTGTTCATCTCGGGCTCAGCACCTTTGTTGGCCCAAACACATGCCGAATGGCGGGAACGCACCGGCCACGCGATCCTGGAGCGCTACGGCCTGACCGAATGCCAGATGAATAGCTCGAACCCCTATGAGGGCGAGCGCCGACCGGGCTCGGTGGGCTTTCCCCTCGAAGGTGTGACTCTTCGCATCACGCATCCCGAAACCGGCATCGAACTGGCACAGGGCGAGACCGGCATGATCGAGGTCAAGGGGCCCAATGTCTGCAAGGGCTATTGGCGCAATCCAGACAAGACCGCCCTCGAATTCAGGGCCGACGGCTTTTTCATCACCGGGGATCTGGGGCTGATCGATGCCGAGGGCTATGTCCATATCCTGGGCCGGGCCAAGGATTTGGTGATTACCGGCGGCTTTAACGTCTATCCTAAGGAGGTCGAGGACGAGATCGGCGCCCTTGATGGGGTGCTGGAATGCGCCGTCTTCGGCTTGGACCATCCCGATTTCGGCGAGGCGGTGACCGCCGCCCTGGTGCCCAAGCCCGGCGCCACGTTAAGCGAAGACGGGCTTTTGAGCGCTCTTCAAACCCGTCTGGCCCGTTTCAAGCAACCCAAACGCCTGCTGATTGTCGAGGAATTGCCCCGAAACGCCATGGGCAAGGTCCTGAAGAGCCAGCTTCGTGACATCTATCGCGGCCTCTATACCCACCCCACACATTAGGGCGGGATCATTGCCCTTGCCAAACCCCCGTCCTCTTTGAAAAAATGAGTGCCACCGGGAGCGTGTCTGGAGTGCCGCAGCCCGGGATGATGGAGCGGACATGACAAACACAGTCATCCTGCCCGGCCCCAAGGCCCGGCAGGAACGAGAGATCGATCCCACCTTGGATTTGCTTGCTGAAATCGGGCGGTTGAAGCGCGAGCGCAACGCGGTCATCCTGGCCCATTATTATCAGGACGGCGAGATTCAGGACCTGGCCGATTTCGTGGGCGATTCACTTGATCTGTCGCGCAAGGCGGCCGCCACCGATGCCGACGTCATCGTCTTTTGCGGTGTGCGCTTCATGGGCGAGGTGGCGAAAATCCTAAGCCCCCAAAAGCTGGTGCTGATACCCGATGCCGAAGCCGGATGCTCGCTGGAAGACGGCTGCAAGGTCGAAGACTTCCTGCGCATGCGCAAACGCTATCCCGATCATGTGGCGCTGACCTACATCAACTGCTCGGCCGAGGTAAAGGCGGCGTCTGACATCATCGTCACCTCGTCGAATGCCGAAACCATCATCCGCTCGCTGCCCGACGAGCAGCCGATTCTGTTCGCCCCCGACCGCCATCTTGGGGCCTATCTCAAGCGCAAGACGGGGCGCGAGAACATGGTTCTTTGGCCCGGCACCTGCATCATTCACGAGCAGTTCTCGGAACGCGAACTGATCAAGCTGAAAACCCTGCATCCAAAAGCCAAGGTGGCCGCCCATCCGGAATGTCCGGAATCCATCTTGAAGCATGCCGATCATGTCGGCTCGACGCGGGGCCTTCTCGATTTTGTTCTAAAATCCGAGGCCAACGACTTCATCATCGCCACCGAAAAGCACATCATCCATCAGATGGAAAAGGCGGCGCCGCACAAGACCTTTATCGCCGCCCCCGGCGCCGACGGCTCGTGCGACTGTGCCCGCTGCCCTTTCATGGCGCTCAACACGCTGGAAAAGATTTATCTGGCCCTGCTCAACGATGCGCCCAGAATCGAAATGCCCGAGGATTTGCGGCTGGCGGCTTTGAAACCCTTGCAACGCATGATGGAGCTTTCGTCGGCCATTCCGCTTGCCGCACCCGTTCCCCATGCCGCCCAGTAGTCTGCCCGAGGGTCTGGACGAAGCCACCGCCCAGCGCGTCATCGATGACGCCTTGGCCGAGGATGTGGGTTTGGGCGACATCACCTCGCTGTCGGTCATTCCCGCTGCTGTTCAGTTCAAGGGCGTGATGGCGGCCAGGGAAACGATTGTGCTGGCGGGCCTGCCCCTGGCCGAACGGGTCTTTGCAAGGGTCGATCCGGCGTCTGTTTTTACAGCACTGGCCAAGGATGGCGACAGGTTAAAGGCAGGCGCTCCAATCGCCAGGATCGAGGGCCTTGCCCGTAGCCTGCTGACCGCCGAGCGCACGGCACTCAACCTGCTTCAGCATCTGACCGGCATTGCGACACTGACAAGGCGCTACGTTGACGAAATCGCAGGCACAAGCTGCACCCTTCTGGATACGCGCAAGACCATTCCCGGTCTGCGCCAAATGGCAAAATATGCCTGCCGCATGGGTGGTGCCAAGAATCACCGCATGGGCCTTTATGACGGGGTTTTGATCAAGGATAATCATGTCGCCGTCTGCGGCAGCGTGACCGAAGCTGTGCGGCGCGCCAAGGCGGATGGGCGGCCCAACGTCGAAGTCGAATGCGATACGCTGTCGCAGGTGGAAGAGGCCCTGAAGGCCGGGGCCGACATCATCCTGCTCGACAATATGAGCCTTGAGATGCTGCGCCAGGCGGTCAGTCTGACCAAGGGCCGTATTCCCCTGGAAGCCTCGGGCGGGGTCAATCTGGACACCATTCGCGCCATTGCAGAAACCGGCGTCGATTATGTTTCCGTCGGGCGCCTGACACAATCGGCCCCCGCTGCCGACATCGGACTGGATTGGAGCGCGAATGGCTGAGATCAGCGACTTGTATGATGTTCTGGTCATCGGCAGCGGTGCTGCCGGACTGACTCTGGCGCTTGAACTGGCCCCCAAGGCCAAGGTTGCCGTGCTTTCCAAGCAGGTTCTGAAGGAAGGCAGCACCTTCTATGCCCAAGGCGGAATCGCCGCCGTCTTCGCCGACGAGGACAGCATCGACAGCCATGTCGAAGACACCATGGTCGCAGGCGCCGGTCTGTGCGACGAAAAAGCCGTGCGCTTTGTGGCCGAACGGGCCAGAACCGCCATCGAGCGCCTGCTGGCCTATGGCGTCGGCTTCACCACCACCCAGGGCGACAACGGCCGCACCCTTCTGCATCTGACCCGCGAGGGCGGGCATTCGCAGCGCCGCGTCGTTCACGCCGCCGACGCCACCGGCATGGCCGTGGAATCGACCCTGGAAAACAAGGTGCGCGAACAGTCCAATATTCAGCTATTCGAAAATCACGTCGCCATCGATCTGATCCGCGAGGGCAAAACCGGGCGTTGCGTCGGGGCCTATGCGCTGGATCGTCTGGCAGGGCATGTGCGGCTGTTCAGGGCGCGCAAGATTGTGCTGGCCACTGGCGGCGCCAGCAAGGTGTATTTGTATACCAGCAACCCCGACAGTTGTTCGGGCGATGGCATCGCCATGGCCTGGCGCGCCGGATGCCGGGTTGCCAACATGGAATTCTGCCAGTTCCATCCCACCTGCCTCTATCATCCCAGGGCCAAGAGTTTTCTGGTCACCGAAGCGGTGCGCGGCGAAGGCGGGCGATTGTTGTTGTCGCCGGGCGGCGAGCGCTTCATGCCGCGCTTTCACAAGATGGCCGAACTGGCGCCGCGTGATGTCGTGGCGCGCGCCATCGATCACGAGATGAAGCGCCTGGGGCTAGACAATGTCTGGCTGGACATCAGCCATCAGCCCGCCGATTTCATCCGCGAACATTTCCCCACCGTGCATGCCAAATGCCTGGAATTCGGCTTCGACATGACAAGGGAACCGATACCCGTGGTTCCCGCCGCCCATTACACCTGCGGCGGCGTGATGACCGATCTGGCCGGGCGCACCGATATTCCCGGGCTCTACGCCATCGGCGAGGTGGCCTATACCGGCCTGCATGGTGCTAACCGCATGGCCAGCAATTCGCTGCTGGAATGCCTGGTTTTCGGTGCAGCAGCAGCAGGGGATATCCTGGCCCGCCTCGATGCTACCCCCCTGCCCCCCAGCCTGCCGCCCTGGGACGAAAGCTGGGTCACTGATTCGGATGAAGAGGTGGTGGTGTCGCACAATTGGGACGAGTTGCGCCTGTTCATGTGGGACTATGTCGGCATCGTGCGCACCACCAAGCGGCTTGAACGCGCCAAGCGCCGCGTCGATCTGCTTTTGGGCGAAATCTCGGAATATTACGGCAGCTTCAAGGTCAGCAACGATCTTTTGGAAATGCGCAATCTGGCCGTGGTGGCCGATCTCATCGTGCGCTCGGCCATGGCGCGCAAGGAAAGCCGGGGGCTGCATTACACGCTGGATCATCCCGAAGCGGATAATCGCAAGCCGCCCAGCCCGACAATTCTGTCGCCGGGCAACGCTCAATTCGCGCCGTCAACCGGAGCCGATTAACGGCTCCGATATCAGACGACGCGCTCTGGGCGAAGCGGCAAGTCAGGTCACTTTGATCGGGTTCACCACCTTGGTGTAACGCTTTACATCCTTGGGCGAAATGGCCTGATTCTTGGGATCGCGCACCACACTGCCCTCCACCGCCAGCCAATGCACCCACAGGCGTGGATTGTCCCGCCGGGCTTCGTCAAGGTCGGGCTCGATGCTAAGCCAGTTGCGAAGGGCGATGAAACTGTATTGCGTGCCCGGAATCGGCATCATGCGCGAGATGACGCCTCTTTGAATCTCGTCCTGCCTTTGATTGAGGAGGTGATAGACCAGAAGGGCGGCAGCAGGGGGCGGCGGATGGACGATGCCCGACGAGGTGAATTGCGTAATGACGCCCGCATTGTTGTCACCATGACGAGCTGATTCGATGATTCCATGCACAGCCACATGCACGTCACCCGACAAAATGGAGATCCGCGTTTTTGTTTTTTCGGCATGATCCAATAGCCGCATGACGATGCGGTCACGCTCGCCGACATGGGGAGGACTGTTCCAATGATCGGCCAGATCGTCCTCAAGCTCCTGCTGACCTGGAAAGACGCCCAGGAAACTTTCCAGCATCGAAAAACTTGGATGAACGATAGGAATGCTGGAAACCAGGAGGAGATGGGAAAAAAGCTCATTTCCCGGTTTTTTCAGCCAGTCCAGCACATTGTTCCAATGTGACTCGCTCATGACCTGATCGCGTGTGCGCTCGCTTCTCAAATCCGGCACCAGAAGTCCGATGCGGCCCAGATTGAATCCCAGGCTGAAGCCATGGGCTGGAGCCAAGCAAATATCGGATTGCGTTGTGATGCCCTGGCGTTGAAAGACTTCAAAGGCCTTTCTGGCATGCGGAAAGATGCCTTTGAAGACGGGGCAGTTCTGGCGCTCTTCAAGATACGATCCCCAACCATCGAAGATATCGTGATCGTCCCACATCATGATGGTGGGAACGCGCGCGAACATGGCTTTCATGCCTTCTTGCGACCAGCGTCGGCAATAAAGTTTGAAGTAGAAATCACCAGTCCGCTTGTCCATCTCGTCCGTGAAGGGGGCGACATTGGCCGCATCGAAGGACAGCTTCGCCCATTCTTTGAGTGGGCCATCGACTTCCCACATCTCATCGGCATAGACCTGATCGCCTCCCATCAGCAAAAGCTGATAGGGCTCGGCCTCATGGCGCGATTTCATGACCAGCCAATTAGCCATCTGATCCCTGGTCGATTCGTCCTTCATCAGCTTCAATGACGAAAAGCCGTTGCAGGAGCAAAAGGCCATGCGCGGCGCGGCATCCAGCGGCGGGACGCTGAAGGAATAGCGCTCGCATTCTGTGATCTCGTAGGAGATGTTCTGAAACTCGTTCGTCATCGGCACACCCATATCGAGGCGCCAGACCTGCCGGTTTGCGTGCGTATGGATAAGATTTGGCGTCGCATTCGGCGTTTCTCCGCCGATATTGAAGGTGCCCAACGGCGATAGCGCTTCGGTAACCACCAAGGCACCGACCTTCCACTTACCGTCTTGCATCCCCTGAAAACCGAGAATCGGTCCCATGATGACTGGCATGACACTCCCCCTATGATTGTTTTTATGATGGTAACATTCTATAACGCGATTTCTCTTATTCGTCTATTAAAAGCGTAAATATCGCCTAATGGGCTGCTGCCTATTTCACAAACTACTCACGCTCTTTTCACGCCAACAACACCTCATGAAAGTTTTTATCTTGACGGGAACGAGCGGGCTGTGGCTGATTGGCCGAAAGCCCCTTGATCAACAAGGCGGTTCAACCATCTTCAGGGGGCGTCACCATGACCGTTTCGAGCCAGAATCCCGAAACCATCGTCTTGCATGCCGGTTGGCGGGCCGATCCCACCACCCAGTCGGTGGCGGTGCCCATTCACCAGACGACGTCTTACCAGTTTCACCACACCGAACATGCGGCCAATCTGTTCGCGCTCAAGGAACTGGGCAATATCTATACCCGCCTGATGAATCCGACGACCGATGTGCTGGAAAAGCGTCTGGCAGCCCTTGAAGGCGGCGTTGCGGCGCTGGCCGTAGCCTCGGGACAATCGGCCAGCACCTTCGCCATTCTCAATCTGTGCTCGGCGGGCGACAATTTCGTCACCTCGACCGATCTCTATGGCGGCACCTGGAACCTGTTTGCGAATACGTTCAAGCAGTTGGGTATCGAGGCCCGCTTCGTCGATCCCGCCGATCCTGAGAATTTCAGGAAGGCGACCGACGCCAAGACGCGGCTTTATTACGCCGAAACCCTGCCCAATCCCAAGCTGAACGTCTTTCCCATCAAGGAAGTGGCCGATATCGGCCGCCAGATCGGCATCCCCCTGATCGTCGACAACACGGCGGCCCCCATCATCTGCCGTCCCCTCGACCATGGCGCCGCCGTGGTGGTCTATTCGACCACGAAATATGTCGGCGGACATGGCACCTCGATCGGCGGCGTTATCATCGACGGCGGCAATTTCGACTGGGAGAAGAACCCGGAACGCTTCCCCACCCTGAACACGCCCGATCCCAGCTATCATGGTGCTGTGTGGACGCAGGCAGTCAAGCCCCTGGGTCCCATCGCCTATGTGCTGCGCATCCGCGTTACCTTGCTGCGCGACATCGGCGCCGCCCTCTCGCCCTTCAACGCCTTCCAGCTTCTGCAAGGGCTGGAGACATTGCCGCTTCGCATGCGGGCCCATTGCGAGAATGCCTCCAAGGTAGCCGATTATCTGTCCAAGCACCCCAAGGTGACGGCCGTCATTCATCCCGGCCAGCAGACCGGCGAATTCAAGCGCCGGGCCGACGCCTATCTCAAACGGGGCCTGGGCGGACTGGTCGGGTTCGAGTTGAAGGGAGGCGCGGCATCCGGGCGCAACTTCATCGACGCCCTGCAGATGTTCTATCATGTCGCCAATATCGGCGATGCGCGCTCCCTGGCCATCCATCCGGCCAGCACCACGCATTCCCAGTTGGCGCCTGAGGATCAGTTGGCTTCGGGCGTTTCCGAGGGCTATGTGCGGCTTTCGGTGGGGCTTGAACATATCGACGACATCCTGGCCGATCTGGAGCAGGCCCTGGAAAAAGCTTAATCCAAGCGGAAAAATGAAAACATTTTGCAGCTTGGTCGCGGGCAAGGCCCGCGCGCGAGCATCCCTGCGAGCGGGAGCCTAGCGCCGGAGGCGCGCCCGGCGACTGAGGGCTGCATTAATTGGTAACGATTAATGCACAATGACGAAACTTTACATTTTACAGGTGATCGGAAACCGGCGAGGGAGTACCCTTTCGCCGGTTTCGTCATTTCAGCGAGTCTCGTCATGCCTCCCTTCTTCCCCGGCAGTTACCCCGCCACCCGTCTGCGCCGCCCGCGCCTGCAGCCCTGGTCGCGCAATCTGGTGGCCGAGCATGTCCTTCGTCCCGCCGATCTGATCTGGCCGGTTTTCGTGATCGAGGGCAAGGGCAGGCAGGAAGCCATCGCCTCGATGCCGGGTGTAACGCGCCTCTCGATCGATCTTCTGGTGAAGGCTGCTGGTGAAGCAAAGAAGCTGGGCATTCCCGCCATCGCCATTTTCCCTAAGATCGACGCCAAACTGAAAACACCGGACGGCAAGGAATCCTGGAACCCTGAAAATCTGGTCTGCCGGGCCGTGGCGGCGGTCAAGAAGAAGCATCCCGATCTGGGGGTGATCTGCGACGTGGCACTCGATCCCTTCAACAGCGACGGCCATGACGGCATCTGGCAGGATGGCGACGTGCTTAACGACGCCACGGTCGAGTTGCTTTGCCGTCAGGCCCTGGTACAGGCCGAGGCCGGGTGCGACGTCATCGCCCCCTCGGACATGATGGACGGGCGCATCGGCGCCATCAGGGGGGCTTTGGACGCAGCAGGTTTCTCGCATGTCCAATTGCTGAGCTATGCCGCCAAATACGCCTCGGCCTTCTACGGTCCCTTCCGCGACGCCGTGGGCTCGAAATCGGCCTTGAAGGGCGACAAGAAGACCTATCAGATGGACCCCGCCAACTCCGACGAAGCGCTAAGGGAAGTAGCACTCGATCTGGCCGAAGGTGCCGACATGGTGATGGTCAAGCCCGGCCTGCCCTATCTCGACATCATCCGGCGCATCAAGGACAATTTCAAAGTGCCCACCCTGGCCTATCAGGTCAGCGGCGAATACGCCATGCTGAAGGCGGCCGATCGCAACGGCTGGCTGGACGGCGACAAGGCCATGCAAGAAACCCTGCTCGCCTTCAAGCGCGCGGGCGCCGACGCCATTCTCACCTATGCGGCGGTGGATGTGGCTAGGAATCTGGGGAAGTAAGGTTACATGAACCTGTCCGGCGCCACTTTCAGCGATCATGCCATCCAGGAAGCAGGGCGCCGCGAGATTGCTTTTGGAGACCCGCCGAGGCAATATTTGCTGCGTGTCTTCGTCGATATGGACCGTAGCCCGCCAAGAGTGGTGACTGTTTACCGAACCAGCAAGATCGCAAAATACACAGCTGCGCCATGAACATCACCTACGACCCTGAAACCGACACCATGACACTGGTGTTTTCAAGCAAACCCGTCGCGGAAAGCGACGAGGGCAAACCCAATATCATCATGGATTACGATGCCGATGGGTATATCGTTGCCATGGAAATCCTTGACGCCTCGCACCAGATGGCCGATGTACGGCACGTCGACTTCAAGGTGGCGTGATCATGGATATTAGAGCCTACTGAGATTAGGTGGACTCATTTTCGACGGAGCGATTTTTCGTCGCAGGCAGGAGAAGGGAGCAGGCGCCGACGCCATTCTCACCTATGCGGCGGTGGATGTGGCTAGGAATCTGGGGTAAGCTTCGCCCACATCCCCTCCAGCGCCCTGGCATCGCTGCGTATTTCCAAAACGCGGTCCGCAGAATCTTCAGCATCCAGATTCAAGAAATCATGAGCCTTGGTCATCAAGGCATGACTGGCGTCGAAAATCCTTTCGTGCGCTGTGCCATTCATCCATTCCTTGAGCGATTTCAGAACCGTCTCGATCTGTGCCACATATTTCAGATTCGTCGGCTTGGCATCCTTCTCATTCTCGCAAAGCAGATGCTTGCTGAGCCAACCGACCTGGTAGATCAGGCGCTCCACCCGCTGACGTTCGATAATCCCCCAAACGACGCCAACCGTGCTCAGATACAGATTGTCGTCGACAACACCGTAGGCCCGGCTTTTCAGATTGTTGGGAACGTCGACCTTGGGAATCACCATCGATTCGGCGCGCATTCCCGTCCTTCGTTCCGGCCCGATATAGGCATGAGTCACGACGAAAGGATGGCGGTTGTCGATAAGGTGATTGATCCGTTCTAGAATCAATTGAACGGAAACCGGCCTGATAAGAACGAGATCGGCGCCTGAATTGATCAGTTGATTCGCCCTGTCCGCCTGCGGCGGGTCGGAGATCAAGATGATGTTTGAAAAGGGGTCCTTGCCAAGCTTTTTTTCACGTAACAGCGAGATGGTGTTGAGCGTCTCAGAGCCGTCCATATCGGCATCGAGAACGACGATATCGAACAGCCTGTTTGCCAGAAACTCGCGGACATGCTCTGCCGATGCGCAATCGTCAATGCCTCTGAAGCCTTCGCGAAAAAAGGCTTGCCTCAGCGTATGGCGCAAATTGGAGTTCGGCTCGCCCAGCAGCATGCGCACCGCGCCAACATTGGGGCGAATGCTCATGGCGCACCCGCCCGGTTTAACTCGGCGCAAGACAACGAACCTGCAAGGGGAGCGATGGCGCGCATTTCCAAGACCCGGAAGCTTAAAACCACATCTGCTAAGACATTTTGGAATGGATAAAAAATTTGAAAGTCATTTTTCAATGTTAGGTACAGACTTATGCCCAATCAAGTCACTAGCCATATATATATAACTTTAATACCTTAAAATTTCAGCGATTCCGCTCAATCAAATCGATGGGCGCTCGTGATCCGCGAAGCTTGGGATGCAAATTGGATTTATAGCGCCTTTACATCCTTCAAGAAGGTTTCGACGGTGCGGCGCAGACTGTCGGATTCCTGATTGAGCGACGAACAGGACTGAACAAGAATTTGCGACGAGGCCAGGGTCTGGGCCACGGCTTGGCTGGCCCCGGTGACATTGGTCGTAACATCCTGAGTGGCCGCCGACACGTCATGGACCGAGTCAGAAATATTGCCCACGAAGCGGCGCTGGCTTTCCACGGATTGGTTGGCATCTGCTGCCAATTCGTTCAATTGCATGATGATCGATGAAATGGCCCCGATGGCATCGACCGCACTTGTGGCGCCGTCTTGAATGGATAGAACCTGCGCCGAAATTTCCTCGGTCGCCTTGGCTGTCTGATTCGAGAGATTTTTCACTTCGCCCGCCACCACGGCAAATCCCTTGCCTGCCTCCCCGGCCCTTGCCGCCTCGATGGTGGCGTTCAGCGCCAAAAGATTGGTCTGGCTGGCGATGTCGCTGATCAAGTTGATCACTTCGCCGATGCGCTGGGCCGCCTCGGACAAGGATTGTATCTGCGAATAGGAACGCTGCGCATCGTCAGCGGCCTTGCGGGTAATGTCGGCGGAATGATTGAGTTTGCTTTCCAGATCGGCCACCGCGCCGTTCAACTCGCCGATGGACGACACCACCGACTGCACCTGCCCGCTTGAACGAAGGGCGGCATCGGCGGCGGATTGCGATTGCACAGCACTGCTATCGACATCGTTATTCATCGATTGCACGGTATTTTGCATATTCCCTGCCGAAGAGGTCACGCGCTCCAGGACACCAGATACCTCGCCGCCAAAGCGGTTCGTCATGGCCTCCAATCGCTTGGCCCGCTCTTCGCGCTGGCGCAAGTCGCGCTTGTTGGTTTCCTCAAGGGCGCTGGCCCCAAGCGCTGTTTCCCGGAATATCTTGACCGCCTTGGCCATGTCGCCGATCTCGTCATTGCGCTCGACGCCATCGACCTCGACACTGAGATCGCCCTTGGCGAGGCGGCGCATGATATCGGTGATGGAAACCACAGGGCGCGAAATGCTTCGGCCAATGACGACCACCAGGAATCCAACAGTGACCAGACCGGCAACGATCAGGAACATCATGGCCAGGAAGGACGTGTTGCGAATGGTATCGAAGCTGGATTTGGTCAGTTCCGTCTTCGCCGTGACGTCTGAAATCATCTTGTCGAGGGCCGTTTTCACCGGCCTGTAATGCAGTTTGAACTTGCCTGATTCCTCTCTGACCGCCAGAAGGCGGCCTGACATGGCGTTAAAGGCCGTCAAATAGGCGTCAATCTTAAGCCCAAGTTCTGATTTCGAGGCGGCGGGCAGCTTGCTGACATCGATCAGATCGCGCAGCTTCTTAGCACTTGCCTGGACATCGGTGATGTATTTGTCCTCGCGCCTGGCCAGCAGCTCCATTTCCTCGCGGCGCATTTTCCAAAGCATCTCGACGATGGGCACCGACGAAAGGCCATTCGTGGAGAGAGCCGTCATAACCGCCCCCGCCACCGCCTTCGAGGCATCGCGCTCGGCAGCCAGAGCGCCGTCATTCTTGGTAAAGCCCAGTTCGCGATTGAGGGTCACGAACTTGTCCCAATGGGCGAAATAGCCATTCACTCCTTCGGTGACGACTTTCATGTCCTCAGGCGAGACCTGTCCCTTGCCGCCAGTCAGAACCGCAACACCCTTCTGAACGCGCTCGCGGATTTGCTTTTGCGTATCGATGTATTTTTCTTCCGCCTGGATCAGGAACTCTTTTTCGGTATAACGCGCCAGCAACATGTCGTTATCGACACCGGAGAGAGACTCAAGGGTCGATTTGGCCTCGACCAGATCGGTGTAGGCGGCAGCGTTGAAGCGCTCGGAAATGCCAAATCCGCCGCCCAGCAACACGACGCCGATAACGCCGGTCAAACCGATCAAAGCGATTTTTGCTGTGATGGAAAGTGAGGAAAAATTGAGCCTCATGAGCCTCTTCCTTCCATATTTGGACATATCTAAGAATTAGAATTGCGCCCAGTTGGAAGATCATGATAGCGATGAATACTTCACTCAGCAAATAAAGATATTTTTCTCTCCTTTCCTTGTCTGGAACGTTTACAGTTTAATTCTTAATTCAGCACTTAATTAACGATAATCTGCTTCCGCACTGCAATAATAGAAGTCTATCATATTAAGCAATGTTTATACATATTTAATCGATTACTTACTTAGTGTCCGCACCACATACGCAAGTCTGGCCAGCTCCAGCGCGATCTTCTCAGCCTCCTCCCAATTTCTCATGACGACCTGCTCAAGTGGGAAAACAACACGTGTCGCAGAATTCGGCGGCGACATCGCCATTCTGTCAATGATGTGAACAGCCATCCATAATACATCCACATGTTGTCGACCGCTGCGCTCGTAGAATTCGTTGTGCTGTGCCAAAAGACTCAAGAAATTTGGCCTCTTTAAGAGGTGTCTCGGATAGGGGAGCCTTGGTCCTGGCAGACTGTGTGGCGTTTTCATTCTATAGGAGGGATTAATGGGGCATTTGCTTTTCAGTCTGAAGGGCCGCGTTTCGCGAAAGACCTATTGGATATTCGCGTTGGTCTGCGCTGTGGCCTACGTGATGGCGTTAAGCATTGATGGCGCCATGATGGGCGAAGAGGAGGATGGCATTCCTTTGGGCACACTGGTGCTCTCTCTTGCGGTGTTCTGGCCCAGCATTGTGATCCAGGTGAAGCGTTGGCATGACCGTGACAAGGCGGGTTGGTGGATATTCATCGCCCTCGTGCCTCTGTTAGGCCCCGTCTGGGCATTGGTCGAGAATGGCTTTTTGCCAGGCACCACTGGGGACAATCGCTTCGGTCCACCGCCCGAGTCCTGACCACCACTCTTTCATCCCTAACCTGGATTGTGTGGGTACATGCGCCGGATACTTATTGCATCCCTGTTGATGTTGCTGGCCGCCTGCGAAACCGTCCCCATCACCGGGCGTCAACAGATCAGCATCCATGGCGCCGCCGAAATGAATGCGCTTGGCGCTCGTGAATACAGGCGGATTATCGATGAGAGCGACGTCGTCAGCGGCACAAGGGAAGCCAGGTTGGTCAGCGAGGTTGGCAATAAGATCAAGAACGCCGTCGCAAACTATTTTTCTCAGAATGGACAGTCAGATCGCCTGCAGGGGTATCGCTGGGAATTCCGGTTGATTGATGACGATGAGCCAAATGCCTTTTGCCTGCCGGGCGGAAAAGTTGCGGTCTACTCAGGAATTCTCGACATCACTCAGACCGAGGCGGGACTTGCCGTGGTTATGGGGCACGAAGTGGCCCACGCCATTGCCAATCACGGCAACGAGCGAATGAGCCAAACGCTTTTGGTCGATCTCGCGGGCGCGGCCCTGTCGGTGGCAGTCGCCGATGAGGATACGACGACGCAATTTGCCTTGCAGTCGGCCTTCGGTTTTGGGTCTGCGTTGGGCGTGCTGCTTCCCTTCAGCCGATTGCATGAGAGCGAAGCGGATCGGCTTGGCCTGATCTTCATGGCCATGGCTGGCTATGACCCGCATGAAGCGCCGAAATTCTGGCGACGCATGGCCGCCGCGAAGAAAGAAGAGGGCGGCGAGGGCTTCGAATTCATGAGCACCCACCCCTCGGATGAGACGCGAGTCAAGGACCTTGAAAACGCTATTGTGGAGGCTATGACCTATTATCACGTCCCTGGCAGAAGTCAGGTGGCGCAACCGAGTACTGCCCAGAAACAGAGGAAACGTCGCTTAGCAGATTGAGATTAGGAGCCTACTGAGAAACCCTTTTGAGACGGGTCCTCTCCCTTCGAGACGCTTCGCTCCTCAGGGTGAGGATTATGTAAATACAAGGGGTAGCCTCGTCCTGAGGAAGCCGCGCAGCGGCTGTCTCGAAGGATGAGGCGGGGTTTTTCAGCAGCCTGTTAGAGCATATTCCGGACAAGCCGCGCGGGGTTTCCCGATTCAAGTTCAAGAGCGCGGCGTCGCCTCGCCTGCCAACCGCGCCAGTTCCAGCGCGATCTTCTCTGCCCCCTTGATGCGCGCCTCGGCCTCCTCCCAATTCCTCATGACAACCAGCTTGTGATCCGGGCGCAGCTTGATGGTTCCCACTTGGCGCGAGATCAGATCGACCAGCCCCGCCGGATTGGCGTAGACGTTGTTTCTAAAGGCGATGACGGCCCCCTTGGGACCAGCCTCCAGCTTGTCGATTCCGGCCTGGCGGCAGGCGATCTTGATGGCCACGATATTCAGGAGATTCTCGACCTCCAAGGGCATTGGGCCGAAACGATCAACCAGTTCGAAGGCAACATCGTCGATCTCGGCCCGTTCCTTGACGTCGGCGATGCGCCGGTACAGCGACAGGCGAAGACCAAGATCGACCACATAGCTTTCCGGAATCAAAACCGGGCTGCCCACGCCGATCTGGGGCGACCATTGCTCTTGCGCAACATCATCGCCCCTTGCCGCCGCCACCGCCTCCTCCAGCAGATGCTGGTACAGCTCGATGCCCACTTCCTTGATATGGCCCGACTGCTCCTCGCCCAGCAGATTTCCGGCACCGCGAATATCCAGATCGTGGCTGGCCAGGGTGAAGCCGGCTCCCAGACTGTCGAGAGCCTGCATGACCTCGAGCCGCTTGGTAGCCGATTTGGTCAGCAGCCTGCCGGGCGGCAGGGTGAAATAGGCATAGCCGCGTTGCTTGGCCCTGCCGACGCGACCGCGCAATTGATAAAGCTGGGCCAGACCGAACATGTCGGCGCGGTGAATGATCAGGGTGTTGACGCGCGGCATATCAAGGCCGGATTCGATGATGTTGGTGGCCAGCAGGATGTCTTGTTCGCCGTCGCCGAAACGGGTCATCACCTCTTCGATGACCGAAGGTGCTAACTGCCCATGCGCCACCGCCAGCTTCAATTCCGGCACCAACCCCTTCAACTGATCGACCAGCCTGTCAATATCGGCCACGCGCGGGCAGACATAAAAGCTTTGCCCGCCTCTATAATGCTCGCGCAGCAGGGCTTCCCGGATCAGCACGGAATCGAAGGGCTGGACGAAGGTGCGCACGGCCAGACGATCGACCGGCGGTGTGGCGATCACACTCATCTCGCGCACCCCGGTCAGAGCCAGTTGCAGCGTGCGGGGGATGGGGGTGGCGGTCAGGGTCAGCACATGCACATCGGCCCGCATCTGTTTCAGGCGCTCCTTGTGGGAGACGCCGAAATGCTGCTCTTCGTCCACGATCAGCAGGCCTAAGTCCTTGAAGCTGATTGACTTAGCCAGCAGCGCATGGGTGCCGACGACGATTTCCACCCGCCCCTCGGCCAGATCCTTCTTGGTGCGCGTGGCCTGATTGGCCGGAACCAGCCGCGACAATTGCTCGACCCGCACGGGCAGGCCCTTGAAGCGTTCGGTGAAGGTCCGGTAATGCTGGCGGGCCAGCAACGTGGTGGGCACCACCACCGCCACCTGATGCCCCGAAAGGGCGGCAACGAAGGCCGCCCTTAGGGCCACCTCGGTCTTGCCGAAACCGACATCGCCGCAGACCAGCCGGTCCATGGGACGCCCTGCTGCAAAATCCTCGATCACGTCGGCGATGGCAGCCAGTTGATCCTCGGTCTCGGCATAGGGAAAGCGCGAACAGAATTCGTCATACAGACCCTCGGGCGGCTGAAACACGGCCCCCTTGCGCACCTGACGCTTGGCGGCCACGGCGATCAACTGCTCGGCCATGTCGCGAATGCGCTTCTTCAGCTTGGCCTTGCGGGCCTGCCAGGCCTGCCCGCCCAGCTTGTCCAGGGCCACGGTTCCCTCGTCGGCGCCATAGCGGGTCAGAACCTCGATATTCTCGACCGGAACATAAAGCTTGTCGCCGCCGTCATAGACCAGCCTCAGGCAATCATGCGGAGCGCCGCCCACGGTCAGGGCCTCAAGCCCCTCATAGCGTGCGATGCCATGCTCGACATGCACCACCAGATCACCCTCGGACAGGGCCGAGGCCTCGGTCAGGAAATGCTCGGCCCGCCGCTTCTTCCTGGCTGGACGGCTTAAGCGTTCGCCCAACAGATCGGGCTCGGCCACCACGGTCAGGCCCGGATGGGTAAATCCCCGCTCCAGCCCCCATAACACCAGGGCCAGGGCGCCCACGGGGGCTTTCAGGGCTTCGTCCCAAGAGGCGGCACCGACAACGCCCGCCACCTTGTGTTCGGCCAGCATATGGGCCAGCCGCTCGCGGGCTCCCTCGCCCTGCACGGTCAGCACGGTCCTCTGCCCCGCCTTTCGTTCGCCTGCCAGGAAATCGGCAAAGGCAGCAAACAGATCAGCCCCCGGCGTCACCCTTATTTCGGCGAAATCATGCCCAGGGCGCCCGCCAGCGTCGGGTTGGCCTTCGGAAGGTGCAAAGGGCGAAAAGGCGACGCAGGGCCTTGCCTTCAGGTGGCGTTCCCACTCCGCCACATCCAGAAACATCCGTTCGGGCGGAAGGGGATTGTAGATGCCGCCCTCGGCGGCAGTTCTCTCCTGGCGGGCCTGATAATATTCGCGCACCAGCCCCAGACGCGCCTCGATGGCCTCGGCCACCTGATAATCCAGTGTCACAGCCGCACAGGGCAGATAGGCGAACAGCGTGTCCAGCCCGTCATGAAACAAGGCCAGCCAATGTTCGAGACCGGGATGACGCCTTCCCGCCGACACCGCCTCATACAAAGGATCGCTGGTGGAAACCGCGCCGAACAACTCGCGATAGCCGGTGCGAAAGCGGGCGATGCTCTCCTGATCCAGCGGCGTTTCGCTCATGGGGCTTAGGGAAAAGCCAGAAACCTCGCCGCTGGTGCGCTGGGTCAGAGGGTCGAAGGCGCGGATACGCTCGATCTCGTCGCCGAACAGGTCGATGCGCAGGGGCTCGGTCGATCCTGGCGGATAAAGATCAACGATACCGCCGCGAATGGCATATTCGCCGGGCTCCATCACGGTTTCGGTGCGCACAAAGCCGTTGATTTCCAGGAAGGAGGTGAAACCCTCCCGATCGAAGGCCCCACCGGAACGGGCGGAAAAGGAAGCTTCCTTCAGTCTGTGGGCCGGAACCAGACGTTGCAGGGCCGAGGCCACCGGGGCCAGCACGATCCGCCCTGGCTTTTGGGGCTGGGCGGCCAGACGCGACAGCGTGTCCAGGCGCCTGGCCAGAATGTCGGCATGGGGCGAGGCCCGGTCATAGGGCACGGTGTCCCAAGCGGGCAGGACCAGAAGCTCAAGCTCGGGAGCCACCACCGACAGAGCTTCCTCCAGGGCAGCCAGACGGGCGTCATCCCTGGCGATATGCAGGATTTCCAGCCCCGCCCTTGCCGCCCCGGCCAAAAGAATCGCCTCCAGCCCCTCGGGCGTTCCGCCCAGAAAGTGCGAGCCCTGAGCGGCAAGCAGCGATTTCAAATCAGGCACGTTTACCAAAGGCTTGGACAAAATCTTGAATCTTTTGCATGAGGATGGTTTGACGGTGCAAAGGCAAGGGGCGCTGGCCGGTGATCCAGCCAAACAGGTCGATATCCAGCTCGTCCAGCAGGCTTTCGAACTCGTCCAACTCGGCTTCGCTCAAATTCGCCAGTTCGGCTTGGGCAAAGCGTCCGATCAGAAGGTCGTTCTCGTTCATGCCCCGGTGCCGGGCCTGGAAGAGGAGGCGCTTTTTTCGGTGATCCATCGCGGCCTCGGGTATAGTCGCCTGCGTTCCACTCTGCCAGAATAATTTGATGCGTCCTTCGATCCTGAACCCCCTCTTTGCCGATCTGGCCCACCTGCCGGGGCTGGGGCCGCGCCTGTCCAAGCTGGCAGCCAAGCTGTTGGGCGGCGACAAGGTGGCCGATCTGCTTTGGCATCTGCCGGTGGGGCTCATCGACCGGCGCTTCAAACCCAAGCTTTCCGATGCCCCCGACCAGCACGTCGCCACCCTGACCTTGCGCGTGCTGGCCCACCATCCGCCGCCGCCCGGCAAGGGTGCCCACAAGCGCCCCTACCGCGTGGTCTGCGCCGACGAGACGGGGCGCATCACCCTGGTCTTCTTCCACGCCCATACTGATCATCTGGTGAAATCCCTGCCGGTGGACGAAATCCGCGTGGTCAGCGGCAAGGTCGAGCATTACGGGGCCGAGCTTCAGATGGCACACCCCGATCACATCGGCCCCATTGAAGACCTGGAAAAGCTGGCCTCGGTCGAGCCGGTCTATCCGCTGACGGCGGGTCTGCCCCCCAAGACGCTGCGCAAGGCCGTGCAGGCCGCCCTTGAGCGCCTGCCCCCTTTGCCTGAATGGCAAGATGCCAGTTGGAAGGCCAAGAACGGCTGGCCGGACTGGGAGAAAGCCTTAAGACGCGCCCATGCCCCCGAAAACGAGAGCGATCTGGCGGCTCTGACACCAGACCGCTCGCGCCTGGCCTATGACGAGTTGCTGGCCAATCAGTTGGCTTTGGCCCTGGTCCGCCGCTCGATGAAGCGCCTGGCCGGGCGCGCCATTCAGGGCGATGGAGTCCTGTCGGCCAGGGTGCGTTCCGCCCTGCCCTTTCGCCTGACCATGGCGCAAGAACGCACGCTTAGCGAAATCCTTGCGGACATGGCCGAGCCTTCGCGCATGCTGCGTCTGCTTCAGGGCGATGTCGGCAGCGGCAAGACGGTGGTGGCTCTGTTCGCCATGCTGGCCGCCGTGGAATCGGGCGCCCAGGCCGCGCTGATGGCGCCCACGGAGATTCTGGCCCGCCAGCATCTGGCCACCCTGACCCCGCTGGCCGAGGCGGCGGGGGTGCCCCTGGTCCTGCTGACCGGGCGCGACAAGGGCAAGAATCGTCAGGCTATTCTGGACGGCTTGGCTTCGGGGGCCGTTCCCCTGGTGGTCGGCACCCATGCCCTGATCGAGGAGGATGTCGCCTTCAGCGATCTGGCCCTGGCCATCATCGACGAACAGCACCGTTTTGGCGTCCATCAGCGCCTGGGCCTGACCGGCAAAAGCCGCGCCGCCGACGTGCTGGTGATGACCGCCACCCCCATCCCGCGCACCCTGACGCTGACCGCTTATGGCGACATGGACATCTCGCGCCTCGACGAAAAGCCGCCGGGACGAAAGCCGGTAGAGACCAGGGCCATGCCCCTGAATCGGGCCGAGGAAGTGACCGGAGCCATCACCCGCGCCCTGGCCCAGGGCGCCAAGGTCTATTGGGTCTGCCCCCTGGTGGAAGAGTCGGAAAAGATCGATCTCAAGGCCGCCGAGGAGCGCTTTACAGACCTCGAAGCGCATTTTCCGGGCCGGGTGGGTCTGGTCCACGGGCGCTTGAAGGGACCCGAGAAGGACCGCGTGATGCAGGATTTCGCCGAGGGGCCGTTGTCCATCCTGGTCGCCACCACCGTGATCGAGGTGGGAGTCAATGTGCCCGAGGCCACCATCATGGTGATCGAGCATGCCGAGCGCTTCGGCCTGGCCCAGTTGCATCAGTTGCGCGGCCGCGTGGGCAGAAGCGATCGGCCCTCGGCCTGTCTGCTGCTCTATGGGCATCCCTTAAGCGAAACAGCCAAGGCCAGACTTAAGATCATGCGCGAAACCGAGGACGGCTTCAGAATCGCCGAAGAGGATCTGCGCCTTCGAGGGGCGGGCGAACTGATGGGCACAAGGCAGAGCGGCCTGCCCGAATTCCGTCTGGCCGATCTGTCCCAACATGGCGATCTGCTGGCCGTGGCAAGGGACGATGCAAAACTGATCCTGGAGCGCGATCCCGAACTGGAAAGCGAGCGCGGAAGCGCCTTGCGAACACTCCTCTACCTCTTCGCCCGCGACGCCCAGGTGGCGACCTTGAGGAGCGGGTAACAGCTTTTATTTGAGATTCAATGGATGCACGCTATAATAGCCCTCACAACCAAAAAGTGGGGGTCTTGATGCGGGGGCTGTTCTTTCTTTGCATTTTTTTGCTTTGTGTTGGTGCCACGCCTTCGCAGGCCGAGGTCTTCGATCATAAGGGATGGCAGATCACTCTTCCGGAAGGAAAATCCAACTCGCTTATCAAAGAAAGCATTCAAAAAGCCATTGATATCGTTAGTGAAGCCCCGGAAGCCTTGAAGGCCGACGCCCAACGGATCAGAGATATTCGCTATGAGCCTGTGCAGCCCGGTGCCTCGGAATTTGAACGAAAATATTTCAACGTTATTGGTGATTATATTCCAGCAGGCGGAGACACCCCAAGTGAATACATACGATTGATGACAAACCCGGCGTTCATTCTGCCACAAGACTATGCAGCTTCTATCCTCCAGGCGGGTTATAAGGCAAGACGTTTTGCTGAGTTTGAGGCTGCCATCAAAACACACTCGGCAAAGCCTTCTGCGGAGTTGAAGGCAAAAATTGAACTCTACAGTTCTGTTTTTCTGGGAAAAAAAACAGATATCAACAAGCATATTAGATGCGACTTTATGAGGAATGACGCCGCATCTAATATCGCAGCGCGTGCATCGCACCGTCGCGTGGAAGATATTCAATCTCAGATGAAGAAGCTTGGCTGCCAAGGCATACCTGAATATACAATAGACAAATCAAAACAATCTCCGGCACGATCAGTCAAAGAGCAGTACGGTTATTGTTTTGGATTCTATGAGGGCAAAATGTTCGATAAAGCTTTGCCCTGTCTTGAGCAAATTTCCCTTCATGGCTCGGCCGAAGCTAAGAATCTCCTGGGCAACATGTACAATATGGGCTGGGGGGTAAGCTTGGATAAAACCAAAGCTTCGAAGTATTGGCAAGCTGCTGCTGCAAGTGGCGTACATGCCGCCCAATATAACTTGGGTATGGCCTACTTCCAGGGTATCGGTATTGAGCAAAATTACGTCAAAGCACTAGAATGGCTACAGAAAGCCTCTGCAAGGCCGGGGTATTATTGGCCGCAATATTGGATCGGAGTGATCTATGAAAATGGACTTGGCGTTGACAAAAATATTGATGAGGCCATCAACTGGTATGAAATTTCATCTTCCAACGGGAGCGGCGAATCTTCAAGACGTCTAAAAGTCCTGCGACAAAGCACAGTGTCTCCTTAACTCGAGAACTTGAATTAGTTGAATAGGTGGCATTCCCCGAATAATCAGGGGGCGACCTTGAGGAGTAGGTGGGAAATCCGCTTTGAACCGGTGCACTTTCTTCTTAAGGCTGGCTTCGCGACAGTCATACGTGGCAAGCCCAGCGGTTCAAACAGATTGGGTTCACTATTCGTTAGGACGTGCGTTTGCATAAGTGTCATGTTTGTTCATTCGATCAGGAGGTATCGATGACTGCGACGAATTACCCCTTGCGGGTTTCCGCCTCGATCATGAAAGAGGCCAAGCGGGCCGATCGCTCGATGTTCGATGCGGTTCTGGCCCGTTCAGGCAATCATCCCCCGCGCCAGGGCGACGAGATTGACTGAGCCTGGGGCACGCACCCTTTCCCTGGACGAGGCCTGCCAGAAGGGGCTCGATTATCAGATGGCGGGGCGGTTGGACCTGGCCGAGGACCTGTTCTTGAAGGTTCTCACGGTCGATGCCACCCATCCCCATGCCCTTTATCTCTATGGCAATCTGGCTCTGCTCACCGGCAGGCTGGAAATCGCCGCCGAATATCTGGAACGCGCTGTCTTGCACTGGCCTGGGCTGGCCGTTGCCCATGCTGGTCTTGGCAAGGTCTATCGCCTGTTAGGCCGCCTGCCCCAGGCATGTGCCGCTTATGGTGAGGCCTTCCGCCTGGCGCCTGAGGACACGGAATGCCTTGAGCATCTGCTGGAGTTGAAGCGCCGTCTGTGCGACTGGACGGGAATCGAGGCCTTGAACGCCGCCCTGCTGGATGCCGTCGGACGAGGCCAGGCAACCGATCCCTTCAAGCTTCTGCTGATCGCCGACAATCCGGCGGCCCATCTGGCCTCGGCCCGCAACACGGCGGCCAGTGTGCGAAAGCGCGCAGGGAACCCTGGCCCCCGGCAAAGGCGCGTTATTGGCTCTGGAATCTTGAAAATCGGCTATCTTTGCGCCGATTTTCACGATCACCCGCTGGCGGTGCAATATGCCCAGGTGCCGTCGCTGCATGACCCAGCCAAAATTCACGCCACCGCCTATGTTCAGAACGCGCTGAAGCCTGGAAGCGCTGGACAAAGAATGATCGAGGGCTGCGATGCCTTTCGTGACGTGGCGCATCTGGATGTTTCGGAGTTGGTCAACCTCATCGACGCCGACGGCATCGACCTACTGATCGATCTCTCGGGCTTCACGACCGCCATGCACAAGGAAGTGCTGCTGCTGACCAAGGCGCCGGTCACCATCAATTATTTCGGCTGGCCGGGCTCGATGGGAGGGCTTTGCGATGCGATCATCGCCGATCCGGTCATCATCCCACCTGAATTCGAGAAATTCTATGACGAGGCGGTGTTTCGCCTTCCCACCACCTATCAGCCCAACGATCCCATGCGAGGCATCGCAGTGCCCCCGACCCGCGCCGAGGAGGGCTTGGCCTCAGAGAGTTTCGTCTTTGCCAGTTTCGTCCAGCCGCAAAAGATCACGCCCGCCATCTTCGCCTGCTGGATGTCGATCCTGGCACGGGTGGATGACGGCCTTCTCTGGCTGTGGGGCATGAACGAGGGCATGACGGCCAATCTCAGGGCAGAGGCAAAACGGGCGGGGATCGCCCCCTCGCGGCTGGTCTTTGCCCAGGGAAAGCCGCGCGAGGCGCACACGGCGCGCTATCATCTGGCCGATCTGGCTTTGGATACGCCAATCTATGGCGGCCATTCCACCACCTCCGACGCACTGTGGGCCGGTTGCCCGGTGCTGGGTCTGGTGGGCCGGTCCTTTCCCGCCCGCGTCTCGGCCAGCCTGCTCAGGGCGGCAGGGCTTGGCGAGATGATCTGCGCAACGATGGCCGATTACGCTGACCGGGCTGTTGCCCTTGCTAGCGACCGGGAAGGCCTGCTTGCAATCCGCAAACGCCTTCGGGCCGAGCGCGACCATCTGCCCCTGTTCGATGTGCGGCGCTTTGTCCGGGAACTTGACGATCTGCTGGTGGCAATCGGAGAGGAAGCCAAGCGGGGAAGGTTCAGCTAACCTGCCCGGCGGGAGAGATGGGGGGTGCTTTTGAGGTAGAGGGTATCCGGGCTGAAATCCTGGCCCTGCGGCCATGAAACGAAACCACTCTCTGCCCGGACCGAGCGAAAATATGCAGCATCGCGCAATTCGGAAAAAATGCCCTTGTCGAGATAGGGGGCAACGGAAAAAACGCGATGCTCGCCGTTGTCGAAGGTCAACAGCAGCGAAAAATTTTCAAGCGGCTCGACGGACAAAACTTCGGGAGACATTTTCTCACCTAGCGCAACGGATCGATTTCCCCTACTTCCCCGGCACCACCAGACCTGTCGAGACGATGTATTTGAGGCCCTCGTCCACGCTGATGGGCAGCGTGATCACTTCGGCCCGAGGCAAAAACAGCAGAAAGCCCGAAGTCGGATTGGGGGTGGTGGGCACGAAGACCGACAGGATTTCGCCCTCGGCCTCGCCCAGGGCAACGCCCACCTGAGGAGCGGCGACACCCGAAACGAAGGCGATGCTATGCAGGCCAGGTCTCGGATATTCGATCAGCACCACTTCGCGAAAAGCCTGCGACTTCTTGGCCAGCACGGTTTCCAGAATCTGCTTGAGTGCGCTGTAGATGCCGCTGACCACGGGCATGCGGGCCAGAAGCGCATCGAACAGGCGGTTGACCATCCGGCCTACGAAACCGGCCGTGAACATGCCGATCAAGGTCAGCCCCACCAGGGCCACCACCACGCCGATTCCTGGAATACCCACGGGCAGATAGGCCTCGGGCCAATAGGAGGCAGGGAGCAAGGCCTTGACCTCGCGGTCCACCGTGCTGATGAACAGCCAAGCCAGATAGGCCGTGATCGATACCGGCGCCGTGATCAGCACGCCCGCGAAGAAATAAGCCCTGAGGCGGGCGGCCAGACTCATGTGCCAGGGCGTCGGGGCCGAGAGAGAATTATCCGCCACGTTTCAGCTTTTCAGTTGTCAATGTTCTGATATTGCGAACGAAAATGGTCAACAAAGCCCGCAGGAAAGGATCGGCGTGACGCAGTTTTTCCTCGAAGGCCGCCCGGGGGATGATCGACAAGGTGGCGTCTGTCAGGACGCGAGCCGAAGCCATACGCGGCTGATTGTCGATCAGGGCCATCTCGCCAAAGATGCCGCCCTGGGTAATGACGCCCAGAATGCGCTCTTCGCCTTCCTCGGTTTTCTTGATGATTTCCACTTCGCCCTTTTCGACAAGATAGGCCCGATTGCCTTCCTCGCCCTCGGCAAATACCTTCTGCCCTGGAAAGAAGACCTTGCGCTCGATGAATTTGCTTGTCATGACCCGTCAATTCCTGTCCGTTATGAGAGATTGTAAACGTCTTCTTCCCTGAGGGAAAGCGAAGGAAATATGAGCCGCCAATATCCCGACTATCCTCGCGTGGGCGTAGGCGCCGTGATCTGGAAAGGAGGCTATGTCCTTCTGATCCGCCGCGCCGCCGAGCCTCGTAAAGGTTCTTGGAGTCTGCCCGGAGGAATGCAACAGCTTGGCGAGACCCTGGCCGAGGCCATCATGCGTGAAATCCGGGAAGAGACGTCGCTGGTGGTGAATTTGGGGGAAATCGTTGCCGTTGTTGATCTTATTGAACAAGATACCCAGGGCGTCGTCGAATATCATTTCACCGTCATCGATTACGAGGCGGATTGGATTCTGGGAGAGCCAATGCCGGGCGACGATGCCTCGGAAGCTGTCTGGGTCGATCCGATGCATCTGGCCTCCTATGATTTGCCGCAAAAGCAACAGGAAGTGATCTCCAAAGCCCTGGCCCGGCGGCGCAACAGCATCGTTCTTTGATGAAAACCGCCGATTTCGATTTTGATCTGCCGGAAGGTATGATTGCCCAGATTCCTGCCTGCCCCAGGGAGGCGGCGCGTCTGCTGATTCTTGGTGATCTCATTGAAGATAAGCATGTTTCAGACCTTCCTGGCTTTCTAAGGCCGGGTGATCTGCTCATCGTCAATGACACCAAGGTGCTGCCCACAAGACTTTCCGGGGTGAAGGGTCAGGCACGCATCGAGGTGACCCTGATCAAGCGGCTGGGCGATCTCGACTGGCAAGCTTTTGCCAGGCCTGCCAAGAAGCTGAAACCCGGCGATCTGATCGATTTCGCCCCCGATCTTAAGGCCACGGTGGTCAGAAAGGACGAGGGTGGCGAAATCACGCTTTCCTTTCAAGGGCCTGCGGAAAGTTTCGCGGTAAGGCTGGACCGCGTCGGGCGCATGCCCCTGCCCCCTTATATCAAGCGCGCCTCTGGCGATTCGGGACAAGAGGACCGCGAGTCCTATCAAACTCTGTTTGCCGAGCGCGAAGGAGCGGTGGCGGCCCCCACGGCGGGGCTGCATTTCACCCCGTCACTCTATAACGCCATAAAATCCAAAGGGATTAACTTTATTCAGGTTACGCTGCATGTGGGCGCCGGAACCTTCCTACCGGTCAAAACCGATGATCCCCGGGACCATAAAATGCACAGCGAATGGGGCGAGGTAAGCCCCGAGGCCGCCCAAGCCGTCAACCAGACGCGCCAAAAGGGAGGGCGCGTGGTAGCGGTGGGGACGACCAGCCTGCGCATTCTGGAATCGGCCACGGCCGAGGATGGAACGGTTTTCCCCTTTCAAGGCGAGACGGATATCTTCATTCTTCCCGGCTATCGTTTCCGTTCCGTCGATCTTCTGATGACCAATTTTCACCTGCCCCGCTCGACGCTTTTCATGCTGGTCTCGGCCTTTGCTGGCCTGGAACGCGTGAAGGCCGCCTATGCCCATGCTGTTGAAGAGGGCTACCGTTTTTTCAGTTATGGCGACGCCTCGCTGATTTATCCAAAGGAAGGCGCATGAGTACCGGGTTCGAACTGCTTGCAACGGATGGCTTGGCCCGTCAGGGACGCGTGACCACGGCGCATGGCAGCTTCGAGACGCCTGCCTTCATGCCGGTGGGAACGGCCGCCACCGTCAAGGCGATGACTCCCGCCGCTCTTAAGGAGACGGGAGCCGGAATTGTCCTGTCGAACACCTATCATCTGATGCTGCGCCCTGGGGCCGAGCGGATCGCGGCCCTGGGTGGTCTGCATCGCTTCATGGGCTGGGAAGGCCCGATCCTCACCGATTCAGGGGGCTTTCAGGTCATGAGCCTGGCGGGGCTGCGCAAAATCACCGAACAAGGCGTTACCTTCAAATCGCATCTTGACGGAAGCCAGCACGAGCTATCCCCGGAACGCTCGATCGCCATTCAGCATTTGCTGGATACCGATATCACCATGTGCTTTGACGAATGCACGCCCTTTCCCGCCAGCTTCGACGAGGCCAAGAGCTCGATGGAACTGTCGATGCGTTGGGCTCTGCGCTCGCGCCAGGCCTTCCAGGAGCGTTCGGGCTATGGTCTGTTCGGCATCGTCCAGGGCTCGATCTATCCCCAGCTGCGCTTGCAATCGTCTGAAATATTAAAGAAAATCGGTTTCGACGGCTATGCCGTGGGCGGTCTTGCCGTGGGCGAGGGCCAGGAGATGATGTTCAGCACGCTGGAGGCAACGGTTCCAAGCCTTCCCGCCGACCGGCCGCGCTATCTGATGGGCGTGGGCAAGCCGGGCGACATCGTGGGCGCCGTCCTGCGCGGCATCGACATGTTCGACTGCGTCATCCCCACCCGCTCGGGCCGCACCGCCCAGGCCTTCACGCGCTTCGGGCAGGTCAATATGCGCAATGCCCGCCACGCCGACGACGGGGCCCCGCTGGACGAGGCCTGTTCCTGTCCGGCTTGTCGCAATCACAGCCGGGCCTATCTGCATCACCTGGTAAAATCGGAAGAAATTCTGGGGCTCATGCTTCTCACCTGGCATAATCTGACTTACTATCAAGACTTGATGCGGGGCTTAAGAGAGGCCATTTCAAAGAACTGTCTGAATGAATTTGTCAGCGCCTTCCAGGCCGATCAGGCCAGGGGTGATAATGGAAAAGAGCAAGCATGAACGGCCTGACCCAACTGGGAACGAACACGTCGATCCCCGCCTCGCCCGACGAGGCGGTGCTGGAGCGCTTCGCCAATCCCCACCCCCAAACCGCCTATGCCGTGCGCTTCACGGCCCCGGAATTCACCTCGCTCTGCCCGATTACCGGACAGCCCGATTTCGCCCATCTGGTGCTGGATTACGTGCCCCAGGACTGGCTGGTCGAAAGCAAGTCCTTGAAGCTTTATCTCACCTCGTTTCGCAATCAGGGCGCCTTTCACGAGGATTGCACCGTCGCCATCGCCAAGCGGCTGATGACCCTGCTGGAGCCCCGCTGGCTGCGACTTGGTGGCTATTGGTTTCCAAGGGGCGGTATTCCGATTGATGTCTTCTTCCAGGCGGGCGAGCTTCCCCGGGAAGTCTGGGTGCCGCCTCAGGACGTCACCCCCTATCGGGGCCGTGGATGAACCCGGGTCCGACCAGCGCCATCGAAGCCGAAGCTCTCAGGCTGGGTTTCGATGCCGTGGGATTTGCCCGACCCGATCCGGGCGATCAGGCCAGGGCCGACCTTGCCGCCTTTTTGCAAGAGGACCGTCACGGCACCATGGCTTGGCTTCAGGATCGCGCCCTTTGGCGGGGTGATCCCTTGAAAATGATGCCCACGGCCAGAAGCATCGTCATGCTGGGGCTTTCCTACGCGCCTGCGGAAAATCCTGGGGGTGAGCCAGAGGGCGATGCCTGCATCTCGGTTTTCGCCAGGGGCCGCGACTATCACGATGTCATGAAGAAGCGCCTGAAGGCCCTGGCTCGCTGGATGGGGCAGACCTTTGGAGCCGAGGCCAAGGTCTTCGTCGATACCGCCCCCTTGATGGAAAAACCCCTGGCCGCCCGGGCCGGGCTGGGCTGGCAAGGCAAACATACCAATCTGGTTTCGCGCCAATTCGGCTCGTGGCTTTTCCTGGGCGCGGTATTGACCGATCTCGACCTGGCACCCAGCCTGCCTGAAAGCGATCATTGCGGACGCTGCGAGCGCTGCCTGAAGGCCTGTCCCACCGGGGCCATCACGCCCTATCGCATGGATGCCAGAAAGTGCATCTCGTACCTCACCATCGAGAGCAAGGACGCCATTCCGGCCGATCTGGCCGGTTTGCTGGGCAACCGGGTCTTCGGCTGCGATGCCTGTCTGGCGGTCTGCCCCTGGAACAAATTCGCAAAGCCCAGCCCGCACCCGGAATTCGCCCCCCGCTTTCCCGTGCCTGCCGATCTGGCTCTGCTGGAAGAGCTGGACGAGGAAGGTTTTCGTAAGCATTTCGCCCAAACGCCGGTACGCCGGGCGGGCTATACCCGTTTCAAGGAAAGCCTGCGTCTGGTTCGACTGAATGAAAGGGCCGGTCATGGCGGGTAAGATTCCCATGCTTCTGGTCGGCATTCTGATGATGGTCTATGTCGTCTGGCGGGGCATGACCAATCCCGACGCATCCCTTTCGGCCAATACCAACGATCCCAATCGCGGCCAGGACTTGTTTACGCAGAAATGCGCCGTCTGCCACGAGCCCAAGGAAGGCATCCCCTTGAAGGCTCCGGCCCTGGGCTTTCAAGGACAGGAATTCCGGCTGACGGACCGCCAACTGGTCGAGACGGCCAAGCAGGGCGGCCACAAACTAAGCGACGAGGCCGCACAGGACTTATCCGAGGAAGAACGCCTGGAACTTGAAAAAATGCGCGAGACCATGCGCCAGACCACGGCCAAGCTTTCGACCCAGGATTTGAAAGACATTGTTGTTTTTCTTAAGAAAAGCTGGACATCCGACGCCCAGTTGGAACATTGGATGATCACCCACCAGCCCAAGGACCCTTAATATTTTCTTGCCTCATTGCCCGTTCGGGCATAAATCTTGGCCATTCGATTTACACATCCCATTTGTCAAAGGAATTTATAAAATGACTTTTTACACGCAAGAACGCATGGCTTTGTTTATCGATGGATCGAATCTCTATTCCGCCGCCCGCTCGCTGGGTTTCGACATCGACTACCGCAAGCTTCTTACCATGTTCGCCTCGAAGGGCCGCCTGATCCGCGCCTTCTACTACACGGCGCTGATGGAGGAGCAGGAGTATTCCCCCATTCGTCCGCTGGTCGATTGGCTGGACTATAACGGCTACACGCTGGTGACCAAGCCCACCAAGGAATATACCGACGCCCAGGGACGGCGGAAGATCAAGGGCAATATGGACATCGAATTGGCCATCGACATGATGGAGATGGTGCCTTTCCTCGATCACGTTGTTCTGTTCTCGGGCGATGGCGATTTCCGCCGTCTGGTCGAAGCCGTACAGCGCAAGGGGGTGCGCGTCACCGTGGTCAGCACCATCCGCTCGCAGCCCCCCATGGTGGCCGACGAGTTGCGCCGTCAGGCCGATATTTTCCTGGAACTTCAAGACCTCACCGGCCAGATCGCGCGCAGCCCGTCGCAGCATCGCGAACCCCGCCAGATGATGCCCGCCGCCACCCCCAACGCCCCTTATGGCGACGAGGACGACGATCTGGAGCCTTGAGGTAAGGGAAAGCCCCATGTTCCGGGACCCTTCCAGGGATTGCCCCCTCTGCCCCCGGCTGGTCGCTTTTCATGCTGACAACCGTGCGGCCCATCCTGACTGGCATAACGCCCCCGTTCCGGCTTTTGGGCCTTTGGACGCCCGCCTGCTGATCGTGGGGCTAGCACCCGGCCTTAGGGGCGCCAACCGCACCGGACGCCCCTTCACCGGCGATTATGCGGGCGACCTGCTCTATGTGACGCTGTTGAAATTCGGACTGGCTAAGGGAAGCTATGACCAGCGCGCCGATGATGGGCTTAGCTTGCAAGATTGCCGCATTACCAATGCCGTGCGCTGTGTGCCACCTCAGAACAAGCCCAGCCCGGCCGAAGCCAAAACCTGCGGTAAGTTCTTAAAAGACGAGATCAACTCGTTGAAACATATAACATCCATTCTCGCACTTGGGCGGATTTCCCATGAAGCCACCTTGCGGGCCCTGGGCCTTAAGCCTGGGTTATATCCCTTCGGGCATGCAAAAATTCATGATCTTCCCTCTGGAATCCGTCTGGTCGATAGCTACCATTGTTCCCGCTACAACACGCAGACCAACCGCTTGACCGTATCCATGTTCGAAGATGCCGTAAGGGCAGCGGCAAAACACTAACGGGGGAAAGCATCCATGACGAGCCGCGCAAAATTTCTGATCTGTCTCCTGGCCCTGGGCATCGCCCTGGCCCCTTCTTTGGCCGAGGCAAGGGCGGGCAAGGGCTTCAGCGGCGGCAGCCGTGGCCAGAGAACCTATCAAGCCCCTCCTCCCACTCAGTCGGCTCCGGCGGCCAAGCCCATGGAGCGCAGCGCCACACCGGAACAGGCGGCCCGCCCGCAGCAGGCAGCCCCCCAGACGCAGCCCGGCATGGCTTCGCCGCTTTCGCCCGGCCGTTCCTTCTTTTCCGGTATGATGGGCGGCCTGATCGGCGCCGGTATCGCCGGCATGCTGTTCGGCGGCGGCTTTGGCGGCGGCATGGGGGCTGGCGGCTTCCTGGGCGGCCTGCTTCAGGTGGCCCTGCTGGGCGGTTTGGCCTGGCTGCTCTTTTCCTTCTTCAAGCGCCGTTCGCAGCAGAACGCCCCCCAACCCGCCATGGCCGGTGCAGGGAATCTGCCGTCTCTTCCTGAGCCGATCGTGCTCAATCGTGAGGCTTCAACGGGTGTCTTTGGCGGCGCCAGCGCCCAGCTTGCTCTCGAAGCCACGGATTTCGACGCCTTCGAGCAGTCCCTGAATTCGGTTCAGTCCGCCTGGTCCAGGCGCGACCGGGAGGGGCTGGCCCTGCTCACCACCGAGGAGATGGGCGGCTATTTCGCCCAGCATCTGGGCGATCTCGAAGGCAGGGGACTTGAGAACCATATCGACAGCGTGAAACTGGAAAAGGGCGATCTGTCGGAAGCCTGGAGCGAGGGGACGAGCGATTTCGCAACCGTGTCGCTGCGCTTTTCCGCCCTCGACTACACCTATGACAAGGCCTCGGGCAAGATCGTTGAAGGCAGCGATCGCGAGCGCATCGAGGCCGTCGAATACTGGACCTTCGTTCGCGAGAACAACGGAGCTTGGAAGCTGTCTGCCATCCAGCAGGCATAACGGATGGCGTCGGCGGGCAGCAGCGAACGTGTTGAGAAATCTCCCTGCCTAAGGGAATTGCACGAGCTGCTGGCCCTGGCCGACGCGATCACGGCGGGCAAGCCGGATTTCACCGAAGCCTTTGCCGAATGGCGCCGTCAGGCAGATGCCCTGTCGGTTGCCGCCGATCTGGAAACCCTGGCGGGTGAAGCCCGGCTGGAGGCGTTGTCTCAGACGCTTCGGCGCACTTGGCTGGGACTGGCCCACGGATTCGCCGACCGGGTGATGAAATCGCCGCCCCACCAAGACGAGGTGGCCCTGCCCTTCGCGGCCCCCCTAGTCAACTACATCTACGAGCGGGTCATTCCGCCCTCCCGGCTTGAGGAACGCTGCGAGCTTCGCCATCCCCCCGTGGAGGGCTGGGACCAGCGTTTCTGCCTGTTCGGCAGTGCCATGGGCGCGCTTACGGTCCTTTTGCAGGTGTTGCCTCGCTTCCTGTCGGCCCCTGATGAGACTCCTCGCTGGGATTCCTATATCGGCTATTACGAGACCGAGCGGCTTTTGCGACTGCATGACCGGCGGGGCGTCTTCTGTCGCCGCTTTCGCAAACCCAAGGAGATGTTCGAGCGGGTCGCCACGGGCAAAACCGACATCCTGCTGATGGAGCCCTCGATGTATGACTGGGACCAGACGGTCCTGGACCCTGAACCCCTGGTCAGCGCGATCCTAGCACGCCCCAAGGACCGGCCTCTGGCGCTGGTCCTCGACACCTCGCTTCTGGGGCCGGTTTTTCGCATGGACGTCCTGTTGGAGAAACTGGCCCCTTCCTGCCCCCTGCTGGCCATCGACCTGCGCTCGGGCCTGAAGCTCGATCAGGAAGGCTTGGAACTGTCCAATGTCGGCATCATCCGACTATTCACCCGAAAGGGAGAGGCAGCGGGCATTTTCCCGGTGGAAAAATGGCATCGCCACATGCGCAGTGCTCGCAAGATATTCGGCAACGCCCTATCGCTGGACGAGGCGGCCATCCTCGACCTGCCCTGGTTCTCTGATCCCGACCGGCTTAAAGCCTTCGCCGAACCGCTGTTCGCCAACAACGCCAAGCTGGCCCAGGCCCTGAACAACAAGAACGGATTGTTCGAGAAGATCGCGCATCCCTGCCTGTCCAAAATGGACGACAGTCCGTGGGCGCAATCGCCCTTCGTCATCGCCCATCTCAGAGAGCCCGAAGACCATCATGAGCAGCGCGGCCTGCTCAAGGCAGTGATCGTCCATGAGGCCAAGCGCCTGGGGCTGACGGTTCACCTGGGATCAAGTTTCGGCTTTCGCCATCACCGTTTCGAGATCGTGATCCCCGAGGGCTATGAGAGGGCAGATGGCAGCAGCCGCAGCTTTCTGAAAGTCGCCATGGGGCACCGTTTGGGGCCATCCTGCGACGGCTTCATCGAGCTTTTGTGCGAAATCGCCGCCCTGCCCGATTTCAAGGCCCTGCGCCGCAGATATCCCGAAGCGATAGCCGCAGCAGGAAAGAACGACGAAGCCCTCCCGGCGACGCTGCTTGAGGCGGACGACTGAAACTGGCGCAGGACTGGATGCAAAGGGACTCGATGCCAATATCCCGCATTTTCGCTATTTTCGTGCCAAGAAGAAATAGGCCGTCGTCAGCCGACGACCGGCTCGATCCCGAGGGCCGCGTAGTTGTCCAGATACGAGTCGGCCTTGATGAACTCGCCGACGGTCAATACCCTGTCCTCCTTGGTGCGGCCCTGCGGCTTCATGTCCAGCGACAGGTGGTAACTCGGGCTGTTAGGGAACATGCCGCTGAAGAAGTAGTTCATGCCGTTGGCGACCACCATAGCGGGGAAAACATACACATCTGGGGTCGTCTTGCCGTCGGCCATGTCCACGCAGCACACGAAGCGCCGGTCGAGGGGTATCCGGTCGTTCTCCGGGGTGGCGTATTTGCTTTGGAGAATCCAGCGTTGCGAGGTCTGGGCGGCGGTCTTAACCTCGATGAAGGCGACATGGCCAGCCTTGTCGAACACGAGGATATCGTAGCCAATGGTCGTGCCCCATTGCAGCGTGACCATGTGGCCGCGTTGCGTCAGCCGGGAGGCGACGAGAAATTCTCCGGCTAGTCGGTTGAGGTTCTTCTTTTCGTGTGTGACGCGTGACATGTCGTTAGCAGTTCAACTCTGTTCGCCATTTGAATGTTTCACGGCGATGACGCGAATTTTCTCGTCCCGTGGGGTCGAAAGTGGGGTCAAAGACCATTTAAGTTGGAAATAAAGACTCTGACCCCCCAATTGCCCCAATTGCAGTGACTGAACCGTGTTTTGTTGCCTTTGTGCGCATGGGCAACCTTAACATAATTCCCGCTCGGCCAGCAAGAATCGCTCACCCCCCGGAATAGCGCTCTTCCTTCCAGGGATCGGCGTCGTTGTGATAGCCGCGCACTTCCCAATAGCCCGGCAGATCCTTGTCCATGAAGGTCAGCGAGCGCACCCATTTGGCGCTCTTCCAGAAATAGAGCTTGGGAATGATCGGGCGCACCGGCCCGCCATGCTCGCGGGGGATCGGCTTGCCGTTCCAGCTATGGGCCAACAGCACGTCGACATCGTCGAAACGCTCAAGCGGCACGTTCGTGGTGTAGCTGTCATAGGAGCGAAAGAGCAGGAATTTGGCCTCGGGCCGGGGCTTTACCACCTCCAGCAGTCGCTTGGCGGAAACGCCGCTCCAGACGCCGTCGAACATGCTCCAACTGGTGACGCAATGGATATCGGCCTTGATCTCGACCTGAGGCTGTCCTTGAAAATCCTCCCAGCTCCAGGTCACGGCATTCTCGACCAGCCCCGCCACCTGGAAGGTCCAGTCCTTCAAGGGAACATGCGGCTGCATGCCCAGATCCAGCACCGGCCAGCCATCCGTCTTGTGCTGTCCGGGGGGCAGGCGCGATTTGCGATTGGGCGCCTCGCCAGATTGGTGTCTGCCCTCACGAGCCCATTGCTCCTTGATGGCCGCCAGTTTTGACTCAAGTTCATTGGTCATTTTTTCTGTCCCTCAGTCGCCGGGCGGGCGCTGTGCGCCCTTGGCTTTCGCGCCATTAGGCGCGCGGCCCCTTGGGCCTATATCTGTCCCTCAGTCGCCGGAGAGTCTCAGCCTTTGTCGCGCATCAGGCGGCCCTTTTCGCGGTTCCAGTCGCGCTGCTTTTCGCTTTCGCGCTTGTCGTGCAGCTTCTTGCCCTTGGCGACCCCCAGCGACAGCTTGGCGATGCCCCTGGGATTGAAGAAGACCGACAGCGGAATCAGCGTCATGCCGTCCCGGGTCACCGCCCCCATCAATTTGCGCATCTCCTTCTTGTGCAGAAGAAGCTTTCTGGGGCGCCGGGGTTCGTGGCCGAAGGGCGAGCGCGACTGATATTCCGGGATATAGGCGTTGAAGAGATATAATTCACCCCCCATCGGCCCGGCATAGGCTTCGTTGATATTGCCCTTGCCGGCGCGCAGGGTCTTGACCTCGGTTCCGGCCAGGATGATGCCGGCCTCAAGCGTGCTTTCGATGGCGTAGTTAAAGCGCGCCTGCCGGTTCTGGGCGACAGACGGATTACTTTTGGGAGCCTTGGACATAAGGCCTAGATCAGCCCGGCCGAAGCCATGGCCGCCTTCACGCGCTCCTTGGTGGCTTCGGTGAGCGGGGCCAGGGGCAGGCGCACATCGCAACGCCCCTTGCCCAGAAGCGACACGGCATATTTGACCGGCGCCGGGTTGGTTTCGATGAACAGAGCCTCGTGCAGGGGCATCAGACGGTCGTTAATGCTCATGGCGGTTGCCGTGTCGCCCTTCTTCCAGGCGGCATGCATCTGCGCCAACAATCCGGGGGCCACATTAGCCGTCACCGAAATGCACCCCACCCCGCCCTGGGCCAGGAAGGGCAGTTGTGTACCATCTTCGCCAGAGAGAAGGCAGAAGCCCTCTCTGCAGCTCCGCTTGGTCTTCAACACGCGTCCCAGATCGTTGGTGGCGTCCTTGACCCCCACGATACGGGGTAAAGCCGAGAGCCTGGCCATGGTCTCGACCGTCATGTCGATGACGCAGCGTCCGGGGATGTTGTAGATGAGGATCGGCAGTTCAACCGCGTCATGGATGGCCTTGAAATGCAGAAACAGGCCTTCCTGGGTCGGCTTGTTGTAATAGGGGGTGACCACCAGGGCGGCACTGGCTCCCGCCTTCTTGGCATGACGCGTCAGCTCAATGGCCTCGGCCGTCGAATTCGAGCCAGTCCCCGCAATCACCGGCACCTTGCCGCCAGCCGCCTTGACCGCCAGTTCGACCACAAGGTGATGCTCGTCATTGGAAAGCGTGGGCGATTCGCCGGTGGTGCCGCAGGGCACGATGCCGCTCACGCCCTCGGCGATGGTCCAGGCCGCCAGAGTCTGAAAGGCTTTCTCGTCGACGCGTCCGTCCGGCGTGAAGGGGGTCACCAGGGCGGGAATCGGGCCAGAGAACATGACGCACATCCTTAAGGAAAATTTCAAACAAGGGCTGAGAAGATAGCCTTCCCGGCTTTGAGGGGCAAGTTAGGTGAAGCGCTTGTTGCAAAATACCCAAAGGCCTATGATGAAACTTCCTTTTTCCAACGTGAAGCTTATGCGCTTTCTTGTCTTTCTCGGTATTCTCTTGACCCTGGCCCAGCCGGGAATGGCCTGGGCCAAATCCAAGGCCAAGGCGCAGGCTGCCCATCCTGCGACCAAGACCGCCCCCCACAAGCTGACGGCCCCGCCCAAAGCCGCCAGCAAATCCGCCGAAGCGCTGATTCTGGCCGATCAGGAAAAATGGGCCGAGGCCCGCAAGGCCGCCGAGAGTTCTGGAGACCTGCTGACGCAAAAGCTGGTTCGTTGGCTGGATTATGCCAGACCCAATTCGGGGGCCAGCTTCAAAGAGATCACAGAATTGCTGAACGGCGCTCCCGACTGGCCGCAGCGCAACCTTCTGGAAAGAAGGGCCGAGGAAGCAATTTCGCAAGCGACCCCGCAGGATCTGATCCTCGACTGGTTCCAGGCCCATCCCCCGATCAGCGCCGATGGCGGAACAGCCTTTGGCGCTGCCCTGCTTGTTGCCGGAAAGACCGAGGAAGCCCATGCCGTTCTGCGCAAAACCTGGGTCAACGAGGATTTCGGCATTTTGCAAGAACGCCAGTTCCTCTCGAAATATCGCGACATCCTGACCACCAACGACCACGGGGCGCGGATTAATCGCCTGATGTGGGAAGGCCAGACCTCGTCCGCCGAACGCATGATGCTGTTCGCTAACGCCCCCACGCGCCACTTGGCGCATGCCAGATTGATGTTGATGAAACAGAAGGGAACGCCCTCCCAGGCGCTGGAAAGCGTTCCCGAGGACTTGCGCAACGATCCGGGCTTGCTGTTTGACAGTCTGCGCTGGTACCGGCGCAAGGACAT
>JADFZV010000024.1:839-47105 GCA_015232335.1 Alphaproteobacteria bacterium | reverse complement strand
TGCCCTTCAGTCCCCTGGCGCCGGGATTTCCCCGCAGTCACGACTTATGACAGGAATTGTCCTCGATTTTCTGAAGCGCCTTCTGGTGCCTCCTCCCAAGGAGACTCCCCCGCCAGCACCGCCTTCGGTCCCGGCCCCCAAGGAGCGCCCCCTGACGCCCGAGCGATCACAGCTTCTCAGCCAGGCCATGAGCATCTACCGATCAAAGCAGGCCATTCTGGCGGATTTGAGCGAGGAGCAGCGGCAAATGCTGGTGACCGTGGCCCTGAAGACTTTTTTCAATCAGTCGCCGCCTGATTCCAAGGACAAGAAATCATGACAGCCGATATCCGGACACTGGCCGAAAAAGTGTCGGGCGGAGACCGGCGCGCCCTGGCCCGGGCGATCACCTTGATTGAATCGACCAGAAGCGATCATCGCGAACAGGCGGTGGAATTGCTTGAATGTCTGCCACCCCCTGGAAACACAACCGTTCGCCTGGGCATCACCGGCATTCCGGGCGCAGGTAAATCCACCTTCATCGAGGCCTTCGGCCTGTATCTGACCGGGCTTGGCCACCGCGTTGCCGTGCTGGCGGTTGATCCTTCAAGCCCGCGTTCCGGTGGCTCGATTCTTGGCGACAAAACCCGCATGGAGGAACTGTCCCGCCATCCCGACAGTTTCATCCGCCCCTCGCCCTCGGGAGGGACCCTGGGCGGTGTCGCTAGGCGCACGCGCGAAGCCCTACAAGTCTGCGAGGCCGCAGGATTCGACGTCGTCATCGTCGAAACCGTGGGCGTGGGACAATCCGAAACCGCCGTCTTCGAGATGGTGGATATGTTCCTCTTGCTGCTGGTTCCCGGCGGCGGCGACGATTTGCAGGGCATCAAAAAGGGCGTGGTCGAACTGGCCGACCTTTTGCTGATCAACAAGACTGACGGCGACCTGGTCGCCGCCGCCTCGCGGGCTGAACGCGACTACGCCTCGGCCCTGCATCTGCTGATGCCGATCCATCCCGGCTGGACTCCCCCCGTCATCAAGGTCTCTGCCCTGGAAGGACGCGGCATGGACGAGGTCTGGGCGGCTGTGGAGGCCTATCGCGCCGCCTTGGGTTCTGAGGCTCTGGCCGCCAAACGGGCCAATCAGTCGGTTTCCTGGATGTGGCGCGCCATCGAGGGCGAACTCATGGACCGATTCAAGGCCCACCCAGCCATTGCCCCTTGCCTTTCGGAGCAGGAAGCCTTGGTTGCCCGGGGAAAATCCAGCCCAACTCTGGCGGCGGGGGAATTGATCAAACTGTTTTTTGCACATGGGCCTTCTTAGACTTCTCCTTGTAACCTTGCCCCCCTTTCCTTTTGGGCAGGCTGCAGCTAGTGTGGCTCGAATAATTGAGGGAATGAGATGCACAACGAGTCGGAAGGCGAGGTTCTAAAGCGCGAATTCGTGCGCCTGTTCGGCCATATTCAGCGCATTCGCCAGGAATTGGCAGCGCTTGGTCCCGCCAGCTCAGAAGAGGACCATTTCGGCGGCATGGCCGACCAGTTGGACGCCATCGTCGAGGCGACCGAAGAAGCCACCAACAGCATCATGGGCGCCATGGAGGCCATGGAGACCAACCTGACCGAACTGAAGGCCCTTGTGCCCGGCGAGGATGCGTTGCGCCTCGTGGCGGGTGCCGAGGAACAGATCGGCCAGGTTTATGAAGCCTGTTCCTTCCAGGATATTACCGGCCAGCGCATCACCAAGGTGGTCAAGTCGATGAAATTCATCGAGGAGCGCATCACCAGCATGATCGGCATGTGGCGCCCCGACGAGTTGAAGCAGGTGGCCGGGGCAGTCAAAAAGGAACTGACCGACGAACAGAAGCTGCTGAACGGCCCGCAGCTTAAGGGCAAGGGCGTTAAACAAGACGAAGTCGATAAACTGTTCAGCCAGGACGATATCGACAAATTGTTCGGCTAGAGAATATTCCGACCAACCAAAATATTCTATAAAATCAAGTAAGTGCAAGATGGGCCGTCCTCCGCCCGCCTATGACCCTGGCCATTTTATTGTTATTGACAGTGATTCGCATTTGCAATAGCTTCCACGAACATTACGACAGCCTGACATGCCCCAGGCCTGACCGAGTTTCATGGAATGATGAAGAGCGCCTCCGCCACGACCACCAGCGCAAGCTCGTTTTTGCCCGCTTTCATGGCGGGTCAGAACGTCAGCTCCGGCGCGGGATGGGTTAGAGCGACCGTTTTCATAGCTCTCCTGGTTGGCGCTCCCGTGACCTTCATCCTGGCCCATGTCTTTGCCTCGTCCGGCGGCGTTTGGGAGCATCTGGCGCAAACAGTGCTGCCGCTCTACATCGTGAACTCCCTTCTCCTCATGCTGGGTGTCGGCGCCGGGGTGATGATCGGCGGTGTCGGAACGGCCTGGCTGGTCACGATGTGCCGCTTTCCAGGAAAGGGCGTCCTGGAATGGGCGCTGCTGCTGCCGATGGCCATGCCAGCCTATGTCGTCGCCTATACCTATACGGGTCTTCTCGATTTCGCCGGTCCCATCCAGAGCGCCCTGCGTGAAGTTTTTGGCTGGAGCTCCGCCAGGGATTACTGGTTTTTCGAAATCCGTTCGCTGGGCGGAGCCATCGTCGTCATGTCGCTGGTGCTGTATCCCTATGTGTATCTGCTGGCCCGCTCGGCCTTTCTGGAACAGTCGATCTGCGTGCTCGAAGCAAGCCGAACGCTGGGCCAAGGCCCCTGGAAGGGATTCTTCAAGGTAGCTCTTCCTCTGGCGCGCCCTTCGATTGCCGCCGGGACCGCGCTGGCGCTGATGGAGACATTGAACGACTTCGGCACGGTCCATTATTTCGCGGTAGATACCTTCACCACCGGAATTTATCGTACCTGGCTTGGTCTGGGCGAACCCACTGCGGCGGCCCAACTGGGTGCCGTCCTGCTTCTTTTCGTTCTGGCACTGGTGATGATCGAGCGCGTTTCGCGCGGCGCGTCGCAGTACCACCACACGACCGCACGCTATAGGCGCCTGCCCGGCTACCAACTGACGGGATGGCGCTGCCTGACTGCTCAGACTTTCTGCTTCACAGGTGTCTTCTTCGGATTCGCCCTGCCTTCCAGCGTTCTGGCCTGGTGGTCGGTGCGCTACAGCACGATCGGTCTCGACTTCCTGCCCATGGTGCGCAACAGCTTCCTTCTGGCGCTGGTTGCTGCGCTGGCTGCGGTCACGGTGGGCGTTATCATGGCTTATGCGCAAAGATTGAGCCCGACACCCATGACCCGCTCAACCGTCCGTCTGGCCAGTTTTGGATATGCAATACCCGGTTCCGTCATTGCCGTCGGCACGCTGATTCCTCTGGGACTGATCGACAATGCGCTATCTGGCTTCATGTCCGAACGATTCGGCTTGAGCACGGGATTGCTGCTGACCGGAGGCATCGCCGCCCTGGTCTATGCCTATCTCGTAAGATTTCTGGCCGTCTCCTTCAACGGCATCGAAGCCAGCCTGTCCAAAGTCACCAACTCCATGGAGGCGGCTTGCAGAACCTTGGGGCAAGGGACGATGGGGACACTGCGGCTTGTTCACGTGCCGTTGATACGCGGTGCGCTGCTGACGGCAGGACTTCTTGTCTTCGTCGATGTGATGAAGGAGCTTCCCGCCACCTTGATTATGCGACCGCTCAACTTCGACACCCTGGCCGTGCGAACCTTCTCATTGGCCTCCGACGAGAGGTTGATGGATGCGGCAACTCCTGCTCTGGTCATTGTTCTCGTGGGGCTTATCCCCATCATCATGCTGAGTTACGCGGTCGCCAGATCACGCCCAGGAGAAAAATCATGAATATGATGTTTTCAAAGACGCCCGCCATTCAGTGTGGGCCGGGCCCTCATTGCTCGTTCACACCCAGCAAAGGATGTGCGGCCGATCCCTTGCGCATGTCTCCTTGTGCGCCCGGGTCGGCCTGCCTGATCATGGACGGCGTATCATGCGCCTATGGCAAAACGCGGGTTGTGGAGAATGTGTCCTTTGCCGTGCGGCCAGGCGAATTGCTATGCCTTCTTGGGCCATCGGGCTGCGGCAAGACGACAACGCTGCGCATGGCGGCTGGATTGGAGACTCCGGTCGATGGACGCATCCTGCTCAATGGCCAATTGGTCGGTGGCCAGGGCATGCATGTGGCCCCGGAAAAACGCAATATTGGGTTCCTCTTTCAAGATTACGCGCTTTTTCCGCACCTGAATGTGCTGGCGAACGTCGCTTTCGGAATTCGCAACAAAGGCAAAGCGGAGAGCCGGGACAGGGCGATGGACATGCTAAGGCAGGTCGGCATGGAGGCTCACGCCGACTCCTGGCCGCACCAATTATCTGGCGGACAGATGCAGCGCGTTGCACTGGCGCGCGCCTTGGCGCCAGAACCCATGCTGATGCTGCTGGACGAACCCTTCTCGGGCCTGGACAAAAGGCTGCGGGACCAGATACGCGACGAAACCCTGCATGTTTTGAAGTCCACGGGCGTTTGTGTGCTGATGGTCACGCACGATCCCGAAGAGGCGATGTTCATGGCGGATCGCATCGCGATCATGCGTGCCGGGCGCATTGTTCAACTGGACGAGCCCGAGACATTATATCGGCGCCCTGTCGCCTCCTTCGTCGCCTCCTTCTTCGGCGAAGTCAACCGTATCCCCTCCAACGTCAGGCAGGGCAAGGTGCATTCCCCCCTTGGCGCCTTTCCCGCCCCTGGCTTCAAGGAGGGGGCAGAGGTCGATCTGGTGATCAGGCCCGAAGCCCTGTCCCTGGAGCTTGAGGACAACGGGAATGCAACGGTCCTTGTCTCGCATATGTTGGGAAGATCGAATCTCATCCACTTGCGAGTTGAATCGGGTTACGGGCCGCCCATTCACCTTCATGCCCGAACGACGGGACCGCTTCCTCACATTGAAGGTGCCCGCGTCTCGATCAAACTCGACCAATCCCAGGCCTTCGTGTACCCGGCAGAAGAACAGGTGGAGACCGAGACGATGCCTGAGGAAATTCCTCAGCCGCCGCCAAATCTGGGCAGTTTCTGCTGACATCGCCATAATTCAACGAACAAGGAATCCCCCATGAATATGCAGCACAACCGCCTTTTCATGTCTTGCATGGCTGGCGCCGCCCTTCTTTTGAGCGCCTCAAGCTTTGCCAGTGCCGCCGAGGTCAATCTTTACACGGCGCGCAAGGATCATCTGATCAAGCCAATTCTCGACAAATTCACCCAGCAGACCGGGATCAAGGTGAATCTTCTTTCGGCAGGCGAGGATCAGTTGATCGAGCGGCTGAAAAGCGAGGGCGCCAACAGCCCCGCCGACATTTTCCAAACCACCGATGTGGCGCGCCTGAACCGGGCGCGGGTTGAGGGCTTGCTGCAACCTATTAGCTCGGCAGTTCTGGAAAAGAATGTCCCGGCCAAGTACCGTGACCCACAAAATTACTGGTTCGGCCAGTCGGCTCGGGCCCGCGTCATCTTCTACAACAAGGATCGTGTCAAGCCTTCGGATCTGTCCGGCTTTGAAGGGCTGGCAGACCCGAAATGGAAAGGACGCATCTGTGTGCGCAGTTCCGCCTCGGCCTACAACCAGTCTTTGTTGGCGGGCATGATCGCGGTCGATGGGCTGGACAAATCCGAAAAATGGGCCAAGGCCATCGTCGACAATATGGCCCGGAAGCCGCAAGGCGGCGACCGCGACCAGATCACCGCCGTCGCTGCCGGACAGTGCGATATCGCCATCGCCAACACCTATTATTTTGCAGGCATGATGACAAGCGACAAGGCGGAAGAGCGCGACGCTGCAGCCAAGGTCGCCCTGTTCTGGCCCGACCAACAGGGGCGCGGAGCGCATATGAACATTTCAGGCGCCGGCCTTACCAAGGCCGCCAAAAACAAGGCGGAGGCGATCAAGCTGATGGAATTCCTCTCCAGCGCCGAAGCCCAGCAGTTTTACGCAGAGGCCAATAACGAGTTCCCCGTTCTACCAAGCGCCAAGCGTTCGGCGCTTGTCACAGCCTGGGGATCATTCAAGGAAGAGACCATCAATGTCGCCATGCTGGGCGAGAACAACGCTAGCGCGATCCGCATTTTCGACCGGGCAGGATGGCGATAGAGCGGCTTGATCATCATCAATTCAGTCCGGCAGAAAATATGGCAGGCTGGACACATGATGGTTAAGGACTGCCCATACCCCGCCACGAAGGGAGGATGGTTGTGCGCTCCGCATTGAACAGGCGTCTTACCGTGCTGGGGTGGCTTTTTCTCATGATTGGGATGGCGCAGGCGGAAACGCCATCCCCGGGAATTGGCTATCAAGACTGTGACGCCTGCCCCGAACTGGTGACGATTGCGCCGGGAAGCGTTCTTTCCGGAGATCCCTACGATTATGAAAAGACCGAGGACGATCAGGCCAAACGCCCAAAAATCGTTATCTCGCGCCCGTTCGCCATGGGAAAATACGAGGTGACGCAAAAGGAGTGGGAAGCCCTCATGGGCGATAATCCCAGCGATGTCAAGGCCGCCAACCTGCCCGTAGTCCGCGTGAGCTGGCGAAGGGTGCAAGAATTCATTGCGCGATTGAACGCCAAGACCGGAAAAACCTTTCGCCTGCCTACGGATGAAGAATGGGAATATGCGGCACGGGCGGGACATTCCGGAAAGTTCGGTTTCGGAGATGACGAAACGCAAATGGGGCAGTACGCCTGGTACAAGGATAATTCTGGCTTGAAAATACAGCCGGTCGGCAAGTTGAAGCCCAGCGCCTTCGGCCTTTACGATATGCATGGCAATGTCTGGGAATGGACGGCGGATTGCTCTGGCAGCAATTATGCGCCCAACCTGCCCAAGGATTACGTCAATGAGTGGCAGAATTTCTGCTACCGCATCATCCGGGGCGGCTCGGTTGAAAATTACCCGAAACTCATGACCGCTTTCTATAAGACGCAACTGACGCCGGTCAATTTCAGCACCAATCTTGGTTTCAGGCTGGCTCGAACGCTTCCTTAGGGCAGGTCGCCTCGCATGAAAATCCGGCATCCCAGAGCTGCACTCAAGCTTCCCAGCAAGAGCGGATAGGCAATCGCGAAAATCAGATAGCCGGTCTGGCCGACGGCGTCGAGAATGACGTAGGCGGCAGGCCCCAAAACCACCATCTGGGGATCAAAGAGCAGAATGGCTGCGGTGCGAAATGATTGAAGGGGGTTAAGAAGGGCCAGGCCGATAACAAGTTCGAAGGGCAACTGCCCGCGAATCATCACGCCCAGCAGCAACAGATCGAGAAACAGCAGCAAGAGCAGCCAGAACAGAAAGGCGCCGGTCTGGGCCACATCGGGCGTTCTGGCCAGTGTCGAGATCAACATGCCAAATCCCAGAAAGGCCCAGGCCATCGAGATCAGCAGAGCCGTGTAGAGCAGAAAGAGCCCCCAATCCAATCCAATGCCCCTGAGCAGGGACCATGCCGCCGCACAGGCCATGGCGAGAAACACTGGCATGAAAACGACCAGGAATCGTCCAATCATTTTTCCCCAGAACCAGGAAGCCAGCGGCACAGGAAGCGAAAGCATATATTCGTAGACCCCGGCCTCACGATCGCCTGCCACCGAGCGCACCGTCGTTATGAGAATGAAAATAGGCAAGATGGCCACGCATAACTGGATATAGGTGACCAGAAGACGCGACAATCCCGTGAACCCAAGAATACGCGATTCGGTCAGCCCGAACACGAAGAGCAGAATGACGATTCCGCCAAACACCAGGCTGTAGAAGAGAAACCAGCGGGCGCGCAGACTTTCCGTAATATCCAGCCTGGCGGCAAGCAACAATGCGCGCATCATCAGCCCGTCCTTCCTTGAACGAGGCTGAGCGCAGGCAAGCACTGCGTCCTTGAACCCGAGGCGATAACGGCTTGCCGGAAAGAAGCGAAGGAAAGCCCGCCGTCTCGCATCTGCTTGACCGCGCCATAGTCATATCCCATCGGGGATTTCTGGCCCGAAATGAACCAGGCATCGCGGCCATCTATCCAACTTCCGGTTTCAGAATCGCCAACCCAGAACTCGGTTCGCTCCTCATTGCCCCAGGATTTCTTATCAAGCCAAAGAGCGCCGCAGCCTGGATCGTCGAACTTCCATAGTTTGCGGGGATCGCCGCCCCTGATCTGCGTTGCAAAACGCGGATTGTCGATGATCATGCCGCAATACGTGCAGTTTTCCTTGCCCCAACGCACCTCGGTCGGGCCCTTGTCCGATTCTCCGGAACATCCGGCCAGCACGAGCAGAAGACCGGGAGCGTGAGCGAACAGAAGTTGCCTGCGAGTCAGGAGGGGGTTGCACATGAATCGTCCTCCTTGTCCTCTTGCATCCGAAGCGATGCGATCAGGCCCGCATAGCGCGTTAGAACGCTTAGAAAGCGCAGGCGGTCCGGCCCGCTAACGTCTCCCCTCCAGATCAAGCCTTGATCTTGCGATTGAAAGCGCCACTCCGTCATCACGCGTGAAAAGGCTGGCTCAACGCGCCTTAGGCAAACGTCGCAATGCCACAGGCTGGTCATATCGACATCGTCGGCGACCTTGTCATCCAGCACAACGCGCCCTTGATCCATCTCGATGACGCGATTGACCAGCGAGGCGACCTCGTCAAGCCGATGACTTGTGATCAGCATGACCGAACGTTCCTTGCGCTCCGCCAACTGGCGAAAGAAGATGCGCCTAGCTTCTGGATCGAGATTCGCCGCCGGCTCATCCATAATCAGAATGTCGGCATCACGGCCGAATGCAATGCCGATCAGGAGCTTTTGCTTCATGCCGCCGGATAGCTTGACGAAGGGAAGCCGCTTGACGCGGGCGAAATCGAGCCCCAATTCCTCGACGATATCGATAATGCGCCTGGAACTTGTGCCGCAAAGCGAAGCGGCAAATGAGACAAGTTCGGCAACGGGCATCTTTAAGGGGGGGGGGATTTGCGGCACAAAGCCAATGCGCGACAGAACGTCGAAGCGGTTAAGACGCGGGCAGCCGCCACCGATATCAATCTTACCTTCGTGGGTGTACTCGCCCAGAAGGCATCGGATCAAGGTTGTCTTGCCCGCACCGTTCGAGCCGACCAGAGCTATCCTCTCGCCCTGCTCAATCGACAAGGACACCTTGTCGAGAACGAGATGGCGCTGAAACTGTTTCGACACGTCTTCAAGCAGAATCACGGCACAAAACCTAAAGAAGCTTGTCCATACCCTTTATATCGAATTTCAGCGAGCCCGTGGGGCAGGCATCAACGCATGCACCGCAGCGGGTGCAATCCGCGCCAATGGTTACCTGAACATCCTCGGCATAACTCTTTTTCGTACATTCCAGCACATGCGGAACCAGACACACCTTACGGCAGTCACCCTCGTGCAGACAATTATGAAGGTCGTACTTGACCCGCACCGGGGAAATCGAGCCGACGAAGCCATAAGTCAGCCCGATCGGGCAGATATACCGGCACCACATGCGCCGGATAAAAAAGACCTCATAGACCAAAAGACCGCCAACCCAGATGACGGCAAGACCTGGGCCGTAGATCATGGCTCGCGAAAGAATGCCTGTCGGCGAAATCGATTCAAACACCGTATAGCCGCTTATCAAGGCCAATAGGGCAAACACAACATAGAGCACGCTTCTGGTGCCCCGATGAAGGGGATAGTTCATCACCAACCGGCGCATGGACAGCATTAAATGAACTTTTTCCGCCAATTCGGACAGCAGGTGATAGGGACAGACCCAAGAGCAGAAACTGCGTCCACCCAAAAGCAGCCACAGCAGTAAAACCGTGGTGGTTCCGATGACCAGATTGATCAGAATATGCTTGTAGGCCAGCATGACCTGAAGGGCCGAATTGAGGTCTGCGAAGTGAAAACCGACGACGCGCGAAGCGGTCAAGGCGCCTTCGACAAGCTGCACATCGAAGCGGAAGGAAAGAACGAAGAGAAGATTGACGATGATCAGCGTCGCCCATCGGATATTGCGCCACTTGTTCGAGGCCTTTTTTGAATGCTGAAGCTTGATCTCGCGCGCCTTTTCGGCGCCCTTTATCTGGCGCTTGGCTTCGTGAAGGGCAATCGCCTCGGGGGTTTTGCCAACCGTGCGCTGCGGCTCGGCTCCCAGCATTACCTTCATCGAATCGAAAAAGCCCATCAGACATCCCCCCACTTGCGGCGGATGTCGATAACGATGACGGCAGGCTCAACCGGGCAGATCATTTCGCACATGCCGCAGCCCGTGCAGGGCTCATGCACCACGGGTGTTCGCTTGAATCCTGTTGGATCTTCGGGCATGGGTTCCAGCGAAATGGCCCCCTTGATCGGACATTCGCGCACACAAAGATCGCAAAGCTCCAGATCGTAGTCATAGCTAGCCATTTTGACAGGCTTCCAGCGATCGATCTTCTCGATGCGATGGATACCTTCAAATTTGGGGCCGCGCGCTGGGCCCTTGATACCCTTGCCCTGCCTGGCTAGGCAGCGCCCGGGCTTATCCAGGCGCGCCAGTCCCATGCGCACCTGCTCCTTCTTGTCAATCTCTTGCGCCAAAGCCCCGGTGGGACAAGCCAGAATGCACTGCACGGCATCACAAGAAAAGTCGCAGGCCTGGCTTCGGGCGTCGACAAATGGGACGCCGACACCAAAACCCTCATCCAGATCGCCCAGCCGTATCGCCTCGACCGGGCAGACTTGAACGCACTGGCCGCATTTGATGCAGGCGGCCAGGAAATCATCCTCAGCAATGGCTCCGGGAGGCCGCAGCCTGGGTGTCCATTTCTTGATCGTCGGGAAGAAGCCGAACAGAGAGGCGCCAACGACCGCCCCCCCCATGGCGACCGAACGAAGAATTTCGCGCCGGGTCTTCTTGGAAGACAGAGGGCGGACTGTTTTCACCTCGTCAGGCGCGCTCATGATACGGTCTTTCCGGCAAACGACAGACGCGGATGCGCATCTTCCAGAAGAAGCCTCGGTTCGCTGAAGGGGGCTAGCCGATCAAGAAAGTCCAGAAGCTCCAGCACGAACGAGCCCTTGAAGAATCGCGTGTTGGGAACATCCATCCACACGCGCCCCGCATAGCTTAGAATGCGCTGGGGCGTATCGCCAATTCCATCGCCATTGCGGTCGAATCCTTCATATGTCTCCCAGATATTGCCTTCCCAGACATTCCTGCTGGCCGTTCCGCTGCCATAGACCGCAACTTCCGTCAGATTTCCTGTCAAACGGTTCTGCGTGAATTCGTTATCGCGCCAATTGCTTAAGAATGAAATGGCGATATCGTTATAGCTAATGCGATTTTTCGAGATTTTGTTGATCGTTCCAGGCTCGATGGGAGACTGATCGAGATGTATGCCATTGGCGCAGTAAAGAATATCGTTGTCTTCAATGGTGACATTGCTCGATTCCTTCACGGAAACGCAGACGCCGGTTGCCCCGGTCGAACTGGCGATGTAATTGCGCCTCAACACATCACCTTGGCTATACATCAGGGCAAGCCCCACCGAATTATCAAAAAAGCGGTTGTTCTCGACCAGATTGTTCCCGGCCTGCATGAAATGCAGCCCATACCGTCCCCTGCTGGCACTGTTTCCGGTCAACCGGTTCTCGCGCGAGAACCAAAGAACCAAATCGCGGGAATTAGCGATCTCGTTATCCTCGATCAGGTTATGATGCGAGTTCCAGAGCTTGATCGAATCGCCGCGCATGCCAAGGTCGATGGCTTTTGACGATATCTTGTTTCTGCGCAGGATGTTCTGCTCGGACTGTTCGAGGCAAATGCCGAACAGCGCGTCCTCGATAATGTTATCCTTGATCGTATTTCCATTGCCGCGCAGTTTTATTCCGGCGTCTTCGTTGTTGTGATCCACACCTGAATTGATCAGCCGCAGATTGCGCACACTCGCATTGTCTGCCTTGATGACGATGACCGAGCCTTTGCCCTCTGCGTCGATCGTAACCCGCCCGCCGCCATCAAGCTGAATGGATTTCAAGATGGCGAGAGAACCCAAATAATGTCCGGGCGGCACATTCACCGTTGCGCCTTCGGGCGCCTGGTCGATCAGTTTTTGAATAGCTTCCGAGCCCATTTTCTTCGAAGCATCGGCGGAGTGAGCGGAATCAGACGACACGGCGCTTGCGCAGACAGCCAGAATGGCAAGCGCCCGTCCTGTCGCATATTGCAGGCGAGGCCTACAGCCCCCCAATGAAGATTTCAAATGCTGCATGGCCTTGTTCATTGTGAAATGAAGCCCTCACGTCTTACTTCCCTCTCAATTGCTTGCGTCTTAGAAGCAGGGCAAGGAGCAGAAGAAGCGAAGCCGCCACCAGCAAGCCGTATCCATAGTGCGGATAGGAGAAGGTTGAGAATTGCGCCACCTTGCCCTCGCCGAACACTGTCGGCATGAAGGGTTTGACCGAAAAGGCGGCCCAGGGCTTCAGGCTATGCCCAAACCACCAGAGCCAGGCCGAGTAATCAATAAGGAAGCCAATGGGAATGGCAATTCCCCCCAGCGGCAGCACCCACCAGAGCGGACCCGAATAGAACAGGAAGGCCAGAAGCATCACGCCAACCAGACTGAAGAGATAAGGCGCCGCGGCGATTTCCAGCTTGGCGCCTTCTGCAATCGGCTCCATGCCAATGAAGTGGTTGATGACGTTCATTTCATGCACGCAGTCGAGAGGCTCGTCCTCATCGACGCCGGAATTTTCCGGGCGCGCCTGACATCCGTTGTACACCCCGTTCACATGAAAGTGAATGCGCACGCCATCCGGAAATGTTTGCGGCGGATAGTTCGGCGCCTTCAAGGCCACCCACCAGATCGGAGACACATAAGCGCCACCGATCAGCAGCATTGCCAGCAAGGTCAGAAGACGGAATGTTAGTGGAGATGTGCGCGATGAAGCCATCTGAAACGAGCCCTTGTTGAGGAGCGTGGGGGCGCTGGCCGCCTGAAGGTCAGACGGCCAGCACGGCCTCTATTTGAAGTCGGGATTCTTCCAGCCCACCGGAGCCAGCTTGTCCTTGGGCGGCTTGATGCGCGAGACATAATCCAGAACGGCCTTCGTGTCGCGGTCCGTGAATGTCTGAATTTGCTTGACCATGTCGGGATTTGCGTTGCGCCGCTTGCCTTCCTTGATCCACTGATACTGGCGGAGCAGATAGTTATAATGCTGTCCCTCCAGGCGCGGGAAGAACTTCTCATTGTCGCCTTCGCCATGCTCGCCATGGCAGCGCACACAGTTTTCCTTGTAGAGCTTTTCGCCAAGCGCCAAATCCTTGCCGTCTCCCAAGCCGGGCTTGGGATTCATCTTCAGCGACTGGATATAGGCGGCAACGTCGGCAATGGCCTGCGGCCCGCCGATCTGCGAGGGAAGCGCAAAGGGATACATGGTCGGATTGTCCCGGTTCTTGGCGCGAATATCCGACATCTGCTTGATGATGACCTTGAAATGCTGACCGGCCAGTTGCGGGAAGGTTCCGTCGGTCAGGCCCCAGCCCTCGGGCATGTGGCAGGCAGAGCAGACCTCATAGACGTCGCGTCCGTTCTTCAGGTCCGGCTTTGCCTTCAAGGCCTCGGCTTCCTCGCCATCGCCCTTGTTCCATTCGTACCCTGCCTCGCCCAGGGACTTGCCCTGTTTGATATTGTCGCCCGGGCCGGCGGCCAACGATGGCAGTGCCAGCGCCAACGACGTGGACAGAGAGACTGCAAGCAAACCAGAAAGTTTCTTCATGTCACAATTCTCCAGGCCAATCGTTGATGTGTGTCATTCTAGGGGGAAACCTTATCGCCTCACTTGACGAGGGATAAATATTTGGCGATAGCGTCCATTTCCTTCTTGTTGACCAGATGCATGACCGGCTGCATGGAATTGCTAAGCCCGTTTTCCCGCGCCTTCGATCCGATGTCCTTCATCTGAGCCAGCAGATAGGTCCGGTCCTGACCCGCCAGGAAGGGATAGGTTTTCATGATGGGCTTCATGCCTTCCTTGCCATGGCAGGCAACGCAGCTTTTCGTCAGGTAAAGTTTTTTGCCGGGTGGCGCCACCTCGGGCGGCGTTCCTTGGGAAACCCATTTCAGGCTCGCCAGATAGTCGGCCAACAACTTAAGCTCGGGCTCGCTCAACTCATCGATCACGGGCTTCATCGTGTCTGGAATCTTGCCGTTCTTCCTGGCACCCGATTTAATGTCCATCAATTGCTGAAGAAGATATCCGCCATTCTGGCCGGCCAGCCGGGGATATCCCTTTTCAAGCGGGGTCTTGGCGTCCTCTCCATGACATCCCGTGCACCCCTTGTCCTCGTACAGCGTCTTTCCGTCCGCAGAAAATGCGGCCGTCGCGATCAGGCTCAGCGACAGAGCGAGTCCTGCAAGAAGCAAATATGATTTTTTTGGCGTTCTATTCATGACAAGACCTCAATCGAAAAAGCCCGGAGGCGGGACAAACCCGCCCCCGGTATTTAAGGTTACTTCTGGACCTTTTTGGCGCCGTTCTGCTCCAAATGGGTCTTTGCGCGCAGCCCGATATCGGCTGTCTTGACCTGATACTGGAACCATTGCTCGGCCCACAGCATGGCGTTGTTCCAATCTTGCTTCTTGGCGAAGTCTTCCGACTTCTCCTTGGCGGATTTGGCAAAGCCAAGCTGATCCGTGGCGTCTTCGACCAGGGCCACCGCTTGCGGGAAGTCCTTGTAGTTGACGCTGGTGATGTAGCCCACGACGCTGTCGATTACGCCTTGCGTTTCGACATTGGCTTTGACGCGCGCGTCATAGTCGGCCTTGGTATAACTGCTTCCGGCCTTGCCCTTGGCGGTAGAGGCCTTGTAGTTGGCGGGCTTGACCAGCAGGTAGCCTTCCATCTCCAGATGCAGCGCCGAGCAGAACTCGGTGCAGTAATAGGGATAGACGCCCGCCTTGTTGGCCTTGAAGGTGGCGGACACGGTCTTGCCGGGCTCAAGCGACAGGTTGACGTTGTGCTTTGAAACGGCAAAGCCATGCGTTTCGTCTTCCGCCCGCTCGAGATTCGTCAGATGAATGACGATTTCGTCACCCTCATTCGCCTCGATGATTTCAGGCGTGATGTGCGAACGGATGACCGTTCCGAACACTTCCACCCGTCCGGGCTTGGTATCCGTATGCTCACTGCCCGCACGGACGCCGAAGGGGCTCTTTTCATCCGTCCGGCTATTCGTGCCCGACGGATAGCGAATCGAAGGCTTCAGCCTGTCCGTTGAGATCGATACCGCATAGTGCGGCTCGCCCAAAGGCAACGGCATGTCATACAGCAACTGCATCTTGTCGCCGCTGATGTCGATAAGCTGATGGTTCTGCGGATGCAGGGGGCCAACCGGCGCAAAGCGGTCGATCGCCAGCTTGTTGAGTGCCACCAGATACTTGCCCTTGGGATGGGCCGTATCGCCTTCCATGGCCATCAAGTGGCCGATATTGTAGTGCACGGAAAGCTTATCAAGCACTTTGCCTTCGCAGTAATCCCACTTGGTCACTTGCGAATCGACATAGATCGAGGTGTAGGCGATGCAGGCCTTGGAGTCATATTGCGTATGCAGTGGTCCCAGGCCCAGTTCGACCTGCTTGTGCACAGAGGCCCCCAGATCGATGATCGGAACGCCATACTCATCCTTGCCGCTGAACTTTCCTGCCTTGATGGCTGCCTGGATTTTCTCGAAGCTGTAGACCGTGGCGTGCGTATCCAGCTTTCCCGATACGATGATGTATTTGCCGTCGGGCGTCACGTCAGCGCCGTGCGGGCTTTTGGGCTCGGGGATCAGGAAGAGAACGCCTTCCTTGGCCGCCACGTCCAACGGCAGAACCTTCATACCGCTGATCGTTTTCGTCTTGCCCGCCTTGACCAGTTCTTCTGCCTTCTTCCAATTGACCACATGCAGGAAATCGACATCCTTGGCCGAGCATCCTGCCTCAAAGGGCGGGCGGCCGCGCTCGATTCCGCCGACATAACGCTCGGCGCAGAACGAGTTGGTGAACGACCAGCCGTCGGACGGCCCCTTGCCGAAATCGGAAAGATCCTGGCTGTAGGGAGGCAGTTCGATCGAGAACGAATTTTCCGGCTCGATGCGGCCCTTGGTGCGGTTGAACTTCCAGTATGTCACGGCACCGCGATATTTTTCGTTGAACTGCTCGATCGGCACATATTCGCCACCCAAAGGTGCCGGATACTGCGAGGCTTCGATCACATATTCGGTGTTCGGGCTGACAAAAGCGCCGCCGTGGTCCGATTGCATGATCGGGTTCTTGACGATCTGCTTGGTCTCGAAGTCCTTAAGGTCAATAACGGCGATGCGCGGCGTGTTCTTGTCGTTGATGAACAGGAACTGGCCGTCTGTGTCGCCGTTGGTCTCTGAAATCGAGGGATGGTGCGTATCTCCGAACAAGACCTCGCGTCCGTCGACCTTTGATCCCTCTTGAAGAACCTTGCGCGACTCGTCATCGAAACCATAGCCCTGCCAGGGTTCCGGCGTGAACACGCCGATATATTTAAGAATGCGCATCGAGGGAATGCCATAGACGATGACCTGACCGCTTTGACCGCCCGAGCTGAAAACAAGAAATTCATCGTGCTTTCCGGTCGGCGTATAGGTCTTTGCCGCCGCCATGATATCGTTCTCACTCAATCCCCGGCGCTTCATGACATCTTGCAGCGTTTCGGCCATCCCGGCGCTTGAAGCAGCGAACGCACCGATACTGACCGTGGCGAGCAAGGCCGCCATTTTTTGGGTTCTTTTCTTCATAGGCCCACCTTTGTCGTTTGTTATCGACGAAACGGAATCCAAACCTTCATGCGGCGCAGCATAATTCCACAAAAAATTTCAGGCCTTAACCTTGGTCAAGGAAATCAGTGCCTGATAGACACATCCTGGGGACAAGTCGGTCGCAATGTGCGTGCTATGGTTAAGAAGAGCCAAGTCGACAGGGCTTATCCTGTCAAAACAAGGAGATGCGGCACTTGCCGCCCTGGAGAGCGATATGGCGTCAAGAATGCTAAAGTCTTCCCTGCTACTTATTGGCGGCGCTGTTTTTCTGTCGCTGCTCTTTCTACATCCCGTAAACGGTGCTGAGGAAATGCCTTTGACCGGCAAGTTCATCCTTCTGGACGGCAAGGGACGGACGGTGAGTGATGAAAGCTTTTCCGGGCGGCTGCGTGTCGTGACCTTTGGCTACACCTTCTGCCCCGACATCTGCCCGACAACCCTGTCGACCATGACGGCGGCATGGGAAAAACTGGGCAAGGATCAGTCAAAGGTGGTGTTCTTGTTCATCAGCATCGACCCCGAGCGCGATACTCAAGCAATGCTGAACGACTACATCTCCGCCTTTCCAGGCCTAGAGGGCTTGCGCGGCACTCCGGCCATGCTGGCCGCGGCGGCTCGCAATTTCCGCGTGGTCTATGAGCGCCAGCAAGCCCCCAAGGAGGATCCCCAAGCCTACGCCGTCGATCATTCCACCGGCATATTCATCATGAACGAACAGGGGCGATTTCTTGCAAAACTTCCTCACATTGCCACGCCGGACGATCTCGCGGCTCGCATCAAGAGTTACCTGAAGTGATGAACCGAAGGCATTTTCTATCCCTTGCTGCCAGCTTTCTGGGTGTCGCCGCTTCGCGTCGATCCTGGTCTAAGCCAATGCAGGGCCTCTTGCGTCATGATATGCCGCAACCGATTCCCGCCTTGTCGTTCCAGAACGCCAAAAACGAAACGATCGAGCTTGCCTCCTTCATGGGGCGCAAAATCTTGCTGAATCTTTGGGCCAGTTGGTGCCTGCCCTGCCTGACCGAGCTGCCCTCGCTTGACCGGCTGAAGGCCAAGGCCGATTCCAAGGAACTGGTTGTGCTGGCTCTGTCGCTTGACTTGAAAGGACTGCCCGCTGCCATGGCGGCCTATCGCCGCTTGAACATTCAGCATTTGGATTTACATACCGATTCAAGCCGCAACGCGGGCGAGATATTGAAAATTCCCTATCTTCCCACGACGCTGTTGATCGATTCCGCCGGGCGTGAAACGGCACGAATGCTGGGCGCCTACGACTGGGACAGCCAGGAATCAATGCGTCTTCTGAAGCAATTTTGATTCCTGCCCGGCTTGATCATGGTCAAGCGCTGACTCATAACGGTATGCTACATTTCAAAAATTGGTTTTGCAGGCTAGGGTCAAGACCCATCTTCCCTTTTCAATCAGCCGGAGCGTTATTGCCTTTATGCAGAACAGTCCCGACACCCATTTCGGTCGCGAGAACGTCTCTCCCGATGAGCGTCAGAAACGCATTCGCAAGCTGTTCGACACTGTGGCGCCGCGCTACGATCTGATGAACGATGTGATGAGCTTTGGCATCCATCGCCTTTGGAAACGAAGGCTCGTGAATTTGGCCGCGCCAAAACACGGCCAAACGCTGATCGATCTGGCCGGTGGCACCGGAGATGTCGCCCTGTCGCTGGCAAAACGGGGCGGAAGCATCATCGTCTGCGATCCCAGCCGGGCCATGATGGAAATTGGCCAAAGACGCAAGGGGGCCGAAGGCATTCGCTTTATGGAGGGCGCGGCCGAATCCATGCCCTTTGACGATGGCAGCATTGACGCCGTCACCATGGCCTTCGGCCTGCGCAATGTGACCAGACTTGGCGAGGCCTTAAAAGAAATCAAGCGCGTGTTGAAGCCAGGCGGGCGATTTCTGTGTCTCGAATTCTCGCGCCCGCTTGCCCTGATCCGCCCCTTTTACGATGCGTATTCTTTTGCCGTCATCCCCCGCCTGGGAGCCTGGATCGGTCGCGACGCCCAGGCCTATCATTATCTGGTCGATTCCATTCGGGGCTTTCCGCATCAAGATGAGCTGGCCCAGCAGATGCGTGTGGCTGGCTTCTCTTCTATTTCATGGATCAATCTCAGTTTTGGCATCGCTTGCATTCACATCGCACACAACGAGCCGTCATGAAACGAAAGCCGCCGTTAAGTCATGCCTATCTGAGCGTTTTGCCATGATCACGCAGGTTCTTTTGCCATTGGCCCTGGCTTTCATCATGTTCGCCATGGGCCTGACCATGACGCTTAAGGACTTCAAGATGGTTTTCACCCATCCCAGGGCCATCCTGACCGGGCTGGGATGCAAGCTCTTGCTGGTGCCCGCCCTGGGATTTCTGGTGATTGTCGGATTTGGCATGAACCAGCATTTTGCCGTCGGCATGCTGATTCTGGCCGCCTGCCCAGCAGGCGTCACATCAAGCCTGCTTACGCACCATGCAGGCGGGCGGATTGCGCTGGCGGCTGGCGTCACGGCCCTGTCCAGCCTAGCGGCCGCAATCACCCTTCCGGTCATAACCAATTTTGGGCTTCGTTTCTTTGCAGACTACGAGGCTTTTGTCGATCTGCCCGTCGGAAAAATGGTTCTGGGCATTTTTCTGGTTGATACCTTGCCTTTGGCATTCGGACTTGGGCTGCAACAGGCGTGCCCCCTGTTCGCAGCAAAGCTGGGGCGGATCGCCCGTCCGCTTGCGACGTTTCTCTTTGCGGTAATCGTGGCAGGCGCCTTTATCGGACAGTTCCAGACCATGATCGAGCATGCAGAGCAGCTATTGCCCGCAGCACTGGCCTTGAATGTGGCGGCCATGTTGGTGGCGGGCGTCCTTGCCTACGCAGCAGGGCTTAACGCACCGGAAAGAATCGCTGTCGTCATGGAGAACGGCTTGCAGAACAGCGCTCTTGGCATCTTCGTCGCCGCCACGCTGTTAAATAATAACGAGATGATGGTTCCCAGCATCATTTATGCGCTGGCCATGAATGTGACCGCCCTGTTGATGATTGCGGCTCTGCGTCTTGCCCGCATGTCTAGAGCAGATCGTCTGAAATCGAAGCCATTTAACTGCGTCAAGTAGAGTGGCTTGCTAACTCTTAGGAAGCCCCTTGCGCCCGAAGGCAGGCCTGCCAGATGGAGCTGGCGCCTTGGGTGCTGGCGAAATCGGTTCCGGGTCGCTGGGAAGCGATGCCTCTGCCCTCTTCTGCCAGACTCTGGCCAGTGCAAGGAAGTCAGCTAGGCGTTGTCTGGCAGACGGCCCCCCCCCATCCACCGAGGCGACGATTTCTCCGAACTCCTCGAAGCAAGCGATCACGCGATCGCCGTAGTGGGTGTTCTTATGAACCGCGTCCACCATGAAACCCGCGCGCATCAAGTGCGATGGGCTTTCGCCATAGGCGGCGATCTGATCGGCCCTGGTTGCAATTTCGTTGGCAAGACGCTCCGAGGACAGTCGGGTGCCGAAGGTCAGATTGTATAAGTCGATCTCGCTCTGCGACCCTGAGCCATCGGCACAGATGAGAAACAGGAAGAAGAATTGAAGGTCGAAATAGATTTTGGCGGTATCGTCGTTGCCGGGCATCGTTGCGGCGAGCCTGAGCCCCTTGGCCGACATCTCAACCACATCGTCCCTTAGCCGCCTAACGATAGCCAGCAACCGTTCAGCCGTTGCTTCCATGACACGTCACCTCCGCTTGGCAGCAAGGATTGTACGTCTTCAAGAAGGCCGTCAGCAACAGCATATCTGGGCTGCTGCCTTGCCCCTGCGTAGCAAGTATGGTACCAAGCCGAATGCCCGATCAGACCAAGCAATTCCAAGCAGAAGCCAGCATCAGGAACAGGCCATGACCGTTCATTTCATTGGCGCAGGTCCGGGTGCGCCCGATCTGATCACCGTCAGGGGGCTTAATCTTATCCGCCGCTGCCCCGTCGTGCTCTATGCCGGATCGCTGGTTCCGGCAGAAGTGGTTGCCGAGGCGCCAAAGGGTGCTCGTATCATCGATACGGCCCTGCTTGACCTTGACGAAACGATTGCGGAAATGAAGGCCGCGCACGAAAAGGGCTTGGATATTGCCCGTGTCCATTCGGGCGATCCCTCGCTTTACGGCGCCATTGCCGAACAGATGCGCAGGCTCGATGCCCTGTCCATCCCCTATGACGTGACACCCGGCGTTCCCAGCTTTGCGGCCGCCGCCGCTGCCCTGCAGATGGAGCTGACGCTGCCCGAGGTTTCGCAGACGGTGATCATCACGCGCACCTCCGTCAAATCCACCGGCATGCCCGAAGGCGAGGATTTGGCGACGCTGGGCAAAAGCGGAGCAACGCTGGCCCTGCATCTATCGGCGGCTAATCTCAAGCATGTGGTGGAAACGCTTATCCCGCTTTACGGCACCGATTGTCCGGTGGCGGTGGTCTATCGCGCCAGTTGGCCCGACGAATTGATCCTTCGGGGCACCCTTTGCACCATTCGCGATCAGGTCAAATCGGCGGGGATCACCAAAACCGCCCTGGTGCTGGTGGGCCGCGTTCTGGGTCATGAAAATTTTCGCGAAAGCCGCCTTTATGCTGCCGACTTCTCGACCGGATTCAGGGCGGGAAAAAAAGACGGCGCCTGATCCAGTCGATGGCCACATCAATCGACACAAGGCTCTCGCCCTTGCCTGATTCAGGCCGTTCAATCATCAAAACGGGCAAGCCCATGTTTCTGGCCGCCTCAATCTTGCCATAGGTAGCACTCCCGCCGCTGGCCTTGGTGACCAGAAGATCTATTCCGTGCTGTTGCATCAGTTGAACCTCGGCCTCAGGGCTGAAGGGCGGACGCCCCTGCACAATCTCCCACATGGGCGGCAAAGGATGGTGGGGCAGCTCGATCAGGCGGACCAGAAACCAGACGTCCTTGACGCTTTTGAAGACGTCTAGCTCTTTTCTGCCAATGGTCAGGAAGACCCGCTTGCCCAGACCGGGTAGAAGCCTTGCCGCCTCGGCCATCGTGGGGGCCATGACCCAGCGATCACCCGCCTCTCTGGGCCAGGGTGCCCGCTCAAGACAGGCCAGCGGCACGCCCGCATTCCGGCAGGCCTGTTTTGCATGGTCGGAAATGAGGGCGGCGAAGGGATGTGTTGCATCAATGACAGCGCAAATGGATTCATGACGCAGATAGGCGGTCAATCCCTCGGTGCCGCCGAACCCGCCTTGACGCACCTGACCGGGCAAGTCCGGCAAGATACTGGTTTGCCCCGCCAGCGAGGAAACAAGCTCGACGGCTTGGCCTAATTCGCCGTCGATTTCGTGCGCCAGTGCTGCCGCCTCCATCGTTCCGCCGAGAATGAGAATCTTAGAGCGCATGGCCGATCACTTTTCCCCCACGATCCACCACCAGAATATCCATGGATATATCCGTGCGTCCCAGGATGCCTTGCGCGACATCAAGGGCCTTGCTGGCCACGGCATCGGCCAGCGGAAAATCGCCTGCCAATTCCAGAAGCTGGGCGGCGGTTACGGCTTTCAGCCCCCGCTCCCGTCGCTCGCCTTCGGGCAGAAATCCAGACAGAAAGGCGATATCGACGCTGCTTTTCTTGGAATGCAGATCAAGATTGCCCGCCGCCAGCTTGCCGATCTTGGCAAAGCCCCCGGCCAATGTGACGCGCGCAAAGGGGTGGCGCTTCACATATTTCAAGAAGGCGCCCGCAAAGCCTCCGATATCGATCAAAGCCATCTCGCTTAAGCCATGGTGATTCCTGGCAGCGCACTCCGATGCCGCCCCGGTGGCTGCGGCAATATGCGCAACGCCGTTTGCAAGTGCGACATCGATGCCTCGGTGAATGGCCCCGATCCAGGCGGCATTGGAATATGGCGTCACCACCCCGGTCGTTCCCAGGATCGACAATCCCCCCATTACGCCCAGCCGGGCATTCATGGTTTTTTTGGCAAGTTCAGCCCCGCCCGGAATGGACAGGGTGACGACGAAGTCGCTGCCGAACGACGCCAGATTCCTAGCGATCTGATCGCGTGGTCCCGGCGTGATGGCCGCCTCACCGACGGCAATGGGCAGACCGGGAAGTGTGGCGGTTCCAACTCCCTCGCCCGCCTTGAAGATCAGCCCCGATCCGGGCTGGCCGGGCTCAAGGCGGGCCAATACCAGGGTGCCATGCGTCACGTCCGGATCGTCGCCTGCATCCTTAACCACTCCGGCCTCGGCCCAGCCGGGTCCGCTTTTCCTCTCTGCCAAGGGAAAACTGGCTTCAACCCCTTTGGGAAGGCGAATGGTCACGCAATCGGGCCAGCTTCCCGCTTGCAGGAAAAGGGCCGCCCCCCGTGCCGCCGCCGCCGCACAGGCCCCTGTCGTCCATCCTTTTCGCATTTCGCTCATTTGTGACTATATTGAGGGGGTCTGCCCCTAACCGCAAACAGAGAGATGGTCATGAAACACCCGTTTTTGCTTGGCACGGGCCTTGCCCTTGTTCTGGCCGCCCCGGCCGGGGCCGAGGAAATCGGCTCGGTCAGCACGGTTTTCAAAATGCTGGGGCCCAACAGCAAGATTGTTGTCGAGGCCTTCGACGACCCCAAGATCGAGGGCGTGACCTGCCATCTCAGCCGCGCCAAGCAAGGCGGCATTTCGGGAGGACTCGGCCTGGCCGAGGATCCGTCCGATGCCTCGATCGCCTGCCGTCAGGTGGGGCCGATCAAGTTCGTCAAGGAATTCAAGGACGGCGACACCGTTTTCAAGCAAGACACCTCGCTTCTGTTCAAGACCATGCAGGTCGTGCGCTTTTTCGACAAGAAGCGCAATGTGCTGGTCTATCTGGTCTATTCCGACCGCATCATCGAGGGCTCGCCCAAGAACGCCATCTCCAGCGTTCCCATCATGCCCTGGGGAAAATGATCCCCTTTCCCGACATCACGCCCGGCACTGTCTGGCTGGTGGGGGCGGGGCCTGGCGATCCCGGCATGGTCACGCTGCTGGCTCACCATGCCCTGCAACGCGCCGAGGTGGTGATTCACGACGCCCTGGTGGGCGATGGCGTGCTGGAGATGATTCCCGAGAATGTAGAGCGCATCGCCATGGGCAAAAGGGCGGGACGCACCTCGCCCATCCAGGAAACAATTTCCGCCCTGATGATCGAGCATGCCAAGGCGGGCAAGCGCGTGGTGCGCCTGAAAGGCGGCGATCCCTTCGTCTTTGCAAGAGGGGCCGAGGAGGCATTGGCCCTGGCCGAGGCGGGCATTGCCTTTCGCATCGTTCCCGGCATCACGGCGGGCATCGGGGGACTGGCTCTGGCCGGCATTCCGCTGACCAGCAAGGAGGTGCCCTCGGTAGCCCTTGCCACCGGCCATGGTCCCGATGGAAAGCTTGATCCCAGGCTGGATGTGGAAGGGCTGGGCCGCTCGGCTAGCATGCTGGTCTTTTATATGGCGATCGAAACCCTGCCCGAATTGATCGCGCGCCTGTTGAAATCCGGACGCGACCCGGCAACACCCGCCGCCATCGTCAGCCGCGCGGCATTGGCTGATCAGCAGGTGCTGACAGCCCCTCTGGGTGAGTTGTGCGCCGCCGCCGGAGCAGGAAAGATTCCCACCCCGGCTCTGGTGGTCATCGGCCCCAATGTCGCCCTTCATGAAAGATTGAGGCCGTCATGAAGGGCTTTCTGCTTCTGGTCGCCCTGCTGGCCGTCCCGTCCCTGGCATTTGCCAAGCCCAAGGGCTGCATGACCAAGGCGGAACAGACGGTGGAATGGCAGATCAGGCACGGCATCCGGCTTCGCGAATTCGCTTTTCGCTGCGACGAGCCACCCTATAATGCGGGGACGCTGGCGATATGGCGGCGCATCGACGCCACGCAGACAGGCCAGTTCCAGAAGATGACGGACAGCCGAGCCAAAACCTTCGAGCGCGAGTTCCCCCAGACATTCAAATCCTATATCGAGGCCTGGAACGGGCGCATCATCATGCGTTACCGCGATTATTATCTTTCCGATATCGATTGCATTCAAACCAAGCGCCAGCTTCAAGACATCGAGAAAAAGGGATTCAAGGCCTTCACCACCTTATCTGCGCGCTACAAGCCGGAAATCCTGATGGATTACCGGACGTGCCAGTAGCTCTCTAAGTCGTCTCCACCAGCACCAGCTCGCTTGGCTCCAGGGCTTCGAAGACAAGGCGCTCTTCATCGACCACGGCCAATCCGTCTTGCGCCTTCACCAGGGTTCCATTCACGCGCACGCTGCCGGTGGCGGGCACCAGATAGCCGTAGCGGCCCTTAAACCCGTAATCGACGCTTTGCCCGGTTTCGAGATGCGCTCCCAGCACGGCGGCATCCTGATTGATCGCCAGAGCTTCGCCATCGCCGGGACGGCCCGAGGCCAGAGCCACCCATTTTCCCGCCCGATGACCATCGGGGAAACGCTTGTTCGCCCATCTGGGCTGGGCGTTCCTGTGTGCCGCTTGAATCCAGATTTGAAAGATCAGGGCATCCTCGATCTCGCGGTTGAGTTCGGAATGGACGATGCCGCTGCCCGCACTCATCACCTGCACATCGCCAGCCACCGTGCGGCCCCGATTGCCCATTCCATCCTCATGGGACAGCACACCCTGGCGGATATAGGTGACGATTTCCATGTCGCGGTGCCCATGCGGCGGAAAGCCGGTGCCCGGTCGTATCAGATCGTCGTTCCAGACCCGAAGCCTGCCCCAGTTCAGTCGAAGAGGATCGACATAGTCGGCAAAGCTGAAATGATAGCGGGCCGACAGCCAGTCGTTCTCAAAGCGGCCCAGGCGGGCAAAGGGACGAAGCTCGATCATAATGCCTAGGTGGGGGGCCTGTGGCCAAAGCTCAAGAGCGCCTTTTCTTGAGAACCCCATCCCGTCATGGTACAATCGCCGCGAAGTTGGCGGAGGCAGAAGCCATGTCCGATCTCGCAACGTCCCTTACCTCGGCAGCGGCCGGGCAGGGACGCGACCATATGACGTTGATGAGCCTTAAGCTGCAGTCGCAGGCCGAACAGCTTGTCGTCAGCCTGGTTGATCAGAGTGTGCAACAGACCAAGGTCCTTAACCAACAGTCCGCCTTGAATGCTGGCGGGCATAAGGGGACCCAGGTCAATATGACGGTTTAGCCAAGCGTGGCAGAATCGATCGAACGGACGGAAAGCTCCTCCAGCTCCAGCGCCAGTGCGCTCGGGGCGCGATCCATATTGCCTGGCAGCACCGGATCTTCGCGCAAGAAAACCGCACCCGCCCCCGGTACCGCACCATACGAGTTTCGCCAAAGGAATCTTGGACTTACAGGAGACAGGCCTGAGAAAATGGATGTCGCGCGCGGGCATTATCTCGACATCCTGGCCTAATCTGGCCAAACTGCCTCCATGCTGGGGAAAAAACCGACAGGTCCAAGTGTGCATCAGGTGCCTGAGGGTGACGACAAGCCCCGGCTGACCTGCCCGGATTGCGGCTATGTCGCCTATGAAAATCCGCGAGTCGTGGTTGGCGCCATTTGCAGTTGGGAAGACCGCTTCTTGCTTTGCAAGCGCGCCATCGAACCGCGCAGGGGTTTCTGGACGCCGCCCGCGGGCTTTCTTGAGATGAATGAGACGACCGAAGAGGGGGCAATCCGCGAAGTCTGGGAAGAGGCCCGGGCCGAAGTTGAACTGGACGGTCTTTTGGCTCTCTACAGCATTCCGGTGATCGGACAGGTCCATCTGGTCTATCGCGCCAGAATGACCGCGCCCCGCTTCGAGCCGGGGCCGGAAAGCCTGGAAGTGGGCCTGTTCTCCTGGAACGACATTCCCTGGGACGATCTGGCTTTTCCCAATGTCCGCTGGTCGCTGGAACATTGGCAGACCATGAAGGACAAGCCGCTTTGCCAAATTCAGGGCGTGCCGGAAGACTGGCGCCATCGCTTGGGTAAAGAATGAGAGAGAGCAATTGGGGGTATCGATGATTCTGATCGGACGCGATTTGTCGCCCTTCACCAGGCGCGTGGCGATTTCTCTGGAAGTGCTTGGCTTTACCTTCGAGCGCAAGCAACTGTCCACCGCCACCGATGCCCTGGAAATCCGCCAATACAATCCCCTGGGGCGCGTTCCCGCCCTGGTGCTGGATACCGGCGAGAGCCTTATCGACAGTTCGGCGATCCTGGACTATCTCGACGAGACGGTGGGGCCGGATCGGTCCCTGATTCCTGCCAGCGGGCCTGAGCGGCGCCACATTCTGAGGCTGGTGTCGCTGGCCCTGGGGGTGATGGAAAAATCGGTTGCCGCCTATTACGAACGTACGCGCAGGCCTGCGGAAACCCGCCATCCGCCCTGGCTTAACATGCTAGAGGATCAAACCCTGGCCGGGCTTGAAGCCCTGGATTCCCAAGCCGACGCCAAGGGCCCCTGGCTTGCCCTGGGGCGCATGACCCAGGCCGATATTTCCGCCGTCGCCGCTCTTGATTTCGCAGACACAGCACTGCCCAGTCTTCTCAAGGATGTGAATTTGCCAAGATTGAGAGGGCTGGCCCTTCATCTTCAAAACGAGCCCGCCTTCCTCTCCACCAAGCCGAAGGCCTGAACCATGCCCCCGCCGTTTGCCCGCCGACTTGCTCTGGCGGCAGCGCTTCTGGCCGCACCAGGGCCCGCCCTGGCTGATGTGGCAAGCGCCAGGGCGCTGATCGCAAGGGGCTCCTACGAGCAGGCTTTTTATGATCTCCTGCCGCTGGCAGAAGATCAGGACCCGGCGGCGCAGTATCTGATCGGCGGGCTTTATCTGATTGGGCACGGCGTTCCCCAAGACCTTCAGGAGGCCCGCAAATGGCTGACCAGAGCCGCTCATAACAATCATGCCGAAGCGGCGATGGCTTTGGGTGACGTGGCCGCCCGGGGAATCGGCGCCAAGCCCGACCCGGCCCAGGCCCTGGTCTGGTACCGGCGCGCGGCCACTCAAGGCGTGGCGGCGGCGCAGAATAATCTAGGCATCGCCCTGGCCAGTGGAACTGGAACCGGCAGAGATGCCAAAGCGGCCGCCCAGTGGCTGGAACGCGCCGCCCGCCAAGGCAATGGCGAGGCGCAGTATAATTTGGGCCGTCTGCTCAGTTCGGGTGGCCAGAATCTAAAGGCAAACCCTGAGAATGCCGTTATGTGGCTGGCCATCGCCGCCAAATCCGGCGTAAAGGAAGCCGTCGCCCCCAGGGATCTTCTGATCAAAAAGCTGGGACGCAAATCCAAGTTGCCATTGGCCAGCGCCCAGCGCTTTGTTGCTAGGCCCGAGGCCGCCATAGCGGCCTTGGCGCCTCCACCCGCCGCACAGCCTTTCCCGGAAACGCCTACGCCCTTACAGGCAGCGCGCCCGGCTGGCGCACAGAAGAGTAGCGATAAGGCCAGTCCCTATCCCGCTTTGCCAGCGCCCCGCAAGATGACCCACGGCGGCTATAAGATTCAATTGGCCAGCGGTTATAGGCAAAGCGAGATCGCCAAGGAGGCCAGCCGCCTGCGTTTCGAAATGGCGGATCTTTTGAGCGACCTGGAAGTATCGATCATCCATGGCGAGGCGGGCTTTACCGCCCTGATGGGCCCCTTTGCAACGGCCGAAGAAGCCGAGGTCCTGTGCGCTCGGCTAAAGGAGCGGAAGGTCAAGGATTGCTCGACCGTTCCGCCCTGAAAACCGCCCCCTTACAAGGGCCTTCGACGTCGCAAGTGGAATCACTCCGTCATGGCCGGGCTTGACCCGGCCATCCACGATTTCTCAGCAAGGATATCAAATGGCAAGGCGTGGATGCCCGGCACAAGGCCGGGCATGACAGTCCGTTGATCAGCCTCGACGAAATTGGCAATTCCACATGAACGTCGAGGATCTCTTATAAGGAACGAATTCGCGCTTCAAATCGGAGCCTGGAATCGGCGCCGATTTACCACAAGCCGTTAAAGATGCTTGTCCAGAACGACGGCCAGGAACAGCAGCATCAAATAAATCATCGAGATGAAGAAGTTGCGCCGGGCCCAAATCCGTCCGGGATCCTTGATCAGCGCCAGATTGCCCGCCAGCAGTCCAGCCCCGCCCAAGGCGGCCAGGGCGCCATACAAGGGCCCCAACTCGCCCATCGCCCAGGGAACCATGGCCGAAAGGGCCAAGAGGACGCTGTTGATCAGGATCGCCTGAGCCGTGCGCTTCTCGCCCACCAGAACCGGCAGCATGGGAATCCCCGCCTTGGCATAGTCTTCCTTCAGAAGAATGGCCAAGCTCCAGAAATGGGTGGGCGTCCAGAGGAAGAGGACGACGGCCAGCAAGGTGGGCAGCAGCCAGATCGAGGGATCGACAGCGGCAGCGCCCGCCAGCACGGCAAAACTGCCCGCAGCACCGCCAATGATGATGTTGACCCAGCTTTTGCGCTTCAACCACACCGTATAGACGATGCCGTAGAAAAAGGCGCCCAGGAACAGATGCAGGGCGACGATGCCGTTGAAGACGCCCATGGCGAGGACAAGGCCGACCACAAGCAACGACGCCGCGAAGAACAGCACCCCCCAGCCACGCCCGCCCAAATCGTTGGCCAGCGGGCGCTTTGACGTGCGCATCATTCTGCGATCAATGTCGCGGTCATAGAAATGATTGAAAACAGAAGAGGAAGAGGAGCCCAGCAACATGGACAGGGCCAGCAGAACCATATGAACCGCGTTCACTTCGCTCGCAACGGCCAGATAGCCGATCACGGCGGTCAGCGCAATGACCACGCCGATACGCAGTTTCATCAGTTCGATATATTGCCGAAAGGTCATAAGGACGCCCTCCCCAGAAACACGCTTGGCCTCTTTACGGACCGTATTTCGCAACTTTGTACATGATGCTCGCGAACATGCCCACGGAAAACAGGATCATCAGGGCGAACACGACCCACTTGTTGGGCAAGCGCCGGGGACCCGGATTCGTCTTGGTCATGGCAATCTCGCTCATCGCTACATCAACTCCGAAATTCTAAAGACGGTTGGGGCGCGGATTCACTCCGCGCCCCGCCCGCTACTTACTTACTTGCCAAACTTCGAGTAGTCATAAGCCGACCACTCGGGGCCAACCGTCACGTCCTCGGGGAAGTTCCCGGGGCCGGCCGGGCAGGCCGCATGCGTCCACTCGAGACCATTCGATCCCCAGGGGTTGCCATTCTTCACCTTCTCACCGAAAGCAGCACTCCAGATCCAGTTGATGATCATGAGAGCCGCGCCCACCGCCGTCAAAATGGCGCCGTAGGTGGAGATGTGGTGATACTTCTCGAAGTTCAGGCCAGCGAACATGTCATAGTCCGCATAACGACGCGGCATGCCCTGGAGGCCGATGATGAAGAGCGGCCAGAAGGTAACCTGCACGCCGATATTGTTGAGCCAGAAGGCCAACACGCCCAGCTTGGTATCGGCCGAACGACCGGTCATCTTCGGGAACCAGAAGTACACGCTGCCGAACACTGCGAAGGCCGCGAAAATGGCCATCACGAAGTGGAAGTGGGCGTGAACGAACGAGGTTTCCGACAGGTTCACCGTCAGCACCGTCATGGCCAGCGGAATGCCCGTCAACCCGCCCAGAAGGACCAGGAAGAAGCAAGCGGCCGCGTAAAGCATGGCGATGTTGTAGGTGATGGCCGCGCGGTACAGGGTGCCCCACAGTGAAATCACCATGAAGCCAACCGGCACCGAGATGAGCAGCGTGGTCACCATCTGGCCGATACGCAGCCAGTCAGGCATGCCGGCAACGTACAGGTGATGCACCCACACTTCGCCAGCCACGATCACGATGCCGCAGACGCCGCCGTAAACGGCCGCCTTGTAGTTGAAGACGGGATTCTTGCCCATCGTGGACACGATCTCATAGAGAGCGCCCATGGCAGGCAGGAAGATCACGTACACGGCCGGGTGCGAATAGAACCAGAAGAGATTCTGGTACAAAAGCACGTCACCGCCATTTGTCGGGTTGAAGAAGTTGGTGCCGACATACTTGTCGAGCAGCAACATCGTCACGGCGGCAGCCAGCACGGGCACGAAGATCAGCTGGATGATGAAGGCGCCAAACGTGCACCAGGAGAACATGGGAAGCTGATTCCAGCCCATGCCAGGAGCGCGCATATAGATGATGGTCACGATGAAATTGATCGAGGCCAGGATCGAGGCGAAGCCGATGAGGTGAACCGTGAAGACGTAGAAGGCGGTGTTGCCAGCCGTCGTCACAGAGTAGGGCGGATAGCCCGTCCACATCACGTCAGGCTTGTCGGGAATGACGAATGTGAGCAGAGCAAGAATAATGCCCGCCCAGAACAGCCACACCGAAAACGAGTTCAGACGGGGGAAGGCAACGTCGCGCGCCCCGATCTGCAGCGGAATGATGAAGTTGGCCATGAAGCCGGTCAGGCCCGGGATCAGGAATCCCAGGATCATGGCGGCGCCATGGAAGTAGAGGAAGACGTTGTAAGTGTCTTGAGTGTCGACGATCTGCAGGCCCGAATTGTACTGCTCGGCGCGGATGATCAGAGCCATAAGCCCCGCCACCGCAAAAGCAGCGATCGAACCGATCAGATACAGGATTCCCACGCGTTTATGGTCGGTGGTAAAGACCCATTCCTTGATAAGTGACATCTTACTCTCTCCCTCAGGAAGGATTGGCAGCAGGCGCTGCGGCAGGAGCTGCGGGGTCCGCAGCAGGCGCCGCGGCCGGAGCCGGAGCTGCAGCCTGGCGGTTGGAGGCGAACCAAGCCTGGAATTCGCCCGGCGGCACAACCTTCACGTCGGCCGGCATGTTCGAATGTCCGGTTCCGCAGAATTCCGTACAAACGGAAACATACGTCCCCAGATCCTTCGGCATGAACCACAGATAGGTGACACGGCCCGGCATCACGTCTTCCTTAACGCGGAAGTGCGGGATGAAATAGGAGTGGATGACGTCTTCGGCCGTCATGCGCAGCACAACGGGCTGGCCCTGCGGCACAACCAGCGTGTCGGTCTTGACGCCCTGGCCATAGTCAAACTCCCACTGCCACTGACGGGCCACCAACTTGACCTCCAGCGCATTCTCGGGAACGCGGCGATAGATGTTCCACAGCGTCCATCCCTTGGCCGACAGATAGAAGTCGTCCGCCATGAAGACGGCGGCAGGCAGAAGGGCAAAGCCCCAGGCCTGGGCGCGCGACAGCTTCGGCAGCTTGCCGATCTGTCCCGGGCCGGACGCCTTGTATTTGAAGAGCATGTAAAGGGCCGCGAAGCCGAACACAACACCGATCACGGTGATGTCGAGCAGCACGGTATTCCAAAGTGTGTCCCAACCTTCGTTGGGGCTGACGCTGTAGTCGTTTCTGGCAGGCGCCGCGGTAGAGGCCATGGCTGGCCCAGCGGACAGGGCCAGAAGGCCTCCCCAAATTGCACTGTAAATCCGTTTCATGATACGGCTCCCTCCCTCAGATGACGGCGACGGTAATATAACGCGGCTACAGCCAGTGTGGTCAGGCCGAACACCATGGATGCCGCTCCGATCAGGATTGGCAGGTTCAAGGTGTAGCGGCCCTCTTTGTAGTTATAGCTGTAGCATAGCCCGACTGCGTAGGTGAGTACGCGGGCCGGACTGATCTTGTTCGAACCGGCCTCGACCAAAGCAAGGTCGAAATCGGCGGCTTCACTGGTCTGGGCATAGAGAAAACGCGAGACGCGCCCCTCGGGTGTCAGGACCACATAAACGCCTGGATGCAAAAACACACGGTCGCGGGCCGACCAGAAAAACTTGAAGCCCAACGACTCGGTAAAAGTCTGTATCGACTCTGCGGTTTCAAAACGGGCGAGATGCCAGCCTTCCCTCATGTCCTTGGGCAGATCGAGCGTCTGCGCAAAGGCGTTCAGGTTATCGGCCGTGTCTTCCTTGTTGAAGCTCGCGGTAACGATTTCGTAATCGCGACCGAGACGCATCAACTTGCCGTTCTTCACCAGTTTCTTCAGATCGTCGTTGATGACCGAACAGGTTCCGTCGCACTGAAAGTAGGACAGGACCACGACAACGGGCTTTCCTTGAAGCTGCTTGAGCGTCAGGCGTTGCCCATCGAGATCGGTAAAGGCGGTCTCGGGATTCGGACGAACCCCCAGGAACGCCTTTTCGTCGATGCGGAAGATTTCGGAATCGACCACCGATTCCACAGGGCGCGTGTAGGGGTTGGTGACGGCCCCTGCTTGCTTGGCCTGAAGGCCAAGGGCAAGAACCGTCAATCCCAGCATGGCGGCCGTAACGATCCGGCGTCCCATGTCAAACGCTCCCCTATCCAGCTCTATCTCACGCCTACCAGAAGTAAACCTGGGAGACCACGAAGAACCAGATGGCATCGACGAAATGCCAGTAAATCGACGCGCACTGCGTCAGCGGCTTGTTGGTCTTGCCCGCCAGTGCCGGAATGAGCACGGCGATGAAGACGGCAGCGCCAACCAGAACGTGCGAGGCGTGGAAGCCGGTCAGCGTGAAGAACACCGTCGAGAAGATGTTGGTGCCCGGCACGAAGCCGCCGCTGATCAGATGCGTGTATTCGTAGCCCGTGCAGCCCAAGAAGACCAAGCCCAGGACGATAGTGAGGATCAGCCAGCTCTTGAAGCCGCCGACATCGCCATGTTCCAGCTTTTCTTCCGCGACATGGATGGTGACGCTCGACAGGACCAGGATGACGGTCATGAAAATCGGCAACATCGTCGGCATAACCGGCGTTCCTGCGGGCGGCCAGACATCGGCCATCAGGCGGAAAGCCCAGTATGCGGAGAAGATGGACAGGAAGATGAAGATTTCCGAAACGATGAAGACCGGAAGGCCCGCCACCGAAATTCCGGGAACCAGATGCTTGATGCTAATGCCTTCGCTGACCCAGCCGGCAATGCCCCACAGAACCAAAGGCAAGCCCAGGCCCGCAAAAGCGATGGCCATCAGCGGGATCTTGTAGATGAACAAGGCCGCAAAGGCGAGCGGCACCAGAAACAGGATGCCGAACGACAGAATGAAAGGATATACCGAGTACTCCCAATGATGGGCGTGCGCGCCGCCGTGGGCGTGCGATGCTGCCGATTCGCTGGCCATTGCTGCTCCCCTCTCGCTAACATTAGTAACAGGTCATATTAAGCAAAAACTAAACTACACGTTTGATCTATGTCAATTTATTAGTACTGGCTATAGATCAGGTTGTTTTCCTTTTAGCCAAATCACTGGCCTGGAGCAAGCTGATTCTCATAGTGTTAGTTTTGAATATTACTATTATAGAATATTCTATATTTTTGCACTGCACAATGCGATGTCGGCAAGGCTAGGCGCCTATTTTAGGCGGCTTAAAGCCTGCCTTGACTGCCTCTTCGCTTGGCTTCAGGGGCCAATATTTTGCAACGCACATTCTTTTGCTCCAGATCGTGCGTAATACTATCGTAATGTTGTCGAAAAAAAATTCTGCCGCCCTGGCGCCAAGTCCGCTAGGCTGGGGGGGATGAGCCTACCCGATGCCTGGACAAACGACGTTCCCGCCCTCTCGCCGCTCGACGATGCGACGCGAAAGCGGCTTCTTGCCCTGGCCCGCCCCCTCGCCGCCCCTGCCGGAACCCGCCTTTTCGGGGAGGGAAGCCCCTGCCAGGCTTATCTTATTCTGCTTTCCGGCACCGTCCGTGTGCAGAAGGTAGGCGAGAATGGGCGTGAAATCGTTTTGTACCGCGTCGAGGCAGGCGAAACCTGTGTCGTCACCACCGCCTGCCTGATGAGCGGAACAGATTACGACGCCGAAGGCATTGCCGAGACGGCGATCGAGGCCCAGGCCCTACCCATGGCGGCGTTCCGCGAACTTCTGGCCGCTTCGGCCCCTTTCCGTGATTTCGTCTTTAAAGCCTATGCCACAAGGATTTCCAGCCTGTTGATGCTGATCGAGGAGGTTGCCTTCGGACGAATCGACCAGCGCCTGGCCGCCTGTCTGATCGGACGCAGCCAAGGCAAAGCTGAAATCAACGCCACCCATCAGGAACTGGCGGTAGAGTTGGGAACGGCCCGCGAAGTGGTCAGCCGTCAGCTAAAGGAGTTCGAAAGGCAGGGCTGGCTGAGGCTTGGACGCGGTCAGATCATCCTTTTGGCAACAGATGCCCTGGAAAGCAGAGCGGCAAGTAAAACAACCGCTGTGTGACTAGGTTACAGACCGCCAGTATTTCGAGGAGTAGTTTGAGGTCACTTAGTGTGGACCATCAGACTCAACAAGGAGTATTGGACATGTCGAAGAATGTGGGCGGAATTGACCGCATCATGCGTATCGTGGTTGGTCTGGCCCTGATCGGCGCCACCCTGGGCGGCCTGATCGGCGTTTGGGGCTGGATCGGCATCGTCCCCCTGGCCACCGGCGCCATCGGCTGGTGCCCGGCCTATCTGCCCTTCGGGCTCAAGACCTGCAAGTCAGCCTGAGTACCGGCTGGCGGCCCTGCCTTTCGGCGCTATCGCCGCAAAGGCGGGGCCAACACCGTAATATTATGTGTGTCGTGGCAGTGCCTGAACGGGTAAAATCAATGCCCGCTTAGGAGGGTGTCGATTTCCTCCTGGTCCATGGCCTTGGTGCTGCCATGGATGATGGCGCTGGTCAATTCGCCCAGGCGCTGCAGAAGCTGGGTCGCCTCGGAAACGAAAAACCGCTCATCCTCGGGCGAGCGTCCGTCGGTCATGGCGGCTTCGAAGCGCGAAATGGTCATCTGAACCAGCCGGTTCATCTGATCGACCGCCTGCTCGAAGGGCTTGCGGAACTTGGTGGGGACATGCTCATAGGCCTCGATGGCCAGTTCCTTGTCCTTGAAGCCCGAATCTTGGAAATGCTGCGGATAATCCTTGGGGCGCCATTCCTTGGCCTCCTCGATGCATTCCGGGCAATCCGGCAGCATTTCCAGCATCATCACAATTTCATTGAAATGATTGAGGTAATCCGTGGCAAGCAAAGTCTGGGGGTTGATGTTGGCACCCCCCACCTTCTGGCGCCATTCCAAGAACGGCCCCAGTTCCTCTTCGGGAATGCCTTCCAGGTCCAGTTCCTCGTCTGCCATGATCCCTCCGCCCAGCCTGGGACGGGTTTCGCGCTTAGATCGGGCCCAATTGAGGCCTCGCCTCGCCCTGATGAATCACCGCCACCATGCGCAGATAATCTTCCCAGCCCTCCAGAAACTCCTGAAGAGCGATCTGGACGCAGCCGTCAAGGCTGTTGCCGGTCTGGTCCGCCAGAGCATCCAGACGACGTCCGATCTCTTCGTTCACCGTTATCGACAGATTCCGCATGCCCAAAATCCCCTGAAACCCCGAGTCGCGACTCGCATTTCTCGCGTCCGATTCACAAGATATACATGAGCCACACGGAAGCTGGCTACTAAATATCGCGTCTGGAGGAAAAAAAGTTAATCCGCTGCAGGGGCCTTGGCGGTCAGAAACCAATAGGCCGCAGCGCTTAATCCCGCCATCGTCAAAACCAGCAGCGACATCGGACGGGCAGAGCCATCATGCAGGTGCCCCACCAGAATGCCCGCCAAGGCCCCCAGCCCGGTTTGCAAGAAGCCAAGCAGTGAGGAGGCCGTACCCGCCATCTGGGGAAAGGGGCCGATGGCGCCAGCGCTGGCGTTGGGCAGGACCAGCCCCACCGAGAGAAAGACCAGGCTCATGGGACCGACCACCGCCGCCCAATGCAGCGGCCCCAGGAAAGCCAGGAGGGCCAGCAGGCTCCCGGCTCCGACCCCAAGAAGGACGCCCAGCCCGATCATGCGATCAAGCCCGACGGTCGCGGTAAAGCGACCCGACATCAGCGAACCGCCCATATAGCCCGCGACGACAGCTGCGAAGCAGAAACCGAAATTGCCGGGTGCGACAGCCATGACATCGATCAAGACGAAGGCAGAGCCCGAGATGAAACAAAACAGAGCGGCAAAGGAAAAGCTTAGGGTCAGCGTGTATCCCATGAAGCGCCGATCCTTCATCAGCGCCAGCATATTGCCGAAAAGCCGCCAGGGCGCCAACGCATCCCGGTCGCGGTTCTGATTGGTTTCCGGCAGCCAGAGCAGAAGGGCCAGACACATGGCGAGCCCGAAGCCAAGCAAAGCGATGAAATTGGAGCGCCAGCCGAACAGGGTTTCCAAGAACCCGCCCAGAATGGGCGCCAGGGCCGGGGCCAGGGCCATGGCCGAAGCCATGTAGGACAGAACACGGGCCGCCCCATCGCGGCCATAGATGTCGCGCACCACGGCGCGGCCCAATACGGGTCCGCAAGCCGCTCCCACGGCCTGCAGAAAGCGGCCCAGGATCAGCATCTCGATGCTGGGTGCCCGCAAACAGAACACACTGGCCAAGCCATACAGAATCATGCCCGAGAGCAGAACAGGGCGACGTCCGAAACGATCCGAAAGCGGCCCATAGACCAGCATCATCGCGCCGAAGCCCGCCATGAAGGCGCTTAGGGTCAACTGGGCCAAAGCCACATTGGCCTCGAAGGCTCGCATGACAGCGGGCAGCGAGGGCAGATAAAGATCGGTCGAGACCGGGCCGATGGCGACCAGCGCCGTCAGAAGGACAGCCAATCCCGCAGATTTGGGTTGAAGACGCACGAAACGTCTTTCAGCTTGCAAGCCGGAAATGATCGACCAGTGTCCAGACACCCAGGCCGATGAATCCCAGGCCAGCGATTAGCTTCAAGGGAATCATTTGCAGATAGTGCGCCCCGAAGGTGCCCAGAAGCACGGCAACCGCCGTCGACAAAACCAAGGCGCTGGCGGCAGCCAGGAAAACCATCCAGGGCGAATGCTCGCCATTGGCTGCGAACAGCAAAGTCGCCAATTGCGTCTTGTCGCCCAACTCGGCCAGGAAAACAGCGGCAAAGATCGAGAGCAGCTTTAGCATGCGAATTCCTCTTTTTTATCCATAACGGTGAAGGCTGGCGCCATGGCGCCTCAGCCAGGATTTTGCCTCGGCCATATGCAAGGTCAATTTGGCCACCAGGCGCCAGAAGCGGGCGGAATGATTGAGCTCCCGAAGATGCGCCACCTCGTGCGCCACCACATAATCCAGAACATAGGGGGGCGCCAGCAAAAGACGCCAGGAAAAGGACAGATCGCCTTCGGGCGTACAGCTTCCCCAGCGCCCCCGCGTATCCTTCAGCGTGATGCGCCCGATGTCGGCCCCGATCTGATGCGCCTTGTCCCTGGCATTGCGGGTGATCTCGTTCCTGGACATCTCTTTCAGAAAGTCGCGCACACGACGTTGCAGATATTCAGGCGATCCCGAGACACAGAGCGTTGCCGCCTCGATCCAGACACCGCGCCTGGCATCTGGCCGGGAATGGATCATATGCGGACGCCCCAGAATGGGAATAACGCTGCCATCGGCGAAGGCAACCCGAGGCGTCAGGCGTTCGAGATGTCCCAGCAGCCATTCCCGGCGCTGCTCGACGAAGCTTAAGCCCTCGGCCAAGGGCACGCCCTTGGGCAGGACCAGACGCACCGTATCGCTGCAGGGATCGAGCCTGAGCGTCATGTTTACCGCACCCTTGCGGCGCAGAATCTCAAGCGGCAAGGTGGCTTGGCCGAGCGTGATGTTTTCCGGAGGCTGTATTCTTGCCGCCATGCCAGACTCTATGAGAGCGGCGGCAGGGAAAAGCTGATCGCCGCCAATTGCTTCATCAGAATCTCTGCCTTGTCATCGGTCATCGGCACCAGCGGCGGGCGCACATGCCGCCATGTTGCGGTCTTTGACTCTTGCGCCAGAACTTCCTTCAAGGCCGCTGTCAGAGGATAATTTTCCATGACGCGCCGAACGGCGGTCAGCCGCATCTGCGCCAACTGCGCCGCCTTGAGGTCGGGAAGGGCTTGCACCACCTGGGCCGCCAGCGTGGAGGCGATATTGGCGCAAGCGGTGATGCAGCCCGCCCCGCCCGCCTCCAGAACCGGCAACAACCCGTCGTCATAGCCTGCCATGATGGACAATTCGGGAAATGTTTTCACCAGGTCCAGCGTATGCTCAAGGTCACCCATACTGTCCTTCAAGCCCGCAATCACGCCCGGATAGGCTTTCATCAGGCGCTCTATCAAAGACTTGGTGATGGCAACGCCCGCCATTTTCGGAAAATGATAGAGATAGAGCTTAAGCCTGGAATCCCCCACCTCTTCGATGATGCGGGCGTAGGAGGCGAAGACGCCGTCTTCGGAGACGTTCTTGTAGTAGAAGGGCGGCAGAACCAGAACTCCCTGCGCTCCGATCTGAAGCGCCTTTTTCGTAAGCGCCACGGTGTCGGGGAGTGCGCAGCAGCCGGTTCCCGGCATCAGATTGGCGCCGGGAATGCCCGCTTTTGAAAGACCGTCCAGCATTGCCAGCCGCTCGACAAGCGTGAAGGAATTGGCCTCGCCGGTCGTGCCCAGAACGGCCAGGCCGTCACAGCCCTTGTCAAGCAGCCAGCGGCAATGCGCCGCCAGGGCGGGAATATCGGGGGACAGATCAGGCGCCAGTGGGGTCAGCGCCGCCGCCCATACGCCCTTAGCCAAGCCGGTCATCAAGCAAACTCCTCATAGCAAGATCAGCGCCAAGGGAGGAAGAGCCCCACCCCAGGCTTGAGAGCCGATTATATCTCAGGCCACTCGACTTCGTGATCGCCAAGATTTCCAGCACGCTCCTCGGCAACAGCCCGGCCCCGAATCGATTGCTTGGCCTTGTGGACGGAACTCGCGTCCCCGGTCAGCAGCGGATGCCAGCGGGGCAGGTCCCGCCCCTCGGACAGGCGGCGATAAGCGCAGCTTTTGGGCAACCAGGTGATCGATTTCAGGCGGGAAGGTGTCAAGGAAATGCAGTCGGGGACAAAATCGCGACGGCTTTTGTAGTTCATGCAGCGGCAGCTATCGATGTCCAGCAGGCGGCAGGCGACATTGGTATAGACGATGGCGCCGCCATCTTGGGTATAGTCGAGCTTGTGCAGACAGCAAAGTCCGCAGCCGTCGCAAAGCGATTCCCATTCCGAGCGGGACAGCTCGGAGAAGGGCTTGTCACGCCAGAACGGGGCCGGAGCGGCGGATGAAGTCCGCGACATCGGGCATGATCTCCTCGCGCCAGCGCCTTCCGTTGAAGATGCCGTAATGGCCGACCTTCTCCTGCAAGCGATGATGGTGTCTTTCGGAAGGAATGTTCTCGCAGATGAGATGCGCCGCCCAGGTTTGCCCGATGGCGGAAATATCGTCCTTTTCGCCCTCGACCGTCATCAGCGCCGTTTTGCGAATGGCCGAGGTATCGACCAAGCGCCCCCTGGAAATCCACTCGCCCTTGGGCAGAAGATGTTCCTGGAAAACGGTATGGATGGTTTGCAGATAATATTCGGCGGGCAGGTCCATGACCGAGAGATATTCATCGTAAAAGACTTTGTGCTCGGTAACGCCGTCGCCGTCGCCCTGGACCATGTGGTTGAACAGCTTCACATGCGCATCGACATGACGGTCCAGATTCATCGCCATGAAGCCGCAAAGCTGCAAGAATCCGGGATAGACCCTCCGACCGTGGCCGGGATGATTGATCGGCACGACATGAATGACATTCTGCTCGAACCAGGACAGCGAACGGCCCTGCGCCAGCTTGTTAGGCTGGGTCAGATTGTGCCGGGTGTCGATGGGGCCGCCCATCAGGGTCATCGAGAGCGGCTGGCAGGGATCGTTCATCCCGGCCATCAGAGCCACAGCGGCCATGGTCGGTACCGAAGGCTGGCAGACCGCAATCACATGCGTCTCGGGCCCCAGGAAGCGGATCATCTCGATGACCATGTCGACATAATCATCCAAGTCGAAGCGACCCTTGGACAGGGGAATGGCGCAGGCATCGACCCAGTCGGTGATATAAATCTCGTGCCGTGGCAACAGCGCTTCCACGGTGCCGCGCAGTAGCGTTGCGTAATGGCCCGACAGCGGAGCCAACATCAGAATCTTTGGGTCCTTGCGCTTGGCAGGAACATCGCGCTTGAAATGCACAAGCTGGCAAAAGGGATTTTCCGTCCAGACGGCATTCGTCTCGACGGCAACCGGCTTGCCATCGACGACGGTGCTATGCAGACCCCATTCCGGCTTCTTGTAACGGCGCGTAGTGCGCTCCAGGATTTCGCAACCCGCCGCCACGGCGCGACCAAAACCCGTATAGGCCGCCGGAACCCAGGGATGCGTGTAGACCTGCTGCATGGCCTCGGCCATGAACCGCATCGGCGTTGCCGCAGCGCGCTGCATCTCGTGGAGGTAATAGAGCATTATATTTTGTCCCTAGCCGGGCGGGCGCTCCCGCGCCCTTGGCCGCCGCCTCAATGGCGGCTGGTTGCCGCAGACCCAAAAACGCCATCGCAAATTCGGCCACATGTTACCGATTTATGGAAGATTTGGGAAAGGCTTTGTTGCGCTGCAACCAAATAGCTCAGGTTTCGTCGATCAGGTGCAGGAAGCTTCCGAAAACAGTGTTCTTTATCAGCCCCATGGCGCCCAGGGGGGCGTTTCTGGCATCCCAGCCATCGAAGAGTGGGGGGGCCTTGCCCTCGGAAACGATGGTCGCGTAATGGAATTCATGCCCCCGAAAGCGGGCCTTGGCTCGCCCCAGGGGCGAATCGGCTTTCAGACGCATGGTTCGATAGCCCAGTTGCAGACGCCGTGCCTGGAAGCTGGTCACCAGGGGCAGCAATCCGGCCATGGCGTGGGAGCGCCCTTCGCCGTCCAGAATAGCCTCTCCCAGCGCCATGAAGCCGCCGCACTCGCCGTAAATCCAAGCACTTCGTTGTGCAGCACAGCGCAATCCTTGCAAAAATCCTTGCGAGGCAGCCAGCCTGGGGCCGTGCAATTCGGGATAACCGCCCGGAAGATAAACCGCATTCGCCGTTTCATCCGGCCCCTCGCCCGCCAGGGGCGAGAAAAAGGAAAGCTGGGCACCTTGATGCCGCCATCCCTCCAGCAGCGTTGGATAGGCGAAGGCGAAGGCCTCGTCCATGGCGATGGCGATGCGCTGACCCAAGGGCTGCAAAGGCGGAACAAAATCGCCCCCCAGCCTTCCCGGAGTGGCCAAAGCCTGCACAGCCTCCAGATCGACATGTTTCTCAACCAGATTGGCCGCCCGCTCGATCACCTCTTCCAACCCCGATTGCTCCAGGGCCTGGACAAGACCCAGATGGCGGCTGGGCAGATGCAGGCCTTCATCCCTGGGAATGGCTCCCAGAATCGCCACCTCAGGGCAGGCCTTGCGGCAGGCTTTTGCCACCATCTCGCCATGACCTTGGCTGCCGACACGGTTGAAGATGACACCCGCCACCCGGATATCGGGCCTTAGGGTGGAAAAGCCGTGCAGCAGGGCCGCTGCCGATGCCCCCATGCGGGCAACATCAAGCACAAGAAGGACCGGCCAGCCGGTATGGGCCGCCAGATCGGCGGAGGAGCCGTCCGGGCCATCGACAACAGGGGCCCCGTCAAACAGGCCCATGACGCCTTCGGCCAGGATGAACCGGCTATCTACTGCGGCCTTTGCGATCACGCCCGCCAGTGTGGCCGGGCGCATGGCCCACCCATCCAGATTATGGCAGATGCGGCCCGAGGCCCGCGTGTGAAAGGCCGGATCAATGTAATCCGGCCCCACTTTGGCGGGCGCCACGACCAAGCCTCGGCGTTTGAAAGCCCTGAGCAGACCCAGCGTCAGGGTCGTCTTGCCCGAGCCGGTGCTGGACGCCGCAAGAATCAGTCCTGCGGGCAACGCCATTATTTCACGCTGTCATCCATCGCAGCGGCCATTTCCGGCGCCTGAATGCCGTGCGAGAAATGGCGGACGAAACGCCCATCCGGCCCCATCAGATAGAACAGGGCCGAGTGATCGAGCAGATAGCCGATATTGGGATCGTCGCTTTTGACCTTGGCGAAATAGGTCCGGTAGACCTTGGCCGCCGCCGTGACATCCTCGATCTTGCCGGTCAGGCCGATCAGGCGCGGATAAAAGGCAGGAACGTAATCGGCCAGGCGCTGTGCGGTATCGCGCTCGGGATCAACCGAGATGAATAGGGGCTGGATCTTGGCCGCCTTGGCCTGATCCATCTTGCCAAGCGCATCGGCCATAGTGGAAAGAGACGTCGGGCAGATGTCCGGGCAGAAGGTATAGCCGAAATAGATCAGCAGATATTTGCCGCGATAATCCTTGTCGGTCACGGGCTTGCCGGTATGGTCGATCAGGGAGAAGGGCCCCCCGATGGTGACCGGCGCCGGAACGTCGTCGGCATTCGAACTCATCAGGGAATAGCGGATGCCGAGCCCCAGGCCCAACGCCACCAGAAGAGCGCCTGCGAACAGCAGAACCGGCCCCATTCCATGCGGTTTCTTACCCCTAGTCGCCATTTCGATCCTCGCTTACCGGCATTTTGTTTTCTTAGGCCAACAGCCGCCAGGCCAGAAAGGCCAGAACGCCTGCATTCAAAACCAACAAGACGGGGGCCACCCGCTGCACCAGCCCCCCCCAGCGGGCCGAGGCCAACTGGCCCAGCCCCGCCACCACGACCAGGCCCGGCACGGTGCCCAGCGCAAAAGCCGCCATGGCCATCGCCCCCGAAAGGGCCGAGCCGGACGCCGCCGCCGCCGACAGCCCTCCCCAGACCAGACCGCAGGGAATGTACCCCAGAACCAGCCCCAAGGCATAGCCTCGTATGCCTACCGGCGCTGCGAAGAGGGGGGAGGCCAAGCCAGACAGGCGGGCGAACAGAGCGCCGCCGCCGCCCGCCCCCAGTTTCAACCCCAGCCTGGGCAGGGCATATCCCAGAAAGAGAAAGGCCGCCAGAATCAGCAGGAGCGACGAGAGCCAGGTCAGGCCTGCCGCCGCTTCGACCGACCCGGCCAGAAGGGCCGCCCCCCCGCCCAGCAGGGCATAGGTGGTGGCGCGGCCTAAATGATAGGGGATGAGCAGAGCGCCCGACAGGCGCTGCCATTCGCGCATCTTCTCGACCGGACAGGATTTCATGCGTTCGGCCACCTGCGACAGGGCGAAGGGCCCGCACATGCCCGCGCAATGGGTGAAGCCGCCAATCAGCCCGGTCAGCAGCAGGCTGGCCATCAAGCCGCCATCGCTGGAAATAGCCGTGCTGCAATGGGCAAGCCCTGTTTGCAGCAGCGCAGAAAGCGTAAGACCGTCCATGGCGACCAGCATACCGCGCTATGTAGCGCCCTTCAATAAAGGCGGACTGGGGATTTCCCGGTTTTTCGTTGATACATGTCAAACGGCAGAATTTTTTCTGTCGATATTGTCAATTGTTGAGGTTTATACCCATTCTGAGCCGTTGCCTGGGCTGCCGCCTCCCTTCACAGGTCATGCAAGCGGGCGGTCCGATTAAGCCGAACATGCTATCCCGGCAGAATGATCCTTTTGACGGAGCGTTCATTCACGTAAAGAATGAGGCCCATCAGTGATAACATCTCTAACGCTGAGCGGGTAACGCAATGACATCCAAGATACGGTTATGGCCGTTAAAACAAATCTGCGGAGCGCTTTCACGTCTTCAATCGGATACGTGTGCCGGCGATGGCTTCTGGCGGCCAGCCCTGTTGGTGGGAATGGCTTTATGTTCGCTCGTGGTCTGTCCGGGGCCAGTCTTCGCAAATATGACTATCGCCGTCGTTGGCGCAGGAGGATTGGTCCCTGCAAAGTCCGAGCAGATTTCAATCGAGCGGGAAGACCTTTATATCTCGCCACGGCTGATCAGGGTGGATTACCTGTTCAGGAACGCCTCCAGCGCCGATATCGTTGCGCCGATATTGTTCCCCTTGCCAGAAATTGATGCCCTGCGTCAGCATGACGACTCATTTGTGGCCGCCATAAATAACGATGACGGGCCTGCCGTCGAGGTATCTGTAATGGTCATGGGCAAACCAGTCGATGTTTTGCTTCAGCAACGTGCCTACTCAAGAAATGGAGATGACATCACGGAACGCTTGAAGACCCTGGGATTGGACATGCTTGGTGGACATGACCTGAACGACAGATTGAAAAAACTGCCCAGCAACGAAGTCAGCAGCTTAAAGTCGTCCGGCCTTCTGGAAAAGGAGGGGGATTATTATCTCCCGAATTGGGTTGTCCGGGGAGCCTATCAGTGGAACCAGAAATTCCAGTCAAACAGCCAGACCAAGGTTCACATCGAATATGCTCCGCTGACGGGAGGCATGGCTGCGAGCATGCGCTGGTCCGCATCAGATCGGCCAGAGAGGGTTGAGAGCGAACTTGCCTTCTCGAATAACAGGCAAGAAGCGAAGGCCTGGGAAGACTCCTACTGCTTTGGTCAAGACATAATCACTTCGCTTGCCGGGATGCCCCGGAAATTTCAAGAAGACGGGCCTGACATCACTGTTGAATGGACCAGATATGTGCTTCTCTCTGCGGTGAACTGGGCCGGGCCGATCGGCGCATTTCATTTGACAGTTGATAAACTTGATGCGGATGCCGTGATAGCGTTTTGCGCACCAGACGGTAAATCGCAAATCAAGCAGACAGGAAGGACGACCTACGAAGTTGAAATCAAGAATTTCACGCCCAGCGTCAATTTCTCTCTTATGACAGTGACTCCCGCCAAGTAGAGGTTGTTAAATTGCTGGGCGCGTCCTTCCTGCTGCCTGAGTGGGAAGCTCCTATTTTGCGATCACCGAATATGCTCCAGCGTTATTTTGCGGATCGCGATTCGTATCGAAGAGGATGAACCGCTTGTGAGCTGGCTGGCCACTCCACTGGTCAAGAACGTACATGCCAGACTTTCCTTTTTCTTCGCCATATCCAAGGAAGATGGCGGCATGATTTCCGGTTGACTTGCTTTCATATTGGCCATTCTTAAAGGTCGCTATGGCTGTCCCTGGTTGAATGTCTGGTTTATTGCCTTCGCCGATTTTATCTCCTTCCTTCCAGGTGCTTGTTGGACCAAGGCCTGTGACGTGTTTGACCAGCGCCGTGCATTGCTGGTCATTGCCCTTGGCCCTATCCCTTGTCGTGTAAAGATACCCGCCATCCGCATCCTTCAGGATGTCGTCGGCACTCTTGTTCGTTATCCAGGTGTTGTCTTGTTTGGCGGTCGTACTGGCGGCGTTGGCATCTGACATGGGTTGGCTCGCACTTGAACCAGATGTCATGTTGGCTTCAGCAAGATTCTGATTTGCTTCTTGAACATTTTGTTGGCGGTCAACGCCCCTCGCATTTTCGTCCTGCTGGGGGCCATTTGACTTAGGATTTTGGTTCAAGTTCAGGACGGCAAAATTTGGTAGCCCAGACTCGTTTCTGTCAACCACCTTCAGACCCTCCTGCTGCTTTTGCGCAAACTCGGCCTTATAGGTTTCCATGCTCTGCCAATAGGATTTGCGCATCTGCTCGAAGTCGTATTTCGCAGGCTGCTGCGGACCGAGGAGGCTGTTGCCGGAGGCGTTCTGCTTTAGCATTTCCTCGCCGACCAGCAGG
>JADFZV010000024.1:0-800 GCA_015232335.1 Alphaproteobacteria bacterium | reverse complement strand
CAGCGCCCCTGCCAGTTCGCGCTGAAGCGATTGCGCCTGGGCGGGATTGGTTTGTGCGGCCCGCCATAGCATGTCGGCGACATCGGCCCGCCCCGCATCGCCATTGGTCTCGACATGATATTTGAAGGTGGGAAGAATGCCGTTGAAATCCGGCGCTTTGTTGATGATCCGCGCCCAGTCGTCATGCATGAGGCGCTTCTTGCCGTCGATGCGATGCCTACCCTACAGGGACTATTCCGGCTGCCCGGTAAGCTGCCCCAGCCACTGATAGAAACGGCCAACTGGTGTGAAATGTCCAGCCCGTTCCGAGCTTGCGCCGAATGAAAGCGGCTCCAGCGTGTCGCGGGTGAAGTTGCTGGGGTAACTCTCTACCGAGTAATCACCGGTATTGGGAGGGGTGCCAAAGCGAAACAGATCAGAGCAATAGTAGTAGTTTTTTGGGTCATGCCCATGCAAAGCGGCAAGTTCCTTCAAAAAATAGTTTGTTCGTTGTACCAATTCAGCTTCACCAAACAGCCAGTACCAGTTCATTGCAATCACTTGTCCGTCCTTGATCCAGACATAGCCTTCGTTGAAACGCATCATAATCTTGAGAAATAAGGCATTGGCTTGCGGCGTCAGCGGTTCGGTGAATTCAAGATATACCGGGCTTGCCCTGCAAACCGGGTATATCCGCGTCGTGCCAAAACGCAGCCACCAGTTGAACCAGAACAGGGAACCGGCTGCCGCCACCGCCAGCAAGGCGATGGCGAGCAGACCGGCTTGGATTTTACGCTTCAAGGTCATCGGCGCACTTTATC